>JBCCLK010000013.1:0-56817 GCA_039026935.1 Pseudomonadota bacterium
CAAGTCTTCTGTCTGACATGACAGGAGAGTTGATCGGTCGATGATCTTGGGGTTGGAAAGGTCGTCTTTACGATAGATTTTCACAAAGATGTTAACCCTTAACCTCTCGTCAACCTTTTCTGGTTAGCTTCTTTTCATCGAGATTTCTCGACAGTTATTGAGTGCTTGCTTGCTCATTGACGCCTCCCTGTTTTAAACTTTTCAAAGCCGTAGCGTCTGCTGCGGCTTTTTTTTATGCGTTCGTGATCCCCGGGAAACGGTCGCTGAGGCCTTGTTAACTGCGCTTTCAAATGAGAGCCGTTGTGCCCGACCACCCGGTAGACGGTTAGCGAATTTGCGTTATGGTCGAGATATCATGAAGTGACGATAATCCTATGTGAGGATGGGTTGGTACGATGAACGATGAGCGTCCAAGGTTGAGCGAAGAGCCAGTATCTTTCGCGGACCGTCTTGTCGGCTCCAATGCTTTCCATGAGCTTTTCGAACACGGCATGATGCTCGTTGAGACTACGGCTGAGTATCTCGACAAGGCCGGGCGAGAAGAAGCAAAGGATTTGCCACGCGCTGGCGCCATGGCTTACGCGACCGAATCGATGCGTCTCACCACGCGGCTTATGCAGCTTGCCTCTTGGCTTCTTCTCCAGCGCGCTGTGCATGAAGGCGAAATGACGCTAGAGCAGGCGGCGCAGGAAAAGGCTAAAGTGCGTATTCACGGGCTCTCCAGCCCTGTGCGCGGGCCTGGATGGGACCAGCTTCCCGTAACGCTGCGGGAACTGGTTGAAGCGTCAATGGATCTCCAAACGCGTGTGCAGCGTTTGGATACGATTTTCTACAAAACGAGCGCGCGTGAACAAGAAGTGGATGTGGAAGAGACACCCAACCCCGTCGCGGCGCAGATGGCTCGCCTCAGCGACGCTTTTGGTGGTTTTTAACTTCCTACCCGCACGCAGTGCGGTTTCACTCAACACCGGACATAAAAACGGGCAAGCTTGGCTGGCCCGTCATAACACCTTGTGAATCTGTGAGACAGACGCGTTTGTGAACGCGCTTAGTTGCCGCCGCCCAGAAAGCCGTCAAACTTGTTTTTAAACTTCGACAAACGGCCCCCACGGTCGAGCAGTGTCTGCTGACCGCCGGTCCAAGCCGGGTGGGTCGTCGGGTCGATGTCAAGGCGCAGCGTGTCGCCTTCCTGGCCGTATGTTGAGCGCGTCTGGTACTCAGTTCCGTCGGTCATCACCACGGTGATCGTATGGTAATCGGGATGAAGGTCTTTTTTCATATCGGTTGTTCCGTCAAACACCAGCTGAGCTCGGCCACCGCCTAAGGTCCATGGCGCAGTACTCTCAACCTTTAGGAGAATCTTTATCGCGGCGGACGTTGACATCCACCTGATCTGTCGCGGGTCAATACACGTAAGGCTGGCCTGGTGCAAGCTGCTGCACCAATCGTTCGTCGCCATGCGCAGCTCGCGATGCCCTAAACGCCCACACTCTCGTATGGGTGGACAGGGAAGTGATTTGATCTGTAGGGAAAACCATGGCCCCACGACCTCAATCTGACGCGCGATCCGCACGGATCGATAGCGCTGCTGCACGCAGGACATTGGCGCAGCTTTGGCCGTTTCTCGCACCATACACCACGTACATGGTCGGTGCCTTCCTGGCACTTGTTGGCGCTACGATGGCGACGCTTGTCGTTCCCTTCTCGGTACGGATGGTCATTGATCAAGGCTTTGCCGGTGAGAACGGCATGCCGCTCGGTGGTGTGTTTACCGGGCTTGTCATCGTGGTGGCTGTGCTCGCTCTCATGAGTGGTCTGCGCTTTTATCTCGTCACCTGGATTGGCGAGCGCGTTGTTGCCGATCTGCGGGCAGCGGTGTTCTCGCGTATCATGCGCTTTGACCAGTCGTTCCATGATCGAGCTCGAGCTGGTGAGTTGATCTCGCGGCTCACGAGTGATGCCACGCAGATGAAGCAAGTGGTGGGATCAACGCTTTCCATCGCGCTTCGCAACGCGTTTTTGTTTTTCGGGTCGGCGATCATGATGGTTGTGACGAGCCCGACCCTTTCCGGCGCGGTGCTCGTGGCGATCCCGCTCGTGATTTTGCCGCTTGTCGTGTTTGGCCGAAAGGTGCGTGTGCGTTCCCGCTCTGCGCAGGACGCCCTTGCCGATGCATCCGCGCTTGCCAGCGAAGCGATCAGCTCTGTTCGCACCGTTCAGGCGCATGCTGCCGAAGGTCGGCTTTCCACGCGTTTCGCTGCCGCGACGGATAGAGCATTTGAAGCGGCGCGACATTCGGTGGTGGCGCGGGGACTCCTTACTACGTTTGCGATCTTCGTGATCTTTTCAAGCGTTGTCCTGGTGCTCTGGTATGGGGCCAACGAGGTCCGTACGGGCGGTATGACGGCCGGTGAGCTTGGCCAGTTCGTCCTTTATGCTGTCTTTGCTGCTGGCGCTCTCGGCGAGGTGGTCCAAGTCTTTGGCGAGGTTGCACAGGCCGTAGGAGCAGCGGATCGGCTGTGCGGACTGTTAAAGGTGGACATCACAATCCTTCGCCAGAATGGGGACAGCGCTGGGGATAAAACGTCTGCATCCTTTCCTCTTCCAAACGGCAATTCTGAAATGTCGCCTGCCAATGGCCGTGGCGGCGGAGGGCATCTCGTGATTGATCATGTTGGGTTCCGCTACCCGCGCGAAGAGGGGGAGGCACTGACACAACCGGTCTTGCGAGATGCGAGTTTCGAGGTTCTGCCTGGTCAGACAGTGGCCATCGTCGGTCCATCGGGCGCGGGCAAATCGACCCTGCTCCACCTGTTGATGCGTTTTTACGATATGGAGCGCGGGGATATCCGCATCAATGGTGTCAGTGTCACCGACTATGACCCCTCTGCGCTGCGCTCAAAGATGGCGCTGGTGCCACAGGCAGTGGATATTTTCGCCGGGACCGTGCGTGACAATGTTGCCTTTGCGCGTCCCGATGCCAGCGATGACGACATTCATAATGCTCTGACGGCAGCGAATGCTGCGGGGTTCGTTTACGCTCTTGCGGACGGAGTCGAGACGCTTCTCGGCGAGCGCGGAGTGAATCTGTCCGGCGGCCAGCGTCAGCGGATCGCCATCGCACGGGCAGTGCTTCAGGATGCGCCCATCCTTCTTCTCGATGAAGCGACAAGCGCGCTCGACGCGGAAAGCGAGCATCTTGTCCAGGATGCTCTGGACCGCTTGATGGAAGGGCGCACGGTGGTCGTTATTGCCCATCGGCTCGCCACCGTGCGTAATGCTGATCGGATCATCGTGCTCGATGGCGGCCGGGTCGTTGAAGACGGGACGCACGACACGTTGTCGGCCTCTGGCGGCCTTTATGCCCGCCTTGCGCGGCTGCAATTCTCCGATCTGATCTCTGAAGAGCCCACAAAGGGCGCGAGGGCTACCGTTCCGTCAGCTTGAACTCGATGCGCCGGTTGCGGGCGAGACTCTCAGGGTCATCACCTACTGCGATAGGTTGAAATTCGCCAAAGCCAGCCGCCATAAGGTGCTCCGGCGATACGCCTTCATCAACCAAGAAGCGGACGACAGAGGTTGCGCGCGCGGTGGACAGTTCCCAGTTGGTGGCGAACTGGCCAGTGCCGGACAAGGGCCGCGCGTCGGTATGGCCATCAACGCGGATCACCCAATTGATCTCCGAGGGGATCGCTGCTTCCAGTTCCAGGACCGCATCGGCTAAACGCGACAGTTCCTCGCTGCCGCCGGGATTAATCTCTGCCGAGCCAGATCCGAACAAAACCTCCGACTGGAACACGAACCGGTCACCCACCACGCGGATGTCTGAGCGCTGTGACAGGATCTGCCGCAAACGTCCAAAGAAGTCGGAGCGGAACTGCGAAAGCTCCTGCACGCGCTGGGCAAGCGCGACGTTCAGACGGCGTCCAAGGTCTGCAATGCGGGTCTGGCTCTCTCTGTCGCGCGTTTCTGAGGCGTCCAGAGCGTCTTCAAGTGCGCCGATCTGGCGTCGCAGGGCGGAGATTTGCTGGTTCAGGAGTTCCACCTGGTTGAGCGCCTCGCGGGAAACGGCTTGCTCATCTTCAACTTGCTCTTCCAGTCCAGCGATCACAGAGCCGCTCGTGTCCTCTACGTCTGGCACAGCAAGCAGACCTTGTAGGCGGGCCTGCTCGTCCCGGGCTTCTGAAAGGCTGGCAGAGAGGGAGGCGATGCGGCTCTCTAGCTCTTGGCCGCTCGCTCTTTCCAGAGCCAAAAGCTCGGTAAGCTCTGCGATCTGATCGTTGAGGCGGTTGAGAACGGAGTCGCGCCCTGTGATCTCCTGTGACAAGAAAAACTGCGCCAACATAAAGATTGACAGGAGGAAGATGATGACCAGGAGGAGTGTGGCCATCGCATCCACGAACCCGGGCCAATAATCGACCGTTCCCCCCCGCCTGCGTGCTCGCGATAGCGCCATGTTAAGCCACCTGTCTTACGCTACTCGCCAAGGTCTGTCTCTCGAGAGCGGTTCTCGAAAAGGTCTGTCTGGCCGCCGGAAACAGCCCGTGACACGCGCTCCATGATGGCGGTTAAGCGACGGGTTTGTTCGCCCTGCTCTTCGACCCAATCGCGCAGCATTTGCTGCTCAGAGCGCATGTGTTGCACCAGCGACTGAACGCCGGTCGCGAGATTGTCGATGGATGCATCGACATTTTCGGGCTCACTCTCAGTGTTGCCGCTTGCAGAGGAGAGTTGGTTTTGCGCCGCCACTTGCCGGGCCAGACGGTCGACCGAACGCTCAAGGGACGCAATAGCGTTCTCAGCGGCATTGCCGCTTGATTGGGTAACATCAGTGCCGGCGAGGTGGGACATCCAGTCTTCCAGCTCGGTGTAGAAGCGATTCTGCGCTTGGCCGGCCTGAAGGTCGAGGAAGCCCAAGACAAGTGAACCGGCCAGCCCAAACAGCGAGGAGGAGAACGCGGTGCCCATACCGTCGAGCGGTGCGGAAAGGCCGGTCTTCAGGTTTTCAAAGATTGCACCGAAATCACCTGAGGTAACGTCAAGGCCATCAATCGTCTCGCCGACCGATGAGATGGTCTGCGTCAAACCCCAGAAGGTGCCCAGCAGCCCCAAGAATACCAAAAGGCCGATCATATAGCGTAGGATCTCACGGCCCTCATCAAGCCGCTGGCCGACCGATTCCAGGATCGAGCGGATGGTCTGCGTGGACATGGTCAGCCCAGAAACACCATCTGTCTCCCGCAGATAGGTCGAGAGCTGCGACAGAAGCCGAGGGTTTGGCTGATCATTCCCGGAGCCGTAGTCGACAATGCGGAAGCCGTTCACCCAACGAATTTCCGGCAGCAGCCGAATGACCTGAAAGATCGACAGTATGATCCCGAGGATAAGAACCCCGACAATGAGGCCATTAAGGCCGGGATTAGCAGCAAAGGCGCTCGTGATCGGTTGATACAAGATCAAAACGACAAAGCCAGCCAGACCGACAAACACGGTCATGAGACCGAGATAAATGGTCGGGCGGGAAAGGCTGTAGGGCGTCGAACTGTCAGCCATCAACATCCCTCAAGGTGGATAGCGTGGATTTCTAGGATGCCGGCGGGCATGCCGACTCAAGGCCCTCTTAGCCTTTTCTAGAACCAGACAGAACCACCAATTGTGACGATGATGGGAAGCAAAACGCAACGAAGCGCGTTATCGCGCGAACATCACCTACTTTTTTATCTATGACGCTGACTCTCGGGCGTTCATCGAGCGTGCGTGCGCCTCGTGCGCTTCCCGCAAAACTTTCAGCGTTTGTCCAACAATCAGATCGTTACCTGCCACCACGCTACCGGTCTCCATGGGCGCGTCACCGCCGTTCATGTCGCGCACGATACCGCCCGCCTCACGGACGATCATGATGCCGGCGGCGATGTCCCAAGGCGCTAGGCCGGACTCCCAGTAGCCATCAGCACGGCCCGCGGCGACATAGGCCAGATCAAGCGATGCTGAGCCTGTGCGGCGCATGCCCGAGACTTTGCGCATCAAGCTTGCTGACTCACGTAGGAAAAGTGCGTGATCACCTCGGCCCAGATGCGGCATGCCATTGATGAGGAGGGCATCGATGAGCTTGCGCCGTGTCGCGACGCGCAAACGCGTGTCGTTGAGATAGGCGCCCTGGCCTTTTTCAGCCGAATACAGCTCTTCGGTGATCGGGTTGTAGATGAGACCCGCCACAAGGTCTCCGTCACGCTCCAAAGCAATAGAGACCGCGAAATGCGGGAGGGAGTGGAGAAAGTTTGTTGTGCCGTCGAGCGGATCGACGATCCAGCGATGCTGCGGGTCTGCCCCTTTTATCTCACCGCCTTCTTCGCCGAGAAACCCCCAGCGTGGCCGCGCTTCGTTCAAAACGTCGTAAATCGCCGTTTCCGCGCGCTTATCGGCTTGCGAGACAAAGTCACCAGGCCCTTTGTTAGAGACCTGAAGCCGTTCGACCTCACCGAAATCACGGGTCAGACGGCGGGCTGCCTTGCGAGCAGCGCGCTCCATCACCGTCATGATCGCAGATTTTGCCACTTGAAGCTGCTCAGTCCGCGCGTTTAACGTAGGTGATGTCGGCCGTGTCGACGATGATCCGCTCGCCGGACTTGATGAACGGCGGCACCATGACCTTGAGGCCGTTCTCCAAAACCGCTGGTTTGTAGGAGGACGACTGCGTCTGGCCTTTCACCACAGCGTCTGCTTCCACGATCTCAAGTGTTACTTGGCTGGGAAGCTGGAAACCGATGGGGGTCTCGCCATGCAGTTCCACGAGCACTTGCATCCCATCCTGCAGGAAGGCTGCGCGATCGCCGACGAAATCCTTCGATAGGTTGATCTGGTCGTAGGTCTCTGAATCCATGAAGACCAGCATATCGCCTTCTTCATAGAGATACTGGAAGTCCTTGGTGTCGATGCGCGCGCGCTCGACCCGCTCGTCGGAGCCGAAGCGGTTGTTCAGCTTGCGGCCATCGATGAGGTTCTTTAGCTCAACTTGATTGTAGGCCGGGCCCTTGCCGGGCTTCACAGCACCGGTTTTCACTGCCACCCACAGACCACCATCATACTCGATGACCATCCCGGGCCTGATTTCGTTGCCGTTGATTTTCATAAAAGTTCCAAAATGCAATTGGATTTTGCGCGCTGTGGATCATACCGTCAGCGTCGGCGCAAGAGGCGACCGGGTGTTGGGGAAAAGTTTCTATTCCGCGTCGTGTTGTATCGTTCAATTATCAAATGGATTGGGCGGTGCGCGGTCACGCTCAACGAGCCGCTGGACCTCTGCACGTTCATCCTCGGTCAAAGTTGCCACATAGGCGTCCAGCCGCGCGTCGGGAAGACCCCCAGAAACAGCCCTTGAATGAAAGTAGGCGGCTTGAACCCGGTCGAACGGGACTCCATAGCCCTGTGCGTAAGCGTGGGCGAGACGGTTTTCAGCCAACGGATTGCCTGCCTCGGCTGCTCGTCGCAACCAGAACATGGCGTCATCAATGCGGCGCTCTTCGCTCAGGGCAGGGTCGCCAGCCTCCCCGCGCAGAAGACCAAGCGCCAGCTCGATTTGCGCCTCGGTGTTGCCTTGGCGAGCAGCGCGCAAGAACCAAGCGTAGGATTCGCTCGTGTCGAGGCGCACACCCGCACCTTCGTTGTAGAGAATGCCGAGTGTGTACTGCGCCGTCGGATCACCAGCATCGGCGGCCTCGCGTATCAGTTCCGCGCCACGCATGATATCGCGGTTGGTGCCCCGGCCTTCCAGGTAAAGCACGCCAAGCATCTGTGCTGCTTGAGTGTTTCCTTGTTCGTAGGCGCCTTGAAGGAGGTCCGCCGCCTCTGCCTCGTTGCGTTCGGTAACCACGCCATCAAGCAGCATCGTGGCGAGGAGCACTTTGGCCTGTGTGTCGCCCTCCTCGGACGCAAGCCGGTACCAAGCAAGGGCCTCTTCCTGACTCTCTGTGACACCGAACCCGCCCGCGTACATCTGCCCGAGAAGACGCTTCGCCTGCCGGTCACCGCGGTTGGCAAAGGTGATGGCGAGATCGAACGCACGTTGATAGTTGCCAGCCGCGAACGCCTCGAAGGCGACGGCTGGATCAAGCGCAAAGGAGTCAGGTGGAGGTGCCTCAGGGGCTGGTATGGGGTCGCCAGTGACGGGCGTTTCAACAACGATAGTCTCAACCGGGCTCGGCGGTGGAGGCGTCGTTTCCTGCGCCAAGACGGGTTTTGCAATTACGGGTATGGCGCTCAGTAACAGGGCGAGGGTGAATACGCGCCTCATGCTGCGGCTTCCTTGCGCTGTTGGGCGACCTTGTCGAGCGTCAGGTTAAACTGGCGAACCGCCTCACCCGGATTTTCAGCGTTCCAGACTTGCTCGCGTACCGCGATAAATTCAACGCCGCCTTCCGCAAGCTCCAAGAATGCCTCATTGGATGCACCGGCGAGAGCAACGCTTGGCACAGCCATCATCTGCGCGGACCAGAGGCTGAGCGTCTTGGTTTTTGGATGGGTGTCCGCCTCAATGGGTCGGTCGGTGCGGCCAAAGAAGAGATAGTCCACCTCGCGCTCGCCGGTCTCAAGCACCTTATGACGCGTGTTGAGGCCACCGCATCCGACGATGAGGCCGCGTTCGTGAAGGGCTCGCTGATCGTCAAGGTCGAGCGTCTTGGCATCGTTGAGATGAACGCCATCCACATCAAGCCGCCCGGCCATCCGAGTGTCATTGCGGATGAGGACCGCGATATTGGTGCTTTGCGCGGTTTCGACATAGGGTTGCATGGTGGCATGAAAGGCGCGCTCGTCGGTCACTTCATCGTCGATGAGGAGGCAGGCAATGTCACCGCCCGCGAGCGCGCTTGCGAACTTAGCGGTGAAGTCGTCACCTTCATTGCTCGACATGCGCTGGGGCATGACGAGAAAAAGCCGACTTCGGAAGTCTTCTAAAGGCATGTCTTAACCCAATACAAATGGCCGGGTCCTGATCTGAAAACCCGGCCATCCTATATGTTCGGCCGCTAGAGAGCGGCTCTTGAAAAGCGAATGTGGCTTTATTCGGCCAACTTCACTCCGCCGCCATTGCAGTCACATCGACTTTGGCTGCCAGCTCGCCGCTTTCATAGCGTTTGGCCATTTCAGCCAGCGTAAAGCAGCGGCCCATTTTTGAGGCGTTGCCAGCGGTACCGAACTGTTCGTTGCGCTCCATGCAAAGCTTTTTCATCGCATCGCGCGCGGGCTTTAGATATTTGCGCGGATCGAACTCTTTGGGGTTCTCCGAGAAGACCTTGCGGATCGCTGCCGTGATCGCCATGCGGTTGTCGGTGTCGACATTGATCTTACGCACGCCGTGCTTGATACCGCGCTGGATCTCTTCCACCGGCACGCCCCATGTCTGGCTCATTTCACCGCCATAGGCGTTTATCATGTCCTGTAGGTCCTGGGGAACAGAGGAGGAGCCGTGCATCACAAGGTGTGTGTTCGGAAGCTTCTGGTTGATCTCTTCAATCACGTTCATCGCCAGGATGTCGCCGTCAGGCTGGCGGGTGAATTTGTAAGCGCCGTGGGACGTACCCATAGCGATGGCCAGTGCATCCACTTGGGTTTCAGCGACAAAGCGCACGGCCTCGTCCGGGTCGGTCAAAAGCTGGTCATGGGAAAGCTCGCCTTCCGCGCCATGGCCGTCTTCAGCCTCACCCGTGCCGGTTTCGAGCGAACCTAGAACGCCGAGTTCACCTTCAACGGATGCGCCAGCCAGGTGGGCAAGAAATGTCGTCTGCTTGGTGACCTCGACATTGTACTCCCAGGCGGCTGGTGTTTTGCCATCTGCTTCTAAAGAGCCATCCATCATCACTGAGGTGAAACCAGCTTGGATCGCCGTCATGCAGGTGCCGGGGCTGTTGCCATGGTCCTGGTGCATGCAGACCGGAATATGCGGGTAGATGGCAACGCAAGCATCGATCATCTTTTCCAGCATCACATCATGGGCGTAGCCGCGTGCGCCTCGGGATGCTGCCATAATGACGGGGCTATCGGTCGCATCGGCCGCCTCCATGATGGCGAGCATCTGCTCCATGTTGTTCACGTTAAACGCGGGCACGCCATAATCATGTTCGGCGGCGTGATCGAGAAGCTGTCGGAGCGATATGCGGGCCATGAGTTCCCCCTAGTGGTGCGTGTCTTTTCGTGTGTTCTTGTTTTGGCGCCCCCGCGCCGTAAGTCCAAAGTCAATTCACAGTTTAGCGGTATTGCGCGCAATGATCCACGCACCGCATGTTTAAGCGCGTGTCATGCTTCTGCACGGGCAGCTTCCAGAGCTGCAACGCCGGGCAAGGTTTTGCCTTCCAGCCACTCAAGGAAAGCGCCGCCGGCGGTCGAGACATAGGTGAAATCGTTCGCCGCGCCAGCATGGTTGAGCGCTGCGACCGTATCACCACCACCTGCGACTGAGAGGAGCGTGCCAGCCTTCGTAGCAGCTGCTGCCCCTTGCGCTGCGGCGACGGTCGCCGCGTCAAAAGGTGTGATCTCAAATGCGCCAAGCGGGCCGTTCCAGACAAGTGTTCTTGCGTCTTGCAGCACGTCTTTGATACTCGCGACCGTTTCCGGTCCGGCATCCAAGATCATCGCGTCTGCCGGGCATTTGTCCACCGGCACGATCTTGCTCCAGGCATTGGCTTCGAACTTCTGCGCGACCACGATGTCTTTGGGCAGATGGATGGTGCAATTTTCTGCGTCCGCCTTGTCCATGATCTCGGTGGCCGTCGCCGTCATGTCGCGCTCGGCAAGCGATGTACCGATCTCGATGCCTTTGGCCGTCAAGAACGTGTTCGCCATGCCGCCGCCGATGACGAGGTGATCGACCTTGCTTAAGAGGTTGGAGAGAAGTTCAAGCTTGGTGGAGACTTTCGCCCCACCCACCACGGCGACCAGCGGATGTTCCGGATCGCCAAGGGCCTTTTGGAGTGCGGTGAGTTCAGCTTCCATCAGCCGGCCAGCGCAGGCTGGCAGTAGCTTAGCAACGCCTTGGGTTGAGGCGTGGGCGCGGTGCGCGGCAGAAAACGCATCGTTGCAGTAGATATCGCCCAGAGAGGCCAGAAACTGCGCCATTTTGGGGTCGTTCTTCTCTTCCATGGGCGAGAAGCGGGTGTTCTCGACCAGGATGACTGCATCGCTTGGCGCAGCTTCTAGGGCAGCGCGATCTGGCTTTTCGATAAAGGTAATCTCTTGTTCCAGAGCCTCTTGCAGGGCTGGCACTGTGATCTTCAGAGAAAATTCCGGCTTTGGCTCACCTTTAGGACGACCAAAATGTGCCAGGAGTACGGGCTTTCCGCCGGCCTTTTGGATATCTTTGATGGTGGGAACGATCCGTTCAATGCGCGTCGCATCAGTGACCTTACCGCCCTCTACGGGTACGTTGATGTCGACGCGGGTGAGGACGATTTTGCCCTCCAGATCCATGTCGTCGAGGGTGTTGAAGGGCATGTCTCCCCGCCTTTCCAATCGTAGCCTCGCGTCCCGGCGTTCATCGAGTCGGTCGCTCAACCGGTCGAGCTTGCCGAGATTTTTGACGAGGTAGTATCCGTTGGCCACGACCGCCAACCCCATCAGGATGAAGATGATGGTTTGCACCATGGTCGTGGCCTTTCGTTGTTCTTTTTGCGGCTGGCCTCTAGATCAGCGTGGCCATGTGGACCGCTGTGTCCGACATACGGCAGGAGAAGCCCCACTCATTGTCATACCAGGACACGACCTGAACAAGCGTGCCGTCCATGACAGCCGTCTTCTCAGTGTGAAAGATCGAGGAATGCGGATCATGGTTGAAGTCCATGGAGACGAGCTTCTCGTCTGTGAAGCCCAAAATGCCTTTGAGTGGGCCGCTTGCCGCCGCTGCTTTGATCGCACCGTTGACTTCGTCGACCGAGGTTGCGCGCTTGGCGATGAACTTCAGATCGACCACGGACACGTTCGGCGTTGGTACGCGCATCGCAAAGCCGTCGAGCTTGCCGGCAAGCTCGGGCAGCACCAATCCCACTGCCTTGGCCGCGCCGGTGGAGGTTGGGATGATCGACATGGCGGCTGCGCGAGACCGATAAAGATCCTTGTGCATCGTGTCCAAGGTGGGTTGGTCGCCGGTGTAGGAATGGATTGTCGTCATCATGCCTTTTTCGATGCCAACCGTGTCATGGAGTACCTTGGCGACTGGCGAGAGGCAGTTGGTGGTGCATGATGCGTTGGAGACGACCGTTTGATCAGCAGTCAGTGTCTCGTGATTCACGCCATAAACGATCGTGGCGTCCGCGCCTGAGGCCGGAGCGGAGACCAGAACCCGCTTAGCGCCTGCGTCGAGGTGCATAGCGGCCTTGTCGCGGGCGGTGAAGATGCCCGTGCATTCCATGACGATGTCGATGCCCATCTCGCCCCAGGGCAGCTTGGATGGATCGCGTTCGGCGAGCACTTTGAAAGAGTCGCCACCTTCAATGTTGATTGTGTCACCATCGACAGTCACCTCTTTGGGGAAACGACCGTGGACCGAATCATAACGCATCAGGTGCGCGTTGGTTTCGACCGGGCCGAGATCGTTGACGGCGACGACATCAATGTCCTTGCGGCCTGACTCATAGATCGCCCGAACCACATTACGCCCAATGCGCCCAAAGCCGTTGATGGCAACTTTCACGGTCATATTCTGTCTCCTAGACCCTTGATACTTTTTAGTTCGTTGCGCTCCACCCACGCTCACGTCGTGGCCAAAGCGCTTCCGACGCGCGGTTTACTGTCACATTATGCCGGGTGCATGCGACAAAAAAGGACGGGTAAATGCAGACCCCGGATTAGCACTTACATACTTTGTGAGACGGTTAGGTGTCGGCAGCTGCTTCCAACGCGCCTTTTGCGGCTGAAACGACAGCCTCGGCGGTGATGCCGAAATGGGCGTAGACTTCCTTGTAAGGGCCCGATGCGCCGAACGTGTCCATGCCGATAAAGATGCCATCCGAGCCGATAAAGCGATCCCACCCCATGCGGATGGCGGCTTCAATCGCGATATTGACCTTAGAAGACCCAATGGTCGCGTCCTGATAGTCCGAACCTTGCGCCTCGAACTGTTCAAAACAAGGCACCGAAACAACACGCGCGGAGATATCTTCTTCTGCAAGCGCATCTCGTGCCGCCATGGCGATTTCGACTTCAGAACCAGAGGCGAACAGGCTAACCACCGAGTCGTCATCGCCCGCGAGCTCATAAGCCCCTTTGGCGCAGCGGTTCTTCGACGATTTTTCAGTTCGAAAGGCGGGTAATCCCTGGCGAGTGAGGGCAAGCGCGCTGGGCCCGTCCTGGTTTTCGATAGCCAGTTGCCAGCACTCCGCCGTCTCAACGGCATCAGCCGGGCGGAAAACCTTCAAGTTAGGTATCGCGCGCAAGGCGGCCAGATGTTCAACCGGCTGATGGGTTGGTCCGTCTTCGCCAAGACCGATGGAATCGTGGGTCAACACGTGGATGACACGCTGCTGCATCAGGGCTGCCAAACGGATGGCTGGCCGCAAATAGTCAGAGAAGACGAGAAAAGTGCCCGACATCGGGATGATGCCACCATGTAGTGCCATACCATTCATCGCGGCGGCCATGCCGTGCTCGCGGATACCCCAGTGCACGAAGTTCCCAGAATAATCGCCAGGCGCGACCGGCGTCATGGTGGATGTGCGGGTGTTGTTAGAACCGGTGAGGTCCGCTGACCCAGAGACGGCTTCTGGCAGGTAGGGGATGACTGCTTCGAGCGTCATTTCCGAGGCCTTGCGGGTTGCCAGCTTCGGCGCGTCCGCGACGAGTTTGGCGATGTATTTGTCAAACGCTTTGGTCAGCGTGCCAGGGAGATCGCCGCGCATTCGCCGGTCAAACCCGGCTCTTGTTTCTGGAGCCAGGGCGGCATGGCGTTTTTCCCAGTCAGCGCGGTGATGGCAAGCTTTCGCGCCAACGATCCGCCAGGCATCAAGCGTATCGACGGGCAGTTCGAACGGCTGATGCTCCCACCCGAGAGCTTCACGCGTTCCGGCAATTTCCTCATCGCCAAGCGGCGAGCCGTGCGCTTTGGAGGTGTCTTCCTTGTTTGGAGCGCCGTAACCGATCTTGGTTTTACAGGCGATCAGTGTCGGTTTCTCTGAAGCGCGCGCCCGCTCTATGGCAGCTTCAATATCAGCAGGGCTGTGCCCGTCGATGCGAACCGTGTTCCAGTTGGCGGCTTCAAACCGTTCCAACATGTCGCCGGTTTCGGTGAGTGTGACCGGACCGTCGATCGAGATGTTGTTGTCGTCGAACAAAACAATGAGTTTGTTGAGTTTGAGATGCCCAGCGATGGAGATCGCTTCGTGGCTGATCCCTTCCATCAGGTCACCGTCGGACGCGAGCACATAGGTGTAGTGATCGACCAACTCTTCGCCAAAGTCGGCGGCGAGCATGCGTTCGGCAAGCGCCATGCCCACGGCATTGGCAAGACCCTGGCCAAGCGGGCCCGTCGTTGTCTCAATGCCAGCAGCGTGCCCGAACTCAGGGTGACCGGCTGTCTTCGAGCCGAGTTGACGGAAGTTTTTCAGCTCCTCAAGCGTCATATCCTCAACGCCGAGAAGATAAAGGATCGAATAAAGCAACATCGATCCATGACCTGCCGACAGAACAAACCGGTCGCGATCTGGCCAGTTTGGGTGCGTCGGATCGAACCGCATGAACTTGGAGAACAAGACGGTCGCAATGTCGGCTGCCCCCATTGGCAGGCCTGGATGGCCGGAATTGGCTTTTTGGACGGCGTCCATGGACAAAAAGCGGATGGCGTTGGCCATCTGCGTGTGGCGTTCAAGATCGGTCATCGCGGGGAGCGGCGCTTTTTCCAGTGAAATTTTTTCTTTTGGAGCATTGGATTTGGTCTGACCGCTCATAAACGTGTCAGCCGCCATGCGGTGGCTTCCTTAAAGGAGGAAGCTCTTTTTGAAAAGGTTGTACCAGGTTTGGGGGGGTGCTGTGGGCCTAATGCGTGCCACGCTGCGAAACTATTTTTATGAAACCGAAGGCGAAAGTAACTTCCAGCGTTGACGAAAACGAACAGGTTTTCTTAACATGTAGACGTGGCTCTGCCTGAGCGTTGCACACCTCTGCTTGTGTGCCCTCCCACGATCCATCTTTGACTGACGCGAACCTGGACACGTTCCCTATGGCGGATCCACTGGATGCAGCATTTGAGCGGCTTGACCGAGCCATTACCGCTGTTGAAGCGGAAAATGCGCATCGCCATGCCCTTTTGGAAGAACGTGAGCGGCTCTATGCAGAAGTCGCACGCTTGAGTACCGATAGGGCATCTCTCGCGCAGCTTTTGGATCAGGCGCACGCCAACATGCAAACGCTGGAACAAGCCAATGAGGCCGCGTCCGAACAGCTTGCTCAAGCAATGGAAACCATCCGGGCCGTCCTTGCTGGGGATGCTCATCCCCAAGCACTGCCCCTTGGTGGTGCTCCCCATGGACGAAGCGCCTAATTCCCGCGATATAGAGTGCTGACATGCGTTGTCGGGCGCATAAGGAAGGCTGGACGGTGGGGCCGTGGGACAAGTTTTGGTCAGCATTGCGGGCAAATCGTACCGCCTCGCCTGCGAGGACGGTGATGAGCCTCGCCTTCAGGCTTTGGCGCAAGCCTTCGATGAAACGGTCACAGAGTTACACGGCTCTTTCGGGGAAGTTGGAGACACGCGGCTAGCAGTGATGGCTGGGCTTGTGATGACCGACAGGTTCACCGACGCGCAGACCCAGATAGACCAACTCAGCGCACAAGTGACGGCGCTCAAGGCTGATCTCATCGCCACTCAATCCGCCAGTGCTGGAAGCAGCGATAAGGTGCGTCAGGCTGTGGAGAGTGTCGCCGAGCGGTTGGAGCGGTTGACGCAGCCACGTCAGGCATGACCCTTGGTTGAGCACTGAGGAAAGCGGATTGAAGTTTGCCCCATTGGCGCTTAGTTTATCGCTTGAGGCTGCGCCTCTCGTGCATCGGCATTTTTCCCTGGGGCCTTACCGATCCCTAAGGGAGCTGTCCCTGGACCGGTCCGTGGACCGGACTACACGGCGCCCACCTACTTTGTAGGTTCCCAGGATCGACGCTGACACGGCTGTTGTGGCTTCACTTTTTTGTTTTTGCCGGTCAGTTCGACCTTGAACACACTTGAAACCCTATCCGTTTCCAAGGTCGATCTTCGAACCCTGTCTTTGAGGCGCCGTGATGACCTTTCGACGGGTGAGCGTCTTGCCTCTCGTGAAGGGTTGGCGGCGGCGTGGCCTGGACTGGACACCGCTTTGACGGTCTCGCTTTACAATGCCATTGGCAGCGAGGTTGATCCAAGCTTGCTTGCCGCTCGCCTATCAGCTCAGGGCCACCCTCTCGCGCTTCCCGTCCTCACCGATGAAGTCACAATGGTTTTTCGCCGATGGACGCCGGGCGATGCATTGGTGCCTGCTGGGTTCGGAACGGTGGGACCGGGTTCAGACAAGCCGGAGGTGACACCAGACATCATCCTCGCGCCACTTGCCGCTTTTACCGCCTCCGGCCAGCGTATCGGCTATGGCAAAGGCCATTATGATCGCGCCGTGGCCAACATGCGGGCGCTAGGGTTCAATCCGCGCCTCATCGGCGTTGCTTTCGATAGCCAAGAAGTTCCGAGTTTCCCCGCTGAGGCGCATGACGTCCCGCTCGGTGCTGTTCTCACGCCCGGCGGACTGCGCGTCTTTGCGGCTGGTAAGGCTCGCCTTGCCCCTCTTTTGAATGCTACCGAGCGCGGATGAGTTTTACTCTTCTGTTTCTGGGCGATGTGGTGGGTAAGTCCGGGCGCGAGGCGGTTGAGACCCATCTTCCCGCTCTTCTTGATCGTCAACCGATCGATTTTGTCGTCTGCAACGGCGAAAACGCGGCGCACGGCTTTGGGATCACAGAGACGATCTGCCAGGATCTGTTCGACTGGGGTGTCGATGTCATCACCCTTGGCAACCACGCTTTTGATCAGCGCGACACGTTGGTTTACATCGAACGCACGCCCAACCTCTTGCGACCTGCCACTTATCCAGAAGGCACGCCTGGACGCGGCGCCGGTGTGTTCAAGGCGCGGGGCGGCGAGACGGTGCTCGTGATTAATGCCATGGGTCGGCTGTTCATGGACGCGATGGAAGACCCGTTTGCCACGCTTGACGCGCAGCTTGATCGGCATCCCTTGGGTTCTGCCGCCGATTTTGCGCTCATTGATTTTCACGGCGAGGCGACATCGGAAAAGCAGGCCATCGGTGCCTATGTGGATGGCCGCGCAACCGTCGTTGTTGGCACGCATACCCATGTGCCGACTGCCGATCACCGGGTTTTGCCTGGTGGAACGGCGTTCCAAACGGATACGGGCATGTGCGGCGACTATGATTCCATCATCGGGATGGATAAAGCCGAACCCGTGCAGCGCTTTGTAACCAAAGTTCCCAAGGCACGGTTCATCCCCGCTGAGGGCGAACCGACCTTGTGTGGCTTCGCCGTTATGGCCGATCCAAAAACCGGCCTTGCAGATGCGTGCGCCCCGGTGCGCATGGGTGGCGCGCTCGAGCCGGTTTTGCCGCCCTTCTGGACAAAGCAGTAGCTGTTCGACCGCTTCGCTTGCGCGAGCGGTCTAAACGGTTGCGTTGAGTGCAAGTAGGTTTCTCCATTCGGCGATGCCTTGAATAAGGTTGACGACCTCGGTAATGCGCTCAAACGAGGTGCCGGTGTTTCTGGGCCAAGCGTGATCTTCGTATTCCAGGGCAAGTTCGAAGGATCAGCCAGAATGCTGCGCTGATGCTTGTGGAAGATGTCGATATTGACGCCATCCATATGATCAGAATCGACCGATCCGGGTAGCAGATAACGCATCGTCTTCTGCCTCTCCCGGTTCGAACCGTTGGTTACACTTGGGGCTGACGGCGCTGGATTTCTGCAAAAAGCCGTCTTAAGAGCGGGTCAGATTCACCTTTCGTTGTTGTTGAGGCACCCATGGCTGGACACAGTCAGTTTAAAAACATCATGCATCGCAAGGGGCGGCAGGACAAAGCGCGTTCCAAACTGTTCTCCAAACTTGCCAAGGAGATCACCGTCGCCGCCAAGATGGGCATGCCCGATCCGGACATGAACCCGCGTCTGCGCTTGGCGGTGCAAAACGCCAAGTCTCAGTCCATGCCAAAGGACAACATTGAGCGGGCCATCAAGAAGAGCCAGGCGGGCGAAGGTGATGACTATGAAGAGATCCGCTATGAGGGCTACGGCCCGGGCGGCATAGCTGTTGTTGTGGAGGCGATGACGGACAACCGTAACCGCACAGCGAGCGCAGTGCGCTCCTACTTCACCAAGAGCGGTGGGTCGCTAGGCGAGACCGGGTCAGTCTCGTTCATGTTCGACCGGGTTGGCGAGATTGTCTATCCAGCGGATACAGGTGATGCTGACACGGTCATGGAAGCTGCCATTGAAGCCGGTGCAGAGGATGTCGTATCTGATGAGAGTGGTCATACGATCATCTGTGCCTTTGAAGACATCAACGAGGTTTCCACAGCGCTGACTGCCTCGCTTGGTGAAGCAGAATCGGTCAATCCGATCTGGAAGCCACAAAACACGATAGACGTGGACGCCGACAAAGGCGCGTCTCTTATGCGCCTCATCGAAACGCTGGAAGACGATGATGACGTCCAGACCGTTTATGCGAACTTTGAGATGTCCGAAGAGGTGATGGCGGCTCTGGCTGACGCCTAACCGCGCAGAATCGGATCAAGCAGGGGTAGGCTGGTGATTGCGGCGATGACGATCATCGCAAAGGCGACCCTGCGGAACAGCGCGTCATTGGCGCCTTTAAAGAAGTACGCGCCAGCAAAGATCGCAAGGCCATAGACCGGGCCAAGCCAGGCTGACAGACCGATGCTTTGGGTTGTGACCACGCCGTTTGCAACAAACGCGATGGCGCTACCGACCGATGACAAGAAGAAAAACGTGATCATGTTGGCGCGCACTTGCGCCGCCGGGAACGGGCCTGAGATCCAATAGGCTACCACCGGTGGCCCTGAGACTTGGGACACACCTCCCAAAACGCCGGCAACGCCACCCACACCAAGCGAAATTGGTGCCATGGGCCGCCGCGTATACTTTAAGCCGGATATCATGATCACCACCACCAAGATGATGATGCCGCAGATCAGCCAGCGCAGCACCAGTGCGTCCGTGGTCGCCAGGAGATAGGCCCCAAACCCCACGCCACCCCACGCGCCAATAACGCACGGGAGCACAGTCTTCGGGTCCCATTTCTTGAAAGCGTTCCAGACAAGGGGCGTTGTGACGAGCGAATCCATCAAGAAAAACGTCACCACCGCGAGGCTTGGTTCAAACAAGAAGCTTGCAAAGGGCATGAAAATCATCGCGCCGCCAAAGCCTGCAAAGCCGCGCACGAGGCCCGCGACACCGATGGCCAACATGGCTGGAATCAGCGATGGGCTCGTCTGCAGAGCAAGAAAGGCGTCGATAAGCGGTTGCATGGCGGATTGCACCCTTTGGCAAGGCAAGCGGCTGCGTTACGCCATGAACCATGCAAGCTCAAGCGATTCGCATCATAGGCATCGATCCAGGCCTCAGATTTCTTGGCTGGGGTGTGATTGATTGCGTCGGCTCACGACTCATCTATGTGGCAAGCGGCGTGGTGAAGCCGCCGCAAAAGGCACCGCTCTCAGAACGTTTGGCAGCTTTGTTTGATGGACTGTCAGAGCAGTTGGATGTCTATGCGCCACATGAGGCCTCCGTGGAAGAAACCTTCGTGAACCGTGATCCTGTGGCAACGTTGAAGCTGGGGCAGGCGCGCGGCATCGCTTTGCTTGCTCCAGCACAGCGGGGTTTGCCGGTTGGCGAGTATGCCGCCAATCAGGTGAAGAAGACCGTGGTTGGCGTTGGGCATGCGGATAAGAAACAGGTCCAAGCGATGGTGAAAGTGCTGCTTCCGCGGTCCGAGGTGTCCTCGCCAGATGAAGCAGATGCGCTGGCCATTGCCATTTGCCATGCGCATCGGCGTCCGGTTCAAGCTCTGAAAGCCTCCAAGTTGCAGACTTCCAAGGCTATGACAGCATGATCGGCAAGCTGACAGGTCGTGTGGACACGGTAATGGAAGACAGCCTCATCTTGGATGTTGGCGGCGTCGGATACGAGATTTACGGCTCGGCCAAGCTTTTGGGCCGTTTTTCTGCCGGGCAAGAGGGTGTCAGCCTTTGGATCGACACCCTGGTCCGGGAAGACCTTATCCGGCTCAATGGGTTTGAAAGTCAGCAAGAACGTTCCTGGTTTCGCCTTCTCCAGTCTGTTCAAGGGGTTGGAGCGAAAGTGGCGCTCGCCATTTTGGGGTCATTGGCCCCCGGTGACCTCGCATCAGCCATCGCGTTGCAGGACAAGGCCATGGTATCCCGCGCGCCCGGTGTTGGGCCCAAAGTAGCCCAGCGGATCGTGACCGAACTGAAGGACAAAGCGCCGACCATAGGTGGCGCGGCGATGAGCCAGACCCTGGGGCTTCAGCAAGAGATTGGAGAAGGGGTGGCATCGTCTGCCGTAACAGATGCCGTGTCGGCGCTCGGCAATCTTGGCTACGCCCCGCAGCAGGCCTCGTCAGCGGTAGCCCAGGCTGTCGCGGAAGCCGGCGAGGATGCGGACGCTGCGACGCTCATACGGCTTGGATTAAAGGCGCTGTCACGCTAACCGGTGTGCAGCGCAATTAAGGAGTACAGCGCAGTGAACACCGCCATTATCTTGGCTCTTATCGCTTTTGTGTTTGCGCCCTTTGGCTTGATCATCGCCCTGGCGTTGAAGAAGGGTTTTGAGACCAGAGTTTTCGGCCGTATCTACGCTTGGCAGGGGCCTTGGCGGATCGTCACTGAGGATGAAACGGTCAAAGAACAGTATGAGCAGTTGCAACGACGGATGCTGGCGCTGAGCGCCGTCTTGATTGCTGCATTGATGGGAGTGGTTGCCTTTGTCACCGCCTGAACCTTCGTCTGATGCCAGCGACGTCGCAAGCATCGATGGGACGATCACTTTGCCCGAGCGCCCATGGCAACGTTCGGCGATCTGTATGGCTGTGTTTGCCGTGCTTGCGCCACCCGTGGGCGTTCTGCTTGGTATCCTCATGTTGTCCGGGTTTGCCGTCGCGGGCAGCGAGGTAGCCTTTGCAGATGCTTTTTCTGCCTTAATGGACGCAGCTCTCGATGTGGGTGTGACCGGGCTTTATGGCCCCCCTCTCTTGGCGATCCTCCCGGCTGCCGCGGCCGGAGCATTCTATGGTTGGCACATTGGCTGGCGCGGCCCGGTGCCCAAAGTTGGAGGTGTTCTCGCTGGTGCCGGATTTGGCGCGCTTTACTTCTTGATCAGTGAGTTTCTTGGCTGGGGGGCGGGTGTGTATGGGGCAAGCTTTTCGGTCGTGATCGCCGCTGCGACAGCCTTCCTTGCGATCCCGCTTCTTTCGCTTTTGTCTAGATAGATGAACGAGCGATCCGCCCTTCTGGACAGCGAACGCCGCGACGAAGACGAGGTGTCCCTGCGCCCACAAAAGCTTGAGGACTTCACCGGACAGGCGGATGCCCGCTCGAACATGAAGGTTTTCATTGAGGCTGCGCGGACACGCGGCGAGGCGCTTGATCATGTGCTTTTTGTCGGACCACCTGGCCTCGGCAAGACGACTTTGGCGCAGATCGTGGCCCGTGAGCTCGGTGTGAACTTCCGTGCGACCTCTGGCCCAGTGATCGCCAAAGCCGGTGATCTGGCGGCGATCCTTACCAATCTTGAAGACCGCGATGTCCTCTTCATTGACGAGATCCATCGTCTCAACCCGGCGGTTGAGGAGGTGCTTTATCCCGCTATGGAGGATTTCCAGCTCGATTTGATCATCGGGGACGGGCCCGCGGCACGCTCGGTGAAGATCGACCTATCCCGCTTTACCCTTGTTGCAGCGACGACGCGGCTGGGGCTTCTCACAACGCCTCTGCGTGATCGGTTTGGCATCCCTATCCGGCTGCAATTTTACACCGCTGAGGAGTTGCAGTTGATCGTGGAGCGCGGGGCGCGGCTGATGGGGGTGCCGATTTCCGCCGATGGTGCGGCGGAGATTGCCCGCCGGTCGCGCGGCACACCCCGCATCGCAGGGCGGCTCTTGCGCCGGGTGCGTGACTTCGCGCTGGTGGACGGGTCGGGCACGATCGACCGTGCCATCGCCGACAGAGCGCTATCGAAGCTCGATGTGGATTCCATCGGTCTGGATATGCTCGACCGGCGTTATCTTGATCTTATCGCCTCGAAGTTTGGTGGCGGACCGGTGGGTATTGAGACGCTTGCAGCTGCGCTGTCCGAACCGCGCGACGCGCTGGAAGAGATCGTCGAGCCGTTTCTGCTTCAGCAGGGGTTTATTCAGCGCACGCCACGCGGACGTATTCTGACCCCATCGGCCTTTACCCATCTGGGCCTTGCCGCGCCGCGTGATCTCACCGCCGCGCAAATGGCGCTTTCGCTGGGTGACGACGACACGCCTTAAGGGTCTTGTCCGTCGGCATAAATCCTAATGATTGATGGTCTGAGCGCCCAAGGCTTCCATGGACGAGGCTGAGCTTGCGCCAAAATCCATCGATTATGTCGTCATCACGCATTGTCACGGCGATCACATTGGTGGCCTTCTTGATGATGGTGGCCAGCTTGTTTTTTCAAAGGCGCGTCACTGCATCGGTATGACCGAGGTAGCTTAACCTTTTCCAAGGATGTGGAGACCCTGAAGACGCTGCAATGGCTGTGCGAGAGCCATATTCTGTTCGCGTCTTACCATATGCCATTTCCGGCCGTCGGGCATGTTGTTGCAGACGGTGATGGCTTTGCATTCGTGCCAGCTGAGCGATCAGCTCAAACCGTGGGCGCGATGGCTTAACTGGCATCAGAGGCTGGAGCGTTGCTCCAAACGCCGAGCAATCACCATCAGGATCGAGGCGATCACGGCCAGAGCAAGGCAGGACACGACAACCGGTGTTACATTCATGGCAAACAGCGCGCCGGTGATGGCCGAGGCAAGAAGGCTCACCAGCGTTTGGATCGTGGCGGTGATGGATGATGCAATGCCTGCCACTTTGCCCAAGGGGCGCAGAGCGATGGCGTTGTAATTGCCAAAGGTGAGCCCGACCAAGAACATGGTGACGGTGATGAACACCATCCAGACCCAGAAGGACGGTGTTGTTCCGAGGATCTGAAAATATACAAGGAAACCGACCACCCAAACGCTTTTCGCAGCCATGGCCACGCCTGTGATCGCTTCCATCGCGAAGCGGTTCAAAAGCCATCCATTGATGGTTGAGGATAGGGCAACGAAGGCTGCGGTTACACCGAAGTAGAACGCGAAGGCATCCCCCGTCTCATAGAGGTCTTGCAGGATTTGCTGTGAGGACACGATGTAACTGAGAAGCGTCCCGAAAGCACATCCAGCGGCCAGCGCGTAGAGGATCGTGGTTGGCGTTGAAAACACCGTCACGATACTTTGCCAGAGTGTTCGCCCATCGAAAGCCGGTCGGTTGGTGTGGGTTTCCGGCAAGCGCACAAGAAGCCAAACGATACCGATGGTAGAGACCGCCATTAGCGCTGCGAACAAAAACCGCCACGGGACGAAGAGGAGAAAGACCTGCCCGATAGCAGGTGCAAACACCGGGACCAGAATGAAGACCGTGAGAACGAACGACATAATCTTTCCCATCTGCTGCCCGACATATTGATCGCGCACCACAGCCACGACGACGATACGAGCCGACGCACCACCAAACCCTTGCAGAAATCTACCGACCAGCAGGAGCCAATACTCGTGTGCGATCAGACACAGAAGCGAGCCGACTATGTGGATTGCGATACCCACAGTGATGGCTGGCTTACGCCCAACATAGTCCGACATCGGCCCGAAAAACGGCTGTCCGATCATCAGGCCTAAGAAGATGACCGTGATCATTGCCTGCCGGTCATTGTCGTTTTGAAGGGCAAACGCCTCGTCGATGTCACCAAAGGCCGGGAGGATGAGATCCACCGACAGCGCGATCGTCGACATGAGAAGTGCGGCCAGAACGATGAACTCTGCGCGCGACAGAGCGCCCAGACCTGTGGTCTTGCTGATAGGTTTGGTTGTCATGGATGTGCCTTTTGACCCGCGATAGGGCGCGGGCTTTGAGATGTCATAGCGCGGGCGAGGAGTCGAGCCGGGAGATGTCGATCACCTTTTTAGAGAAATGGCGGCACCGCTGTTGTGCACGCGTTGCCTCGGATCGCCGCCGCACTACCTGCTTGCTGACGAACCCATCATGTGGAGCTACGTGACATGCCCTCATTTCCTGATCCTTCTCGCCGTTCAGTCCTTGCCTCAGCAGGCGGTCTGACCCTGGGGTCGGCGCTTCTTTCTGGCGCTGTCCAACCCGCCAGCGCAAACACAGCCCTTGCAGCTGTGCGACATTCGACATTCCAGCTTGGCGCTTTTGAGGTGACGACGCTGCTCGATGCATCGCGCACGGTCACTGACCCACAAACTATTTTTGCCATGAACGTGACACCCGAGGAGTTTGCGTCTGTGTCGGCAGCGAACTTCATTCCCTCCGATCAGACCCGGTTTTTCTTCACACCCACTTTGGTGAAGACCGAGACCGACGTGGTCCTGTTCGATACGGGAAGCGGCGGTGATGATGGTCAGCTTGTCGAGGTGATGGCCGAAGCTGGCTACGCGCCGGACGATGTGACGATTGTCGTCGTCACGCATATGCACCCAGACCACATTGGCGGGCTGATGCAAGCTGGTGCGCCAACGTTCCCGAGCGCGGCTTATGTCACCGGGTCAGCAGAGTACAATTTCTTTACCAGCGACAATGCGCCGGAACGCCTTGCCGGGATGGTCTCGAACATGGTGGTGCCACTTGCTGAACGGATGACGTTCCTTGATGATGGTGGGTCTGTGACCGGTGGCATCACGGCGGTCGCGGCCTTTGGCCATACGCCCGGACACATGACCTATCGCATCGAGAGTCAGGGGCAGCAGCTCCATCTCATCATCGATCTTGCCAACCACTATGTTTGGTCGCTGGCTTATCCCGACTGGGAGGTGCGGTTCGATGCTGATAAAGCAGCTGCGGCCACCGTCCGGCGAAACATTTTGGGTATGATCGCAGCAGATAAGATCCCGTTCATTGGCTATCACATGCCGTTCCCATCGGTTGGATTTATCGAGGCCAATGGTGATGGCTTCCGCTACGTACCGGAGACCTATCAATTCTCATTGTAGCAGTCGGCTCATACGAAGCTTTGACCGCCTCTGCTCAGACCGTCATGAGAGAGCGTCGCAGATCACGCGGCGCTCCTTTTTCATGAGAGGAAAGCGTGTCTTGTGATTTTCCAATCACTCGACAGCTATCTGTTTTGTCGCGTTTTCGAACCGCAAAACCGCTCAAACTTTTGCTGAAAACGCTCCATATGACCTTCTCCGATCCGTTCGTGCCAAGCTTTAACTGGCCGGTCCGTATCTATTTCCAAGACACCGACCTTTCTGGTGTCGTCTACCATTCGCGCTATCTCGACTTCATGGAGCGTGGACGCAGCGAAGTTTTGCGCGAGCATGGCATCGACCAAACTCAGCTCACAACCGAAGATCGGTTTCTCGCGTTGCGCTCGGTGGACGTTACCTTTCTGGCCCCAGCGCGGATTGATGATCTGGTAGCGGTGCAGACCCATCCGGTTTCCTCAACGGGCGCGCGCGCTATCCTCGATCAACGGATCGTGCGGAATGAGACAGTTCTGTGCACGGCGCGCGTTGTGGTGCTTTGCATCACCGGTGCAGGGCGGCCAGCACGTTTGCCTGCCAGTATTCAAACGCTCTTCCCGTAGCAGAAACCGTTTGCGATAACCCAACATTAACCATGTTTTAGGGGAGCGTGCCTTAAGGCTTGGCGTGAACTGCGGCGATGCCTTTGCTTAGGCCCGCGGGGGTTTGAAGGTCCTTTTGCTGACACATTCCCGCGCATACAGCCGCAAGATAGAAGTAAGTGTCCGTGCCAGGCGGACGATCTGCGCATCAAGTCTTGAGGACATCCATGGACGACGTCGTCACCACCGCACTTCAGGCGCAAGCCCACGATCTCTCCCTGATGGGCCTGTTCTTGCAGTCTCATATCGTCGTTAAAATCGTCATGATCGGGCTCGTGGTTGCTTCGGTTTGGACCTGGGGTATCGCCATCGACAAATCGGTGATGTTCCGCCGCAACAAGCGCGAGATGGACAGCTTTGAGCGCGCCTTCTGGTCAGGTCAGTCGCTCGAAGAGCTCTACGCCATGGCCTCCCAGCGCACCAATTCGACAATGTCAGCCCTTTTTGTCGCGGCCATGCGAGAATGGAAGCGCAGCCACGAGCGCAATGCGCGTTCGGCGATTGGTCTTCAAACGCGGATCGAAAAGGTGCTCGATGTTACCATTTCGCGTGAGGCTGACCGCATGGAGCGCGGGCTCTTGGTGCTCGCGTCCGTTGGCTCAGCTGGCCCGTTTGTCGGTCTGTTCGGCACTGTTTGGGGCATCATGACAGCGTTTCAGGCCATTGCAGCGACGGAAAACGCGAACTTGGCCGTTGTGGCGCCGGGCATTGCAGAAGCCTTGTTTGCAACCGCGCTTGGTCTCATTGCGGCCATTCCAGCGACTATTATGTTCAATAAATATACCGGCGATGTTGGCCGTCAGGTGACCCGAATGGAAGGGTTCGCCGATGAGTTTTCAGCGATCCTCTCGCGCCAGATCGACGAGCGGGCCGCAACGCGCGCGGCTGCCGAGTAGGGCTATGACGATTATCACCGAACGCACGTCGGAGGCTAATTCATGGGTATGAGCGCAGCAGGCGGCTCGTCCGGTGGCTCGCGTCGTCGCAGGCGCGGTCGTCCAAGAGCGATGAGCGAGATCAACGTGACGCCCTTTGTGGATGTCATGCTGGTGCTTCTCATCATTTTCATGGTGGCCGCCCCTTTGCTTGTGGTGGGTGTGCCCATCGATCTGCCGGAAACGTCGGCCAACGCGCTGGAAAGTGAAGAAGAGCCGATCACCGTATCGGTGACTGTTGATGGCCGCGTATTCTTACAGGAAACCGAAATCTCGCTTGATCAACTGCTCTCGACTTTGGAGGCGATTGCTACTGAGGGCGCTGAGACGCGCATTTTTGTGCGGGGCGATCAGGGCACCGATTATGGCACCATCATGCAGGTCATGGCCCGTATTTCGGGCGCTGGTTACCAGCGCCTTGGGCTCGTGACGGCGGAAGAAGAAGGGTCTTGAGCGTCGGCTATGCGCTGACACCCTTGGGTTCGTGATGCAGTTTGGGGTTCCCACATCTCTGGTGTTGCATGCTGCGCTGCTCGGCGGACTCGTGCTCAACCTGTCTGAGCCTGATCCGTTTGACGTGGTGACTGCGCAGGCCGTGCCGGTCGATATTCTAACCGAAGAGCAGTTCAGCCAGATTACACGCGGCAGCCGCACTGCTGAAACGCCGCCAACGCCTGAAACCCCAGCGTCGGTTGGTCCATCGGAAGTGGATCGGGGCACCGATACTGCCGGCGAAGGGCGTCAAGACGCTGTAACGGCGGCTGACAATGATCGTGCGACACCCGATACAGCCGCTGCGCCGCCACCGCCCCCACCGGCTGAACCCACGCCGCAAGAGGTCGAGCCTGAGCCGGTGGCAACGCCTGAACCTGCTGAGCCCGAACCAGGACCGACCGAGACCGCCCGTTTCGCAGCACCTGCGCCTTTTGTGCGGCCCGATATTGCACCTGAGCCTGTGCAGGAAACGCAGGAGCAAGAGACCTTCAACCCCGATGAGATCGCCGCGCTGATCAATCGCGACGAGAATCAGGGCGGCGGCGGCGCAGCTGATCAGCTGCCGGCGACGCTCGGTGCTGCAACCGGTCGCGACCAACAGCTTTCTGAAAGCGAGATGGATGCGCTTCGCCGTCAGATTGCGCGGTGCTGGAACCCACCAGTGGGTGCTGTTGGCGCGGCGGATCTCAACGTTCGGGTGCAGATGAACCTTGCAGAGGATGGCTCACTCCTGGGCCAGGCGCGTGTTTTGAATGTGTCGGGCAATCCGTCCTTCCAAGCGGCTGCAGACAGTGCCATTCGTGCCGTGCGGCGGTGTGCGCCTTATTCTCTTCCCTTTGAGAAGTACGCTGCTTGGCAAGATGTGATTGTGAATTTCGATCCCAGTCAGATGCTGCGCTAGCCCGCCAAGGAACGGATGATATGTGCGACCTTAGGAGCCGTAAAAGAATGAAACTGCACCTTGAATCATACAGGTTTCCCGCTGGACTTCTCAGCCTTGGCTTGGCCGTTCTCTTCGCCGTCTCGCTTGGGCTGACCCGGCCTGCCCATGCAGTGTTGGAGATCGACATCACGCAAGGTACGGTTGAACCCTTGCCCATCGCCATCCCTGCGTTCTCCTCGACGACGGGCGATGTGGATGTCGCCGCACAGATGAGTGCAGTCATCTCCAACAATCTTAACAGTTCTGGGCTGTTTCGCACGCTCGATCCGGCCTCTTTCATCCAGCAAAACCTTTCGGCAAGTTCCGCGCCGAACTTTGCTGAATGGCGTGTGATTAACGCGCAAGGCCTGGTCGTTGGTCAGGTGGAGCGCCAAGGTGACGGACGTTTGCGGGTCGATTTCCGCCTGTGGGATGTGTTTGGTGCTGAGCAAATTATCGGCCAGCAGTATTTTACAACGCCAGACAATTGGCGCCGTGTCGCGCATATCATTTCTGATGCGATTTACCAGCGTTTGACCGGCGAGAGCGGGTATTTTGACACGCGCATCGTGTTTGTTGACGAGTCAGGCCCGAAAGAAACGCGCATCAAGCGCCTTGCCATCATGGATCAGGATGGGGCGAACATCCGCTATCTGACCTCTGGTGGTGACTTGGTGCTTACACCGCGTTTTTCGCCCGGGCGTCAGGAAATCACCTACATGTCCTATGAGGGCGGTCAACCGCGCGTCTATCTGCTCAACATCGAATCTGGGCAGCGCCGGCTTGTTGGGAACTTTCCTGGTATGACGTTCGCGCCGCGTTTTTCGCCGACTGGGCAGCAACTGGTGATGAGTTTGCTGCAAAACGACGGCAACTCAGATATTTATCGATTTGACCTGTCATCGCAATCGACAACCCGGCTAACGAATTCTGCGTCGATTGATACCTCGCCAAGTTTTTCGCCGGACGGATCACGGGTTGTTTTTACCTCTGACCGTTCTGGAGCCGGGCAGCTCTATGTTATGGGAGCCGATGGTTCGAACCCGCAGCGTATCTCGTTTGGCTCCGGCACTTATTCAACGCCGGTCTGGTCGCCGCGCGGCGATCTCATCGCTTTCACCAAACAGCAGGGCGGACGCTTCCTCATCGGAGTGATGAACACCGATGGGTCCGGTGAGCGCATCCTTACCGAAGGGTTTCACAATGAGGGGCCAACATGGGCACCCAACGGGCGGGTCTTAATGTTCTTCCGCGAGACGCCGGGCACGGCTGGTGGGCCGCAGCTTTGGAGCATTGATCTGACCGGACGTAACGAGCAGCAAATCGCCACGCCCTCCTTTGGGTCTGATCCCGCCTGGTCGCCGCTTCTAAACTAGCGGTTCGAGATACTTCTTGTTATCTGCCAATATGTGACCTGTCTTTATCTGTCTTGCCTTTGTAAGACACGCCCACATGCGTGACGTTCTTGTCCTCACCACCGGCGGCACTATTGAAAAGGTGCATGACTGGAAGTCCCAAGGGCTTGGCTTTGAGATGGGCGGTAAAGCTCAGATCGCCGATCTTTTGCATCACGCGCGTTGCTTTCACGCGGGCTTGCACGAGTTGATGATGAAGGACAGCCTCGATTTCACCGACACTGATCGCGAGGCGATTTGTCAGGCGTTAGACCAAGCAGCGCAAGACAGCATCGTCATCAGTCACGGGACGGACACCATGGCTGAGACAGCTCGGTTTCTGGAAGGTCGTATCACTGGGAAAACGGTGGTTTTAACCGGTGCGATGCGCCCCTATTCCTTTGGGCGTTCGGATGCCTCGTTCAATTTTGGTGGAGCGATCATCGCCGCGCAGCTTCTTCCTTCGGGGGTGTACGGTGTGATGAACGGGCGAGCTTTTTCGGCAAGTCAGCTTGCCAAAGACATCGATGCTGGCCGCTTTGATGGAAGCCTGTCGCTTTAACCACCTGTTCACCATACCGATGAATGCACCCAATTCGGGCGCTGCCGTCACAAAAAAGCCTGTGTTAACCATGAGCAGCAAGCGGAGCTTAACGTTGCTGAGTGATGAAGAAGCAACGTACAGTTTTATTTTTGACGATGCGGGACGGACCTCCTTGAGATGACAACGCCCCCAGACAAGGTTCTCACCATGCCCCGTGCAGCCGCTTCTACTTTCTCTCGTCTAGCTTTCGCTGTTTTTGCCATGTTGTTCATGGCCGCCTGTGCTTCCACTTCGCCCGACCAGCTGCCGCTGTCGCAGCAGGCGGCAGCACCTGGAAGCCCGCAGGACTTCACCGTGAACGTTGGTGACCGCGTGTTTTTTGAGACCGATTCCACCACCCTGACCGCCGATGGCCGGTTGACGCTGGATCGTCAGGCCGCTTGGCTTGCGCAGTATCCGCAATATGCGATCCAGGTCGAAGGCCATGCCGACGAGCGCGGTACGCGAGAGTACAATCTTGCGCTGGGCGCACGTCGCGCTGCTGCCACGCGCGACTATCTTGTCTCCCGCGGTGTCGCTCCAACACGGTTGGGCACAATCTCCTTTGGTAAGGAGCGCCCAGTGGCGACGTGCAACGACATCACCTGCTGGTCGCAGAACCGTCGCGCTGTGACCGTGCTGCAGGGTGGCTCGTCCTAGCGGCTATGGCTGGCGTTGGTCGGCTCGCTTTGAGATCATCGCCATAAAGGGTGCTTCGTCGCCATTTGTCAGGTGAAGCACGCCAAGTGTTGTGATCACATCATGGATAGGGTGCTTCATGGCGGCATTGATTTCATAATCTTGATGCCCGTGGAGGACATCTTTCGCCTCGACCGATTCCATAAACGCACGCATGGCGCGCACCGGGGTACGTTCCATCAAATCATCGGGACCTGTGAACTTGTAGCGACCCTCGCCACCAGTTCGGCCATCGATCAGTATGGTTAGATAGGTTGCCATGATTGACTCAGCACGTTGATGTGACCGCCAAAGCGGTTGTTTGGACATATCTCACAATCGCCGCGTTTTGGTGTCAGCTAGAGGTAAAGACAAGACACTTTCATGGAAATGTTGGATTTGGGTTCGACATGCCCATCGTCCCTGTTTTTGTTTTACAGACTTTCTTCCTGACATCATCCCATCTTGGGTATCTGAGGGCATCATGACGTCGTTTCGTATCTTGGTTGCGTCTACCATTCTCCTCACGGGCACGGCACTGCCACACGGTGCATCTGCGCAAGCTTTGCCCGGCGAGCCCGTTCCTGTGCCGCCCGGTTCCATAGGCACCCAGGCACCGGTGGCGCGACCTCTGACTGACTTCGCACAAACAAGTCCCGCAGCCCAAGCAAGCCCGGCAGCCAACGCCGAGACCAACATCCGTATTGATCGGCTGGAGGGCGAGTTGCGCGCGCTCACCGGACAGATGGAGCAGCTGATGTTTCAAATGCGTCAGCTTCAGGACGAATTGCTCAGAGCCCGCGAAGACACAGAGTTTCGTTTGCGGGAACTGGAGACAGTTGGCGTTTCGGGACAACGTGCTGTTCAGCCAGGTGAGCCTAGCATCGGTGAGCCAAACGTCACTGATGAAACGCTAAGGGCTGCTCTCACAGCGACGCAGCAAGGTCAGCCCCCTCAGGATCTTGGAACACTGACTGTGGATGCCAATGGCGAAGCGGTGCCGACGACGGATGCGGGTATACCGCTCGATCTTTCGCGTTTGACACTGAACGCTGCGCCCGATGTTCGTCCGCAAGCGCCTCTGGGCGCTGCCCTGGCCTCCGCTGACCCAGTGGCAGAACTCGCGCCGGGGGATGTCTACGATGTTGGATACAATCATGTTTTACGTGGTGATTATGGTCAGGCGGTCACGATCTTTGGCGATTTTCTAGACCGGTATCCAGACGATCGCTTGCGCCCGAACGCACATTTCTGGTTGGGGGAATCGCACTTTGCCATGGGTGCCTACACCCCTGCGGCTGAGCATTTCCTGGCCGTTTTTAATGAACACCCTGAGGACGTGAAGGTGCCAGACGCGCTTTTGAAACTTGCTATGAGCTTGGAACGGCTCGGTGCGCAATCCCAAGCGTGTGCGACGTTTGAAAAGCTTTTGGTGGATTATCCGCGCGCGCCGCAGATCGTGCTTGATACCGCACGGGGTGAGCATGGACGCGCTGGGTGCTAGACCGGCCGCAGAGCAAGTTAAGCCCGGCCTGGCAGCAGGTTGCGGCTGACCTTTCTGCCTATGATACCTTGCTTCTTGCTGTCTCTGGCGGTGGTGATTCTCTCGCTATGCTGGTGGGTCTTGCCGCGTTGCGTGATAGCGGCGCATTGGATGCTGAGATAGCAGTCGTCACCGTTGATCACGGCTTGCGTCCCGAGAGCGCGCAAGAGGCCAAGAGGGTGGCGGACGTATGCCGTTTGCTGACAGTGCCGTGCGAGATCGCCGCTTTGATGCCGCCAGACGACAGGGGCAACAAACAGGCCTGGGCCCGTGCTGCCCGATATTCTGCTTTGGCCAAGTCCAGACCGTTATTGGATGACCCAAAACGTCTTTGCACCATCTTAACCGCGCATACCGCTGATGATCAGGCCGAAACCTTTTTGATGCGCGCGGCCCGCTCCACCGGGACGGAGGGTTTAGCAGGCATCCGGGTCACAACCACCATTGAAGGTGCCCCGGTTCACCGACCCTTTTTGTCCTGGTCACGGCAAGAACTGCGCACCGTTCTCGATGGTTGCCTTTGGTCGCCCGCGGAGGACCCATCGAACGACGATGTTACGTCAACGCGGGTTCGGTTTCGCAGGTGGCTTGCGCAGGCACCGACGCCGGACGGCGCGAAACCGGTGGTGGCCGGTCTTGCCGATGCGGCCACTTTAGCGGCGCTTGAGAGCGATGCGCTCGAGCAGATTGCTCAAGACCATTTTGCAGAACTGGGTGGGGCACCTTACGGCTTTTTGTATGGTAATGCCGATTTATCAGGCGTTCCAGTCGCCGTGGGTGGACGGATTGTGCGTCTCATTTTGGCGAGCGTTGCTCGAACCAAGCACAGATCATCGCACAACGCTTTGCCCTTCGATCTGGCGCGTATGACCGATCTGTTCGGTACCATACTAATGAATGAGACCGGCAAATGGGTTGGCGGCAGTGCTGTTATTGAATGGAGCCGGTCGCCAGACGATGTTTCCGTTGAGCTGTTTGCCTATGCCGAGGCGGGCCGAACCGGGTTTCCAAAGCTTGTCGTGGCGCCCGGCGAGGACACGATCTGGGACGGGCGATTTCGCGTAGAAAACTCATCGAACGTGCCGCTCACCGTGCACGCCTGGGTCAAGGGCCACCCTATGCCCGCCATCGGTAAGGCTGGGCGCTGCAAACCTCTTCTTGAGAGTTTGCCCGTAGCGGTGTCAGAGGCCGATGGCAGGATCTACACCCTGCTTCCAAGGGTTGACAACGATACCGGTGGCATAGCCCCAATCTTCCAAGCGCTTTAGGGTCCTGTGACGTGTTCTTGTCTCCCGAACCACGTCTCTTGGGTCATCACTCTGGGCGGTTGAAGCCCATCATGGCTGCGCTGATTGCCGTGGCGATCTGAAATCGGTTGCAGAGCGTATATAAAATTGCCCGAGCCTGCGGAATTTTGTCGCGAATGTGCCCCGTTTGCTTGGCATAGAGCAAAACTCGACCTATCTTCTTCATAACCTCTCAGGGTGACGATGATAATGATATTAGGAATATCACTGTCAGTCTCACATGAGCTAACTTTCCACGCAGGATTGGATCCCGTTTTATGAACTCCAACTTCCGAAATTTCGCCCTTTGGATCGTTATCGGTCTTCTGCTTGTTGCGCTGTTCAACATGTTCTCTGGCCCAGGTCAGCAGAGCCGCGGTGCCGACATCGCTTACTCGCAGTTCTTAACGGAAGTTGAGAACGGTCGTGTTCGCGATGTCACGATCATGGGGCAGCAAATTTCTGGCTTTTACACCGACGGCGGTGTTTTCCAGACGTTTGCCCCTGATGACCCGAACCTTGTTCAGGAATTGACAGATTCGGGCGTTCGCATCACGGCGCAGCCAAACGACGAGGGCTTCTCGCTCTTTTCGGTTTTGATCTCGTTTGGTCCGATGCTGCTCCTGATTGCCGTATGGATTTATTTCATGCGTCAGATGCAGGGTGGTGCTGGCGGCAAAGCCATGGGTTTTGGCAAGTCGAAAGCCAAGCTTTTGACCGAAGCCCACGGTAAGGTGACGTTTGAAGACGTCGCTGGCATTGACGAAGCCAAAGAAGATTTGGAAGAAATCGTTGAGTTTTTGCGCGATCCGCAAAAGTTCCAACGTCTGGGCGGACGTATTCCGCGCGGCGTTCTTTTGGTCGGTCCTCCGGGAACGGGTAAAACGCTGACCGCACGTGCTGTGGCCGGTGAAGCCAATGTGCCGTTTTTCACCATTTCCGGCTCCGATTTTGTAGAGATGTTTGTCGGCGTTGGTGCAAGCCGTGTTCGTGATATGTTTGAGCAGGCGAAGAAAAATTCGCCTTGCATCATTTTCATCGACGAGATCGACGCGGTCGGCCGTCATCGTGGCGCCGGTCTTGGCGGTGGCAATGATGAGCGTGAGCAGACACTCAACCAGCTTCTGGTTGAAATGGATGGTTTTGAAGCCAATGAAGGCGTGATCATCATCGCGGCGACCAACCGCCCTGATGTGCTCGACCCAGCGCTCCTGCGCCCAGGTCGCTTTGATCGCCAGATCGTGGTGCCGAACCCCGATATTGTGGGCCGCGAGAAGATTCTCAAAGTTCATGTGCGCAATGTACCGCTGGCGCCGGACGTCGATATCAAGACACTCGCACGTGGGACCCCGGGGTTCTCAGGTGCTGACCTCATGAACCTTGTCAATGAAGCCGCGCTTTTGGCCGCTCGTAGGTCCAAGCGTCTCGTTACGATGAACGAGTTTGAGGACGCCAAAGACAAGGTGATGATGGGCGCTGAGCGCCGCACCTTGGTGATGAGCGAAGAAGAGAAAAAGCTGACCGCTTATCATGAGGCTGGCCATGCTCTTGTCGCCCTTCACATGCCCGCATCTGACCCGATCCACAAAGCTACGATCATCCCGCGCGGTCGTGCGCTTGGTATGGTGATGCGCCTGCCGGAGAAGGACCAGGTCTCACTAACGCGCGCCAAGTGTTACGCCGACCTTGCTGTGGCAATGGGTGGCCGTGTGGCTGAAGAGGAAATCTTTGGCTATGAGAAGGTCACATCGGGCGCCTCTGGCGATATCCAGATGGCGACCAAGCTTGCCAAAGCGATGGCAACGCAATTTGGTATGTCCGATAAGCTTGGTCCGCTTCTTTATGGTGAGAACCAGCAGGAAGTGTTCCTGGGCCATTCGGTCGCTCAGTCGCAGAATGTGTCAGAGCAGACGCAGCAACTGGTCGACGAAGAGGTCAAAGCCTTCGTTGAACAAGGTTACCAGACGGCCAAAAAGATCACGCTGGACAATATTGATCAGCTGCACACGATCGCCAACGGCCTGTTGGAGTACGAGACTTTGTCCGGCGACGAAATCAAGGCGTTGCTCGATGGCAAGCCGCCGGTTCGTGAGGATATCGATGACACGCCGACGCGTTCGCGCGGATCGGCTGTCCCGAGCGCTGGTTCCAAGCCTAAGGATAAGGGTGATGAACCGGGTATGGGCGGCCTAGAGCCGCAGCCAAGCTAAAGATAACACTCAAGGGTGCTGATTAGGCATCCTTGAGTGTTGTGCTCGCGCCGGACGCACGTCACAGATACAAAAGAGCCTCGGAGCGCATGCGCTCCGAGGCTCTTTTGTTGATGATCTGTAAAGCTTTGTCACGATCTTTGAAGGCGTGATCGGTTGTGGTAACCGCGCGTTTCACAAAGAGAGTGTAAAAGCAACGTCTGCGCTGCATCGTTGTTGCTGCAAGCGCGAGGCAAGGTTTGGGCCGACAGATTTGGGCCCGGTACTTTTAGGGCCGAGGGGCTGGGCTATTATGGTAAGACGGTACTTTGGAACCGATGGCATTCGTGGTCGTGCAAACTTTGGCACCATGACAGCGATGTCCGCCATGCAAGTGGGTATGGCGGCCGGTAAGTTGTTTCACAATGGCGGTCATCGTCATCGTGTTATCATTGGCAAAGATACCCGGCTGTCTGGGTACATGATCGAGAACGCTATGGTTGCCGGGTTCACCTCGGTTGGTATGGACGTGTATCTCGTTGGGCCCATGCCGACCCCGGCGGTTGCCATGCTTACCCGCTCGTTGCGATGTGATCTCGGCGTGATGATCTCCGCCTCACACAACTCTTATGAAGACAATGGCATCAAGCTTTTTGGTCCAGACGGCTACAAGCTCTCCGATGAGATGGAGCATGAGATCGAAAAGCTCATGGATGCGCCCGCGGAAATGTTGCTCGCATCGTCCGCCGAGCTCGGACGGGCCAAGCGCGTGGAGGGTGAACAGGCCCGTTACGTCGAGTTCGCCAAGCGCACCTTGCCGCGCCATTTGAGCTTGTCTGGCATGCGCATCGTGCTCGATTGCGCGAACGGCGCGGCCTACAAAGTGGCTCCTGCGGTCCTCTGGGAGCTCGGTGCCGAGGTGATCACCATCGGAGACCAACCCAACGGCATGAACATCAATTCCGGCTGCGGTTCGACGAAGCCTGAGGCTCTCTGCGACAAGGTGAAGGAGCTGCGCGCTGATGTTGGCATCGCGCTTGATGGCGATGCGGACCGTGTGGTTTTGGTCGACGAGAAGGGTTCCATCGTGCAGGGCGATCAGCTGATGGCGGTTGTTGCCGACAGTTGGAACGCCGAACAGCGCCTTAGTCAGCCAGGCGTGGTGGCGACGGTCATGTCGAACCTCGGACTTGAGCGGTACCTTGATTCCCAGGGCCTCAGTCTCATCCGTACCAAGGTGGGCGACCGTTATGTGGTCGAGCGCATGCGCAATGAGGGGTACAATGTGGGTGGCGAGCAGTCTGGCCACATCATTTTGTCTGACTTCACCACCACTGGCGATGGCCTGGTTTCTGCTCTGCAGATTTTGGGTGTTGTTGCGCGTCAAGAGCGCAGTGTTTCGGAAGTCTGCAGCCGGTTCGAACCCGTGCCTCAGATTTTGAAGAACGTGAAGTTCGAGGGCACGAGCCCGCTTGAAGACGATACAGTCCAGTCAGCTGTGGAAGCAGCTGCTGCCCGCTTGGGCAATCAAGGCCGGTTGGTGATCCGCCCCTCCGGTACCGAGCCGCTCATCCGCGTGATGGCTGAAGGTGACGACCCGGACCTTGTCGAGGCGCTTGTCGATGATCTGTGCGACACGCTGCGTCGAGCTGCGTAGCTTCAGTCCTGCCGTTTGACCACAGTATTACAGAAATACATACAGCCGTAAGAATTCGTTCATATTAATTAATATCGAAATAACCATTGTGTTTAACCTTAATTTTTAAGGTTAAACCTGCCTTAACCTATCCAGAACATACTCCGCAGCACTGGTCAGTCGTTTGAGGACCGTCCTCAAGAGGCGTGGACCGCGTAACAGTGACAAAGGATGTAATGTGATGGGTAAGCTCTCCCAATCTCTGTTCATCGGTACGATCGCCTCGACATTTGTCTCGGGTGCGGTTCTTGCCGCCGACTTGAGCCCGCCGCCAGTTAGCTACTTCGAACCGGTTATCGAACAGAAGTTTGGCGGCAATCTCTATCTTCGCGGCTTCGTTGGTTTCACGAACCAGGAAGTGGATGAGTTTGACCCGTCGCGTTTGGCAGCCAATCCGCCTGCTCGATTAGAGATCCTACATGCTGAATTTGAGTCGGGTGGGCTCGTGGGTGGCGCCGTTGGTTACCAGTTCAATCAGTATTTTCGTGCTGACATAAGCGCCGAGTATCGTATGCGCACAGCCTTTGATGGCCTTGATCGCTTCGATATCTCCGGTGACGGTACATTTGATCAAACAAACGATTACTCGGCTGACAAGTCAGAGTTTGTCGTTCTTGCCAATGCCTTCGTCGATCTCGGACAGTACGAGAAAATTTCGCCATACATCGGTGCAGGTATTGGCGCTTCATACACTACAATCCATGATTTGGTCGATGTAAACGAAGTAACTACTGGTGTGGCCTTCGCCGATAGTAATGGCGAGTGGGATCTAGCGTGGGCCCTTTACGCCGGGCTTGGCTTCGAGGTGAATGACCATCTCACGCTTGATCTTGGCTATCGCTTCTTGAGCATCGGAGACGCGGAGTCTGGCGACGTCGATCCATTCGACGGGGGCTCTGTTGTAAGCCCCGTACTATTTAATGATATCTACTCCCATGACGTCACCTTTGGGGTCCGCTACGCGTTCAATCCATTTGGCGGCGGCCTCCACAGCGGTTTTGGCGACGACGACAGCTACAGCTACGGTCAGCTGAGCTACTAAATCGCTCTTACCGCAATACTCTTTCAAAGCCGCTGGTAGCTTGACGCTTCCAGCGGCTTTTTGCATCGGTGAGGCTCTCCTAGCCTGTTGCTCATCTTAGCCGTTGACGTGAAGCCTGTACGGCTGTACCTGCGCCAGTGGGACACCCCTCCCCAACGAGGGGCTTTCTATCTGGAAGGATAGCTATGATGAGCACCACAATACCCGGCACGCGGCCGGTCAACCCGCGTTTTTCGTCCGGTCCGTGCGCCAAACGGCCTAGCTGGAGCCTTGAGGCCCTGCAAGATGCAGCCCTCGGGCGTTCCCACAGATCTTCCATCGGTAAGTCGAAGCTGAAAGAAGCGATCGACAAGACACGTTCCGTTTTGCGTGTCCCAGATGACTATCGCATCGGCATCGTGCCAGCGTCCGACACGGGCGCTGTGGAAATGGCGATGTGGACCATGCTCGGCGCGCGGCCCTGCACAATGGTGGCTTGGGAAAGCTTTGGCGCTGGCTGGGTGACAGATTGCGTCAAGCAGCTGAAGTTGGATGCCAACACGGTGACAGCACCGTACGGCACGCTGCCGGATATGGCCGCTATCGACTACGACACCGACGTTGTCTTCACCTGGAACGGGACAACCTCCGGTGTGCGCATGCCACATGGCGATATGATCCCTGATGATCGCGCCGGGCTGACTATCTGCGATGCGACATCGGCTGCCTTTGCGCAGGACTTGCCCTACGAGAAGCTCGATGTTGTCACCTTCTCCTGGCAGAAAGTGCTGGGCGGGGAGGCGGCGCACGGCGTTCTCATCCTCAGCCCGCGCGCGGTTGAACGGCTTGAAACCTACACACCGGCGTGGCCCCTGCCCAAGATTTTCCGTCTGACCAAAAGTGGCAGATTGATCGAGGGCGTCTTCAAAGGCGACACAATCAACACGCCCTCCATGTTGTGTGTGGAAGACTATCTCGACGCTCTCAACTGGGCGGAGGGCTTGGGTGGCCTCAAGGGCCTCATCGCGCGGGCAGATGCAAATGCCGCCGCGATCGATCACTTTGTGCAGGCGACGCTTTGGATCGACTATCTCGCCGAGGTTCCTGAGACCCGTTCCAACACGTCAGTGTGCTTGAAGATCATCGATCCTGATGTTGCAGCGATGGATGCCAGTGCGCAGACGGCCTTTGCGAAAGCAATTGCCAAGCGGCTGGAAGCTGAAGGCGTTGCTCTCGACATTGCTGGTTACCGCGATGCCCCTGCGGGTCTTCGCATCTGGTGCGGCGCGACGGTCGAGGCATCTGACGTTGCAGCGCTTATGCCTTGGCTCGATTGGGCATTTGTTTCCGAGAAAGCCTCGCTCCAGGCTGCCGCCTGATCGCCATCTATATCTCCTCTCCTCTGGTCTGCGCGAAATGCGCCGCCCAACCGTGTTTCTATTTTCTCTGGTCTGCGCGAAGTGCGCCGCCCAACAGTGTTTCCATTTTCTCTGGTCGGCGTGTAACGCGCTGCCCAACCGTGCTTTGGTTTCCTATCTGGCGACCAATTTCCCCATCGTTATTGATATCTAGGAGTGCCCTCTGATGGCTCCTCGCGTTCTCATTTCCGACAGCCTTTCTCCAACGGCGGTCGACATTTTCAAATCCCGTGGTTGTGAGGTTACCTTCGAGCCGGGTCTGGGCAAGGACAAGGAAAAGCTCCTGTCCATGATCGGTGACTATGACGGTCTCGCGATTCGATCTGCCACCAAAGCGACAGACAAGTTGATCGCCGCCGCTGACAACTTGAAAGTCATCGGTCGTGCGGGTATCGGCGTGGACAATGTCGATATCCCAGCGGCCACATCACGCGGTATCATCGTGATGAACACGCCGTTCGGTAACTCCATCACGACAGCTGAGCATGCCATTTCCATGATGCTCGCCTGCGCCCGCCAGATCCCCGCCGCGGATGCCTCCACACAGGCCGGCAAGTGGGAAAAGTCCAAGTTCATGGGCGTTGAAGTCACTGGCAAGACGCTTGGCCTGATCGGGTGCGGTAACATCGGCTCCATCGTCGCCGATCGTGCGATTGGCCTTCGCATGAAAGTGGTGGCTTACGATCCGTTCCTCACCGAAGAACGCGCCGTAGAACTGGGTGTGGAAAAAGCCGATCTCGATACGCTTTTCGCCCGCGCTGATTTCATCACGCTGCACGTGCCGAAGACCGAAAAGACGGCCAACATTCTGTCCGCCGATGCCATCAACACGATGAAAAAAGGCGTACGCATCATCAACTGCGCTCGCGGCGGCCTCGTTGATGAGGCTGCACTGCGCGCCGCGCTGGATAGCGGCCATGTGGCTGGAGCGGCGATGGACGTGTTCGCAGAGGAGCCCGCCACCGAGAACGTTCTGTTCGGTGCCCCCAACCTCATCTGCACGCCGCACTTAGGTGCTGCCACCACGGAAGCGCAGGAGAATGTTGCGCTTCAGGTCGCCGAGCAGATGGCCGATTATCTCACCACCGGGGCGGTCACCAACGCGCTCAATTCTCCGTCGATTTCGGCAGAAGAAGCGCCGCGTCTTGCGCCGTTTGTGAAGCTTGCCGAGCTCATCGGCTCGTTCGCTGGTCAGCTTACCGAGACCGCCATTGAGGGCATCACCATTGAATATGCCGGGGATATTGCTGAGCTGAACACGCAGGCGCTTTCTTCAGCTGCTTTAGCTGGCGTGCTCCGTCCGTTGCTCTCGACCGTCAACGTCGTTTCCGCGCCTGCCATGGCGAAGGAACGGGGCATTGCGCTGGAAGAAACCAAGCGCGGCCAGGAAGGGGCGTATGAGACCTACATGCGCCTTACCGTGAAGACCGAGCGCCAGGATCGTTCTGTGGCAGGGACCGTGTTTGCAGACGGTAAGCCGCGTCTCATCCAGATCAAAGGCATCGATATGGAAGGCGAGTTCACCGAGCACATGCTCTATGTCACCAACAACGATAAGCCTGGGTTTATTGGTCGTCTGGGTACGCTTTTGGGCGAGGCTGGTATCAACATTGCCACGTTCAATCTGGGTCGTGCAGCCAAGGGCGATGACGCCATCGCGCTTGTGCAAGTCGATGAACCCGTGAGCGACGACGTGTTGGCCAAAATCGGCGCACTGGAAGGTGTCGTGCAGGCGAAGAAGTTGAACTTCTAAAAAGCGCCGGGCTCCCTCAAGCCCTCACAAGTCTCTGGCGGATGGCCCTTATGGGCCGTCCGTCGAGAACCATGAGACCAACCGCGATCACTGCGAATCCAGCGACGGTGAGCAATTCCAACCGCTCGCCAAGCATCGGCACAGCGATGAGGGTGGCGGAGACGGGCACTAGCATTGTGACGAGTGATACGTTGGTCGCGCCGGCCATCTTCAAGATGCGGAAGAACAGCACGTACGCAAACGCGGTACAGACGACGGCAAGCGCCACAACCGACCCAACAACGCCAAGAGACGGCATGGGCAAATCCCAAGGTTGGTCGACAAAGGCCGCGATGGGAATCATCATCATTGTGGACATGGTCAGTTGACCTGTGGCGGTGGCCATCGGGTTCTCACCCGCAAAGCGGCGGCCCCAGACGCTGGCAAACGCATAGGAAATCGCCGCGCCGATTAGCATCATCTCTGAGAGAAGATGATCGCCGAGCCCGAGAAGATTACGCGGCCCGATGATCAACACGACCCCGGAAAAACCAATGGCGATGCCAGTGATTCTCTTCGTGCTAAAACGCTCATCGGCGAGCAGAACGCCCGCGATCAGGACGGTGAAGAACGGTGTGGAAGCGTTGAGGATGGAGGCGAGGGACGCGCCGATTTCCAGCTGTCCAGTGAAGATCAACGAGAAGGCGACAACGTTGTTCAAGAGTCCCATCACCAGGTAGTTGCGCCAAGCCGCTAGGCTGCGCGGCATCGCAACACCCGTCGCCAGACAGACGATCCACAAGGTGGCGGCGGCGAGGCTCACCCGCAAAAGAACAAGCGTGAAAGGCGGAATTTCGGCGACGGCGATTTTCGCGAGGACGAACGATCCGCCCCAGATGAACGCCAAGAACAGCAAAAGCGCCCAGGCGAGCGTGGACATGGTCTTCTGGTCAGTGACGGTCATAGTGCGGCTGTCATAGTCAGGCTATCATGTTGATGATCGGTTGTTTGAGGGTAGATGCCCCTCATGTGCGCTATCCAAAGCGTAGCCACCACCCGAAAGGAGACTTGCGCTTGTTCGCAGGCGTGAGCGTTGCCATCTCATCCCTTCCGCCGGTGGCGGCCGTGGATGGGATCGATGGGGAAAATCGGCTCGCCCTTGGCTTCACGCATGGCTTCGCACCAGTGCTTACGGCACAGCGAGACGTAGCGGTCGTTCCCGCCAATCTCCACTTGCGCACCGCCGGTGACGGCCTTCCCGTTCTCTCCCACACGGACAACCATCGTCGCTTTCGATCCGCACCAACAGATCGTGCGCACTTCACGCAATTCATCGGCGATGGCAAGCAAGGTCTTGGAGCCTGGAAAGAGCTCGCCTGCAAAATCAACGCGCAGACCATAGGCCATCACCGGAATGCCGATGCTGTCAACGATTTTAGCGAGCTGCCAGACCTGATCTTCGCTGAGGAACTGCGCCTCGTCGATCAGAATGCAGGCTGGCTTTTCCTTGCCTTCCCCCGATAGCTCGGCGAGGTGACGGACCATGAATGCATAGAGATCGGTGTCGTGATTGTAGGTTTCTGCTGGCGCGTCGATGCCGATGCGCGAGCCAACAACGCCCTTGCTGGCCCGATCATCCAAATTGGCGGTGAGGAGGAGCGTGTCCATGCCACGCTCCTCATAGTTGTAAGCCGCCTGCAACAGCATGGTCGATTTGCCAGCGTTCATCGTGGAGTAGTGGAAGTAGAGCTTCGCCACGGCGCTATGAGCCCTCGCTCATGGCTGCTTGAGCCCGCTGACGTCCTGCCCACTCGGCAAGGAAAATACCGCCCACCACACAGACAAGGCCGACCGCGTGATAAGTCTCAAACGTCTCACCTAAGATGACAACGGCGAGCAATGTTCCAAAAACCGGGATGAGATTGATGAAGAGGCTAGCCCTTCCAGCGCCGATCAGCTCCACACCGCGAATCCAAAACACCTGGCTCACAAAGCTTGGGAAGATGACCACATAGGCAAGGAGGCCGATCACCCGCCAATCGGCGAGTGGATAGCGCTCTGCTGCGATGTCGATCACAAGAAGTGGGGCCGCCGAGATGGTTGCACCGACAGCCAGCGCCAGCATGAAAAGCTGCCAGGGCAGCGCAGGCTTCTTGCGCAGGAGGATCGAATAACCCGAGAACACGATCACGCCTATGATCATGATGATGTCACCGCGCCCGAACTGCAGGGCGATTAGGCGGTCGAGCGATCCTTGCGCGGCGGTGAAGACGACGCCCGCGCTGGCAATCAACACGCCCAGGCCCTGCACGGGCGTGATACGTTCGCGGTAGAACAGGAACATCATGAACATGATCACGGCAGGAAAAGCAGACTGTTCAATCGCAACGTTGAGCGCGGATGTATAGGTGAGCGCGGTGTAGAGCGCCGTGTTGAACAGCGTGAACCCTAAGCAGCCCATCAGAAACAGAATCGGCCAGTGCCGCTTCACCGTCTCCCTGTTTTCCTCGATGAACGGACGCGCGATCACGTAAGCGATGATGGCCACTACCAGCCAGCGAACAAAGGTGAGCGTGAACGGCGGGATCACCCCCGAAGCAAGTTTACCCGCTATGGTATTGCCCGCCCAGAACAGGCTGGTCAGCGTCAAGAGAATGTAAGGGCGGTTGAACAAGTTCATGGTCCGCACCAACACTTTTCGCCTGTCCTTCGCAAGCCATCGCACGAGCCGTGTTGCCGTCTATGTGGATAGATCGAGGTGCTACCGTCCTGCAGGGGGTGGAATCTCTGCCGAATGTGCTATGGAGCCGCGCACGCCCCGGTGCACGAACCTCACAGTTCGCCATGCGGGGCCTTTTTATGCCGGGGGTTGAGTTTCGCTATGGCAAATGTCGTGGTCGTCGGTTCGCAATGGGGCGACGAAGGCAAGGGTAAGATTGTCGACTGGTTGTCTGAGCGCGCCGATGTGGTGGTGCGCTTCCAAGGTGGCCACAATGCCGGCCACACGCTGGTCGTCGGTGACAAGGTCTATAAGCTGTCGCTCCTCCCCTCAGGAATCGTCCGCGAACGCACGTTGTCCGTCATTGGCAACGGCGTCGTTGTGGACCCCCATCATCTCGTCAAAGAGATCGCCACGCTGCGTGACCAAGGCGTTGAGATCACACCAGAACGCCTGCGCATTGCAGATAATGCAACGCTGATCCTGTCCATCCACAAGACGCTCGATGAAATGCGTGAGAGCGCAGCTGTGCAGACCGGGACGAAGATCGGCACCACGGGGCGAGGTATCGGCCCGGCGTATGAGGACAAAGTTGGTCGCCGCGCAATCCGGATGATGGATCTTGCCAACCCCATCACGCTGCCCGCCAAGATCGACAGGCTTTTGGCGCACCACAACGCCCTCCGGCGTGGCCTTGAAGCGCCAGAGATCGATGCGCAAAGCCTTTATGATGAGTTGATGGATGTGGCGGACGCGGTCACTCCCTATGTTGCCCGAGTGTGGGAGGTGCTTGATCAGCATCGCTCCAAAGGTTCGCGTATCCTTTTTGAAGGGGCGCAAGGGGCGCTCTTGGATATTGATCACGGCACCTACCCCTTCGTGACCTCCTCCAACACAATCGCGGGCCAAGCGGCGACGGGGTCAGGCATTGGGCCTGCTGCACTCGATTATGTGCTCGGCATCACCAAGGCCTATACGACGCGGGTGGGCGAAGGCCCGTTCCCCACCGAACAGCTCAATGACACTGGTGAGCATCTGGGCCAAAAGGGTCATGAGTTCGGCGTGGTCACAGGCCGCAAGCGGCGCTGCGGCTGGTTCGATGCTGTGCTTGTCCGCCAAACGGTGAAGACCTCTGGGATCACGGGCATAGCTTTGACCAAGCTCGACGTGCTCGATGGTATGGACGAGCTGCAAATCTGTACCGGTTACGAGTTGGATGGACAGACCATTCACTATCTACCGGCCAGCCAAGGTCAGCAGGCGCGCGCCAAACCGATTTACACAACGATGCAAGGCTGGCAAGAGACGACGGCTGGCGCGCGAAGCTGGTCTGATCTACCCGCCCAAGCGGTGAAATATGTGCGTTATGTGGAGGAGTTGATCGGGGCTCCTGTCGCCCTTCTCTCAACCAGCCCCGAACGCGACGACACAATTCTGGTCCACGACCCGTTTAAGGATTAACAAACACTTTAACGGTAAAAGCTAATTTACTCTTTGATCGTGGATCGGCACTGTGACGGACGGGACGATTGGCGGGGTGCTGTCGGGCCCAACCCAGTCTGGCTGCTCTTCATCAGTGTAGTAACGGTTCAGCAAAGGGGTTGGGCAAACCGTGTCCAGCCCTTATCTAAAAAGCTCAAGCAGCCTTCCACGCTGCATTTGTACAAGTGGTACGATTATGGCGGATTTTGATGCAATCTTACGCAAGGCGCTGGCTTCTAGGCCCGGCGCGCCCGGCGATGAGCGCCGCAAAATCTACGAGCGTGCACGCCAGGCGCTTATTAAGCAGCTGACAAATTTTGATCCACCGCTCGCGCCTGAAGATATCTCCCGTCAACGCCTGGCTTTGGAATCCGCCATTCGCAAGGTCGAGGCGGATATCGTTGCGAACGCAGGTTATGTGAGCGACGCGGCACAAGCAGAACATGGAACCCCTTCGGTATCCGAAACGACTGCGGCACCGACAGCACCAACGGAGCCGGATGTGCCTGCCGCTGCAGAGCCCAAGCTGGATGCAGCACCGAACGTTCCTCCAGCGTCAATGCCGTCGGCTACCTTGCCTCAGACGATCGCTCCGCCTGCGCCCGTGGGTGAAATGACGCCTGCCGTAGCAACGCCCTCATCCGTTGAGCCTGCTGTTGAACCAAAAGCGACGCCCGCTCCTATACCAGCGGCTCCCGCCCCTACATTGCCACCTGCGGTGCCACCCGCCCATGTACCGCCCGCTCCTCCACCTCCACCTGCGGTGCCACCCGCTCCTGTACCAGCGGCTCCCGTGCCGCCTGTGCCTCCGCCCGCCCCTACACCTCCACCTGCGGTGCCACCCGCCCGTGTGCCGCCCGCTCCGACGCCGCCACCTCCCATGCCCAGCGTCGAAGCGGCTCAGGGCTCGTTCGCACCGCCTCCAGTCGGCGCTACGCCTGAGCCAAGCTTTGAAACGCTCTCGTTCGATCCCGAACCCGTCGCGGATCGTGATGGTGACTTTTCAACGGTGCCTGCTGGCACTCACGGCCTTGGCAATGGACCGTCTGAACTTCCCGCTCCTGCGCCTAAAAAACGTGGTGGAATTCTCGGTGCTGTTCTGGGTATCGTTGTGCTCTTGCTCGTGGCTGGGGGTGGTTTTGCTGCCTGGCAGATGGGTTTTTTGGATCAGTACGTGGACCAGTACTTGGATCAGTATCTGAACACAGCTGAACCTGACCCACTTGAGACAGGCGCCCAGGAAGAGTTAGAAGAAGCACCAGAGGTGCGCACCGTTGGAGATGATCCAACGCGGTCAAATGAGCGACTTCTTCCTGACAATCAAGGAGCGGTTGTTGAGGAAACACCGACTGAAATCGTTCCCGAAGAAGAAGCCGCTGTTGAAGAAGAGGTGGCTGCCGTTGAGCCGGAAGCGCCGCTCATCCCTGTCGCGCAGAGCGCCATTCTTTACGAGGAAGGCATTACGCCGGAAGCTGACGGCTTCACAGCGAGCGGCCGCGCCATTTGGCGGCTGGACGAGGCTGCCGATAGCCCTGTGATCGTCGGCACGATCGAGATTCCAGATCGTGGCATCAACATTTCACTGCGTATCAGCGAGAATCTCGATACTCAGCTGCCCGCAACCCATTTGCTGGAATTCAGCTTCGCCCTCTCAGAAGCCTTTCCTAGCGACTCAATCGCCGAGCTGGTTGGTGTTGTTGTGAAGCCGCAGGAGCAGGCAGGAGGTGACCCGTTACGCGGAGCCATCGTTGATCTGGGTGAAGGCGTGTTCTGGCAAGCGCTGTCGGCCGGTGAGGCTGATCAAGCGGTCAATGTTCCACTTTTGCGCAACGGCATTTGGTTTGACTTGCCAATCCTGTACGACGACAACCGTCGAGCGATCATTACGTTTGAAAAGGGCGCGGACGGTGAAGCTGTGTTCGCTGAGGCGCTCAACGCCTGGTCCAACTGACGTCTTAAGTGGCTATGCAAAACAAACACAAAGCCCGCCTTGGAAGTCGCAAGGCGGGCTTCTTCTTACTAAGACGCTCTTAGGCTCGCGCGCCTTCGATCGACAGGGTTGCGCCGGCTTCCATGGCGCTTGAAGCGGCCACAACCGCTTCTTGCACCTTTTCGAACGCACGCACTTCAATCTGCCGGATGCGCTCGCGGCTTACGCTAAACTCTTGGCTTAGCTCTTCCAGCGTTAGCGGGTCATCGGACAGGCGCCGTGCCTGAAAGATGCGCTTCTCACGGTCGTTGAGGACGTCAAGCGCTTCGGTCAGCATGGAACGACGGTTATCGCGCTCTTCCATGTCCATCAGCATGACTTCCTGGCTGTCGGACTCATCAACCAGCCAGTCTTGCCATTCCAGGCTCTCTGAATCCTGGCGAACTGTAGCGTTGAGCGAGGTATCACCGCCCAAACGACGGTTCATTGACACCACTTCATCCTCAGAGACGTTCAGCCGTTTGGCGATCTCCGTCACTTGATCTGGCTTTAGATCACCCTCTTCGAGCGCAGAGATCCGACCCTTCACCTTGCGAAGGTTGAAGAACAACCGCTTCTGGTTGGCGGTTGTGCCCATTTTGACAAGGCTCCAAGAGCGCAGGATGTACTCCTGGATCGAGGCTTTGATCCACCACATAGCATAGGTCGCCAGACGGAAGCCCTTGTCTGGGTCGAACCGTTTGACCGCCTGCATGAGGCCGACATTGCCCTCGGAGACAACTTCCCCAATGGGAAGGCCATAGCCGCGATAGCCCATGGCAATCTTGGCCACAAGGCGCAAATGACTGGTGACGAGTTTATGCGCAGCGCTCGCATCGCTATGTTCGGCGAAGCGCTTGGCCAGCATGAACTCTTCATTTGGCTCTAGCATGGGGAACTTGCGGATTTCGCTCAAATAACTTGATAGGCCGCCATCAATGGACGGCAGTGTCGATACTGATTGTGCCATCTGTAATGCACACTCCCTTCTCAATCTCCTCCATCAAGAGGTCCAAACCCATAACGGGCTATGAAACTCACTGGCAGGAGAGCGCGGCTCTCTCAAAAGCAGCCGCATTTGGTTAAGGTGGATATAGGAACGGAAAGTGGCAAATCCGAGAGGCAAACCATTAAGGTTTGTTCACGTGGCCTCAAGAGCAGCTTCAAGTGCTTGTAAACACAATGTTAATTCCATCTCGAAGCGCAACGTTTCACTCGTTTTGGGGTGCGTAAATTGCAGCATATGCGCCTGCAGTGCTTGGTAGGGATGCTCCAAGACGGCCTCTTTCGCGGCCTGTGAAAGCCGGTTTGCCCGTGTTCGGCCATCGCGCCCATAGTCCGGATCTCCCACAACGCCGTGTCCAATAGAGGCCAAGTGCACTCGAATTTGGTGGGTGCGACCCGTTTCCAATCGGCATTCGATCTTTGAGATGGCCGGGCTCTCTTCGGGGCCGTAGGAGGCTAGCCGCTCCACATGGGTCATCGCTTCGCGGGCGTCTGGCCGTTTCGAGACAGCCATTTTCAAGCGATTGGCGCGGTCACGCCCGATGGGGGCGTCGATGGTGAACTGCTTTTTCGGCTTGCCCCACACGAAGGCGGTGTAAGCGCGTTCCAGATCGTTGGTGCGCCCATGGTCAGCAAATTGGGCTGAGAGGTGCTGGTGGGCTGCATCAGTCTTCGCCACGACCATCACGCCAGCGGTGTTTTTATCGAGCCGGTGGACAAGGCCTGGACGCTTCACGCCGCCAACACCCGATAGGCTGTCTCCGCAATGATGGAGCAGCGCGTTGACAAGCGTGCCGTGCGGATTGCCCGCGCCGGGATGAACGACAAGGCCAGCCGGTTTGTTGATCACGATGAGATCGTCATCTTCAAACAGGACCTCAAGCGGGATCGCTTCGGGTTGTGGGTCGGGATCAAGCGCTTCGGGCACCGTCAGCTGGACGCTCTCGGCCCCCTTCAATTTCAGCGCTGGATTGCTGAAAGCTGCCCCATCCACCACGCAGTGGCCGTCCTTGATGAGGGCGGTGATCCGGCTGCGTGAAAGGTCGCTAGCCGTGGCAGCCGATGCAAGGAACGCATCGAGCCGCTTGCCCCGATCCTCTGGCGATGCTTGAAGGCTCACCACAGCGTCTTCATCGCTATCAGACATCACGCACCTTCACGAGCACCCGCATGGACCATCCAAGCCCGCATGACCCGCACCTTGATGGGGAAGATGCGCTCGATCCGCGCCTGGAGCGGGTTGCCAAAAAGATGCGGCGTTTGTCGATCATTTCGTCCTTGATCATGTTTACTGGCGTTTTCGTGGTGCTCGGCGTGATCCTCTATCGCTCGCTCACTGCCACGCCGGAACAGGCTTATCCGGATAATCTCACCGCTGAGGAGATCCGGCGGGCAGTGTTTGCCGAAGTTGGACCGGCGAGCATTGGCTCCGTCACACTCGATGGAACATCGGTGTTTGTCGCTGTTGAGGGCGAGACCGGCGCTGCGCTGGTCGAAGTCGACCGGGCCACGTGGCAGGTGGTTTCAACACTGCGATTTGTCCGCTAGTTAACTCACCTTTTGGACAGTGTCCGCTCGATGGCATCTTTCCAGCGCGCCAAATGTGCCTCGCGTGTTTCAGCTTCGATGTGGGGTGTGAAGGTGGCGTCTTTCGTCCAGCTGGCGGAGAAACTCGGAAGATCCGGCACCAAGCCCGCCTTCAGACCAGCAAGATAGGCCGCGCCTTTCACGGTCGTTTCCAGATCATCCGGGCGCTGAACCTCTGCATCTAGAAGATCGGAAAGAAGCTGCAGTGTGAGGTCCGAATGCGCCATACCGCCATCGACCCGGAGCACGGACCGCTCGCCTCCGTCGCCTTTCTGCCAATCGCGACCCATCGCGTCCAACAAATCATGTGTCTGGAAGCCGACACTCTCTAGGACCGCAAGCGCCAAGTCTTCCGGCCCTGTGTCGCGGGTGAGGCCGAACATGGCGCCGCGCGCGTCCGGGTCCCAGTAGGGAGCGCCGAGGCCTACAAAAGCGGGCACGAGCGTCACGCCGCCGCGCCGCCCTTTGGCCGCCAGATTGTTGATATCAGGCGCGCTTTCGATCATCTGCATACCGTCGCGCAACCATTGCACTGCCGCCCCGGCGATAAACACAGAGCCTTCCAGCGCGAACGTCGGCTTGCCATCCAGCCGATAGCTGAGCGTTGTCAAAAGCCGGTTTCGGGAGGGCACGCGCTCTTCCCCCGTGTTGAGGAGGGCGAAAAGCCCAGTGCCATAGGTCGCTTTCACCATGCCGGGTTCAAAGCAGGCCTGACCGATGGTGGCGGCATGTTGATCGCCCGCGCAGCCTAGAATGGGAACAGCAGCCCCAAAAACGCTCGCGTCTGTTACACCGAAGTCAGCGGCACAGTCGAGGACCTCTGGCAGCATGGCGCGGGGCACGCCAAACAGCTTCAACAGATCGTCCGACCAGTCCTGCTCGCCCAGATCGAACAGGAGCGTGCGGCAGGCGTTGGTTGCGTCGGTCACGTGGCGTTGGCCCCCGGTCAGACGCCAGATGAGGAAGCTATCGATGGTGCCGAACAGAACATCGCCATTCTCAGAGCGACGGCGCACGCCATCGTCTTGTTCCAGCATCCAGCCAAGCTTGGAGCCCGAGAAGTAGGGGTCGAGCAGAAGGCCGGTCTTCTCTTGAACCATGCCCTCATGGCCGCTTTTTTTGAGCTCTTGGCAGCGGCCGGCCGTCCTGCGATCCTGCCATACAATGGCATTACCGATGGTCTTGCCGGTTGCCTTGTCCCAGAGAACCACTGTCTCGCGCTGGTTGGTGATACCGATGGCGGCCACATCTGACGGTGTTATCCCGGCCTTTGAAAGCGCACCTTTGACTGTGGATTGCACCAACTTCCAGATGATCTCCGCATCATGCTCCACCCATCCGTCAGCCGGGTAGATCTGCGGTAGCTCTTCTTGCGCGGCGGCGAGTGGCTTGAGACTCGTGTCGTAGACAATCGCCCGGGCAGACGTCGTGCCCTGATCAATGGCAAGGATATGGCTCATGGAAGGTCTCCCGGATGTCGCGCTTCTGCTGACTTTCTTGGTGCGTAACTTTCGTCTTAAGTCCCTTGGAGCGTGGTGAAAATAGCAAGATCGTCACCACATAAGCGTCGCGCTGTAGGCCCGTCCTATAGGCAAGAGTGACAGACAGGAGAAGGGGGCCGGCATGGCGCGAGCAAAGTTTGAAGAGTTAGAACGCGGTATCGTCGAGACGCGGACCCAGGTCGAGACGATCAACTCCACCCAAGCGAAGATCGACGAGCGTTTGGGTGCAGTCCTCGGTGACAGCCAGATGCAGTCGGTCGATGTGGACATCTCTGATGATGACTTCACGGCTGTCCTAGAAAATGAAGACAAGCTGCAGGGCAATATCGCCTCGCTTGTCTACGGTCTTGACGAGATCACCAAGAGCTTCGGCTCCGAGTTCCAGTCGATGAGTGAATCCACCTTCGGCGAGAAGCTCACCGCGATCTTCTCCAAACGCCGCGCTGAGGAGATGAAAACCTCCCGCATTCGCAATGCTGACATCCGCTCCAACCTCAACACGCTGATTGAGAAGTCCGAAGTTATTCGCGGGCTCTTGGAAGAGCAGCTTGCCGTGGTCGACGACCGGCTCGATAAATCCAAAACCGCGCAGGCCGATGTTTTGGAGCGGGCACAGACCACAGCACGTCAGATCGAAGAGACCGATACCGAGCTTGATGAAGTCGCGCCGCAAATCTCTGCGCTAGACGCGAAGATCGCTGACGCCACGGGTGAGGAGCTTAAAGCCCTGCAGGCGGAGCGGGCGCAGCTTGCCAATGCTTACAATGAGGCGACGGCAAAAAAGCAGGAGCTTGTTGCCACCCAGCAGAGCTTTGAACGCTATGGCTCGATCTATGCCAACTATGTGGAGAGCCTCGCCAAGCAGAAGGCCGCGCAGCAAACGCTGATCTCCAAGCTTACCATCGACACCGAGCAGCGCACCATCATGTACGACGCGCTGGTGGAATCGCTGCGTACCTCAGCGCAGCAGAATATCGGCCACCGAATTGATGATGTGGGCCGTGAAACGGATGCGCAGGCCGAAGCGATGATCACGCAAATCGGCATTTCCTCAGAGAACCGCATCGTCTCCATGATGGAAGCGCATGAAATCTACATGAAACGCACCGCTGACATCCGCCAGAAGGCCGATCACGCAAATGCGGAGTTTGCGCGTCGCTTCGGGAAGATCGTGAAGCAGGTCGAAACCGGCAAGTATGTCGAGTAGGCGGTTGCTCGACGTTTTCATTAAAGACTGATGTCTGTTCCCCCTTCCTCAGGCTTGATCGACGTCCGCCGCGTCTATTTTCAAACGCTTAAGCGTGTTGTTGCCGGGCTGTTGCAGTCGTCCGATGACGTCCTGGTCGATGTCGCGGCCCGGCTCGATGCGTCGTTCGATTTGCTTGACAAGCGCGACGCGGGCGGGCTTGCGGTGCGCGTCGATCGCAACGATAGCGGCCTGCCGATCTTGGCTGACACTATTGCGCTATCGCGCGATGTCGCAAAGCGTGCCGAGCCGGAGGAGAGTTCCAAGGCTCTCAAAGAGAAGCTGCTTGATGAGATGATGGAGCGACGACGCGTGCCGCGTCCGCTTCAGCTGCAAGAGATAGGACGCGCGATCTATCATGAAGCGGTGCGCGGGGCGCTACCGGTCTTTTGGCCGGAGGGACGTTCGCTCTCCCCACGCGATGATGGCCGCCTCAAAGCCATGTCTTGGGACCACTGGGACGGCGGCACAAACCGCCCGATCTTCACCCAAGCCTGGGTTGAGTATCGGCAGTCTCGCGCCTTTCCGCACACTGAAATGCAAGCGCTGGCGCGTAAGTTCTCCGGCTCCGGGTTTACGCCGCTCGCCGCAGCCATCGAGTTTGATGATGCGTTCGACGATATCGCGTTGAAACGCTTGAAGCGCTGGACTCTCGGGCCGTTCTACTCGCCGATTTTCATGGATATCCCGATGCCGCTGATCGCGCTTTTCCGTGATCTGCCCGTGGAGGATGCCTGGATGTTCGTCTGGCATGTGGATGAGGTGATCTCGGTGGGCACGAAGGAAACCAAGAGCTGGTTCCTCGCGCCGACCCGCTACAGCGAGACCTATGCCGTCGACACCACAGACGGGCTGGCCACTGAGCGTGGGGCCAGCGCTTCGCGCGGGCATGCACTGTTGCCCCACCGGGCGCATCAGAAGCTGATGGCGGTCGGTGGCTCGGTCGAAACGCTGACCCGTGGGATGCGTATCCATTCGCTCTCGCCTGACGGCAAACTTTTCGAGGACATCTAGATGATGGACGCAAGTTCGGTGCGCATTCCCGAAGCGCGCATCAAAGAGGCCTATCCCGCCGCTCTCGGTTTGATGGAAACGGCGGAAGTGGAAGAGGCGCTGCCCCGCCTACCGGAGCAGCTGGGGCGCACGCGCTTTGTCTCGCCCATTGCAGGTGCTGCCGCGCCGACACGCAAAGTGCGCGCCAATCTCGAAGCCGCGCTACGCAAGTCAGGTGGGGATGACCCGCTACTCTCCACCCGTGAGCACGGCATCTTGGTTGCGCTGCGCCGCGCGCTGGCGGTGGGCATGACGGTCTCAGAGTTTTTCATCGAACCTCTCGGCTATCTCGACCTTGGCAACAAGAAGCGCACGTCCGGCCTGTCTGCTGCTGACGAGGCAGAGTTCCGCGCGCTGGTCCGAGCACGGGCGTTGGTCGCGACCTTTGTTGCCGCCTCGCATATGTTGCATGGGCTTGGCGACATGCCCGCCGGTGAACCGGAAGCTTTGGGCGAACCGAGCTACGATACGGCGAATGACGCGCTCTCCTTTGTGGTGTCTGAGATAGCAAAGGCTGCTCGCAAGGCCGTCGATGAAGACGATCTCGGCCCCCGCATTGCCCGCGTGTTGGCGGACGTGATCGACCGGGTGGAGAGCGATGCGCACCGGATCATGGCCGACAATATGGCGGCCTTTATGGCGCGCACCTACGCCATTGAGGTTGATGATTTCCATGTCCGTGGCTTTGAGCGTTCCGCCTCTACCAAAGGCCGCGCGCCGCTCGTCATGCAGTTCAAACAACCGAATGAAGTTGTCGGCAACCACATCGCCAAGGCGCAAGCCATCAAGCTCGCCAGGATGCTGGTCGCTTATGATTTCGAGCGCCAGAAGAACCCATTCGTGGAGCTAGGCGGTTTCCTCTTCACCTTCATCGGAGACGGTTTCCCAGGGACGGGCAAAACAACGCTCATCCAGATGACGGCAGGGCTCGTCAAAGAATACTGTGATATCGTCGGCTACCCGTTCGTCTATGAGAATTTCGGGATCTCGCAGATCTCGGAGTATCAGGGGAAGTCAGGCCAAAACGCCCGCGCCTTCATTGACCGGGTTCTGGACCCTACCGCCATCGGCTTCGGCACGATCGACGATATCGATCAGGTGGCGGGCAAGCGCGACGACCGGCAATCATCGTCGGGGCAGCAGGAAGTGACCGGCGTTCTGATGGGCGCGTTCTCCGGCGCGGGAACTGTGGTGCGCGGCAACGCCTCATTCGGCATGTTCTCCAACTATCCGGAGAAGGTGGACGATGCGCTGCGCCAGCGGGCAGGGGCGCGTTGGCTTGTGGACGGGCCGCAGACCGAGAATGATTACGTCGACATTTTCCATCTGCTTCTAGGTTCCAAACATGATGTGCCGCTGGGGCAAGAAGCGTTCTTCACTGATCAGGCGCTGAAGCAGGCCGTCGCCAAGAGCTACGCCCAGCACGACCGCCCGCAAGAAGATGGGTTGGTGAAGGTCTGGGAGGATTTCTCCAAGGAGCACGACGCACCGACGACCATCCGCGATGTCGGGCTTTATCTGCACGCGATCAAAGAGGCGGAGCCACGTTTTACGGGTCGCGCCATCAAGAACATCACAGACGGTATCAAGTATCGCGCGATGGATGTGGAGCTGCCAGACGCGTGGTTTGAGACGCCGGACGCGTTTCTCACCAAGGGGTATGATGACAAGCTCGCCATGATCTCCGATCTGCAAAAGCCGATCACGCTGGAGACGATCCTGCAGGAGATCAACCGCTACGCCGATTCCGAGTTCCGCTACTCCGACAAGTCCGACGAGGCGGCGATCGAGGCGCTCATCCGTGACCATCGCGTGCGCCAGAAAGCCTCTGCAAGGTTGGGGGAATCGTAATTGCAGCGCCTCATTGAAGAAGGCTTGCGTTTTGGCGGGCTCTTGCACGTTGATCACGCCCATCTGGTGGAGCGCTACAACGCGGCGCTGACCGCCTTTGGCCTACCTCCAACGCAGCTTACCGACTTTTACATCGATGCTTCGGGCTACTCCTACGAGGTGGCGCTGGAGATGCAGAACGCTGCCTATCTTGACCCGGAAGGGATCAACCGGCGATTCATCATCCTGTCGCCCGATCAGGCCGATCTGCCTCTGATCCGCACGAGCTTTTCCGCCGATGGGCAGGTGGTGCGCGCGTTCTTCTCGGCCAATGACCGGATGATCCGCGCCGTCACGCTCAAAGATGCCCTCTACGGTGAGATCGAGAACCTCGTTTTTGACGTGGAACGTCCCGCGGACGTCTTGGGCATTCGCGACGTGCGTTTCATCGTGCGTACGCCAACCGGGCTCCTCGAAGAGGCGCAAACGCTCAGAGCCAAGATGGATCGGTTCCTTGACGAACCGAACGCCTGGTCTGACGACACACTCTTGGAG
>JBCCLK010000014.1:0-56369 GCA_039026935.1 Pseudomonadota bacterium
AGGGCTTTTTTTATCCCGCCAACGCCTCCAGCGCAGGTTTGTGAGCCCCATGCTCTCACCGGCGTGAGCAAATCCTGGGCAGTACGTGACACAATAATGCACTCAGTGCGCCTTCATCCGCCCGAAGATACCCAACAACAGCCATCCGGCACCGCAACTGCATCAACCCACAGCACAAAGCACGTCAATCAGGCAGAAAGACCTCCAGTGTCTTTCAAAAAGGTGGCTATGGTATCCACCCCATCACCAGATTTAAGATCGGAGAACACAAACGGGCGTCCACGACGGGTCTGTTCCGCGTCTGCTTCCATGCGCGTCAGATCCGCGCCCACATGAGGAGCGAGATCGGCCTTGTTGATGACAAGCATGTCTGAACGCGTGATCGCTGGGCCGCCCTTGCGGGGGATGTCCTCGCCTTGGCAAACTGAGATCACGTAGAGCGAAAGATCGGCAAGATCCGGCGAGAAGGTTGCAGCGAGGTTGTCGCCACCTGATTCAATCAAGATGACATCAAGATCAGGATGCCGCGCCGTTAGCCTTTCAATTGCCCGCAGATTGATGGATGCGTCCTCGCGGATAGCGGTGTGCGGGCACCCGCCTGTTTCCACGCCTATGATACGGTCTGAGGTGAGGGCTTGCATGCGCACTAGAGCGTCAGCGTCTTCCTTGGTGTAGATGTCATTGGTGACGACACCGATGGAGTAGTGGTCACGCAAGGCTAGGCACAGCGACGCTGTCAGTGTGGTCTTGCCTGAGCCGACCGGGCCGCCGATGCCCACGCGCAAAGGCCCGGTTTCACCCATTCTCTGTTTCCTCGAACACATCCATGGCTGTGATGGTGGCGAGATAGCCCGCCTCAAGCGCGTCCACTATATCGAGGTCTCGCTGTTCAGACAGCGTTTTACCGATTTTATAGCTGTCGTTGCTCACGATAAAAAAATCCTTGGCTCCAGTGTTTCATGCCGCGCGCTTAAGATGTCAGCCATGAAGGCGCAGCCGCCAAGATCATCCAGAGTGCTCCCCGTCGCTTGCTTGGATGTGGCAACGATCGTCGGCTCAAGCTTCGCCATAAGCCGAGCTGCCCCGGCCTGTCCGATGAGAGAGAGGCGAATGGCAGCCTGGCATTGGTTGGAGACAGTTGTCTGAGCAAAGGCGATGAGCGTGTCACTTTCTGCGAGGCCGTGGTGTGCAGCCAGCGCACCGACGGCAACGGGAAGCGGCGTTTCGCGCGCAATGTCTGCCTCGCCCCAGGCAGATGCGGCATCAATGAAAGCCGCCCCTTGACCGCATGTCTCATGGTAGCGTTCCATCGTTGGTGCAATGGCCAGAGCGAGAGCTGTCAAATCACTAAGTGTCGCTGAACGCTTATGTGCCGCGGCCAACAGGACAGTCTCATTCCAAACGCCGCCGCGTGTGATGCTGTGGCTGAGCCAGCGGCCAAGGCTTGCCTCATCGATCACATGGCTGTCGTGCGCGGCGCTTTCCAGACCTGCTGAGTAGGCAAAGCCACCGGTCGGGAACACCGGTGATAGCCATGCCATTAAGCGGGCGAGGGACTGGGCGTTGGACGTCATTTACCACCTTGTAGACGAGCGCGGATGTCGCCCGTTGCTTGATTGAGGGTGACCGTCAATGCGCGTGGGAGTGTGCCTCCCGTTTCCGGATCATAGGCACCTGCTTCGAAAGTGAATGTGAGTCCAACTGTCGGATCATAAGCTGATGTCATGCCGCTAAGCGTCAGACCCGCAAACCCAATCGAGCCATCCGCTGACACCACTCTGCATTGGCGGGTGCCAAGTTCATCGAAGGGCGGCGAGAGGATCATCAAATGGAATGCGCCTGCGGCTGGTTCGACAGTATCTGTCACGGCGAGGCGCACTTCACCATTGGCGAAGGTTCGGGTTTTCTCCTCCCACGGCTCGGCCAAGGCCGCGGCGAAGGTGCGCCAGTCGCACTCTTCAACTGTTTGGGCGTTCGCCTGACTGGAGAGGCCAGCCAGCAGGAAACCGGCTAATGCGATCCTAATCATTGTGATCATGATGGTGACTGGTGTGATGGTGGTTTGAGTGCGCGCCGCCATAGGCACCACCTTCTGGGTCGAACACTGCCTCGATCTCTTGCACTTGCGCGCCAAGTCCTTCCAGCATGTCTTTGATAACGCGATCAGCGCGAATGCGGATGCGTGTCTCGGTGATGTCAGCGGCCAGATGCCGGTTGCCGATTTGCCATGCCAGTTGAACAAGATGCTGCGTGTCGCGGGCCGTCACCTCGTAGAGTGCCTCAGGCTCGGCTTTCACCTCGATAACGCGTCCGTCGGAGAGCATCAGCCCCTCGCCATGCTTTAAGAGCCGCGCTTCGGGTAGGTCAAGTAGGAACGCGATGCCGCTATCCGATGTCATCTTCATGCGACGGCGATGGCGATCTGTCTCGTCCAGCGTGATCGTGTCAGCTGGATGGTGCGTGTGGTCGAGGATGGTCGAGACGGTGGGGAGGCTCATAGCGCTCTTAGAAGCTTTTCATAATCGGAGGCACCGTGAAAGACGCGAATGATCTCAATCTGCGTGTCTGCCACCCGATAGACCATGATGTAATCACGGTAGACGCGTTTTCTGTAACCTTCGGCTTCAAAGCCAGCGAGGAGGGCATAACGTTTTGGCATGCGCTTAAGCCCAGAACATCTCTCGTAGAGGTCTGCTGTGAAGGCCCGAGCTGTTCGTGGCCCCGCCTCATATCTGATGTGATCGTAGATGTCGGAGAGGTCTAGCCTTGCAGGGCCAGAGAGTATCACTCTCATGCGACATCTTCAGCGTCTCTGGCTAGGAGCTCATCGAAAACCTCATCGAGGTCATAGACGTCACCTCGCTCGATGGCATCAACCCCTTCCTGGATTTTCGCTTTGAACTCGGCGAGTTTCGCCTCGCGTTCCTGGACGAGGCGGATGCCTTCGCGCAGGACTTCGGACTTCGAGCCATAGCGGCCCGACTTCACGAGTTCTTCGACGAACTCTTCCAGCGGTTTTCCAAGATCGGCTGAGATGGGCATGGGCAGGAATCTCCTGCAGGGAAAAGTAGCACGTGTAAGTTGCCAATAATAGTTATTGGACCGCTATCACTTGCATCCGCGACCTCAATCGCGATAGCGCCACACTTCTTTCACCGTTGCTTTGCAACGGCTGGCGCCGCACTCTGCCTTAACTTGCCGCCCCAATGGGCTGGCGCTACACACTGCCGTGCTCTGGGCCTTCGGCCCAACTGCGCCTCACCCTCGGGCCGTGCGCAAGCTCGGCTTTACTTAGGACCAGATAGGTTTTCGCGATCCTTTGCGATCCAGTTATGACAAACGAGCCAGCCAACGTTGCACATAAGATACAAATCAAGGTCGAAGTGCTCACCGGGTCCCCAAGCTTCCTGTTTTGGCGGGTAGCGCGCCAGCATACCGAAACGTTTATCTGTCCAGTTTGTGAGGATGCGCAATCCGTCCTCAATGCTATGGCGTGGCTCCAGAAGTTTAGCAGGCCAAGCAATTGTCTTTTGCGATATTTTCGTTTCTTCACACTCGTCTTCATCGATGAAATCAAGGCTCTCATAGAAAGCTTCATCAACTCGCCGGTGCGCGTCAGTAAGAAGCTTCGCCTGTTCACTCGTTAACTCATCGAATAGCTTAGTCAGGTCATGTATCCATTTCGGTTCTTCACCCGCTTCAATAATTAGCCCCTTTAAGAGAAGCTCATAAGCGAACCCCTCGAGAACGTAGATCGGATCCCGGTGCTTGCTAACCATGGTGCCTGGCGAGTCCGCTAGTAGCCTCCCAGCGGCGACGAAAAACTCTTGGCTTTTCATCATCCACCTTCGAGGCCCGAGAACGTTTGCCACCGGCGGCTCGCCGGTCAAAACATAAAGTACCGCTGGGCCATGGGCAGCACTTCTGCCGGTTCGCAGGTGAGTAACTCCCCATCGGCGCGGACTTCGTAGGTCTCCGGGTCCACCTCGACGCTTGGCGTCGCGGAGTTGTGCACCATAGACGACTTGGAGATGCCGCCGCGGGTGTTGGTGCAGGCGACCATGCCTTTCTCCACGCCCAGCGTTTCCTGGAGCCCAGCATCGAGAGCGGCTTTAGAGACGAACGTCACCGCTGAGTTCGTAAGGGCTTTGCCGAACGCGCCGAACATGGGGCGCATATGGACAGGTTGCGGTGTGGGGATCGAGGCGTTCGGGTCGCCCATGGGTGCGGCAGCAATGGAGCCGCCGATCAGTACCATATTGGGTTTCACGCCGAAGAACGCGGTATCCCACAGGCAAAGGTCTGCACGCTTGCCCACTTCAATCGAGCCGATCTCCGCCGACAGCCCATGCGCGATGGCCGGGTTGATCGTGTACTTGGCGATGTAGCGCTTCACGCGGACATTGTCATTGTTGCCGGTCTCTTCAGGTAGAGACCCGCGCTGACGCTTCATCTTGTCAGCCGTCTGCCAGGTGCGGATCAACACCTCGCCAACACGGCCCATGGCTTGGCTGTCCGACGCGATGATCGAGAACGCGCCCATATCATGCAGGATGTCCTCGGCCGCGATGGTTTCCTTGCGGATGCGGGATTCAGCGAAGGCGATGTCTTCGGGGATACGGCTATCGAGGTGATGGCAGACCATGAGCATGTCGAGATGCTCGGCCACCGTGTTCACCGTGTAAGGCCGTGTCGGGTTGGTGGAGGACGGCAGGATGTTGTCGAGCCCGCAGACTTTGATGATGTCGGGCGCGTGACCTCCGCCGGCACCTTCGGTGTGGAAGGCATGGATCGTGCGCCCACCAATGGCCTCAATGGTGCTTTCCACAAAGCCAGATTCGTTGAGCGTGTCGGTGTGGATCATCACCTGTACGTCGTACTCATCGGCGACCGAAAGGCAGCAATCGATAGCGCCTGGGGTCGTGCCCCAATCCTCATGCAGTTTCAGCGAACAGGCACCGCCAAGAACCATTTCTTCCAGCGCCGCCGGTTGTGACGCGTTGCCCTTGCCCGACAAGCCGATGTTCATGGGGAAGGCATCAAACGACTGGATCATCCGGCCGATATGCCATGGGCCCGGCGTGCAGGTGGTGGCGAGCGTGCCGTGCGCCGGACCGGTTCCACCGCCAAGCATGGTGGTGAGGCCGGACATCAGCGCCTCGTCGATCTGCTGTGGGCAGATAAAATGGATGTGGGCGTCGAAGCCGCCAGCTGTCAGGATTTTGCCTTCGCCTGCGATAGCTTCGGTGCCCGGCCCGATGATGATATCGACGCCTGACTGGGTGTCTGGGTTGCCGGCCTTGCCGATAGCCGCGATACGCCCGTCTTTCAGTCCGACATCGGCTTTGTAGATGCCAGTATGATCGACGATCAGTGCGTTCGTAATCACGGTATCGACTGCCCCTTCGGCACGGGTCGTTTGCGCCTGGCCCATGCCATCGCGGATCACCTTGCCACCGCCGAACTTTACCTCTTCGCCATATGTGGTGAGATCGCGCTCCACCTCGATGAAGAGTTCAGTGTCCGCCAGACGCACCTTGTCGCCGGTGGTCGGGCCGTACATGCCGGCATAAGCGGCGCGGGAGAGGGTGGCGGGCATGACGGTATCCTCGTTGGACTGATCTTCAGTGTAATCTCATAAGACTCTTGAGTTGCTCGGTTCGCTCATCTGTCATGACCTGGAGGCAGGACAGGCGCACAAGCGGTTCCATGGCTTCCTCGTTGAAGGCGGTCGCCTCGGCTTCGCACTGCGCGTCACGAAAGGATATCCAAGCGCGTTGGGCGGCTAGCGCTGTCTCCCAGGCGTCAGGCGATCGTGGCGGGCGGTCGACATCGGGGGTGTTGAATGCCTCGCGCAGCGCCTGCCAGACACTGTTAAGTTCGTCATCGGAGGCGGCTAAAGCTGTCTGGAGTTCTTGCAAAGCTTGCTCAACATCGTTCTCGGCACTGCCTGCTGTAATGCACAGGAGAAGGAAGACTGAGGCAAGAAGACAGCGCATGATAAGTGTTGCTCGCTATTGCCCAAACGTTCCCGACCTTCCGGGAATTTTTGGGCCAATTTCGGAAAGTCGACGGGCGTTGGACCCAGTGGTGACGCCCGCAGGCTTTATGGCCTCCAACATAATGGTCGCAGGGGAAGAGCCTCGCATCATAGCAAGGGTTGCCGCAGCAGCGCCTTTGGCAAACGCTTCTTGTTTCTCGCGGATCATCAAGGAGCTTTCAGATGGTGAGGCGTTCCAGAACCCTGCCGCACTCATGGTGCGCATAGCCACGACCGAAGGCGCATCCAGCCCCATGCGCATGAGCGTCAGATACAAATGCATCGGAGAGCTTGGTGCCCCCCAAGCATTCAGCGGTTCTTCGTCTTCCATCTGCGGCGTAACAGGCGATGGCGTCTGCGCCTCGTCCTCGTTCGTTCGACGGCCGCCGAAGGGGAAGAAAGACTGGATCATGACGTGCTGTCGCTTTCACTGGTTGCATAAAAAGCCGGATCGGTGGGGACTTGAAGCGCGGTTGCGAGCGCATTTGTTTGGCTTGCCATGGCGATAACGTCCAAGAGCTGCGCATGTTGATCGTCGCTCATGCCTTTGGCCCGTGCGGACGCCGTATGCGAATGAACGCAGTAACCGCACCCATTGGCCGTCGAGACGGCGATGTAGATCATTTCTTTGGTCACCGGATCGAGCGGGCCTTCTGGCCCCATGATGCGCTTTACGTCCTCCCATACCCTTTTTAGCTGCGCCGGGTTGTGGGCGAGCGCACGCCAGAAGGCGTTTATCGTGTCTGTCCCGCGCACCGTCCGGATGTCAGCAAACACCGCTTGCGCTTCTGGCGAAGCGTCTTGGTCGCTCAAAAGGGATACGGTCGCCATGCAGCCAACGCCCCGCTAAGCCAGAGCGAAGATTCGGGCTGGCCCGCCTGATCCGCCCTTGTGCTTGGGTGCGCCGACGACCAGGGTTGCCCCGGAAGCAGGCACTTGCTCGAGATTTGCTAGATTTTCAATGCCGTAACGGTTGGTCGGCAGCCAATCGTAGTGGGTTGCAAAATCCGCGGACGGTCCGTGGTCGAGCGAAAGGGTATCGACCGCCATCGCGACCGCGCCAGTTTCTTCGCGCAGCTTTTGGGACGCTTCAATGTGAAAGCCTGGGAAATGCATCACGCCATCTGTATCAGCGTTGCGGAATGCGTCGGTCGCGGTTTTCTCGCCCCAGCCTGAAAGCATGGCAACGCAGCATGGCTCGTCCATCGGTCCGTGCTCGGCCATCCAGGCGGACACATCATCCGGGGTTACCCGATAGTCGGGATTCTCGGCTGCTTGTTCGCGCACGTCGATCACGCACAGAGGCACGACCAGGCTTTCAACCGGGATTTCGTCCACCGCTTCGCCGTCCGCTGAAAAATGAAGCGGTGCATCAATGTGGGTCCCCGTGTGCTCATTGACGGCAAGGTTGAACAGGTTGAACCCGTTATCAGCGAAGTTGAAAGTTTGATCGGCTTCAAAGCCAGGGGCGCCGAAATAAGTTGGGAATGCACTTTCCAGAGTGTGCGTCATGTCGGTGACGCTGCCGGATAGATGCCCGTCGGCCAGAGCGCGCACTGTCCCGCTTGCAGCCATGGCAGTGCCTGCGGCGGCAACCGCCGCGCCGCTGCGAAACATATCTCGCCGCGAGAGCATTTTCTTTTTCACACTTTCCGTCACGCACGTATGGCACATCGCATTTCCTTTCCGTTCACAGAGCGCCCATCACGTCTTTTCGAAACCCGTAGACCTCGCGCTTACCGCCGAACGGGACGAGAGTGACGTCGCGTTCTTGCCCAGGCTCAAAACGCACCGCCGTTCCGGCAGCGATATCGAGCCGCATGCCGCGTGCCGCCGTGCGGTCGAAGTCAAGGGCGGGGTTGGTTTCGAAAAAATGATAGTGTGAGCCGACTTGCACAGGGCGGTCGCCGGTGTTGGCCACCTTCAGCGTCACCGTCTGCGCGCCCATGTTGAGCGTGATGTCGCCTGAAGATGTGATCACTTCACCGGGGATCATGGCTGTTGTCCTTGTTTAGACGGGGAGGCGCGGCGCGCGGGCGTGTGTCGCTGGTGGCGGAGAAGGAATCGTCGATTTCGTCGGGTGGAAGCGTGCGTCGCCAGGGGCGGCCGGTTAGCATTCTCAAGCCGATAATGCTCATCACAATCACCAACGCGATGCCGATGGCGAGGAGATCAAAGCTGGCAAGCGGGTGAAAGGTATTAAGGTTCATGATGCCGGTGCGGGGATCACAGGTTCGAGGACGTAGAACTGAATATAGATCATGATCATCGCGAACACACCCATGATGATCCAAGTGCCATGGCGCATCCAGATCGCGCCTCGGAAGGCGTTGGAGGCGCGGAAGTTAAGCTCATAGCCGAGAAGGCCCTCGAGTTGCTCAAGGTTTAGCTTGTTGACCGGCTCCCGCCCGTTTTGGGTTTGCCACTTGCCCGAGCCAGCCAATTCCAGAACCGTGTCGCGCAGCGGCGAGGTGGGCTGATAGACGTGCATGTGCAGCTTCGCCATGTAGTCTGCGGCGGTCCAGACCGTGAGCAGGCGGCGGTTATAGTCCACCCAGCCAACAAGCAAGAGGAGCGGCGGCACAAGCACAAGCCGCCGCGCCACATAGGGGTCAATGCTCGGCGTGTCGTCGATGAAGACGGAGATGTCGATAAAGGCGATGGAGTAGAGAACAGCGGCGAAGCCCACCGTGCGAAAGAGAACGGTATCCATCCCCTCCAGACGCATAAGCATCTCAGCCCGGAGGGCTTTGTACTCCTCCTTGGCGAAGTCCATGGGGAAGGTGTGGTTGTCGCTCGCTGAGTTTGCTTCGCCTGCAGCCGCGTCGTCCTTCTTGTCTTTATCGCTTTTGCTCTTGTCGCCTTTGGCCATGGTCAATCACCGAATGGGTTCATGCACCGTGACAAGCTTTGTTCCATCAGGGAAGGTCGCCTCCACCTGCACGTCGTGGATCATCTCCGGCACGCCCTCCATCACTTGATCACGGGTGATAACGTGGGCCCCAGCCTCCATCAGGTCCGCCACTGCTCGGCCGTCGCGTGCGCCTTCCACGACAAAGTCCGTGATGAGAGCAATGGCTTCAGGGTGGTTGAGTTTCACTCCGCGCTCTAACCGGCGCCGAGCCACGTTCGCTGCCATAGAGACCAGAAGCTTATCTTTCTCGCGGGGCGTCAGTTGCATTCTGGCATTCCTTGGAACTGTAGCATCGGCTTATTATGGCGCGTTTTAGCCTCAGAGCGACCAGACCTTTGGGATAAACCTCCCGCCGCCCTCGCCAGGCGCTGAGGCAAGATAGCCGACCAGTGGGATAAGGTCTTGGCGTAGCGTGTATCCGTCTATGGAGGCCAGCCGCACCACAAGCTTGGTGACGCCCGCATGCTCCCAAGAGGACGCGCCGCCGATCGTTTTCTGGCTTGCCTCTAACATCGCGCGTACCTCCGTCACTTTACTCTCAGCATGGTTGCCGATGAGAAGGACAGTGGCAAGAGCTGTCCGCCCCGACAGCGCGGCTGGACCGGCTAAATGTTCAGCAATCGCGCCTTCCAGACGCACGTTTTCCGCATGGATAAGCGCGCCCTTATGGTGGATGCGCCACTGGTCCCGCCAAGCGCCTGTCTTGACGGTTTCTGCCATAGCGCGCCGCCCAAAGATTACGGGCTCCACAAGGAGGAGGCTGGCGCCCTCCTCCACCTCAGCGGTGATTGTCCGGTGGAGGCGTGACTGGTCGAAGAAGATGGTTTCCTGCGGAAGCCAGTTAAGGCGCGCGCCTGTCTCAACCTTGAGATCGACATGGACGGACGCTGGGCCGCCTGAGGATTTGTATACCTTCTCGCAGGCCTGCGTTGTGACAGTGAGCTCAGATCCTTGGCCGGCGCGGGCCGCCCAGGTGAGATGATCACCGCCAGTTAAACCGCCCGCCGTGTTGATGATAACAGCCTCCAGATCGGACCGGCCAAGATGGTCCGGCACGCGGATGCGCGCTGCGCCTTCCTGGTAGAGCCGATCAATACGGGACTTGCCATCGACGCCACGCTTTGAAGCAATGCGCCCATGACCTTTGGTGCGCTGGAAGGTTGGCGTTGCCTCTGTGATCGGGCTTAGATCATTCATGGAGACTGGTCGCTTTGGGCGCGTTCATTGTCGGGCGGGATCGGCGATGCGTGTTCAGCAACCAGCCCTCGTCGCCCGGCGCGGTACCAGGCGACAATCGCCGCGCGCTCCTCATCGGTGATGCTTGAGACGTTGGCCGGGGGCATTGCATTGGAGTAGCCGGCCTGCAGCGCGATGTCGTGCGCATGTTGCGCGATCTGCCAGTCGGTCTCCAGCCGAACACCGTTTGGCGCCCAGAAGGTGTCGAACCATGTGGGCTCTTGCGCGTGGCACATGGAGCAGCGGCCGAGCACAATCGCGGACACTTCCTCAAACCCCGGCGCTTGCGCAAAGCGCTGCTGAGCAGGCGTCATCTGCTCGATCACACGCGCATTTTCATCCTCCCACGGGTCATATCCGTCCCACATTGGCGCCATGGACAAAACGGCGATCAGAAGCATGGTTCCGGCAGAGGCGAACCACGGCCAGATGAGCTTTTGCTTGGTCGCATGCATGGTGTTGAAGAAGTGGCGCACGAACACGCCCACCAAAAACACGAGCGCCGCGATCAGCCAGTTGTACTCACTGGCAAACGCAAGCGGGTAGTGGATCGACAGCATCAGGAAGAGGACAGGGAGCGTCAGATAATTGTTGTGGGTGGAGCGCAGCTTAGCAATCTTGCCGTACTTTGCATCCGGCGTTCGCCCTGCTTTCAAATCCGCGACCACAATTCTTTGGTTGGGAATGATCACCATAGCGACGTTGGCGGCCATAATGGTCGCGGTGAACGCACCCAGATGTAGGAGCGCTGCGCGCCCGGAGAACATCTGCGCGTAGAAGTAACTCATCGCGAGTATGATGAGGAACAGAACGCCCATCATCACCGGCGGATGATCGCCGAGCTTTGAGTTGCACAGGCTCGAGTAAAGCACCCAGCCGAGGACGAGCGAGGCAATGGAAATGCCCACGCCCTGCCACGTTGCAAGGTCTCGAACGTTGGGATCGATCAGATAAAGGTCGGCACCAAAGTAATAGACAAGGACCAAAAGCGCGAAGCCGGAGATCCACGTCCAGTAAGCTTCCCATTTGAACCACACGAGATGCTCCGGCAAATCGTCCGGTGCCACCATGTATTTGTTGATGTGATAGAACCCGCCGCCATGCACCTGCCATTCCTCGCCCGCAACGCCCTGCGGTAAAGGAACATCGCGGCGCAATCCGAGATCGAGCGCAATGAAGTAGAAGCTGGAACCTATCCACGCGATGGCCGTGATGACATGCAGCCAGCGGACAACGAACTCTAGCCAGTCGGCAAGAACAAACAGATCAAACATAAGGAGCCTTACGACGAACCCGACTTGGTGATCTTTGCAGGGAATGTGCCATGGGGGAAGCGTTCGTGTGGGCGCCGCGGCGCGGGATGATCGTCCTAGCTCCCCCGGTACGTTGAATACCCGTAGGGTGAGAGGAGGAGGGGCACATGATAGTGATCCTCTTCACTCATGCCGAAACGGATGGGGATTTGGTCAAGGAAGAACGGCTCGGGCGCGTCCAAGCCGTTCGCGCGTAAATAATCGCCAGCGAAGAAGATCAGTTCATACTGTCCAGTCTCGAACGTATCCTTAGGCAGGATCGGCGCGCCTGTTCGCCCATCGGTGTTCGTGACCATTTCGGCGATTTTGGTTTGGCCATCGTTGGACAGCCGGTGAAGCGTGATTGCCAAGCCCGCCGCAGGGCAGCCGCGCGCGGTGTCGAGCACGTGTGTCGTTAAATAGCCTTGGGTCGTTAAGTATCCTTGGGCTTCCGTATCATCCCCGCTTGCCATACACGCCTGTCTCCTGCTTCAACTTTGCCGAAAGTTCCCGGCATCTTCTTATCTTCCCTAACAAGTTCGCCGGTCGGATTGGTTGCCTAAAGTTTGGGCAGTGAAGCGCCCAGGAGTCATGTCGAATGCCCCCACCTCGTTATCCCCGCGATATGATCGGTTATGGCGCGACCCCGCCCAACCCGCATTGGCCGTCGGTGGACGGATCGGGTGAGGCGAAGATCGCTATCCAGATCGTGCTCAACTATGAGGAAGGCGGCGAGAACGCGACCATCCATGGCGATGCCGGCTCTGAGGCGTTTTTGTCGGAGATCGTAGGCGCTGCAAGCTGGCCAGGTCAGCGCCACTGGAACATGGAGTCTATTTATGAGTATGGCGCGCGGGCTGGCTTCTGGCGGCTGCATCGTTTGTTCACCGGCATGGGCATCCCACTGACAGTGTACGGAGTGGCCACGGCCCTTGCCCGCTCGCCAGAACAAGTCGAGGCGATGAAGGCCGCCCAGTGGGAGATCGCGTCTCACGGGCTCAAATGGATCGAATACAAGGATTACTCGCGCAAGGATGAGCGCAAGCACATGGAAGAGGCGATCCGGCTGCACACCGAAGTTGTCGGTGAGCGCCCACGCGGCTGGTATACGGGCCGCACCTCCATGCAGACGGTCTCTCTGGCAGCAGAAGAAGGCGGCTTCGCCTATGTCGCGGACAGCTATGCTGATGATCTGCCCTACTGGCACCACGTGGATGGCCGTCACCAACTCATTGTCCCTTACACGCTCGATGCCAATGATATGCGTTTTGCCACGCCGCAAGGTTTTAACTCCGGCGACCAGTTTTTCGCCTACCTCACCGATAGCTTCGACGCGCTCTATGCAGAAGGTGAGGCGGGTAGCCCGAAGATGATGTCGGTGGGCCTCCACTGTCGCCTTGCCGGACGACCCGGTCGGATCATGGCACTGAAACGCTTCCTGGAGCACGCCGCCGGGCATGAGGGTGTTTGGTTTGCCAGACGGATTGATATTGCGAAACACTGGTCTTCTCGTTTTCCGCCATCGCTCCGTTCCTTCGGAACGACCGATGCGCCATCAGCTTCCCCGCCATTGCTGCGTTCCTCCGACATGTCAGAGGGAACGACCGTTCAGGCGGGGGGTCCCGCTTCGGAGCGGTCGTTCCAATGGAACGGAGCGACGAAGCCATCAAAGATGAAGAAAGAAGAGTTTGTAGAGCTGTTCGGTAGCGTGTTCGAGCACTCGCCGTGGGTTGCCAAGCATGCCTACAAGATGGAGCTTGGTCCGGCTCACGATACACCGGCTGGCCTCCACAACGCCCTTGTCCGCGCCTTCCGCTCGGCCAGCCAAGAGGAGCGGTTGAGCGTTTTGCAGGCGCACCCAGACCTTGCTGGTAAGCTCGCTGAGGCCGAGCGCCTCACTGACGCGTCCACCGAAGAGCAGGCGTCGGCCGGGCTCGATGCGCTGACGGACGAGGAGCGGAGCACCTTCGAGCGCTTGAATGAGAGCTACACAGAACGGTTTGGCTTCCCTTTCATCATCGCCGTGAAAGATCACACCAAGGCGGGCATCCTGGAGGCCTTTGAGCGGCGGCTTGAGAATGAGCGCGTTGATGAGTTTGATGAGGCGTGCCGCCAAGTAGAACGCATTGCCCGGATACGTCTCGATGCCATGCTCGGGGCAGCTTGATGGCAAGTTACCCATCTGATCTGGGCGGCTTGCCACCACAGACAAGCTTGATGACCCAACGTGCGGTGTTCACTGAGAGCTACGCTGTTTTGCCCAAAGGCGTGATCAGCGACATCGTCGCCGGACCCCTGCCGCACTGGGACAAGACACGCGCCTGGACGCTCGCGCGGCCTCTTTCGGGTTTTGCCGAAACCTTTGCTCATCTCATCGTCGAGATGGAACCTGGAGGTGGATCATCCCGGCCCGAGCCGGACCCGCTGGGTGAGGCTGTTCTTTTTGTCGTTTCGGGTTCTGTTCGCCTCGCTGTGAAGGACGTCGCCCGCAAAGCGTCGCCGGGTTTTACAGCTGATCATCGCACTGGATTTTCGCCCATCAATGCAAAGGTTGAGGAGGGGGGCTATGCTTTTCTGCCAGCCGGTTGCGATTGGTCGATCTGCAATGAGGGCGATGCCAAAGCCACCGTCCACTGGATCCGCAAAGCCTATGAGGCGGTGGAGGGCATTGATACGCCTCTTCCCTTCATCACGTCCGATGAGGAGACGCCGATCAGCTGGATGCCGGATACCGATCAGCGCTGGGGCACGACTCGCTTCGTCGATCCGGATGATCTCGCCCACGATATGCATGTCACCATCGTCACGTTCGAGCCGGGCGGCACGATCCCGTTTGAAGAGACCCATGTGATGGAGCATGGGCTCTATGTTCTTGAAGGCAAGGGCGTCTATAAGCTCAATCGCGATTGGGTCGAGGTGGAAGCTGGCGACTATATGTGGCTGCGCGCTTTCTGCCCTCAAGCATGTTATGCGGGTGGTCCGGGCCGCTTTCGCTACCTTCTCTACAAGGATGTCAACCGCTTGCCGCGCCTTGGGCGTCCGGGAAGCTTCCTGCGCTGATGCGTGATGACTGTGCATGATGACCAACGCCTCATCGCCAAGCCCCTGACGCGGGAGACTTTCGCGCCGTTTGGTGATGTTCTCAATGTGGACGGACCGCCCGATAAGCTGATCAATCAGGGCCTGTGCGGGCGCTATCATGACCGAGCGTTGATCGACGTGGCGCCCGACATGGGTGAGGGTCGCACCGGCATTAGCCTTTTCCAAGCCGAGTTGCGATCACTCCCCTACACGCTCGATATGATGGAGCGACACCCGGAGGGCAGTCAGGCTTTCCTCCCCATGGATGTGCATCCGTTCTTGGTGATCGTAGCCCCAGACGCAGGTGGCGTGCCGGGGGAGCCTGCCGCGTTCCTGACAAAGCCCGGCGAGGGTGTGAACTACCACCGTGGAACGTGGCATGGCGTGCTGACACCGCTGCACGGGAACGGATTGTTCGCGGTGATTGATCGGATTGGGACGACGCCGAACTTGCAAGAGCATTGGTTCGAGCGGCCGTACAAGGTTGTCGGCTTTGGGATTTAGTCGCCCAAGCCCATGAACAGTGCCCGTTTCATGGGCACCCCGGCAACATAGGTCTCCGCCACATGGTCCACATTGGTGAGCGTCTGGAGCAGGAACAGTTCTTCGCTGAGCGTTTCCACCCGTTCCATCTTAAGCTTCGCCGCACCGCTGCGCGTGGCGTCCAGCACTGTGAGATCCGCGTCGGTCCCAACGTCAAGCGTACCGATCTTGTCTACCATGTTCATCGCCTCGGCGTTGCCGCGCGTGATGTCGTGATAGCTATGCAAAGGGTTCACCCGATCGCCCTGAACCTGGGCGATTTTGTAGGCCTCGTTCATGGTCTGCAGCATGTTGTAGCTTGTGCCGCCACCGATATCGGTGGCGTAGGCCATACGCACCTTGGCTTGGGCAAGTTTGTGCCGCGGGAAGAGACCAGACCCCAGAAAGAGGTTTGATGTCGGGCAACTAACGGCAACGGCGCCACTCTCTGCCATGGCTGCCATCTCGCGCGGTGTGAGGTGAATGCAGTGGCCGTAAAGCGCACGGTCGTTAAGAAGGTCGAACCGCTCATAGACGGCGGTGTAGTCAGCGTCGTCTGGGTAAAGCTGACGAACGCGTTCGATTTCGCCACGGTTCTCTGAAAGATGCGACTGGATGAGGCATGTGGGATGCTCACGGCCGAGTGTACCTGCAGCCTCCAGCTGCTCAGGGGTGGAGGTGATCGCGAAGCGAGGCGTGATCGCGTAGGTCGCCCGACCCTTGCCATGCCAGCGCTCGATAAGAGCCCTGGTGTCATCGTAGGAGCTTTGCGCGGTATCGGTGAGTGCAGTGGGCGCCTCGCGATCCATCATCACCTTGCCGCCAGCCATTGCCATGTTGCGCGCTGCGGCCGCTGCAAAGAAGGCATCTGCGCTTTGCCGGTGAACCGAGCAGTAGGCAAGCGCTGTTGTCGTCCCATGGCGGATCAGTTCGTCCATGAAGAGCCCGGCGATCCGCTCCGCGTGAGCCAGGTCCGCGAAGCGCTGCTCTTCCAGAAAGGTGTAGTTGTTGAGCCATTCCAGAAGGCTGCCGGCATAGGAGCCGACCACCTGCATCTGCGTGTAGTGAATGTGCGGGTCGATGAAGCCAGGGAGGATCAGTTGTCCGGAATGGTCGATGATCTGCGCGTCCGGGTTCGCTTTGTGGACATCGTGGAAAGAACCAGCTTCAGTGATTGTCCCATGGTCGATAAGAAGACCGCCATCTTCCTCAAAGGTATAGGCGTTATGGTCCTCGCCGTCCTCTGGTCGGCGGTGGAAGGTGAGGGTGCGGCCCCTCATAAGATGCAGGCTCAAGCGGGCACCTCAGCGGCGGCGTACGAGCCGACAGCTTCCATCACTTCTGCCGCGACCATCGCCGCGATAACAGCAGGCCGTTTGTCGGCAAGGTTGGAGACCCCGATTGGCATCGTCAGCTGCTTCATCAAGCCGCCATCGGAACCTTCCTTGGTGAGCCAACTGGCAAAAGCAGCGCGTTTTGTCTTCGAGCCGATCATGCCAATGTAAGCCGCGTCACCGCGCTCCAGCGCTTCTTTGGTGATGAGAAAATCAAGCGCGTGGTCGTGGGTGAGGATGACGAACGCGCTACCGGCTTTTGCTGCGCGCACGTGAGCTTCTGGCAAGGCAGTGAAGTCTTTTCGAATGTCAGGATCGGCAAGGCTCAGCTCCTCCTCTCGGGTATCAACGAGGAGTGTATTGACGGGCAATGGCTTCAGCGCAACCGCCAACGCACGCCCAACATGGCCCGCTCCGAAGACGGTGACCCCGGGTTGGTTGTTCTTCGTTTCATGCATGCGCGTTAAGATTTCGCTAACCTTGGCCTCATCGTCGCGCGCGATATGGATGGTCACGTGACCACCACAGCACTGGCCGATCTCTGGCCCAAGCGGCACGCTGAGTGTTCTTTCAGCGGCATTGTTTTTCAAGAGCGCGCGGGCCTCATCGATGGCCAGATACTCAAGCTGGCCGCCGCCGATGGAACCAAGGCACGTGATCTCAGACACTAACATCTGTGTGCCTGCGGTACGGGGTGTTGACCCTTTCGCTTCGCGCACTGTGACGATGGCGAATGACCCTTGGGCGGCGAAGCGCTCAACCTCGTGAGGGTCGACAACATCCAACATGAGAGGAGATCAGTTCTGCCGAGTTTCGCGCGTGGCTCTTCAAGCGGACGGTTTCATCCGTTCAACAGCCATCAGGATACGCTCCGGCGTACACGGCGTGTCAAGCTTCGGGCAGGTTTTGTAATCGGCAACGCTGGCGACTGCCATGGAAAGCGCCTCGACAACGCTTGCTGCCAGCATGAACGGTGGCTCGCCGACGGCTTTGGAGCGGCGGATGGTTTTCTCACGGTTCACGGAGCCTTGAAGGAGGCGGGTGTTGAACTTTATAGGGCGATCAGAGGCGAGGGGAATTTTGTAGGTGGAGGGCGCATGGGTGCGCAGGCGACCCGTATCATCCCACCACAGTTCTTCGGTGGTGAGCCAGCCCATGCCTTGAATGAACGCCCCTTCCACCTGGCCAATATCAATCGCCGGGTTCAGCGATTTGCCGACATCGTGCAACAGGTCGGTTTGGTCCACCTGATACTCGCCGGTGAGCGTGTCGATGGATACTTCGGAGACGGCAGCCCCGTAGGCAAAATAGTAGAACGGACGGCCCGTGCCCTTATCCCGATCCCAGTGGATATCGGGCGTTTTATAAAAACCTGTCGCTGATAGGTGCACCCGTTTCATGTAAGCACGGTCAACAAGATCAGCGAAGGCGATGCGTTTCGTGCCGATCTGGATTTCGTTTCCGGCAAACAGGATCGCTTCGGGAGCTGTGTCATATTCGTTTGCAGCGAACGCGATCAGTCGATCTTTGATCTGGTTTGCGGCGTTTTCCGCCGCCATGCCGTTGAGGTCTGAGCCCGAGGAAGCTGCTGTGGCCGAGGTGTTGGGAACTTTATCCGTCGTTGTCGCTGTGATGGACACCCGAGCGAGATCGATCTGGAACACATCAGCGACCACTTGCGCGACCTTGGTGTTGAGCCCTTGCCCCATCTCGGTCCCGCCGTGGTTCAGATGGACGGACCCATCGCGGTAAACATGGATCAGCGCACCTGCCTGATTGTACCATGTGGCGGTGAACGAGATGCCGAACTTCACTGGGGTAAGGGCGATACCCTTCTTGATGATCGGGCTTGTCTTGTTGAACGCCAGGATGGCGTCGCGGCGTGCCTGATAGTCAGTATCGCGCTCAAGCTCATCGACCACAGTGTGGATAATGTTGTCGGTCACTGTCTGGTGGTAGGGCGTGACGCAGCGGGCATTTTCCGCGCCTACCGGATCGTAAAAATTCGCGCGGCGTACTTCCAGTGGGTCCTTACCGAGGGCGTAGGCAACCTCTTCCATGATCCGTTCCGCAACGATCAGACCTTGGGGTCCGCCGAAGCCGCGAAAGGCCGTGTTGGACACAGTGTTCGTCTTGATTGGCTCGGACTGAAGGAGAACGTTCGGATAATAGTACGCGTTGTCTGCGTGAAACAGCGCCCGGTCGGTCACAGGGCCGGATAGGTCTGCGGAGAAACCGCAGCGCGCGGCGAAGGTCGCCTGCACGGCTTCAATTCTGCCTTCAGCATCATAGCCAACATCATACTCCACCACGAAATCATGTCGTTTGCCGGTGGTGATCATATCATCGTCACGGTCGGGTCGGATTTTGACGGCGACACCATGCTTGCGGGCTGCCACGGCGGCTATGGCGGCGAACTGGTTTGACTGGGTTTCCTTGCCACCGAAGCCACCGCCCATGCGGCGTACTTTGACGGTGACCGCTGCGGATGGTGCACCGAGGACATGGCCCACCATGTGTTGCACTTCGGATGGGTGCTGGGTTGAGGAATAGACCAGCATGTCATCATCTTCGCCGGGGATGGCAAGTGCGATATGGCCTTCCAGGTACATATGGTCCTGGCCACCGATCTCATAACGGCCTTGCAGGCGGTGCGTTGCTGTTTCGAGCGCTGTCGGTGCGTCCCCACGCTTCAAGGTGAGGGGCTTGGTGACCATGGGATAGTTCGCCGCCCGCGCCTCATCGACTGAGTGTGCAAAAGGCCGTTCGTCGTAGGTGATCTCAGCCTTTTGCGCTGCTTTGCGGGCCAGCTCGCGGCTTTCGGCGATCACCGCAAAAACCGGCTGCCCATAGAACTGCACCTCTCCGTCGGCCAGCACCGGCTCGTCATGCAGGTGTGTGGGCGAGATATCGTTGGAGGCTGGCATGTCCTGCGCGGTGAGAACGTCGATCACACCCAGGCTTGATCGAACCTTGGAGAGGTCCATCGTATCGATGGTGCCGTTGGCGCAGTTGGAAAGCCCAAGGTAGGCGTGGAGTGTTCCAACAGGCGTTGGAACATCGTCGGTATAGTCCGCTTCACCGGTGACGTGTTTGTGCGCGGAGTCATGCCGGATGGATTGGTGCACGCCGCCCTTGATGTCCGCGATTGCCTCGCGCAGCTCGGTGACGTGTTCGTTCATGCCGCCGCCACCGCTCGTTCAAGGCGAACGGGATGGCTTGTGTCTGCGTGCTCCAGATAGAAACGGGTGAGCAGGTTCTTTGCGCTCAACAGTCGATATTCCGAGGTGCCGCGCCAGTCGTTGAACGGCTGGTAGTCAGCCTCGAAAGCAGGCCGCGCAGCCTCGATGGTCTCGTGAGACCACGGCTTGTTGATTAGAGCCTCTTCGACGGATTGCGCGCGCTTCGGCGTGCCTGCCATTCCGCCAAACGTAATGCGTGCTTCAGTGATCATGTTTGCAGATACCGAAACAGAGAATGCACCGCAAACCGCTGAGATATCTTCGTCCTTGCGTTTGGAGATCTTGTAGACCGCATGCAGCGTGCCCGGCTTTGTGCATGGGATCGTGATGGTTTCAACGAATTCATCGCGGCGTCGATCCTGTTTGCCATAGGTGATGAAGAAGTCTTCCAGCGGCAAAGTCCGTGTGCCGGAGGCAGATCGCAGGGTAAGTGTCGCGCCGAGAGAGATAAGGCCTGGCGGGCTGTCACCTATGGGCGATCCATTGGCGATATTACCGCCAATAGTACCCATGTTCCGAACCTGCTCGCCGCCGATGCGCCACCACAGTTCGGACATGTGTGGGAAGTGCTCTTTCATTACAGGTACGAACCGGGAGTAGCTGACGCCTGCGCCAACGGTCACTTCGTTGTCTGTAACGGTTATGGATTGAAGTGCGTTCATCCCACCGATGAAGATGACCGGCGAGATGGCCCGGTGGTCCTTGTTGACCCAAAGGCCGACATCGGTCGCGCCTGCCACCACGGTGGCCCCATCATGGGATGCAAGAAGGTCAGCTAGTTGATCTGGCGTTGCTGGCACGAAAAAGCGCTCCGGGCCAGTCGGCCCATTCGCTTCGACATCCACCAGTGCCTCATCCTTCCATGCTTCAAGCTGCGCGATGACCGTTTCGCGTTCTGTCACGAGCGGATCATCCTTTGTGTTGCCGTAGGACGAAATAGCCTTTGCTGCCCTGATGATCGGTTCATAGCCCGTGCAGCGGCAGAGATTGCCTTGCAGCGCGGTTTCAATCTCTCCATCAGTTGGTGACGGCTCCGCCATCCAGAGCGCATAGAGGCTCATGACGATGCCGGGCGTGCAGAATCCGCACTGGGAACCGTGATAGTCGACCATCGCCTGCTGCACTGGGTGCAGCGCGCCATCGTCGCGGCGAAGATGCTCGATTGTTACGACATGGCATCCGTCGAGCGAGCCTAAGAAGCGGATACAGGCGTTGACGCTGTGGTACTCCAGGCCGTCCGGGCCGAGCCTGCCGACCATCACCGTACAGGCACCGCAATCGCCTTCGTTGCAGCCCTCTTTGGTGCCTGTCAGCCTGCGTTCCAATCGCAAATAGTCTAGCAGTGTCGTTGTCGCGCGCACGTCGCTGCGTTCAACGATCTGATCGTTCAACAGGAAGCGTATGGTTGTCCGGTTCACCATTTTGCCTCAAACACTCTCAAGTCCCACCTATATAAGAGGAAATGAGGATAACTGTGCAATCGATTTTGGTGACGAAACTTTGGGCTCACCTGCTCTTTTGTGACGCGAGCCCCACCGCGCGTTTCCCTCAGGGCCAATGACGGCACCAGCATTTTCTACCCCATCCGGCCACCGCAGTGTCTTTCCGTTCGCAGTGGCACTGCTCGCGCTTGCTCTGATTGGGGTCGGTGTTTGGAACTTGGAACGCCAGAACGACGGGCTGGTTGTATCGGGTGTAAACGTTGGGACCACGCCGGTCACGATGTACGCGCCGGACAATTCCGAGGCTGTCTCTGCGCCGCTCGTGCTTGTGGCGCATGGGTTTGCGGGGTCCCGGCCTTTGATGGCCTCTTACTCTCTTGCGTTAGCGCAGGCAGGTTATGTGGTAGCCACTTATGATTTTGAGGGCCATGGGCGTAATCCCGTTCCAATGTCTGGTGATGTTGATGCGATTGAAGGAACAACCCAATTGCTCGTCGATGAAACGTTGAGGGTTTTGGATGCTGGTCTCCAGCACCCTCTAGCGAACGGGCAGGTGGCGATTTTGGGCCATTCTATGGCGTCCGACATTATCGTGCGGGCAGCGGAAGAAGACGAACGCATAGGCCCAGTTGTGGCGATCTCGCCGTTCTCCCAAGCGGTCACACCAACCCATCCGCAGCGACTCTTGATGATCACCGGAGCGTGGGAGCAGCGTTTGCGCGACTTTGCGCTTGAAGCGCTTCAAATGATAGATCCGGCTGCGCAGGAAGATGAAACGGTCACGGCCAATGGCGTGATACGGCGTGGTATCGTGATCCCCAACGCCGAGCATGTCGCCGTTCTGTACAACCGCACCGCGATCGCCGAAGCCGTGGATTGGATCGATGCCTCCTTTGACAGACCGCAAAATGGGCCGATCCCATCCCGCATCGGATGGATTTTTCTCGTACTGTCCGGAACGGTGATCCTCGCTTGGCCCCTTGCCAAGTTGCTCCCGAGCCGCGCGCCCGAGCATATCGCGCTTTCCAACAAGCGGTTTGCCGGCGCTCTCCTGGTCCCGATGCTCGCTGTGCCGCTGGTCGCGGTTTGGGTGCCAACCGGGTTTCTTCCCGTTCTTGTGGCGGACTACCTTGCCGTTCATCTCTTTGCCTATGGCCTCATCCAACTCCTCTTTTTGAAGTTTCTGGGCCTACGTGTCTCGGCCTTCTCAATCGCGGTTGGGTTGGGCCTGGCTGTTTTCGGCATTGCTGTGTTCGGCCTTGCGCTCGATCGCTACATCGCGAGCTTTGTGCCGCATCTTGGGCGGTTGCCGATCATCCTGGCACTGGTGGTGGGCGCGGTGCCGTTCATGCTGGCCGATAGCGCGATGGCTCATGCTCATCCGCAATTGTGGCGGCGCGCGCTCATCCGCCTTGCGTTCCTTGGGTCATTGGCAATCGCCGTTGCGCTCGATTTCGAAGGGCTCTTCTTCCTGATCCTCATAATTCCCATCATCGCCCTCTTCTTCATCGTTTTCGGGTTGATGGGCCGCTGGGTCGAAGCGCGAGGCGGCCCGCTCGCGTCTGGGCTCGGCCTGGGCCTCCTACTCGCCTGGTCGCTGGGCGTGACCTTCCCGATGTTTGTGTGAGATGGTTTAGCAACATGCACGATACCAAGGGGGTGAGTTTACATGACCGGTGAGACAACTACGCAGTGGGGCATCTTGGGATGTGGGGATGTCACGGAGGTCAAAAGCGGACCTGCCTTGCAAAAAGCTGAACGTTCTAAAGTGCTAACCGCGATGCGGCGGGATGGTGCTAAAGCGCGTGACTACGCGCAGAGACACGGCATTGCTGGCTGGACGGACGACGCCGATGTTTTGCTGAACGGACCCGACACAAACGCCATCTACATTGCGACACCGCCCTCAACCCATGCCGATTACGCTGTTCGGGCTATGCGCGCGGGCAAGGATGTTTTGGTTGAAAAGCCGATGGCGATAACCGTGAGCGAATGCGAGCAGATGATCGCGGCACAGAAAGAAACGGGCAAGAAGCTCGTCGTCGCCTACTATCGCCGTGCTCTTCCACGTTTTGAGCGGTTTCGTCAGATCGCGCTGTCAGGCGAGTTGGGCCCGCTTCGGATGATCGAACTTCGCCAGTTCGCGCCGGCGGATGTCCGCCCGGGTCAGTCGTGGAAGACCGATACGAACGTTGGTGGCGGTGGTTTGTTCGCCGACATGCAGACCCATGCCCTGGATTGGCTTTGTTACACCTTTGGCGTTCCCCGTTCTGTGGCGGGCCTCAAAAAGAACCAATCCGGTCAGGATGCCGCGGAGGATATGGTCAGCTACCTTATGGATTTCGGTGCGGTAGCAGCGACTGGCCTTTTTTCGTACGCCTCCGGTGAGCGCAATGAGGAAGTGGTTCTGCATTGCGATGCCGGTCGCGCATCGATGGGTTTCTTTCAGCCTTCACCAATTACAGTTTCAACTCCTGATGGTGAAGAGCACACCATTGACTTGCCTGACCCGCCCCACGTCCACCAGCCTTTCATTGACAAGGTCGTCGCGCATTTCCTTGATGATGCACCCAACCCGTGCAGTGCCGAGGACGGGGCGCAAGCGAACCGTTTGATGGAGCAGGTATTTCAGGGTCTTTGAGATCTTGACCTAGGACTCTATTGCGGTTGCAAGACGTTCTCGGCGATTGCGAGGCCATCGCCTGTTGCTCCTCCCGCCAATCGCAAGCGATTGGCTATGGTGACCCCGGCTGGATTCGAACCAGCGGCCCTCAGATTAGGAATCTGATGCTCTATCCTGCTGAGCTACGGGGCCAAGCACGCCAACTCTTAGTCGAGCTTTCTTATGATTTCAAAACGTACCGGCGAGACGGCTAACTTTTCAAACGGTAGCCGGTTTTGAAGATCCACGCCACGATGCCGATGCACAGCGCGATGAAGATCGCGATTGCTGCAAGCGAGATCCCGATGGCGACGTCCGCAGTGCCGAAGAAGCTCCAGCGAAATGCTGAGATCAAATAGACCACCGGGTTGAACAGCGAGATTGCCTGCCACACGGGTGGGAGCATGGTGATCGAGTAGAAGCTGCCACCTAAGAAGACCAGGGGCGTTACAATGAGGAGCGGGACGAGCTGAAGCTGTTCAAAGCTTTGCGCCCAGATGCCGATGATGAAGCCGAACAGCGCGAAGGCAAAACAGATAAGGACGAGCAGCGTCAACATCGCGACCGGGTGAGCAATCTCCACATCTATGAAGAGCATTGCGGTGAGCAAGATCACGATCCCGATGATCAACGCCTTTACCGCCGCCGCCCCGACATAGCCAGCGACGATCTCGACCACGCCGACGGGCGCGGAGAGAACTTCGTAGATCGAGCCGATGAACTTGGGGAAGTAGATCCCGAAGGCGGCGTTGGAGATGCCTTGAGTCATGACGGTCAGCATGATGAGCCCGGGAACGATGAAAGAGCCATACTCGACGCCTTCAATGTCCTCGATACGGCTGCCTATGGCCGCACCAAACACGACGAAGTAGAGCGAGGTCGATAGGACAGGAGAGGCAATCGACTGCAATGCTGTGCGGAACGCGCGCGACATCTCGTAGTGGAAGATGGATCTGATCGCCCGGACGTTGATCATGCCGTTGGCTCGCCTTCAGATCCGTTGGTCATAGAGGCACTTGTATCCTCTTCCACGAGGCTCACAAAGATTTCTTCCAGTGAGCTTTGCTCGGTATGGATGTCGCGGACGGACAGGCCCGCTGCATTCACGTCGCGCAGGAGTGCGCCAATGCGGGTTGTCTCTGCGCTGGTGTCGTAGGTGTAGGTGGCGCGGGTGCCGCCGGTATGGAGATCAAGCCTGTAGGAGGCTAGGCTGTCCGGGAGGGCTTCAAGGGTCGTATCGAAATCGAGGGTCAGACTGCGCTTGCCCATCTTGGCGATGAGCTGAGATTTTTCGTCGACGAGCAAGATACGCCCCTTGGAAATGATCGCCACCCGGTCCGCAATCGCTTCAGCTTCTTCGATATAATGGGTGGTGAGAACAATGGTCACGCCTGCAGCCCTTAGTGTCTCCACCACGTCCCACATGTCTCGGCGCAACTCCACATCGACGCCCGCGGTGGGCTCGTCGAGGAAGAGCACTTGCGGTTCATGAGCGAGCGCTTTGGCGATCAAGACGCGCCGCTTCATGCCGCCCGAAAGCGTGGTATTCTTCGCGTCCCGCTTGTCCCACAGGCTGAGGCTGCGTAGCACCTTCTCCAGATGAGCGTTGTTAGGCGGTAGGCCGAACAGCCCGCGCGAGAAACGACAGGTGTTCATGACCGTTTCAAACGGCTCCAGCGTGATCTCCTGCGGTACCAGACCAATCAGTGAACGGGTCTTCATAGCGTGTGATTGGATGTCATGGCCGTCCACCATAACGGCGCCGCGTGTGGGCACCGTGATCCCGCAGATGGTCGAGATGAGTGTCGTTTTACCAGCACCGTTTGGGCCCAGAAGCGCGAGGATTTCTCCACGATGGATGGTGAGATCGACCGACTTTAAGGCTTCAAAACCGCTTGAATAGGTTTTCACCAGACCAGATATGGCAATCATGATCTCCGGCCTGTTGTTCAGCTCAGCGCCCGTGACTGAGACCGAAGGTCGCGATGAACCCGTACCGGGGGCTTCGGCCGTCACTTCAACTTCACTGACGTGTTCAATCATGCAAAAAAGTCCGCGGTATAGCCAAGCAACTTGGATGAAAGCCAGAATATGAAAAGCGCAGGCAAGACACATAACTCCAAACCGTTTGCGTTCAACCGGCGGGGTGCGCTTCTCGGCCTTTTTGGTAGTGTTGCAGCAGGTGCTTCTGTTTTCGGGCTTGCACCTTCGGTATGGGCGCGGTCATTTTTTCGCTTTCCGGTGTCATCTGCAGACACGTTCGTTCGCCGCGCGGATTTTCAGCTTGTGAATGCTGCCCATTCATCCACTCTCCCCTCACCTGATTGGTCTAAGCTTGAAGCAGGCCCGCGCGTCGAGATTACTGATGTGGTTGATGGGGATACGGTCGAGCTGCGACGCGGTCCGGATGTGCGCTTGGTGGGCATTCAGGCACCAAAACTCCCATTGGGGCGCGATCATGTGGTCGAATGGCCGCTGGCGCGCGAGTCAAAAACGTATTTGCAGGATGTCATTGGCTCCGCTGGACGCGACGCGCAGCTGTTTTTTGGCGGCCGCGAGCGCGACCGGCACGGGCGGTACCTCGCGCACATCGTCATGGAGGATGGAACGTGGTTGCAAGGGGCCATGATCCTCGCAGGTTTGGCACGGGTTTACACCTTCTCTGATAATCGCTCGCTCATTCCAGATTTGCTTTTGCGCGAAGCCGTGGCCCGCCAAGGCCAAGCCTTCATGTGGAGCCATCCCGACTATGCCATTCGCGATGCGCGCGACCCATCATCGCTTTTGAACCGGGTGAACTCTTTTGAGCTTGTGGAAGGCGTGGTGCGCAACGTCGATGCCCATCGCGGTCGTTGGTACCTTAATTTTGGCCAAACTTGGCGTGAAGATTTTACGATAACCATTGATCGCGATGCCGATCCTATGTTTGAGAATGCCAATCTTGATCTGCACACGCTAAAGGGCACCGCTGTGCGGGTGCGCGGCTGGGTGAGCGAAGATGGCGGTCCGCTGATCCGTATTGACCATCCAGAAGCGATTGAACGCCTGACCGGTGCATCCTAACTGGCATGAAAGACGTTTTACCTTGCCTATCCGCTTGATCTCACGTCTGACCTTTCTCCTGGCTGCGTCTCTGGCGCTGACGGGATGCTTGTCTGCGAACGGTAACGGTCCAATTGTTCCGTTGCAGATAGCAGCGTCTGAACCTGGAACGGCAGCAACCCTTGCAGCAGAAGAAGCCATTGGCGCGCGTGAGCATCCGCGTATCGTCGAGGCGTTTGGTGGGGTGTACGAGGACCAGGAGCTTGAGACACGTTTGGTCGCGATGTTGCGGCAGGTCATCGCCGCGTCTGATGAACCTGGCCGGGTCTACCGCCTGACGCTGCTCAACTCGCCAATCATAAATGCTTTTGCCCTTCCTGGCGGCTACATTTACATCACCCGAGGGCTTCTGGGCCTTGCCAATGACGAGGCGGAAGTGGCCGCTGTGGTGGCGCATGAGATCGGTCATGTGACCGAGCGTCATGCCATCTCCCGCGAGCAGGAGGTGCGCACGGCGGCTGTCATCGACCGCGTCCTTGCCGATGTTCTTTCCGACCCGTCGGCAGCCCAAGTGGCTATTTTGGCCAACGGTGTGTCGCTCGCACAGTTCTCGCAAAACCAGGAACTGGAAGCAGACGAGATTGGCGTGCGGACGATCGGTCGGGCAGGTTATGACCCGTTTGCTGCCGCGCGATTCTTAGAGACGATGGAACGTTTTAATGCGTTACAATCGCTTCCTTTAGAACGATCCGTGCCAGACTTCCTCTCGAGCCATCCGTCCACACCCTTGCGGATTGATGCAGCACTGCGCGTTGCGCGCCAGTTCGGTGCGCCTGGTATCGGAGAAACGCAGCGGGCGCGGTATCTCAACGCTATCGATGGCATCCAGTTTGGAGATGCGACGGATCAAGGCGTGGTGCGCGGCCAACGGTTCCTCCATGCTGCGCTTGGCATTGGGTTTGAGGTTCCGGACGGATTTCGCATCGACAATACCTCGCAAGCAGTGTTGGGCGCGCATGAGGATGGCCGTGCGCTGCGGTTCGACGGAGTAGAATTGCGGCGAGGGCAGTCGCTGGAAGCCTATCTGCAGTCTGGGTGGATTGCTGGTTTAGACGCGGGAAGCATCGAACGCATCAGCGTCAATGGTCTGTCGGGTGCAATTGCGAACGCCGCCGCCGGTGGCTGGGCTTTCCGGGTTGCCGTTTTTCAAGTGGATGACCGGGTGTACAGGTTCATCTTTGCCAACAACCGGCGGACGACCGCGTTCACACGGGCAGCGTCTGAGGTCGTTGCCTCATTCCGCCGGTTAAGTCCGTCAGAGAGAGCCGGCATCGAGCCTTTGCGCATTAACGTTGTGTCGGTGCGCTCTGGCGATACCGTTGCGAGCCTGTCACGCCGTATGGCGATCGGGGGCGACCGTCAGGCACTTTTCCGGGTGATTAACGCGCTGGCGCCTGGTGATCGATTGCAGGTTGGTAGCCAAGTAAAGCTGATTGTCGAATAAGCGTAAAGTCAAGCAGCACGAGACGCTTACCCTTTGCGGAAAGTCTTCGGTCAAATATCCGTGGAGTGGGAGACGGTAACACCGTCCCCTCTCTGTTACCCACTGACCCAAAGCTGCTTAAACGTAGGCGCCAGCGCCTTGTTGATCGAGCAACGCTGATTTCAGCTTTTCGAGCGCCCGGCTTTCCAGCTGGCGCACGCGCTCCTTGGAGATGCCCAAGGTTGCCCCGAGTGCTTCCAGTGTTGCGCCATCTTCTGCCAACCTTCGTTCGCGCACGATCTTAAGTTCGCGCTCATTGAGCACTTCAAGAGCGCTAGCCAACCAAGCGCTGCGCCGTTCCGCGTCGATGACGCCCCCCACCATTTCGTCCTGAAGGGGTGCGGTGTCTTTCAAATAGTCCTGCCGATCAGCCCCTGCACCATCATCGTTGTCTGTGATGGGCGCGTTGAGCGACGTATCTGCACCCGATAGGCGTGCATCCATCGTTGCGACGTCATTTACCGGAACCCCGATAGCTTGCGCCACTTCGCGGTGCATCTGCGACGGGGAGACGGTTCCATCCTGCGTGATGCGTGCGCGCAATCGGCGCAGGTTGAAGAAGAGCGCTTTTTGGGCCGATGATGTCCCACCGCGGACGATGGACCAGTTCCGCAAGATGAAGTCCTGGATCGACGCGCGGATCCACCACGTGGCATAAGTTGAAAAACGCACTTCACGGTCGGGTTCAAAGCGCGCGGCAGCTTCCAACAGCCCCACATGGCCCTCTTGGATGAGGTCGCTCATTGAAAGGCCAAAATGGCGGAACTTTGCAGCGATCGCGATGACGAGACGCATGTGCGCCTGCGTCAGCTTATGAAGTGCTTCCTGATCTTGCTGATCTTTCCAAGAAACGGCGAGGGCGTGCTCCTCCGCGCGCTCCAGATAAGGAGCCTGCATAGCGCGCTTGACAAAGTCACGGCGTGGACCATTTGCGTCGTTCATTACGCGCTCCAATCCTAAAGACGGTTCACATGGCTCGAACCTATTTGAACAGAGCGATTGTCCTGGCCGCAAACACGGGATTTAAAGGACTATCAGCACAAATGCAGTTCGATTTATTCCATAGACACCTTAAGTCTTTTTACGGATTATGAAAGGTCTTAGATCAGGTAGGCCCCTGGTTTTGCGTACTGGTGCGCCGGGCGAATGGATATTCCTGAACAAAATCAAAAAGAAAGCCCGGCATTATGGCCGGGCTTTTTTTTACTCGCATTGTGGTCTCGTGCTCGTGTAGCGCACTGAAACCGCTATGAAATTTATTTAGGCGGCAGCGCTTTGATCGTCTGCCTCGCCATCCTCGGCGTCAGGTTCGGCCGCTTTCATCCGGCTTGGACTCTGGGCAAGCGTCTGCTCGATAAGGCGTACAGCTTCTGTCTCTGTCATCGCGTTAACGGCTGCAATTTCGCGTGCCATGCGATCAAGAGCTGCTTCATAGAGTTGACGCTCCGAATAAGACTGCTCAGGCTGACTTTCAGCGCGGAACAAGTCGCGGACAACTTCAGCAATCTGGATGAGATCGCCTGAATTGATCTTTGCTTCATATTCCTGGGCGCGGCGTGACCACATGGCGCGTTTGACGCGGGCGCGGCCCTTGATGGTTTTCAAAGACTTCTCGACCAATGCACCCTCGGCCAGTTTACGCATGCCGACGCTTTCCACTTTTGCAACCGGTACGCGCAACGTCATCTTGTCTTTGTCAAACGTAATAACGAACAGTTCCAGAGTGAGGCCTGCGATTTCCTGGCTTTCGATCGCCACAATCCGGCCAACGCCATGAGCTGGATACACGATCTGCTCATTGACTTTAAAACCCTGCTTCTGCGTCGTTTTTTTTGTCGTTGCCATACGCGGACAAACTCCTGTTGGGCCGGGGAGGGGACAGTGGTCCGGCCATGGCGCACCGTTATCGGTGCGCGTTACGTTCGTTGCGTTTTTCCTGCGTCAACCCATAACGCGCCGACATGTTGGCCTGCTGACATACCCAAGTCTGCCTCACTTAAGTTTGCGTCTTATCATCGGCACTCAAGTGCCGCTGCATGCGCGCAGCATCTTATCTACCCCGCGATAGAAGCGGACTAGTGTAAGACGCAACGCGTATGTTCAGCAAAAAAGTGACAGCAACTCTGCCTAGTCCAGCCTGTGTGGTGGAAAAACGGAATAATAAGATACCTTAAAAAACATCAAAAATCAAACTCTTGCGACATCATGGTTAAATGCGCAGCGATTGACATGGAGCTGTTTGAGTGTCTGCCGCAGCGTTTTCTTACGCTCAAGCAACTCGTGTTGATGGTTTAGTCACCTTCGCCTGGATCAGGTGAAAAGAGCTTCAGCTTGCCTGGTTTGCCATCAAACTCTTCCGCCTCTGACAGTTGTTCTTTCTTCACCGTGATGTTGGGCCATTCGGCAGCATACTTGGTGTTCAAGGTCAGCCAACTTTCAAGGCCTGGCTCGGTGTCGGGCCGGATCGCGTCAGCAGGACATTCGGGTTCACAGACACCGCAGTCGATGCATTCGTCGGGGTGAATAACGAGCATGTTCTCACCCTCGTAGAAACAATCCACAGGGCATACTTCCACGCAGTCGGTGTACTTACACTTGATGCAGTTTTCCGTGACAATGTACGTCATCGGTCAGGGGATCCTTTCCAGCGTTTTAGTTTACATAAGCGAGCGGTGACGTGCATCCAATGCGTGATACGACGGAGCCTATCAGACACTGGACATGCTGAGCAGTTAAAGACCTGCTTGCTTCAGTTTCTTGAGTGCATCACGCTCATGTTTCGTCGGTCTTCTGCCCGGATTGGGTGCGTGAGTGGCTGCCAACGCGTCTTCTTCTGTCTTTGGCGGCGGGGGTGGCGTTAGGTCCTCATAGAGTGTTTGCGCTTCGTTTGCCGGTCCTCGACGTTCACCGCAAGCAAGAAGCTTGACGATGGTCACGCCGCGCGGCAACGCCAAGGTTAACACGTCGCCTGGGCCGATGGCACGTTTTGTCTGATGGGTTTTCGTGCCGTTAACGCGCACTTGGCCGTTCTCAATCATCTTGGCAGCCAGCGATCTGCTTTTCACGAGTCGCGAGAAAAACAGCCAACGATCAAGGCGCAGTTTTTCGGCAGAAACCTCGTCGGATGGGTTTGTCTGACCCGTCATTTCTTCTGTGGGTCAAACATTTCTGCGAGCGCTGCGAACGGTGAGTCAGGATCTGCCTTGCGCTCTTTGGGCGGTGGACCTGACGTGTAAGACTTTGGCGGCTTGGGTCCGCGACCTTTGCCACTGTTCCGATCATCTCGCTTAGCCTTAGACTTGGCGTGCGGCTTGCCCGATCTTGGCCTGTCGGATCGGTCTTCTGGTTTGTCGCGCCCTTGGTGCTGATGGCGACCTTGGCGGTTTTGCGGGCGCTGCCGGTTGCCACCCGGTCTCCAGATCTCGATGATCTGCTCGGTTGGTTCTTCAGCTGTGGTCTTAGCAGCTTCAGCGCTTGCCTCCACTGCAGTGGTATCTGCCGCTTCTTTAGGTTCGTCGGCCTCAGGCCCTGTGTCCGTCGCTGATGGTTCCGTTGCTTGCGCATTTGCGTTTTCAGATGCCGATGATTCGACAGGTGCCTCGGCTGCAACTTCGCTCGGTGTTTCTTCTGTTTCTGCTGCAGGCGTTTCGACGTCTGCTGTTGATTCAACTGCTGCCGGTTCGCTTGGTTTGGGCTCGACAGGTACAGTCTTGCGCTCAACGCGGTAGCCGAGCGACTTCAGAACTTCGGAGAAATCATCGCCAGCGCATCCAAGGAGTGACGTCATCTCGACAGTGACGGTGAAACCTGTTCCTTCTGCTGCCCCTTCCGGTGCGTCGCCTACGCTTTGGCCGACCCGGAACGCAATGAGCGGACGGATGAGATCTGCCAGGCGTTCCAGAATATCAAAGCGGACAGCCCGTCGGCCACACACGCGGAAGCCGCAGATCGGGTAGAGGCGCGCATCGAACGTCTCGTCGATGGCGATCGAGGTCCGACCCGATGCATTGAGTTGTGGGAGTTCACGCAAACCTGGCTGGTCCGTGCCGCCATGCATGAGAGCCCAAAGGGTCGCGAGGAGGCCGACCGGCGCAGGCTTTAGGAGTTGCGGCACGAAGAGAGCGTAAGCGCCGAAGCGCACACCATGTTTGCGCAAGGTTGCGCGCGCGTCTTGGTCAAGTGACTTCACATCATTCGCCACTGGTTGGCGGTCGACTGCACCTAAGGCTTCAGCGAGCTGGAAGCCGATGCCGCGTGCGATGCCGTCGAGGCCGTCGCCAGAGCGCAGGGCGAGCAGCGGGCCGAGATGCTTCTCCACTGTGTCGTTCAGCCATTTGGCCAGACGGGTATCCACCACATCGCGCGCGCCGCCGGTCAGGTGTTCATCGGCAAGCAGCACGACATTGGGTTTCAGTATGTCATCGCTGCTCGAAAGCTTCGCCACCACTTCGCCGGTCCAGCGGATCGCACCGTCCGCATCGAGAATGAAGGCGCTGTCCTCGGCAAGCGATAGCTTCTCGGCCCGCCGCTGAATTTCAGCGGCCAGTGCTTTCTGCGCAGCGGCCCGCACGGCTTTGGCGTCCAGGTCTTCGGCTGTTGTATCCGGCGTGAAGCGAAAGCCCGCCAGCCAGCCCACATGCTGGCCTTCCACCTGGACATCGCCATTGCTCGCGATCATCGCGTCAAGCATTACCTTCTCCCTCAAGCGGCGCATGAGAACACTGGTGCGTCGATCGACAAATCTTTGTGTCAGCTTTTCATGAAGCCTATCCGACAGTTGGTCCTCTAACGCGCGGGCGCGCTCCTGCCAATGGAGAGGATCGTCGAGCCAGTCGTTGCGGTTTGCGACAAAGGTCCACGTGCGAACCTGTGCGATGCGCGCTGACAGAGCGTCAATGTCGCCATCCATTTTGTCACAGCTTTTCAGCTGCGCATCCATCCAATCGTTCGCCACCGTACCCTGATCGACGAGGTGAGCAAACAGTTGGCCGACGATCTCCACGTGCTGAGCCGGGGCGATCTTGCGATAGTCCGGCAACTGACAGGTATCCCAAAGGAGCCTTACCTGCGCCTCTCCTGCGGCGCGTTCCTTCATCGCCTTGTCACGCAGAACGGTATCCAGCGTGTCCGCATCTTCCTGCGGCAGGGCGCGGGTGAGCAGCGGATGGTTTGGGATGTCATCCAGCGAATCGCGCAGCGCTTCGATGGAGCGAAAATCGAGGGCTGCATTGCGCCACTGTAGCCGTTTCACCGGCTCAAAGAGATGGGTTTCGAGTTTTTCGACGAGATACTCATCAAGCGGCTCAGTCCGCGAGGTAACACCGAACGTGCCATCACGGGTATGGCGTCCTGCGCGGCCTGAGATTTGACCCATCTCGGCGGCTGTCAGCGGGCGGTAGTCATAGCCATCAAACTTGTGTCGCCCCGCAAAAGCAACGTGATCGACATCGAGGTTCAGCCCCATGCCAATAGCGTCTGTGGCAACGAGAAAGTCTACATCGCCGTTCTGGTACATATCGACCTGGGCGTTGCGCGTGCGCGGGCTGAGCGCGCCCAGCACCACCGCTGCCCCGCCCCGTTGCCGACGGATCAGCTCCGCGATGGCGTAAACGTCATTGGCCGAGAAGGCGACGACGGCGGTTCGCCTAGGTTGCCGCGTGATCTTCTTCGAGCCCGCATAGGTGATGAGCGACATGCGCGGGCGCTGAATGATCGTAACACCCGGCAGAAGCTGGCTGATAAGCCCGCGGATCGTGCCAGCACCTAGAAGCATCGTTTCCAGCTTGCCGCGCACGTTCAAAATGCGGTCGGTGAAGACGTGACCCCGTTCCAAATTGGCCGCCATTTGGACTTCATCGACGCACACGAAGTCTACATCCAGATCGCGCGGCATCGCCTCAACCGTTGAGACCCAGTAGCGTGGACTAAGCGGGATGATTTTTTCTTCACCGGTGATCAGCGCGACATGCTCTTGGCCGGCCCTGGCGCAGAGCTTGAGATAAACCTCGCGCGCTAAAAGCCGCAGCGGCAGACCGATGACACCTGTTTCGTGCGTCATCATGCGCTCGATGGCCATGTAGGTCTTGCCGGTGTTGGTTGGGCCAAGAATGGCCGTAACACCAGCGCCGGGCGCTTGAGATCGGGGGCGGTAGGGCATGCAGTGGTGTGAGCGGGTCTCTACGTGGACCGAAAAAGCGTGTCGATGGGCCGTGCCACGCATTCTGTGATCGCGGGCAATGTCTGGACTTTATGTAGTCGTTTGGTGAGATTGTGAAAGGTCGGGCTGTTGGAGCTGCTTTAGGCGGTGGGTTGCGGGCCCCAAAAGCCGATCGCGAAATCCATCATGATCTGCTTCCGGCCCTCCGTCATCTCGAACACGTCTTCGGCTTGAAGATAGAGGCCGGGATGGTACACCATGTCGAAATAGTCACAGGTTTGCCAGAACGGATCGGCGAAGCCTTGTGGCAGTTCTGCTTGTGTGCCGACCGACAGAAAGCTCAAACGTTTGCCTGCCAACGCTCGTCCGAGTGGCTTGCGTATGGTGAGCAGGTCGGACAATCGGTCGAAGAACACCTTCATCTGTGCGCTCATCGTGTACCAGTAAACCGGTGTCGCCAGGAGAATGGTCTCGGCGCTCGCAAGACGCTTGGCCAACGCATGAAAGTCATCCTCAACTGCGTAGGCGTGCTCATAGTGATATGGCGCGATGGCGAGGTCGTTCAGGTCCACACATGTAACAGGCTGCTTCTCCACAAGCTTAAACAGAGCTTGCGCGGTATTCCCGCCAGAGCGCGATGTTCCTAGAATGGCGAGATGAAATGGTGCGTCCGAGTGCTTGGTCATTCAGCCGTTCTATCGCCCGCTGTTAACGATTGGAACGCGGGTGGAACACAGCGTGTCCGAATCAGCGATTCCAGCGTTTTTCTCGGTTCGTTCACGCCAGATGTGGTGGCCTTGCAAGGTATGAGGCTCAAGAGCGGTAGGCTTTCGCCGGTCTAGATGACGCCAACGTTAATCTTTCTGTCCCACAATAGAACATTAGGGTCCTGACCCTACATTCAGCTTTCGCTTGGCAGCGCCTCATAGATCGATACGTCGATGATAGACCCGTCTTCTAGCGTTGCTGGAACGGTAATGCGCCGGTATCCGGGGCCCTCGAACGCGTCGAGTCGGGCCCAATGGTCAGGAAGTGCTACAGCCTCCAGAATGTGAACTGCGATTGGGTCGCCGTCTTGATCGGCTATCATACCGGGATATCCGACATTTGCGCCCCATCCCGCGTCAATGAGGCGTCCTCTCACATGACCAGTCCGCCAAGTGCCGCCAATGGGTTCCACCTGAGCGTAGTTTGGACGCCCCGGCGCAAGCGTACCGTATGTTGCGAGGCGATGATCGGCAGTGAAGGCGATCTCGGTCACCCCAATCCGTTTTGCGTGATTTTACTTCGAGGCTGCAAGGCGCAATCCCGCCAGCAGGAACAGGCTACCCAGCGTGCCGTCAATCCACCGACGGAACCGACCGTAAGACGCGCGGATCGGCGACGAGGAGAGCGCCACTGCATAGGCTCCGTGCCCAATAAAAGAGTTGAGGCCAGCCATTATCACAAACAAAATGACGATGGGCATTGGCGCCTCACCGATACCACCGACGGCGGCGATGGCGAGCCAGAAACCGATAGCTTTCGGGTTGGTGACCTGCAAGCCAAAACCGGTCAGCGCTGTGCGAATGGGGCGCTCATCGGTCTCCGCGATTTCGGGAAGTGGCGGGTTTTTCCAAGCGGTCTTCAAAGACTTGCAGCCAAGCCAGATGAGATAAGCAGCGCCAATCCATCGCAGCACTGTCATCGCATTGGCGAGACCAGCTAGGATCGCCGTGACTCCAATCACAGTCGCGATCGCCAAAACCATCGAGCCGCAGGCAATGCCGAGCGCGGTAATGAGAGAAGCGTCTCGTCCCCGGCTTGTCGCAACTCCAAGGATTAACATCACGCCTGGGCCAGGTGACAGAATACCCATCAGCTGAATGGACAAAGCCAGAAGAAGAGCGGGCACATAGTCGATCAGTATCTTTCAGAACCCCCGATGCAATGCTTGAGGGCCCAGCGTGCTGCCCGGCGGGTTTTGGGTCAACCCGATTCCGGACTACTTCGGACGCATTGATACCCTCAAGATCAGCGGGCTGCGAAGTCGAGCGCCTCAACAGATAGGGTCCCGAAGTCGAGGCCAATCTCCATGCGCACCGGCGCGACCAATGATTCCTCACCCACTTGGGTCAGCCAGACATAAATGTTGCTGTTGGCGGCAAGTTCTTGGTTGGCGCGACGGTTGGACCGATGTCCAGCGATGGGGCGATACCGCATCCGGCAGACGGCAGCTTGGCCATTGCCGAACTGAACCTGTTCCATGCGCACGAAGGTAAGGGCAATATCAAAGCGCTGACGACCATCAAACAGCGGGATCGTGCGGTCGCATGCTGCCGGTCCGCTTGCGCTTTCCGGGTTGGGGACCGGCATTAGAAGTGCGGAAAGGGGGTCGACCACATCGCGGCGGTGTTGGGAGCGCACGGCGATCCGGTTTGGATGCTCGGAAAGTGGTGGCTCTGCGGAGAGCTCGGCGATATCGCCGCGGCGCAAGCGCATGCGTACCACGTTGGTGAACTCGTCTTCTGAGGCTGAAAGATCGTACGAAACGGGGACTGGCGAGACGTTGCCGAAGATACCACGCGCAACAGCCTCACCTTGCCCCGGGCTTACAAGCCGACCGAGGGAGCTGGTGCGCGCATTGAGCGAGGCGGTGTACCGGTCGCCGTCGATGTTGGCAGATAAGACACCAGTGCCGATACGAATGCCTGCAAGCCGTGCTGCATAGGTGATGCGCAAGGATGAAACCGCCGCGTCAGCTTCCGATACACCCATCACCGTTTGAATGTCGCGTGGTCCTTTAACTGCGTCGAGGGTGCCGAAGAACGTCGCACAGCCAAGACAAAGCGCGCCTAACGCGCGACCAATCATGTTTGCTGTTCGAGGTCTTCTTTTGAGGTTTGGGTTTGTCACGATTAAACCTCGCACGTAGATCCGGCCCATTGGTTTAGCCAACGGGTCTAAGGCAAATGCCTAAACCGGTCGTTAACCATTCCCGAATCGCCCCTCATCTATGAGATCATCATGCATTGTGGCGATTTTGGCACCGGCATACATGTAGCGTCTCTTGACGGGAAAGCGCTAGGGTGCAAGTAGGAGCGCCTCTCAATTCAATGAGGTTTTCGACGCGTCGGCCGCCAGGGACGCTCTCCGGCAACGCCCGATGCATCAGAATCTCCCGTGCTCACATGACAGAGCGCGGCGACCACGATAGATCGACGAAGGATAAACACCATGGCCCGTCGCTGTGAGCTTACCGGCAAAGGCGTTCAAACTGGCAACAATGTCAGCCACGCGAACAACAAAACCCGTCGCCGTTTCCTGCCGAACCTGAATGCCGTTTCTTTGGTGTCCGATACCCTTGGCCGCTCGGTTCGTCTTCGCATTTCGGCAAGCGCGCTGCGCTCGGTTGAGCATCGCGGTGGTCTTGATGCCTTTCTTCTGAAGGCGCGTGACACGGAACTGTCGTCGAATGCGCTGAAGGTGAAGAAAGAGCTTTTGAAAGCTCAGTCTGCCTAAAGCGCTCGGTCAAATCCGCGCTACACGCCAAGGCATACATCATGACGAAGATACAATTCACGTTCGCTATGGCTGGCCTGATGGTCGCTATGGCGACCGTCATCGTGCTGTCCAATGTGCTGGTCCAGTACCCACTCTCTGGGACATTTGCAGGCATCAGTCTGGGTGATCTCCTCACCTGGGGCGCCTTTACTTTCCCACTTGCCTTTCTTGTGACCGACTTTGCCAACCGGGCGTTTGGCGTGGCGCGGGCGCGGTTGGTCGTGCTGGTTGGCTTTGCTGTTGCGGTCGTGTTGTCGATTGTCTTTGCAACGCCGCGCATCGCCATTGCGTCCGGTAGCGCTTTCCTCATCGCGCAGCTGCTTGATGTTCAGCTTTTCGACCGCCTCTACCGTGTACGTTCAAATGCCGGTGAGACCCGCGTCGCTTGGTGGACGCCGCCAGCTGTTTCCTCCGTTTTTGGGTCTGTCGTTGATACAGCGCTCTTCTTCACGCTTGCATTCGCTGCTTTTGCCACCCCAATCCTCGGCTTTGGTGATGCATTTGCGACTGAAGCGGCGCCGCTCTTTGGCGTGCTTGCTGTGGAAGCGCCGCGCTGGGTGAGCTGGGCTTTGGGTGACTTGGCGGTAAAGCTTATCGCGATCCCTGTGCTTCTCTTCCCGTACCGGCTGCTACTCGTGACTACAGGGCTGGACGCGCGACCGGGTTTGGCAGCGTAGGCGTTTCCAATCGACTGACGTCACCGGTGAGCTGAAAGCGCAGCAAAAGTGTGCGTTGGAAGAAGTTGCCATTATCATCTGAGATCAGCGTTACTATTGGCCCGTCGGGGTGCTCTGTTATGGCGATGCCCTCCAGATTGTCGATCTGGCGGGTTTCGTCGGCATGCATAAGCAGCCGCCCTTGAACTGCTCCGGACAGGATGTCACTGGCGGTGAGCAGTCGTAGACGGACGAAGAGGCCTTCCGTCCAAGCAAAGCGTCTTTCCAGAACGATGATATCTCCACCTGGCAACATCGCAGCGCCGGTGATCGAGAACCTATCCTGTCGCTGAACGGCAAAGGGCATGAGGCTTCCATCGGGCAAGATGCGTGCCGCGGTTGGTGCAGCGGCACTACGCGGCGGACTTTCCAAGAAGAGAAGCGTTTCGCCAGTAAGTGGCCCTTGCGTCACGTGGACAATGGCCTCAGCGGACTGGTTCCATCGTCCATCCAACGGCGGCGCGGCGCCAATAGGATGCACGGCTCTGCCTGATGGTTGGTCGCCATCCAAACTGTAAGCGCGGATGGGTTGATTGCGCTCGAACGCAACCCAGACCATGTCATCAACGCGGGTGATCGCTTCAGCATCGGCAAGCCGTTTGTCCTCAAGCGGTTGACCTGTTTGATCGGTGAGCGTGCCGATCTGCGCTTGGGAAAGAGACAAAGGCGCTTCATTGGCGTCGGTGTTCAGCGTGGCTGTTATCCAATAACCATCGTCACTTACAATAAGCAGGCGCTCGCCCTCGCCCTCCGGGATGCTATCGAGGCCGGACAGTCCTTTGAACCGTGCATCGTCGCTCTCCAAAACTAAGCCACCCAAAAAGGTGAGGGCGCCAAAGCGATTGTCGGGGACATTGCGATCGAAGCGTTCGATTTCGCGAACGTCTATTTCAAGAGGATCAGCCGCAAGGCCCCAGTTGCTCCAGAGGGTGCAAAGCGCCCAGGTGCCAGCTGCCAACCAAGCTTTAAGACGCAAGGCGTCGCCCTGAAGATGCGCCCGCCGGCCCGCGCCTGCCGGCACCGGAGGCGGTTTCTTCCTCAAACAAAGAGGCCAACTGATCTGTCATCGCGCCAGCGAGTTCTTCTGCATCCACAATGGTCACCGCGCGGCGATAGTAGCGTGTCACGTCATGGCCGATGCCGATGGCGATCAGATCGATGGGCGAGCGTGTTTCGATCTGGTCGATCACGTGGCGCAAGTGTCGTTCCAGATAGTTGCCCGTGTTCACCGACAAGGTGGAGTCGTCCACCGGGGCGCCATCGGAGATCACCATCAAGATGCGCCGCTGCTCGGGGCGAGCAAGAAGGCGCGTGTGCGCCCATTCGAGCGCCTCGCCATCAATGTTCTCTTTCAACAACCCTTCGCGCATCATCAGACCGAGATTGCGTTTGGCTCGCCGCCAGGGCTCGTCGGCGCCTTTGTAGATGATGTGGCGCAGATCATTGAGACGACCTGGCAACGCTGGCTTGCCAGCGTTGAGCCACGCTTCGCGGGCCTGACCGCCTTTCCAGGCGCGGGTCGTAAACCCAAGCACTTCGACCTTCACACCGCATCGTTCCAGCGTGCGAGCCAGGATATCCGCGCAGGTCGCCGCTACCGTGATCGGGCGGCCGCGCATCGAGCCGGAATTGTCGATGAGGAGGGTGACCACCGTGTCGCGAAACTCGGTGTCCTGCTCCATCTTGAAGGCAAGCGGCTGCATCGGATCGGTGACGACGCGGGTGAGGCGCGCGGAATCCAGGATGCCCTCTTCCAGATCGAAGTCCCAGCCGCGGTTCTGCTGCGCCATCAAACGCCTTTGAAGACGGTTGGCGAGCCGTGCGACGGCACCAGCTAGGTTTTGAAGCTGCTTGTCGAGGAAAGCGCGCAGCCGTTCAAGCTCCTGTGCGTCGCATAAGTCTTCGACTTTCACGACCTCGTCGTGCTTGGTGGTGAAGGCTTTGTAGTCTGTAAGTGGTTCCAAAAAGCTGTCGTTGCGGCGCTGGTCCTGCGGACTGCCTGTGTCTTCGCCCTCGTCGGGGACTTCGCCCTCACTCATTTCAGCAAGGGAGTCTTCGGCACTTTCGCTTTCGCCCGTCTCTTCTTCGGCTTCTGACTGCGCCGCTTCTGCTTCAACCGAACTCGACATCTCATCGCCAGCAGCGTCATCGTCTTCGTGGCTTTCGCTTTCGCCTGCGTCGTTGACGTCAGAGTCGTCTTCTTCCTCGTTGTTGCCTTCAGTATCGGGGATCAGCTCGTCGGCCATCTCCATGGAGACCAGAAGCTCGCGGATTGCCCTGGCAAAGCCTTCCTGATCAGCGGCAGTGTTGGCCATGGAGGACAAGTCTTTGCCTGCCTTGGCCTCAATGTCGTCGCGCCAGATATCGACGATCTTCTGCGCACTCTTTGGGATTGGCATGCCAGCCAGCCGTTCGCGCACCATTAGCGCAACAGCGTCCTCCAGCGGTGCGTCGGCCTTGTCGGTGATCTCTTCAAAGTTGCCGCGATGGTACTTGTCCTCCAGCATAGCGCTGAGGTTGCCATGCACGCCCGGCATGCGGCCCGCGCCGATGGATTCCACCCGCGCCTGTTCCACAGCATCATAGACCGCTCGGGCAGCTTGGCCGTCGGGCGCTAAGGACTTGTGGAGCTTGGTATCATGACAGGCAAGGCGCAGCGCCATGGCATCGGACAGCCCACGCAAGATAGCTCCGTCCGCCGCCGTCATCCGGCGCGGAGGCTCTGGCAAGCGTGCGTTCGTACCGGCCAAAACAGGGCGGTCCGACGCGAAGGTAATCTCGACGTCTTCGCGCCCGGCAATCGCTTTCAAACAACCGCCAACGGCCTTTTTTATCGGCTCGTTTTGTACGGCCTGCCGGCTCGCGCCGCGCGAATTTGACCCCGGACCCGTTCGCGGTGATGCCATCAGCTCAGGGCGACGTTCATCGCGCTGTCAGGAATGTCCTCGCCAAAGCAGCGCTGATAGAATTCGGCAACGAGCGGACGTTCTGTCTCATCGCACTTGTTGAGGAACGTCACGCGGAACGCGAACCCGACATTCCGGGCGCCTTCTGCGCCAAAAATCTCTGCGTTCTGAGCCCATGTGATGACGGTGCGCGGGCTCATGACGGTGGAAAGATCGCCGTTTATGAACGCGTTGCGCGTGAGGTCGGCAAGGCGCACCATGTTTGATAGAGTTTCACGCCCCTCTGCCGATGCATAGGCTGGTGCCTTGGCAAGCACGATGGCCACTTCCTGATCGTGCGGCAGATAGTTGAGCGTTGTAACCACAGACCAACGGTCCATCTGGCCTTGGTTGATCTGCTGTGTGCCGTGGTAGAGGCCCGAGGTGTCGCCAAGCCCAATGGTGTTTGCAGTGGCAAACAGGCGGAATGCCGGGTGAGGGCGGATCACGCGGTTCTGGTCAAGAAGCGTCAGGCGACCCGACACTTCCAAAATGCGCTGGATGACGAACATCACGTCAGGGCGTCCGGCATCATATTCATCGAAGACGAGCGCTGTGTTGGTCTGAAGCGCCCAGGGCAAGATCCCGTCTTTGAACTCGGTTATCTGCATCCCGTCCCGGATGACGATTGCGTCCTTGCCGACAAGATCGATGCGGCTGATATGGCTGTCTAGGTTCACGCGCACACACGGCCAGTTAAGGCGGGCGGCCACCTGCTCGATATGGGTTGATTTGCCCGTCCCGTGATAGCCTTGAACCATCACGCGGCGATTGTGCACGAAACCGGCGAGGATCGCGAGCGTGGTGTCGCGGTCGAAAATGTAATCTGGATCGAAATCGGGCACATGCTCATCGGCATGAGCGTAGCCCAGAACCATCATATCCGTGTCGATCCCAAAGACCGCGCGCACATCGATGGGGTTGTCTGGCATAGCGGGCTTGTCGTTGGATGGGCTTTGCGCAGCAAGATTCATTCGGAAGCTCGTCCTCAAACGATCAGCAGGGTGGGTGGTTTGAAGGCCTGTATGAAGCCCGCAAGCCTATGTCTAGCAGAAGCCAGAGGCTTTCAAGGTGTTATATGCCTGAATAACATCTCGCAGGCGGTCTTCGGTGGCTCGGTCGCCTTTGTTGAGGTCCGGGTGGAGCCGTTTGGCGAGGTCTTTGAAGCGCGTTTTGATAGCGTCTGAATCCGCGTCGGTATCAAGGCCGAGCGCGGCGAAGCTCTTGCGTGCAGCGTTACCAACTGAACGGGTCTTCTGGCGCGCGCGTGCTGCTTCTGGGCTTGCGGCAGTTGCGCCAAACAGACCAAACGGATCGGAACCCGCATCATCAGCCCAGGGGCGGCGCGGCTTGCCGGACGCTGTAGGCTTAGGCCCCTTGCGTTTGCGCACACCGTCAGCCTTGGCGTTCTTGCCCCACTCCCAGGTCGGGCGATGGCCTGTCATGGACGACTTCTGGTACTTTGATAGATCGTCGTCATTCATGCCGGAGAAGTAGTTGTAGGACTTGTTGTACTCCTGGACATGCTCCTTGCAGAACCAGAAGAACTCGCCTTCACGGTCACGTCCCTTGGGGGCTCGGTGCTCAGCCTTCTTGTTGCACCCCTCCCAGTCGCAGCAGCGCACTTGAGGTTTTGCTTCTTCTTTTTTCTTTCCGGCTTTGCCGCGCGGTTTGATCCGGATGGAGTCAAAGAGGGATGAGTTGTCAGCCATAGTTTTCTTTATGGTGGTCAACGTCGTTCGAGCAAGAGCGCCCGATGACGCAACCTGTGGCAAAGCCGATTGAGGTGAGCGGCACCAAAGTTTGGGGGCAGCACTATAGATGATTTCCGCCTGCTTAAACATGCCAAGAGCGCAAAATTATCTCGCGATCATAAGAAGCGCTCCCCGAGTGCCCTTAGTACGTTATCACACATGTTCTTCAGGACCTCTTGATCGCTCGCGTTTACAGCAATCGCTTCCTCGATCCTATCCATGCGGCCTAGACTTGAGCCTACTACGCCCGGGTCGCTCGTCATTGGAGCGACCACTACGGGAAAACGCTGACGATCAAAGCGCTGAAAGAGCGTGATCACTTAAGCCATCTCAAAGCTTGTAACTTACAGCTCCGGTTCCCTAGTAGCTTTGCGGTAATTTGGAGCGGTGAGCAGCGTTTTCATGTCGGTCAGATCTGTCCTAGAGGCAAAACTCAAATTGGCCTTTCGTCCCAAAGCCCTTGAGGTCACAGATGAGTCCTCCCAGCATGAAGGCCATGCGGGGGCGCGTCCGGGCGGCGAAACCCATTTTCGTGTCTACATTGTTTCCGATGCTTTTGAGGGAAAACGCCGTTTGGATATGCATCGGATGATCAATGATGTGCTCGCCGATGATCTAGCGGGGCCGGTGCACGCGCTGGCTATCCACGCCTCTGCATCAGGTGAGACGTAACGGGCCACTCATTCCACCGCGTTGCCGCCGGTTTGCTGCGTTAGAGGTTCATCTTTGCTGTAGGTTCCTGGCTGCTTTTTCACAACGGCTTGGGCGCAAATCGTTTGGCCTGATGTGGGATTAACGCTGATGGCCGGGTCGCCGTGAAGCTCCCAGCCATCGTTGAGCGCCTGCGTCACCTTGCGGCAAAATTGATCGCCAGCATCGGCGGCGGTGAGAAGCCTGTAGAGGATCATGGGGCAGTCTTTCGTGCTGCTATGGCGTCGGCCATCGCGACTGTGCGCCTTGCCATATCAGCATGCAACGTCTCGACCATCTTGCCCGCGACGCGTAGCGCGCCCTTACCTTGGTTTTCTTCCAGCTCAAACGCCTCGATAACTGTGCGGGCGAACGCGACGTCTTCGACGCTTGGTGCGAAGACCGTGTTGCAGACATCCACTTGTTTGGGATGGATCACTGTTTTGCCATGCATGCCAAGATCGCGGGCCTGATAGCATTCGGCTTCAAAGCCCGCAGGGTCATCGAGATGGTTAAAAACACCGTCTAGAATTGTGAGTCCGTAAGCCCGCGCGGCAGCAACGCAGGTGGAAAACCAGGAGAGCATCGGCAGCCTGCCTGGGACCAGCGCCGCACCGGTGTCCTTCGACAGATCATTCGTGCCCAGGACGAAGCCCTTAAGATGCCCGTTTGCCGCGCCGTCTGATGCGATCCTCTGGGCGTTCAACATGGCAAGCGGTGTTTCCATCATCGCCCAGAGCGGTTTGCCGGGCAGCGCGTTGGCTGCGGTTTGGATATCCTCATGGTTGTTGATCTTGGGGATGAGAAACGCATCAGCGTTGATCGTGTTCGCCATGGCGATGTCGTCCGCATACCACTGCGTATCTGCGCTATTGATGCGCAGGATCAGGAAACGGTGTCCAAACCCACCTTCCTTTAGCGCTGCGGCGATTAACGTCCGCGCCTCAGCTTTCGCCTCCGGCGCAACGGCATCCTCAAGGTCGAGAATGATGCCGTCGCAATCCAGGTTGCGGGCCTTGTCTATGGCGCGGGCATTGGAGCCTGGCATGTACAGCACGGTGCGTAAGGGGCGGACGAGGTCGCTCATGGATCATCCTTGCGAACTGTTGAAAGGGTTTTTCTGCTTTGTGCGTTGCGGGGGGCACGCTTGCAAGCGTCACTTTTGCAAGCCCCACCTTTGCAAGCAAAGCTTAGGTGGTCATTCGCCCAGACCTATGGCAAGAGCGCGCCGATGACTGAAGCAACTCGCCCTCCGGTAAAAGCCGTTCTCGCCATCTCCTCCCACGTCGCCCGCGGGAGTGTCGGTTTGCGCGCAGCTGGTTTCGCGCTCGAACGCTTAGGGCTTTCGGTCTGGAAAGTGCCGACGGTATGGATGCCCTGGCACCCCGGTCACACCAAGACGCTCGGCGCACCGGCTCGGTCGGTGACCGATGGTCAGGCCTTTGAAGCGGGGCTTCAGGCTCTCGTGGATGCGCCGGTTGCCGGTGAAGTGAAGGCGGTTCTCACAGGCTACTTTGCCAGCGCTGAACAGGTTCTCGCCGCCTGTAGAGCGATTGATAGGCTCAAACAGAGTACCCCGGATCTCCTCGTGGTGTGTGATCCGGTGAGTGCAGACTCACATGGGGCGTATGTGCCCGATGATGTTATCACAGCGCTGTGCGATGAGCTTCTGCCGCGTGCGACACTTGCCACCCCCAATCGGTTTGAGGCGGCGCTTCTTACCGGTGGTGATATGCCCAGTGACAACAGCGGTCTTGTCGCTCTGGCAAGCGCCTTGCCATGTGAGCATGCGGTGGTTACGTCAGCGTTCGGCATGATGCGCAATTCCACCGCCACCCTTCTGGCTTCCGGTGAGACAGTCGTCCTTGCCGAGCACACGGAAGTGGCGGGCGCGCCACATGGGACGGGTGATCTGTTCTCTGCGCTTCTGACAGCGCACATCTTGAAAGGCGCAGCGCTGCCTGGTGCGATGGAGCAGGCAACGGCCTCCGTGTTCGATATGGTCGTTCGCTCCGTCAAACTTGGGATGAGTGAGTTGGCTCTGGCACAAGAACAAGCGAGCCTTGTACGCCCGTCGGCGATGGTGAACATGCGCCAGCTTGCTATGCCGAAACTGTCGGCTTAAGGCGTCGATTTAACCATGCTCATCGGCGTTGATGGCTGCAAAGCGGGATGGGTTGCCGTGGGTGGCGCGGAGGCTGAAGCGATAGAGCTGCGCGTTTTCTCAAGCTTTGCCGAGATCCTCGCCTGGGCACCGCCGGACGCGATCATTGCGGTCGATATGCCGATCGGGTTGCCAGACCGCATTGAAGGTGGTGGACGCGCACCGGAGAAGCATGTGCGCCCCATGCTCGGCGAGCGGCAATCAAGTGTTTTCGCCATTCCCGCCCGCGCTGTGGTGGAGATGGGCGCGCGCATAGCAGGGCGGACAGCGCATGATCATCCGCTGCACCAGCAAGCGAGCGCGCTTGCCAAAACCCTCTCCGAGCCGCCGAAAGGCGTGTCGATCCAGGCCTTCTATCTGTTCCCAAAAATCCTGGAGATTGACGGTCTCTTGCGCACTGATCTCAGACTTTGTGAACGCGTGAAAGAATGTCACCCGGAGGTCGCGTTCACCGTTCTGAACGAGGGTGATGCAATGCGCTTGCCCAAGAAGATCAAGGGCAAGGTCAATCTGGATGGGATGGATGAGCGGCGTGCTCTTCTGGCCAGCTATGGTTTGCGCGCGCCTTTCCTGCATGACGCACCACCGAGCGGTGTTGGTTCGGATGACGTCTTGGATGCTGCCGTTTGTTGGCTTGTGGCGAGGCGGTTGAAGCGCGGTGAGGCGCGACCTTTCCCCGATCCGCCCGGCCGAGACATGCATGGGGTCGAGATCGCCATTTGGGCGTGATGCTTTTGCTGAAACCTCCTGACAGAATGCTGTCAGGAGGAGTGTGGCATGGTCTTCTCATCGCAATGAAGCACGGAGCATCTGAAGCCATGGCACACCCGCAACATCAACTCGTCTGGGCCGAAATCCCGGTCGCTGATCTGGAAGCCGCTCGCCTCTTCTACGGCTCGGTTTTGCAAACTGAACTCACCGTCAACACCGATGGCCCTAATCCCATGGTCGATCTTCCCGTTGCCGACTCTGCCAATGGCATCTCGGCGCATCTTTATCCGGGGAAGCCCGCACCAAATGGGATCGGTCCCACGGTGCATCTTGCCGCGCCCGATACGCTCGAAGCGACCGCTGATCGCGTGGTGGAAGCCGGAGGGAAGGTACTCTCACCACCGATCGAAATTCCCGTCGGTGCTTTCATTTACACCGAAGACCCAGACGGAAACTCCGTTGGATGGTTCCGTTACAAAACCAACTGAGAGACGCATGAGACGCGCCGATAGGCTCTTTCAGATCGTCCAGCTTCTGCGCGGTGGCCGCCTTGTCACCGCGCGAGTGCTTTCAGAAAAGCTCGAAGTGTCTGAGCGGACGATCTATCGCGATATCGCTGATCTCCAAGGATCCGGCGTGCCTGTCGATGGCGAAGCGGGCGTCGGCTATCTGATGCGTGATGGCTATGATCTGCCGCCGCTCATGTTCACGCGCGATGAGATTGCCGCTCTGGTTGCCGGTGCCCGCATGGTCCGCGCCTGGGGCGGGTTGTCGATGGCGCGTGCAGCCGAAGAGGCGCTTGTGAAGATCGGCGCTGTCCTGCCCGATGGCGCCAAGCCCGCTGTGGAGACCACGGCGATCTTCGCGCCAAGTTTCGAGTTTCCTCAGGAGCAGCGCGCGACGCTTGATCTTCTCGATCAGGCGATTGACCGTAGTGAGCGCATTGCCATGGACTATACTGATGCCAAAGGCGACCCGACGCAACGGACCGTACGTCCGCTCGGGCTCTATTTTTGGGGGAAGGTCTGGACGTTGCTTGCCTGGTGCGAGCTACGCGAGGATTTTCGCGGGTTCCGCGTGGACCGGATCGTCAGTCCCATTTGCGACGGATCAACGTTTAGACCTGAACGCGGCAAGCAACTGGTTGATTTCTATCGCAAGATGGAAGTTGAAGGCTGGACGCACGACTAGAGCATTTTCAGCGAAAGTGTATGCGGTTTCGCGCCCGGAAAATGCGACAAAACAATGAGATAGAGCCGTTCACGTGACCTAGGGTCGTCGTCTGCGTATACTTGCCAAAGGTTTTGAGCGTTATCGCTTGCGTTTGGGCGTGTTGCGCACTTCTTCGCGCTGCTGGCGCGTTGCATAAAGCGATATGGCCCCAAACAGCAATGCGCTGACGGGCATCATCAGGAACCAGGCAATTTCCATAGCACTCATGAGATCAGCCTCTTGAGGATTCTCTGTCCCACGTAATGTAACGCAATTCCGCCCAGAAAACAAAAACCACTCGTGGCCAGGTTAATAAGTGTTGGTTCTCGGTCATTGTTCAGTGCCGAGAAAAGCGGGGCCAAACCGCCCACCGCAAACAGGGCTATGCCGAGGCCATTGAGGAATGTAGCTCTCAGCTTTGTCTGTTCATTGTGAATGAGATTCTTATCGTTGGCCATGGAAACGGTGTGCCTCAGATCGCCTCCAAAACATAACGAATATCGGCCAACCCTTCGGCGTTCCGGCTGCCATCGTTGTGTTCGACGGCAACAAAGCCCCGGGACTCATAGAGCGCCCTAGCCCGTGTATTGGCTTCAAAGCACCAAAGGTCAAATGGGGCGGTGTAGCGGGCGAGGGCATCGTCAAGCAACGCCGCGCCAACACCGCACCGTTGATGGTCGGGGTGGACGTAGAGATGGCTGATCAAACCACGTGTGTGGGACAGGAAGCCGGCAAGCTCGCGATCCCGTTCTGCGACCATGATGTTACAACCGACAGAAAGCCCAGCGAGGAAGCTGCGAAAATCTCTCACGTCATGCGTCTCTTCGAAGAGACCCATGGATGTTCGTGAGGCGAGAAGGAGTTCGGCCAGTGCCTCAAAGTCGGACCCACGCAGGTCGCGCAATGCGATATCCGCGTGGGTCCGTTTGTTCATCAAGCGGCTTGCTGCTTGGGCGTGATGAGCCCGCGATTCACAAGCACTTCAGCGATTTGCACGGTGTTGAGCGCCGCACCTTTGCGCAGATTGTCCGACACGCACCAGAAGGACAGGCCGTTCTCAACCGTTATGTCCTCGCGTACACGGCTGATATAGGTGGCGTCTTCGCCTGCGGCCTCATGCGGGGTCATGTAGCCACCGTCTTCGTGCTTGTCGATGACAAGACAGCCGGGGGCATTACGCCAGATCGCGCGCGCTTCGTCGGCTGTGATAAGCTTTTCAAACTCCACATTCACGGCCTCAGAGTGTGAGACGAAGACCGGGATGCGTACACAGGTCGAGGTGAGCTTGATCTTCGGATCCAAGATCTTCTTGGTCTCCACCATCATCTTCCACTCTTCCTTCGTGGTGCCGTCTTCCATGAATACATCGATGTGCGGGATCGCGTTGAAGGCGATGCGCTTGGTGAATTTCTCTGACCTGACTTCGCCCGCCTGATAGACGGCTTTGGTCTGGTTGAAGAGTTCGTCCATTCCGTCTTTGCCAGCGCCGGAGGTGGACTGATACGTCGCTACAACCACGCGCTTGATGGTGGCTGCATCATGCAGCGGCTTCAACGCAACGACGAGCTGAATCGTCGAGCAGTTGGGGTTCGCGATGATGTTCTTCTTGCGGAAACCCTCTATTGCGTCGGCGTTCACTTCCGGCACGATGAGCGGCACCTGGCTGTCCATGCGCCAAGCCGATGAGTTGTCGATGACAACACAGCCTGCTGCACCGATCTTGGGCGCCCATTCCTTGGAGATCGAGCCGCCGGCGGACATGATAGCGATGTCGATACCGGAGAAATCTACATTCTCCAGCGCCTTCACCTTCAGTTTCCTGTCGCCAAAATAGGCGTCCTGTCCGGCACTGCGGCGCGATGCGACGGCCACTACATTATCAGCTGGAAAACCCCGCTCGGCCAGAATTTCCAGCGCTTCGCGGCCAACATTGCCGGTCGCACCGACAACTGCAACTGTGTATCCCATGAAACTGGTCCTTCATTTCTGCTCGGCTCCGGGCCGTTAGCCCAACCGCGTTTCCATTTGCTCTGGGCCGCTGGCCCAACAGCAGGTTTCTTGCCCGGTTTGTGTGTGATGTGCGCTGATCGCGCAATCGGTATTTTTTGGCGCTCCGTGCTAGCCTTTGTTTGCTCTGGGCCTTGCGGCCCAAACGCAGCTAGCACGACCGCTCGCCTACCCCTCCCGGTTCCGGGTTGGGCAGGGGCCGAACACGCGGAAGGGACGGGCTGGTTACAGCTCGGTGATCTTCGTTGTCGTCAGTGTGGTGGTAATCGCGCGCGTGCCATCTGCTACCGCAGCGAGAGCGGTAGTTTTGTTTAGTGTGCCAATCAGGGTGACGTGCGTACGCATAGGTGATGTACCGCCACATCGCAGCGAAATTGTCAATGATTCACTGGGCTCCAACGTCCAGTCCTCGGGCAACTGATGCAAGGACGCTCGCTGCAGGATGGCCTTCGGACGGACACCTTAGAGCGTTTCCATTGAATATTGAATCGTTTGAACGCCGCGAGTTTGTGTACTGGCAAGGCGCGTGCGGCGATGCGGTGCAGGCACCGCAAGACCGCGCGCAACGCTGCCAGCGCGCAAAGAACCAAGTTCAGATGATTGTAGTTTCTCGTTTGGTTTCAATGAAATCACAGCCGTAGCTTGGGTATCTTTTCCGCCTTGGCGGCGTCGAAGCCCTTGCCCGATGCGACGGCATCGCGCTTCGGGCTTCTCCTTGCCAAGCCGAAAAATCCATCCCATCAAACTGCTCCAATATTCAACGGAAGCGCTCTAGTTCCCAGCCATGACCGCTTGAAGTTCCGTCAGTAACGCATCACCCATCTGCGACGTGGACACGGGCGTCATGCCATCGCCAGCGATGTCGCCGGTGCGGACGCCCTTGTCGAGCACCTGTGCGATGGCTGTTTCGATCTGGGTCGCCAGGTCGCCCATCCCCAATGAATAGCGAAGCATCATGGCAAAGCTTGCCACCATGGCGATGGGGTTTGCTTTGCCTTGTCCGGCAATGTCGGGCGCGGTCCCATGCACCGGCTCATACATCGCTTTGCGCTTGCCGGTTTGCAGGTCCTCAGCACCAAGGGACGCAGATGGCAGCATGCCGAGCGAACCTGTCAGCATCGCGGCAACATCTGACAGTATATCGCCAAACAGATTGTCGGTGACGATCACATCGAATTGCTTCGGCGCGCGGACGAGCTGCATGCCGCCTGCATCGGCCAGCATGTGGGAAAGCTCCACATCGGAGTAACCATCAGCATGGGTTGCCGTTACCACCTTGTTCCACAAAACGCCCGAACGCATCACGTTGCGCTTTTCCATCGAGCACACTTTGTTTGCGCGCGTACGGGCAAGCTCAAAGGCAACGCGGGCGATGCGGTCAATTTCGTGGGTGGTATAGATTTGGGTGTCGACGGCGCGCTCTTCTCCGTTTTCCAGTGTTACAACCTCTTTGGGCTCACCGAAATAGACCCCGCCTGTGAGTTCGCGCACGATCAGAACATCGAGACCTTCCACCAGGTTTGGTTTGAGCGAGGAACTGGATGCCAGCGCCGGGTAGCAGATCGCCGGGCGAAGGTTGGCGAACAGGCTAAGATCTTTGCGCAACCGCAAGAGGCCAGCCTCCGGGCGGTGTTCATAAGCAACATTATCCCATTTCGGCCCGCCTACAGCGCCGAACAGAACGGCGTCGGCGTTCAGTGCAAGGTCCATCGCAGCATCTGAGACGGCTTCCCCATGGGCATCATAGGCTGCGCCGCCCACCAGATCGCGCTCGGTTTCAATGGCAGTAAGGCCTTGTGTGTTGGTCCAGGCGATGAGCTTGTCCACCTCCGCCATGGCCTCTGGGCCAATACCGTCGCCGGGCAGGACAAGGACGTTGGCATGGTTCGCGGACATGGATAGGCCTCACTAATAGATGAAAGTTTGAAGCCGGTGTGTACTGGTGGGTACGGGCATGCGCAAGGGGTTCGAGGTGTCCGTCCATCATCCTGTTTGAAACCGCGACAAACCTGAGAGCACTTTTAGGTTTTGGGTCCGCTAACTCACCCTGAGCGCAGTACACCCTACCAACTAAACTTCCAGTTTAAGGGCCAGAACCTTAGTGAGATGAGTAAGCGCGTAAGCCATCGCCTCTTGCTCTTCTGGTTCCAAGTCGTCCAGCAGATCTGCAAGATGTTTCATTTGAACCTTTGCCGCTTCAGCAAAAACAGCCTCGCCTCTCTTTGTGAGTTTCACGAGCGTCGAACGTCTGTCTGTCGGGTGCGGACGACGGACAGCCAATCCGTCTTTTTCCAAACCGTCGGCCAAAGTGGTGATGTTGCGCTTGGTTACCGATAGTTGCTGCGCTAGGTCCACCATCGACCGCGCTTGGCCATTGCTTAAAGCCTGCATGATTTGAAAGCGTGCTGGCGACATACCCAATTCGGCCAAGCCTTGGCGCAGGAACCGCAGAAAAGGTGGCACAAACTGACAGATTGCATCGGCTGGAGGATGTGCCACTCGCTTCTTCCATTTAGTGTATCAATACACTAGATATGCGTACACTGTATATGTGTTCCACAAGAGGTAACTGATGAGTGAGACTGATGCAAACTGGACGGTTGTGACGGGTTCCACAGGCGGGATTGGCGGCGAGATCGTCAAAATTCTCGCGGCGCGGGGCGATGACTTGATTTTGGTCAACCGGTCGGAAACGAAGGCTCAAGCACAGCGCTCCAAGCTCATTGCCGATCATCCAGCCTTGAAGATCGAATTGGTCACCGTGGATCTGATGGACACAGCGCAAACGAACGCCGCGATAGACACGATCAACGCGCTTCCCGGCCGGATTGATGCACTTTACAATATCTCAGGCGTACTGACGGCTGATAAGGTCCTGAGCCCGCAAGGATTTGAGTCTCAGTTTGCTGTCAACGTGTTGGCGCCTTATCAACTGACCGTAGGACTGCGGGGGAAAATGGCACGGCCTGACGGCGAAACACCAGCCGTCGTTGTGAACTTTTCATCCAGTGCCGTGAACATGCAAAAGACGCTGGAACTCGATAGTCTTGCCAATCCGGAAAAGGTTGGCGGTATCATGAGCACCTATGCGCAGACCAAACTGGCGGTCACGGCGCTTTCAGCGGCTCTTGCCGATGATTTGAAATCAGACAACATCTTAATCCGCGCGATCGATCCGGGCGCGACAAAAACCCAAATGACGACAAATGGGAACTCCGCAATGCCCAAGCCACTGCAGTGGCTCGTGCCGTTCATTTTCAGCCCTGCCGATAAACAGGCCGCAAAGGTGGTTGCTGGCGCAGACCCATCCGCGTTCGAGGCACGGTCGGGGATTTACGTTGCCAACCTCAAGGACAAGACGCTGCCCGCGCCCGCAGCCGATGCTAAGGTGCAACGAGAGCTCGTTGCGTTTCTGGACGGTTCCATAAGTGCATGACAGTACCTGCTTCATGCGGGACGGCCATGTGCTGACCGATTGCACACTGGCCATCTTTGAACAGCTGAAAAAGCGAAGGTTCATCCGCTCCCAGCTCGACAATCCATAGAAAGACAGTTGGATGACAAACGCGTCACCCATCCGGCACATCGTTCGGGCCGATCTTCCTGCCCTCAAACAAGTCATTGCCAGCACTGATCTCTTCCCGCCTGACATGCTGGAGGAGATGGTGCCGGATGATCTTGATACATCATCTGGCCAAGCACTTTGGCTTACCCATGCGGATCCAGAGCCGCTCGCCATCGCGTATGCGGCGCCCGAACCGATGACGCAGGGCTGCTGGAACCTCTATCTCATCGCCGTGCATGGTGATCATCATAGTCGAGGCATCGGACAAAGCCTCTTGCGCTACGTTGAGAGTAATTTGGTTGCGGAAGGCGTGCGGGTCTTGCTGGTGGAAACCTCCAGCGATGCAGCCTTTGCCCGCACGCGCGGTTTCTACGCCCAAGCGGGGTATGAAGAAGAGGCCAGAGTGCGCGACTTCTACGATGCGGGCGAGGACAAGATCATCTTCCGCAAGGTGTTGTAAGGGGGTCAATCGGCGGTGGATGCTTAGTCTATTGCGGTACTCCAAATGGCATCCACATGGACGTCATAAGCGCCGCCGCCAATCCGACTGCGCTGTGTACCGCAGTTAGAGGTCGTCTCGGGTTCGGTCTATTAGCAAGCTCAATTAAGTCGAGTGACCGAAGTCAATTGCGCGTGATGGGTCGAGGGCGCTTAGCAGCACTTGCAAGGCAGATTACGCTTCGTTGTCTTTTGCTTCGCTAAAGACAGCTTTATAGGCGTCGGGATCAGCCTTCTTTAAGCGCCGAAGTGCCGTTTCTGCGTGTATTTTCAAAGCCTTCTTGTGGGCGTCTTTGACCTTTTTGATCTCATCAGAGATCGTCTTAAGTTCGTCGACTTTAGCGCTTTCTAGCTTAGATTTTTCAACAAGCTGTAAAACGACAGCGGTGAGTGCGCCAAGTTGATCGCCATAGCTTGCAACTTTAGACACCGCTTCTTTTTCGATTTCTGGTATGCCTTTCATCGCCGCAAAAAACGATGTCGAGATATCTTGGTTAACGTCACCGGAAAGCGGATACTCAAAGTTATTGGTATTGGAGAGAAAAGGAAACATTACGGGCTCCTTTTGGTTTGGTTGAATTCGTTCTGAGTTTAGCATGACCAACGCGAACTAAGGCTTAGATCGGATTTATAACTGCTCGCAATGCTTACGGCTCATGCGTCTCATAGACCTAAGCGGTGCTTGTCCTTAGAAAGCCCTAAGTCCCTCCGCTCTCTTCCCCGTACCTATTCATCACCCCAATCTGCGCCATAGCGAAGGCGAAGGTGACAGGCATAACGCCCCAGACTTTAAAGGCGACCCAGAAGTCCGTCGTCTGCGTGCGCCAGACCACCTCGTTGAGAACAGCGAGGAAGATGAAGAATAGGCCCCAACGTTGGGTCAGAATGCGCCAGCCTTCTTCATTGAGCTTGAACGCATCATCGAAGACGTAGGAGAGCAGCGAGAGCTTAAAGACCCAGAGCCCGCCAAGAAGCACCACCGCGAAGAGCGAGTTCACGATGGTCGGCTTCATTTTGATGAACAGATCATCGTTGAGCCATAGCGTCAGCGCGCCGAAGAACAGCACCATCACGCCGGAAACGAGTGGCATCATGGGCAGCTTGCCCAGAATGAATCGCGATAGGATGAGCGAAATTGTGATCGCCACCATAAAGACGGCGGTGGCGAGGAAGATGGGTTCACCGAACGCACCGAGGCTTGGGAACCGTTCGATCAGCCCTTCGCCGCGTGCGTTGACCAAGAAAAAGATCACCAGTGGCCCAAGCTCAAGCGCGAGCTTCACAAACGGGTTCACAGCTGGCTTGGCTGCTGCTGAATCGGTGGGAGGTGATGCCTGAGGTGTTTCGGTTTGGTCGGTCACGCGGGTTCTTCTTGTTGCTTGTCGAGGCAAGCCTCATTGGGTTTAGCCTCATCTAAACCCGCAATGGCGCGGGCGAAACTGGCCGGTTCAAAGGCTTCCAGATCGTCAACAGCTTCGCCAACGCCGATCAGGTGCACCGGTATCTGGTGTTTCTTGGCAATCGCGACAAGGATGCCGCCCTTGGCGGTGCCATCGAGCTTGGTCATGACCAGGCCTGTGACGCCGGCTGTCTTGCCGAAGACTTCCACCTGTTGAAGCGCGTTCTGGCCCGTTGTGGCATCGAGTGTCAGCAGCACATCGTGCGGTGCTTCGGGATCGAGCTTTTTGATGACGCGGATGACCTTTTCAAGTTCGGCCATCAGCTCCGCGCGGTTTTGGAGGCGCCCGGCTGTGTCGATCATGAGCACATCTGCGCGGTCTTCTTTCGCTTGGGTAAGAGCGTCGTAGGCGAGGCCAGATGCGTCGGAGCCCTGCGGTTTCGTGATCACCGGCGCGCCGGTCCGATCCCCCCAGACTTTCAGCTGCTCGATGGCGGCGGCCCGGAACGTGTCTCCAGCTGCGAGCATCGGTTTCAGGCCTAGTGCAGACATTTTGGCCGCGAGCTTGCCGATGGTGGTGGTTTGTCCCGCACCGTTCACACCGACCATGAGGATGACGTGGGGTTTGCGCGCCGGTGCGACTTTCAGCGGCACGGCG
>JBCCLK010000015.1:0-55789 GCA_039026935.1 Pseudomonadota bacterium
ACGAATTCCTCCTCGCAGCAACAGCCCAAAACCTCAGAAAACTCGCAAAGGTCGTCGCACAACCGGTGTAGCAGACGATCCATTATCTCGCAGCCTCAGCAAACTAAAGAAATCCAAAAAACCTTTTTCATCAAAATCAGCGCTAAGCGGCGCGGGGCCATATCGCCGCTTCTGAGCTTTCTCAAAAACTTCGAGTGAAGTTAGCGGCTCATGCTGCGCTTTCCCCCGTTTTCCTAAACACGGCGGAGGAACACTTTCAGTGGGGGAAGACCAGTTAGGCCCGTTCCGAAGGTCCTATATCGGGCTGAGTGGCGACGTTGCGTTCAACGGATTCAACGCTGTGCCTTTCATTGCAAATCCGCCACAAAATCATAGGCGGAACCTAAGTAGCGGGTTTGCGTAAACTCCACGCATCGGCCATCTTTGGAAAAGCAGCGTCGCTCGGTTGCAAACAGCGGCGCGCCAACTTTGCAACCCAGAGCATCGGCCTCGCTCGGCGTTGCAGCGACTGCTCGCATCCTTTGTACCCCCCGAACCGGTCCTGCTCCAAGGCTCGCAAGCGTCGCGTAAAGTGACTCTCCCACGGACATTGGATCGGCCAAGACGGACGTCGGTACCGTTGACAGCTCGTGTGCCACCGGCTTGCGCACCACGACCCCGGCGCTCGTTAGGCTTGCAAGCGCCTTGCGCACCGTAACGCGCGATATTTTCAATTGCTCAGCAAACACGCGTTCACTTGGCAGAGCCCTGCCGTGGGCCAGAACGCCTTCGTCAATGGCCTGTACCACGGCTTGTGCGAGGCGCGCATAACGCGGCATGTCGTCCGACCGGTTGAGACGCGCCTGCAAATGCTCGATGATATCAAACCGCCGCATTGGTCCGCCCCGCACAGCCAAAAGTTCATATCTATCAAACCCGACTGGCTTCTCTGCAACAACCAAGCGGATGGTCTAAGACGAAGAAACCGGGGTTGATTTACTGGTTTGTTCACTGCGCGCTTGGGTCATCTATTGGGTAGGCCCGTCCATGTTTAGGTAGACCTACCGGTTGCATCCGATGTAACACTTGCAGTCCTGGACACTTTAAAGTGTCAAAAAAAATTTCCAGTCTTTTGAAAAGTGCTCTGAATGAAACACGCCAATGAAGATGTAACGCCAATCCCTACACAATGGGTCGGGCCTATTGATATCATCGGGCCCATCGTTAACGAGCCCGTCAGCGTGCCTATGGCGACATATGAGTCGCCTCTGTGGCCATCGACAGGGCGCGGTGCGCGCGTCTCACGACACAGCAGTGGTATTCGGTGCACACTTATTGATGAGCGCATGACACGGTCTGTTACTGTGCGCGCTGAGACTGGCGAAGAAGCTCACGCGGCTTGGATGTCGATTGCGTCCCGGCAAGATGAGCTTGCCGACATCGTCAAAAGCACGAGCCGCTTTGCGCGTCTCATCGCTATGAATCGTCAGATTGTCGGCAATCTTTTGTTTATCCGCTTTGAGTGCGAAACGGGCGATGCGTCAGGTCATAATATGGTCACCGGCGCCGCTGATGCACTTCTGACCTGGGTGCTCACTGAATACCCGCAGCTTGAGTATGCCAGTATCTCTGGAAATTTCTGCACCGACAAGAAGGTGAGCGCCGTCAACGGTCTGCTCGGCAGGGGCAAATATGTCGTCGCTGAGATCGATATCCCGCGCGACATTTGCACCCGCCTACTGCGCACGACGCCGGAAAAGATGGTGCGTCTTAACACCGAGAAGAACCTGATTGGCGGCACCGTCGCCGGCAGCCTGCGCAGCGCCAACGCGCACTTCGCGAACATGCTCTTGGCTTTCTATCTTGCCACAGGCCAGGATGCAGCAAACATCATTGAAGGCTCGCAGGGTATAGTCCATTGCGAGGCGCGTGAGGACAGCCTCTACTTCTCGTGCACACTGCCCAACCTCATTATGGGCAGCGTCGGCAACGGCAAGGGCAACGTCAAAATTGACGACAATCTAAAGAAACTAGGCTGTCGGGACGAGCGTGAGCCTGGGGAGAACGGTCGTCGTCTGGCGGTCATTTGCGCAGCAACTGTACTGTGTGGCGAGTTATCGCTTCTCGCTGCGCAGACCAATCCTGGCGAACTGATGCGCACCCACTTCAAGATGGAACGCGCAGAGCGGGCCGTCCAAGGCTAAGACGGAAGTAGGCCTGAGGGCCTGTCGTCAGGCGTCCTATACTCAGCGAAAATAATAAGCCTTCGTGATGTGGTAATGCTAAAAATCGGGATCGACCAGTTGGGCTTCTACGTGCCCAAACACTTCATTTCTTTGAGCGTTCTAGCTGAGAAACACGGCATCGATCCGGAAAAATTCTCCCGCGGGATCGGTCAGAATAAAATCTCAATGCCAAGCCACGATGAGGATGTCGTCACCCTCGGTGCTGAAGCAGCGAAGCCGATTTTAGATCGCGTCGGCGTGGAGGGGATCGATACCCTTCTGTTCGCCACCGAGACCGGCATTGATCAGTCCAAGGCAGGCGGTGTTTACGTCCACCGGCTCTTAGGGCTTCCCTCGCAGTGCCGCGTCGTGGAGCTAAAACACGCCTGTTACAGCGGCACCGCCGCGTTGCAGCTCGCCTGTGGCTACGTCGCGCGCAAGCCGCACCGGAAAGTCTTGGTTATCGCGTCTGATATCTCCCGCTACGACATCGACAGTTCGGCAGAAGCGACGCAGGGCTGTGGAGCTGTGGCGATGTTGGTGACGGCCAATCCACGGGTCTTGGAGATTGAGACAGCCTCTGGTTGCCACAGCGAAGACATTATGGACTTCTGGCGACCCAATTATCGCAAAACGCCACTTGTCGATGGAAAGTACTCGGCACTCAAGTATCTTGATGCGCTTGGTCATGCTTGGAAGGACTATCAGACTAACGGAGGCCGCGCGTACCACGACATCGCGCAGTTTTGTTACCATCTGCCGTTCTCACGCCTTGGTGTGAAAGCACACCAGCATCTTGCCAAGCTCAACGGGGCGTCGGTCAACCAAGAGGCTGTCAATCCAGGTCTTGCCTACAATCGAGACGTGGGCAACTCCTACACCGCGTCGCTTTACATCAGCCTCATCTCAACCCTCGACGAGGTCGAAGCTGACCTTAGTAGCAAAGCCATCGGTTTGTTCAGCTATGGGTCCGGGGCGGTCGCCGAGTTCTTCACAACGGTTGTACAGCCGGGCTATCGGGAGTACCTGTCGCGCAATGACAATCAAAAACTGCTGTCCGACCGCGTAAGCCTCTCGCATGAGGATTATCTAACTTTTTGGCATGCGCCTGACCCGACCGACGGGAGTGGGATGGTGCTGCCGAAAGAGGCGCGTGGTTCATACCGACTTGCCCGAATAGATGACCACAAACGCCACTACGAAGCTGCCTGAGGCAACCGCGCGCGCCCGCGCGCCCGGCAAACTCATTCTGTCCGGTGAGCATTCGGTGGTCTATGGTGCGCCGGCTGTAGCGATCGCCGTCAAACAATACACCGAAGTCTGGTTCACGCCGATGCACCGCACGCGTGGTTTGCGCACAGTATTTGAGAACCTGGCGACAAGTCAGTTCTATCCTGTGGACGCGCTTCGCTCGTTCAAGCAGAGCCTTGATAAGCGCTTCGATCAGTTTGTGCGCGGTGAGTTGCCGGTGCAAAAGATCCTGCAATGCCCGGACGATCTAGCGATCTACACAATGACCTCGCTTCTTTCGCTGGTGCCAGTCCCCGGCACGAGCTCGCGGTTGAAGCTGCCTGTCCCGGGTCAACTCGGTGGCCGATCGGACCTGCCAATTGGCGCTGGAATGGGCTCGTCAGCGTCGATCATTGCGGCCACGTCGCTCCTCTATGAGCATGTGTTTGATCGACCACAAACATCCGAAGAGCGGTTTAAACGGGTTCGGTTCTGTGAGCGCCTTCAGCATGGCAATGGTAGCGCCATCGACGCGAGCGCGGTTGTTTATGGTGGCATGAACCGCATCCAGCAAGACACACTCGATCCAATACCGCTTGACGAAACGCACCCCCTCATGTCTGGCGAGGGTTGGTACTGGGTTCTCACGGGAAAGCCGCATTCAACGACTGGTGAATGCGTGGCCAGCGTGCGTGAAACGTGGGGCCATGACCAGGCGCTGTGGGATGCCTTCGGCACCTGCACGGACACACTGGTGGATACCTTGGAGCGCGGGCTAAACCCTGTCGATCTCATCAAGGAGAACCATCAGCTGCTGCAGCGCATCGGTGTGGTACCAGAACGTGCGGCGCGCTTCATCGCCGAGATCGAAGCAATGGGCGGCGCTGCGAAGGTGTCTGGAGCTGGGTCTATCCGCGGCGACGCGGCTGGTGTGATGCTTGTCTATATGCCTGATCACGAAGCGATGATGACTGTGATGGCGCAGCATCGGGATTTCAGGTGGGAGCGGGTTCAGATCGACATGGAAGGCGCGGGATTGAGCGACGCCCGCGCGTCGCGAGGCGGCAACACCGCGCTTGGCAGCAAAAGTGAGCCGCTTCAACTCCAGGATAAACGTTAGCCCTATGCAGCCGCTCGCGCCAGTCACAGCGACGGCTCCCGGATCGACCCTTATCACCGGCGAGCATGCCGTCATCTACGGGCATGCAGCGATTGTTTGCGCGATCGAGCAACGCGCCACGGTGAAGCTTCACCCGCTATCGGCGCGGCATCTGGAAGTTAAGTCATCGGTCGCGCCATGGTTCGTCTCAGAACTCGATGTCCTTCCATCCGGAGGTCCGCTACGTTTTGTGTTGGCCTGTGTGAACCGGTTCTTGGGGCGCTTTGAGGGTGGACTGTCGTTGGAGATCACCTCTGACATTGATCCTACTTTGGGCCTTGGCTCATCGGCGGCGGTAACGATCGCGTGCCTTGGCGCTTTGTCCGCAGCGCTGGGCGAACCACTTCATAGTGATCAGAAGATCCGACTTCACCATGAGGCCGTTTCGATCATCCGCGGCATTCAGGGCCGGGGAAGCGGCGCCGACCTGGCAGCCAGCCTCTTTGGCGGCATGCTGTCTTATCGTATCTCTGGGCAAACCGCCGACATTACGGCCTTGCCAGTACCTCCACCGCTCAGCCTGCGCTACAGCGGATACAAAACCCCGACCGGCGAGGTTTTGGCACGTGTCGCAGCCGCGATGGTGGGACAAGAAGCAGCGTATGAGGCTCTCTACAGCCGTATGGGTGCGCTCGCAGATATGACGATTACTGCAGCAGAGGCGCAAGACTGGCCGCTCTTTGCATCGCATATGCAAGCCTATCAGGACCTGATGGTGGAGCTGGGTGTGTCGGATGCGACGCTTGACCAGTTCGTGGCTGAGGCTGCCCGGCAACCAGGGGTTCTTGCAGCCAAGATCTCCGGTTCGGGTTTGGGTGACTGTGTTTTAGCTATGGGAGCGACACCGGAAAGCTTCTGGCCTGCACCAGTGACGCAGGAGGGCCTCAAGATCTATGACTGAAAACGCGAAAACCGCCGGTCAGATCTTTGATCGCTATCTCCCGGCTAGACTGCCGTCTCCTCGCACGGCGTCCGTCTACGCACCCAGCAATATCGCGCTATCGAAATACTGGGGCAAGCGCGATGCCGAGCTCAATCTTCCACTGAACAGTTCGCTCTCCATCTCGCTTGGAACCTGGGGAACGCGGACGTATATCGCGCCAGCTCAGGGCACCATTGATGAAGTGTTCTTCAACGGCGCGGTGTTGGGTTTAGACGATCCAGTTGTGCGGCGAATGCTCGCTTTTGTCGATCTGTTTCGCCGCGCCCAGATCATCCCATTGCGCATTGAGACGACCAACTCCATTCCCACTGCTGCTGGTCTTGCGTCGTCGGCTTCTGGGTTTGCGGCTTTGGCTTTGGCGATGAACGAAACATTTGCGCTCGACCTACCCAAATCAACGCTCAGCCAGCTCGCCCGCATAGGCAGCGGCAGCGCGGCGCGCTCTCTCTGGCATGGTTTCGTGCGATGGGATCGAGGTGACGACGGGGACGGTGGTGATTGTTATGGCCATTCCCTTGACGTCGACTGGCCGGACTTCCGCATTGCGATCATCTCCATTCACATCGGGCCAAAGTCTTCATCCTCGCGTGACGGGATGAATCATACTGTCGCCACCAGCCCCTTATTTGACCCATGGCCCGCAGCGGCCGAAGCAGATTGTGCCGCCATTGAGCACGCTATCGCAGAGAAGGATTTTGTCGCCGTTGGAGAACGCGCGGAAGCCAACGCCCTTGCCATGCACGCAACGATGATGGCGGCGCGTCCGTCTCTGTCATACCTACTGCCAGAAAGCTGGATGGTGTTGCAGGCCTTGTGGAAAGCACGGGCGGAGGGCCTCAACTGCTACGCGACGATGGATGCCGGTCCTAACGTGAAGCTGATCTTCCTTGAAAGCCAAGAAGATGATGTCTCACGTCTGTTTCCGCAGGCTAATGTGATCGCTCCATTTGTAGATCAAGCCTGATCGCCCCAGATCCGTGAGAACCTCACCTGGTCAATTTTACAGCACATAGATGTGAGCAACACACCGTTAAACCCAATTGATACACCCAAACTGATGACCGCGTCACAGGGCTCCGCGCTAACGTATCTGTCCGCTTGGGTCTTCTCTGGACTTCTTATGCTATCGGCTTCCATGGCTGCCGAAGGCGAGCTTGTGCTCGCCGACGCCAGCTTTGTCGATTTTGCAGGCCCCATCTTCACCTACGGCACCGGGGCGCCTTCAAGGGCACAGCCCGGTGCTTGCGGCTTTGCTTTAAAGGCTGGCGAGAAATGCTTCAGCGTTTTTGAGATGCGCGTTGCGCGTCTCAGGCGCCATGCGACCGACCGTTGAACACATCATCGACCAGCGCGGATTACCCGATAGCTCTTCGCGATGATTCCAGATGAAGCGCCAGTAGAGCCCGTCCCAACTGTCCGCCCAATCGCCCTTGGGATAGTGGCTCATTTTGCGTACATAGTTCGAGCCGGAGAAGTAGGGCTTGGTCGTGATGAGCCCGCCATCTGCATGCTGGCTCATGGCGTAGACATTGGGCACCATCACCCAATCATAGCTATCGATGAACATTTCCATGAACCAGCGATAGACGTCGTCCGGGTCAAACTCGCACAGGAACATGAACCCGCCGAGCACCATGAGCCGCTCGATATGGTGGCAGTAGCCTGTCGTGAGGATCCGCTGGATGACATCGTCGATCGGGTCGATGCCGGTCGTACCATCATAGAAGGAGGCGGGGAGGACGCGTGTATGCACCCAATGGTTGGTGGTGCGCATCTGAACCCCGAGCGCCTCATAAGTCGCGCGCATGAATTCACGCCAGCCGATCAACTGACGGATGAAACCCTCAAGCGAGTTGAGGGGCACCTCATGCTTATCAGCATGGACGAGCACTGCATCCAGTACCTCTTGTGGGGTTATGAGACCTGTATTCAGGGACGGCGTGAGGACGCTGTGCCAGAGCCAGGTCTCGCCCTCGACGATGGCATCCTCATAGTCGCCGAACAGCGCGAACCGATGCTCAAGAAAGTCACTGAGCCAAGCGCGCGCGTCGTCATGGCTTGTGGGATAGATCAACGTGTCGAGCGAGCCAGGATTATCGGGAAAGTCGCGCTCCACGCTCTTCTTCGCGTCCATGTCGAATGCGTCACGATTGATGCTCGGGATGGTAGGCAGGTCGCCAAGCAGCTTCTTGGGCACCTTCTTTCGGTTATCCTCGTCAAAGCTCCATTTGCGACCTTGCGGCTGGTCGCCATCCATTAAGACGTTTAAACGCGTGCGTTGGTGTTTGTAGTAATCGGCCATGAACCAGCGCTTGCGTCCGCTGGACCAGCTTTGGTTCTCCTCGCGCGTATTGATGAAGCCCAGCGTCGGCAAGAGGATGAGCTTCAAATCCGCAGTCTCACTCGCCGCGCGCAAGCGCTTTTCAGCCGTGTGATCCACGGGATCGACAGCGATAATTGTGTCGATACTCTCGGATGTCAGCCGCGTGGCAACCTTCCCGATCAGAGCGCGATCTGCTTCGTAGCGAATGATCTCCACCGATTGGCCAGCCTTCTTGAGATTGTCGGCGTAGCGCGCCATCGTGGCGCGATGCAGCCAGAGCTTCTGTTTGTGAAACTTTGCGGGATACTGCGGATCGCCGAAGAAGAGCGGGTCCTCCAATAGGATGATGCGATCCGGTTCGCGGGCAAGGCCTGGATGGTCGTGGAAGAGCTGGTTAGGAAAAATGAGGAGTGCGCTGAGCATAGAGGTCTTATTGTTCGCAGATAAGTGGTGGCCTCCGTACATGTTGCTCGGCTCGGTCATGACAACGGGTGGACCGCCATCTGCGCCATTGCGCCCCACGCATAAGGCCACATGACTTCAGCAAAATTTGAAATCTGAAATTCTGGCTTGTCTTAAAAGCTCTTTAAACTCGAAGATGTTCGTTTAAGCTCGTCGTTGCGGCCGTGCGCCGCCACCTCGGCCTCAGCCTGGCCGTTCAAGCGGAAACGATATGACAACCATGGCCTCCATCGCGCAGGGCAGTTTTTCCCGGCGCCTCTCCACGCTTCTTGAAACAATTTACCCCGATGAAGACCCCCTGGTTATGGCGAGCCGGGTGACCGATGCCTTTTGGCCAGAGGGTACGCATCGGCGCAAACAAGGCCGCAAGCCGCGCAATGAGATGTGGTCTGAGAAGGATAGCGTCCTCATAACCTACGGTAACTCCATCGAAGATGGCGTGCACAAACCGCTTGATATTCTGCATGACTTTCTGATCCGCCACCTGAAAGGTGTGGTGAACGGCGTGCACATTCTGCCGTTCTTCCCATACACATCCGACGACGGCTTCGCGGTGTCTGACTATTACACAGTAAGTCCCAAACTCGGCGATTGGTCGGATATCTCACGCATCGCCGGTGAGTTTCATTTGATGTCGGATTTGGTCCTGAACCATGTGTCGAGCCGAGGCAAATGGTTCAGTGATTACCTCGCTGGCAAAGACCCGTATGACAAATTCTTTTTTGAAGCTTCGCCTGACGATGATCTCCGCCAAGTCGTTCGGCCCCGCACGACACCTCTCTTGAGGCAGGTGGAAACGAACCGTGGAGATCGGTACGTCTGGTGCACGTTCAGCCACGATCAGGTGGATCTTGATTTTCGTAACCCCGAAGTTCTCATCGAGATGCTGCGCGTCATCCGCCTGCACATCGACCAAGGCGTGCGCATCTTGCGGCTCGATGCGGTGGCATACGTTTGGAAGCAAATCGGCACGACATGCATTCATTTGCCGCAAACCCACGCCATCGTGCAGCTACTGCGGCTTTTGTGCGATTATACAACCGAGACGCTGGTTCTTCTGACCGAAACCAACGTCCCCCGTACGGAAAACTTGAGCTATTTCGGCAATCGCAATGAGGCGCACGCGGTTTACAACTTTCCGCTACCACCTCTGATCTTGCACGCCATGCAGTCGGGCTCTTCGCGCTATCTGCGGCAGTGGCAGGCAGCTATGCCCCCGGCACAACTTGGCTGTGCCTACCTCAATTTCTCTGCTAGCCACGATGGTATCGGGGTGCGCCCTGTGGAGGGTCTTTTGCCACGCCAAGAGCGTGATCGGATGATCGATACGGTCAAAAACATTGGTGGTTTAGTCTCCATGCGGACGTTGGCCGACGGCACGGAAGACCCGTACGAGATCAACTGCGCCTTCTTCGAAGCGATGCGCGCAACGTTTGATGGCGAGGATGAAACCTATCATTTGGCGCGGTTCATTTGCTCGCAAACGCTTGTGATGTCGTTGGAGGGCATCCCAGCCTTTTACATCCATTCGTTGTTGGCAACGCCGAACGACTACGAAGCGGTCGAACGACGGGGTATGAACCGAGCGATTAACCGCCATCGCTGGCACTATCCAGACCTTTTGACAAAGCTTGCTGACCCTGGCTCAACGCAGGCGACGGTCTTGTCGGAGATGGCGCGTCGTCTGCGTTTGCGGGCAAGGCAGCCTGCTTTCCACCCCAATGGAACACAGTTCACGCTTCAATTGGAGGATCGGGTTTTTGGCGTTTGGCGTCAGAGCCTCGACCGTGCGCAGTCTATTTTTGCGCTTCACAATGTGTCCTCAGATGAGGTGAGCCTCAGCCCGACATCGGTCAATCTGATTGAAGGCGAAGACTGGCATGATCTCCTCACCGGTCAGACGATTGATGCTGAAAGCGGACCGATTGTTCTCGCGCCTTATCAGTGTCGCTGGATCACCAACGCACCTCTTACGTGAGCATGGACCTTAGGCCGATACCGGCACCCCGATCCTTTCTTTTTCCGGCGTGAACTCGGCCAGATCATCAGCTACCGCAGCTTGCAGTGTTGGAAGAAAGTCCATGTTCGCGGCGTGCACGCGGCTCCAGGCCGGGATAAACGGCGTTTCGTGCGGATTTTCTAGGAAGATATGACCGGCGCGGATGATGTTTTCAGCAAACAGCTCGATAGACTGTTCCTCGCTGTGGCGGTCAAGCTCCAAACCGTTCATGCGTGCGTCGGTGTAGTACCCTTCGAGCAGATCGAGCGCGGATCGATAGTAGGTCGCCTTGAGGGTGCGGAAGGCGTTGGACGTAAAGACGGTTCCGTCGGCGGCCAGCTTGCGGAACACGGCCTTACAAATATCGATGGACATGCGGCTGAGGCCGCGGGTCGCGTCTTCTGGCGACAAATCCTGGTGCTTGTGGTCGTAGCGGTCCGATATCTCCACCTGACAGACGGATTTGGGTGCCATATTCCGCCAAGCTTCCGATAGGACGCCAATCTCCAACCCCCAATCAGATGGGATGCGAAGGCTCGGCAAGATGGGCGTGCGGATCGCGAACTCACCAGACAGGGGATAACGGAAGCTGCGCAGATAGTCCAAATAGTCCCGGTCGCCAATCGTGCGTTTCAGCGCGATGAGGAGTGGGCTCACCAACAGGCGGCTGACGCGGCCATTCAGCCTGCCGCCGCCAATCCGCGGGTAAAAGCCTTTGGCCATTTGGTACGGGAAGTCTGGATTGACCATCGGATAGATGAGCCGGTCCAACATGTCGCGCTCATAGGTGAGGATATCGCAGTCGTGGATCGCCATGACTGAGCTATCGGCACACGCGATCAGATAGCCAATGCAGGACCATACATTCTTGCCCTTGCCCGGCTCCTGCGGCGCCAGACCAAGTTCTGCTAACTCTGCTTGCAGTTCAAGCAGACGCGGGCTGTCGTTCCAGACAACCACATGGTTCTGCGGCAGCCGCGCAAACACGCCGCGCGCATGGCGATACTGATCCTCGCTCGCGCCATCAAGGCCGATGATGATCCGGTGCAGGTACGTGACTTTCTGCAGCTCGTCCAAAATGCCGTAGAGTGCGTCGCCCTCCAGCTCCGAATAGAGACACGGCAGGATGAGCGTGACTTTCCGCGTTGTGGCGAAGACAGACACCTCATGGGCGAGGCTCCCGGCGGGCCGCTGGCGAAAATTATGCAGCGTGGTTATGTTCCCGTTCTGGTGAAAATCAGCCATATCTTGCCTTAAAGCTTTGCCTTCGTGTCTTGGGGAGAGCTAGCCCGGTTTAACATGCGTCGCTTTGCCCATTCGAAGATAGATCAAGCGGGTCGCCCGTCAGCATGAGTATAGCCTCAGACCAGCCAGCGGGGCCGTCCGCCTTTGTGCGTATAGTCTTGCCGACCTTTTCCGACGGGAGTGTCTCAATGGTAGGGCTGCTCGGGTTGTGGATGAGGACGCCTTGGTCGGCGGCCTCGATCATCGCGATGTCATTGGGTGCATCACCGAGCGCGATTGTTTTGCTTGGTTGAAGCGCGTTGATGACCTCGGCCATTGCGGTGGCTTTGGTTCGTCCAAAAGATAACGTCAGAAAACGACCACCTCTCACTGCAATCAAGCCGTACTGTGCAAGCGCATCCATGAAGGTCGTCAGGCCTGCGTCATCGCCTGTCCAAATGCCCGGTTCGCTAAAGCAGCGTTCTTTCGCGCGCGTAGCTGCGTCTTGTGAAAGGCCAGTCCTTTCGGCAACTTCGCCTGCGTCCATGTCGCCAAAGCCGCGAAACCCTCCTGGTAGGGTGGCTAAAAGTGCTCGGATCCGGTCGTAGTCAGTGGACCCGCCGTGAGCGGCCGGGGTCTGCGCCTCATCTGGCCATAAGATGCCCGCTCCATTCTCGACAATCGCAGGGCAATGCGCAAAGCCCATAGCCTCACGCAAAGGCTCTATTTCTGCGCCCGTCTTGCTGCTCGCCAGAACGAGCCCTGCTCCAAGCGCTTTCAGCCGGGCTAGGCCGGGCTGCGCCGCCTCCCAGCTGTAGGTTCGGTGGTCAAGAAGCGTTCCATCGAGGTCTGAGAAAACCAGAAGGCTCACGAGCGCCTTCTAGATAGAGCATGAGAATGAGTCATGCGTCATCGTAGAACATGCGGCAGCGTGGGCAAAGGCAAGTGCTGCTTACTCAACACAAGAAAAAACCGCCGCAGGAAAAGCCGCGGCGGTTTGTAAAATCATTATGATGTCTGCGCTGGAAAGCGCTGTGATCAAGCCTTAGTAGAAATTGAAACGAACACCAACGTTCACGCTGAGAATGTCGACGTCATCATCTAGAAAACCGATGTCGCCATTATTCGGATTAACTCGGGTCGACTCGACATCGAAGATACGCGCATAGCGGCCTTCTGCAAACAGATCTACATTCTCATGAACATCGAAGTTCACACCCGCAATTGCCTGCGCGATCAGGCTCTCCTCGTCGCCATCAACGTTGACATTGGCGCCATACACAGCGTCAACATCTGTGAACGCGACACCTAAGCCAACGCCAAGATAGGGCGTAAAGAAGCCACTTGGGTCGACCTCTAAGTCGCCGTAAACATTAGCTATAATATTGGTCGTGCTAACGTCACCATCGACATTGATCTCAAGGGCTGGACCGTTACCGGAAAACGCGATCGAATCCACGTCTGCCTGATAGTAAGAGAGTTCAAGCTCAGCGCGGTAGCCGATGAAACCACCAAGATTACCGAAATCGTAACCAACGGCTGCGCCAAGATTAAATCCGGTGTCGAAGTCGATCTCAACAGTTTGGCCGGCCGGCGCACCAGTCAAAACGCTATCATATTCGTTGAAAAACGAAGCGCCGCCGAAGGCAGAGACGTAAAAACCAGTCTCGTCCAGAGGAGCGGGAGCAGGTTCGAAAGGTGCTAGGTCAGCAGCTTGCGCAGCCAAGGGCAGCGCAAGCGCTAGGGGGAGTGCTGTGAGTGCAGAGCGGATCATAGGAAAAACCTTGTGTTTGAACGAATTAGATGGCCGGTAGCAAAGCAGATTCACACGTACCAATCACTTAAACGTGTGGTCAATCTTGGGAATAATTGTCACGACCTCCAAACACATTAATAGTGTAAATGAACGGTGAATGGAACACTCAGACCACAAGGAAAGCGGTTCGATAGCCCCCTTTACCCATAGTATTCAACTAAACGTGCTAAAAATGCCACAAGGGCCAATAAGTACTTTGCTGGCTTATTTTATTGTTCCATGCGGCCTTATTTCTCAGTGAATACGCTGGCATGTATTGCTTAGTTGGCTGACGAAAGGTTGCGCCGACATTGGCTGATGAGTTGGGCCGATCAGCTGATGAGTTGGGCCGATCAGTTGGTAAGCCTGCCTCGGGCGCGCGTATGGGCACCGCATTGGGCATTCGCAGCCATGATCGGCGACCACGAGAGCTAAAGTCTGCATGTCAAATGTGATTGATCCCCCGACGCAAGCAAGCGTTGCTGTTCATGGCTCACAGGACCGGTTTCCCGTGCGACGGATCTTTTGTGTCGGGCGCAACTACGCAGCGCATGCCCGCGAGATGGGACAGGACCCTGATCGCGAACCACCTTTCTTTTTCACCAAGCCTGCCGATGCTGTGGTGGAAAGTGGATCAACGATCCCATACCCGCCAGAAACGGAAAACCTCCACTACGAAATCGAGATGGTTGTCGCCATTGGTCAGGGCGGCTCGAACATCGCCGAAGAGGAGGCACCTCATCACATTTGGGGAGCGGGTGTCGGCATTGACCTTACCCGCCGTGACCTGCAAGCGGTCGCCAAAGACATGGGTCGGCCATGGGATTGGGCGAAGGCGTTTGACAATTCCGCCCCCATCGCACCGCTTGTGCCTCTCACACATGTTGCGAGCCTCGCCAAAGGTCGTATTTGGCTGGCCGTGAATGGTCAGGTGCGCCAGGACGCTGACATCGCCGATCTCATCTGGCCGGTAGATGAGTTAATCGCGATCCTCTCACGATCCATGGCGCTTGCCCCTGGTGATATCATCATGACGGGTACCCCAGCTGGTGTTGGACAAATCGTGTCAGGTGATCGAGTGAGCGGCGGGGTTCAAGGTATCGCCGACATTGAGATCACCATCGGCGAGCGCGCCTAAATCCCAAACGCGCTTGCCACTTATCCACACCGACGTTCCGCCGCATGGTTTTGATGATCTGACGCGGTATCTCCAATCGTCGAAGAAGGAGATGCCAATGCCAGAGGGTCATACAATACATCGCGCTGCTCGCGATCACGCAGAACTGATCTCTGGTCAAAGGGTTGCTGCTACATCCCCGCAAGGGCGCTTTGCTGAGGGCGCGGCTGCGATTGATGGCGCTATGTGCACCGGCACCGAAGCGGTGGGAAAGCATCTGCTCTATCATTTCGACATTGGCCAGACGGTCCACATTCACCTGGGGCTTGGCGGCTATTTCGTCACGCGACCTCAACCCGCTTCGGACCCACGTGAGGTAACCCGGTTACGCCTCGCCAGTTCAACGCACGCTGTCGACATTATCGGTCCCAACACCTGTGAGTTGATCCCAAGCAGCGAGATGGCAGCATTCCGGTTGCGCTACGGTCCGGACCTTCTGGCCGCGGAGCCAGATCCGGACAGGGCTATCGCTGCTATCAGGAAGAGCCGCGCGCCCATCGCTCGTCTGTTGATGGATCAGAAGGTGATCTCTGGGATCGGCAACATCTATCGCGCGGAGATTTTGTGGCTGCGCAGGCTCAATCCAATGACCCGTGGCGTTGATCTTTCGAAGGAGGAACTACGCGGCCTGTGGGATGAAATGCGCGCGCTCTTACAGGTTGGCGTTAAGACCAATTCGATCATCACCAATCGCGATCATCTCAAAGCGGGCATGGCTGTTGGAGAACGCACCAATATCTTTGGTAGGGAGGCGTGTCCAGCATGCGGCGGGGCGATTGAAAAATCTAAGCTGAGCGGCCGTACGCTGTATCATTGCCCAGCCTGCCAAGCGTGATCGCCGCCATCAAAGGTACGCCTACCCACATAGCTGATTGACGTACCTCAAAATTCCTTGCACCATTAGCTATGATAAAAAGATGCTTCACAAGGGCACAGCATTCTCATGGGCAAGCCCACAGTTCACGATATAGCTGAAGAGGCTGGCGTCAGCCTCGCGACAGTGGATCGTGTGCTAAACGAACGTCCGGGCGTGCGCTCACGCACGGTCGTTCGAGTACAGGACGCCATTAAAAAGCTGGGATACGTCCGTGATGTTCATGCGGCCAATCTTGCGCGCAGGCGTCAATACCGTTTTGCCTTTGTACTTCCGTCCGGACAGAGCCAGTTCCTGATTTCTCTGCGTGAGGCCGTCAAAGAGGCGGGGGCCGGCCTGCGCTTGGATCGGGCAGAACTTCGCACGGTTGATGTTACGGTCAACGACTCCTCTCTCATGGCCAATACCTTGCAGAGGCTTGTGGACGATCATGTCGACGGGGTCGCTATTATGGCGACTGAAACGCCCGTCGTGCGCGATATGATCGCCCGTATGAAGGCGTCCGGCATTGCCGTTGTGACGCTCGTTTCCGACCAACCCAACGCAGATCGTGACCACTTTGTGGGCATCGATAATATTGCCGCAGGTCGCACAGCTGGCACGCTTATGGGCCGGTTCTTGAGCGGACGCACGGGTCAGATTTTGGTGATTGTCAGCTCGACCCACGCGCGTGGTCAGGTTGAGAGACGGCTCGGTTTCGATGCCGTCTTGAGCGAAGCGTTTCCCAACCTGACAGCGCTTCCATCTCTGGAAGGGTATGACGACGGCGAGCGCACCTATGCGGTCGTTAACCGGGCTCTTGATGCCCATGACGACGTGGTCGGAATTTATGGCGCAGGCGCCGGAACGAGGGGGATGACGCGTGCAATTGCCGAGCGTGGCTTGTCAGACCACCTGGTCATCATCGGGCACGATCTGACAACGCACGCCGAAGACGGGCTGCGCAATGGGCTTATCGATGTGGTCATCAACCAGAATGTCGGCCATTTGGTGCGTAGCGCGACGCGCATTCTGCGTGCGCAATGCGATGGACGCACCATCATCGAAAGCCAGGAGCGCATTCGCATCGAAATCGTGCTGCGGGAAAACCTACCGTAGCAAAAAACTCAAACGGTCGGTTCGCCAAGAAAAGAACCTCGACCGTGAACTGTCTGGGAGGACACTGAATGAAGATGATCAAGGGGCCTGCGCTCTTTCTGGCCCAGTTTGCCGGTGATGACGCGCCGTTCAATTCTTGGGACGCCATCACCAAATGGGCCGCTGACTGCGGATATGTCGGGGTGCAGGTGCCCAGTTGGGATGGGCGCTTGTTCGATCTTGCCAAAGCGGCGGAGAGTAAAACCTATTGCGACGCGTTCAAGGGTCAGGCTGCTGAAAACGGGATTGAGGTCACCGAGCTTTCAACCCACTTGCAGGGACAATTGGTGGCTGTGCATCCAGCCTATGACAGCGCCTTTGATGGTTTCGCTCACCCATCTGTGCACGGCGATCCAAAGGCCCGCCAAGAATGGGCTGTCGATCAGGTCAAGAAGGCGATCACGGCCAGCCGCAACATGGGGATAGGTGCCCATGTCACATTCTCTGGTGCGCTCGCCTGGCCCTATGTCTACCCATGGCCCCAGCGCCCCGAGGGTCTGGTAGAAACCGCGTTCGACGAGCTGGCGAGCCGCTGGCGACCCATTCTCGATCATGCGGACGAGCATGGCGTGGACATCTGCTACGAGATCCATCCTGGCGAAGACCTTCATGATGGCGTGACATTCGAAATGTTCTTGGAGCGCGTTGGCAACCATGCCCGCGCGAACATGCTCTACGATCCCTCGCACTATGTGCTTCAGGCGCTCGATTACCTCAACAACATTGACATCTATCATGAGCGCATAAAAATGTTTCACGTTAAGGACGCCGAGCTCAATCCAACAGGTCGCCAGGGCGTTTATGGCGGCTATCAAAGCTGGGTGGATCGCGCAGGGCGGTTCCGGTCCTTGGGCGATGGGCAAGTGGACTTCAAACAGGTTTTCTCCAAACTCACACAGTACGGCTTTGACGGCTGGGCGGTCGTGGAATGGGAATGCGCCATCAAGCACCCAGAGGATGGTGCACGCGAAGGTGCGCAGTTTGTGAAGGATCACATCATCCGGCCAACTGAGTTTGCCTTTGATGACTTCGCCGATGGCGGCACGGACGATGCTACCAACCGCGCGATGCTGGGGCTGGGAGGCTGATCCATGGCGATTGAAGGCAAAGAAGAACGATCTGCTAGGCGCATTCGCCTTGGTATGGTCGGCGGTGGACGTGATGCCTTTATCGGCGGCGTGCACCGCATAGCCGCGCGCATTGATGATCGCTTTGAACTGGTCGCTGGAGCGTTTTCATCGACACCGGAGAAGTCGCGAGCTTCCGGCGCTGATCTCGGGATTGATCCGACGCGCGTCTATGATGATTTCGCGAGCATGGCTAAGCGCGAGGCGCGTTTGAAAGATGGAATCGAGGCGGTCGCGATCGTCACGCCAAACCATATGCATTATTTGGTGGCGCGCGAATTCCTCAAGCGCGGCATCCATGTGATCTGCGATAAGCCGCTCACCTCCACGTTGGTGGATGCAAAGAAGTTGGTGGTTGCCGCAGAGAAGTCGGACGCGCTCTTCATCCTCACGCACAATTACACCGGTTATCCTATGGTTCGCCAAGCCGGTGCGATGGTGGCTGAGGGCACGCTCGGAACAATCCGGGTTGTGCAGGCAGAGTATGCGCAAGACTGGCTTTCCGAACCGCTTGAGCAGACCGGCATGAAGCAGGCGGCCTGGCGCACAGACCCGGCGCGGTCAGGCGCTGGAGGCTCAATCGGCGACATTGGCACCCATGCCTTTAATCTCGCTTCCTTTGTCACCAGCCTTCAGGTGGACGAACTGTCCGCTGAGCTCACCTCCTTTGTTGAAGGCCGTCTGGTCGATGACAACGCCCAGGTGTCGATGCGCTTCAAGGGTGGTGCACGTGGCACTCTTTGGTCGAGCCAGGTCGCGGTCGGCAATGAGAACGGTCTGAAGCTGCGTGTGTACGGCACGAAAGGCGGGCTCGAATGGTGCCAAGAAGACCCGAATTATCTCTGGTTCACGCCGCTTGGGGAGCCAAAGCGTCTGATCACCCGCGGTGGAGCTGGATCCGGCGAGGCAGCAGGGCGTGTGTCGCGCATCCCGCCAGGCCATCCTGAAGGGTATTTGGAAGGGTTTGCCACCATATACGCAGAAGCGGCGGCAGCCATCCGTGCCCATCAGGCTGGCGAAGAGGTCCCCGAAAATGTTGTCTATCCGACCGTTTATGACGGGGCTACCGGTGTTGCCTTCATCGATGCCTGCGTTCGATCATCGGGCCGAAATGGTGCTTGGGTAAAGATGAATATCTGAATATTTTCAACAAATTAAGCAAAGAAGGGAGTTCTGACGCGAGAATTTGAGGCACGCACCTCAGAAAGTACTTTACTTGAGGTACGCACCTCATTTAGTGTTTTTATCAAGCCCAAAAAAGTTCGCCATGAAGGCGGCATCGGGCGAAACTGGGAGGAACTCACAGATGAAATCCGTCAAATATCTCGCAGCGACTGCGCTATCAGGCGCGCTTGGTGTGGTCGGCGTAGTTGGCTTGCCAGCAGCGTCGGCACAGGCTGAAGAACTGACCCTATGCTGGGCCGCTTGGGACCCTGCAAACGCGCTTGTGGAACTTTCCAAGCAATTTGAAGAGCAGTCTGGCCACACCATGAACTTTGAGTTCGTGCCATGGCCGAACTTCGCCGACCGTATGCTCAACGAGCTGAACTCGGGCGGTCAGCTGTGCGACCTTCTCATCGGCGATAGCCAGTGGATCGGCGGTGGAGCGGAAAGTGGCCACTATGTCCGCCTCAACGACTTCTTCGATGCTGAAGGCATCTCGATGGACGACTTCGCACCGGCAACTGTCTATGCCTACTCAACATGGCCGAAAGGGTCGGAGAACTTCTACGCCTTGCCGGCGATGGGCGATGCGAATGGTTGGTTCTATCGCCGAGACTGGTTCGAACGCGACGACATAAAGGCCGCCTACCTCGCCGAAACGGGTCAGGAGTTGCGCGAACCGCAAACCCAACGCGAGCTCTTGCAGATCGCCCAGTTCTTCCAAGAGCGGGAAATCGACGGTCAGACGCGGTATGGGGCAGCGATCTTCACCGAACGCGGTTCTGAAGGCATCACGATGGGCGCCACCGGCGCGCTTTATGCTTGGGGTTTCCAGTATGAGTCTGAACCTGGCTCCTATGATATGGACGGTGTGGTGAACTCTGCCGCTGCTGTCGAGGCGCTCGAGTTTTACAAGGAGCTTTACGAGACCGCGACACCGCCTGGCTACACGGACAGCTATATGGGCGAGTCGCTCGACGCCTTTAAATCCGGCCAAGTCGCTATGGCGATGAACTGGTTTGCTTTCTTCCCAGGCCTCTTCGCTGATCCTGATATTGGTGGCGACACGATCGACTTCTTTGTCAACCCGCCGCAGGAAGTGGAAGCCTCAACTCTGGGCGGGCAGGGCATCTCGGTCGTTGCCTACTCAGACAAGCAGGATGCGGCGTTGGAGTACATCTCTTGGTTCGCCCAACCTGATGTGCAGGCTCAATGGTGGGAGCTGGGCGGCTACTCCGCACATAACTCCGTGTTGAACGACCCTGGCTTCGTCGAGAGCGCACCGTTCGCAGGCGACTTCCTTGAGGCCATGGCTGGCGTGCAGGACTTCTGGCAGGAGCCAGCGTACGCCGAGTTGCTTCTGGCGATGCAAAAACGCCTGCACGACTATGTGGTGGCTGATCAGGGCACAGCACAAGATGCCCTCGACAAGCTTGTCGAAGACTGGACGGAAATCTTCGAAGACGAGGGGCTCCTCTAACGGATTTCTCCCAAGGGGCCTTCGCCTCTAGCAACGTGGTCGCTCGGGGAACTCGAGCGGCCATCTAAACCGGATCCATCCGGCTTGCTTGAACGCACAATCAAATCAAAAGGATTAGGGCTGTGGCCGATACGATGATGGAGCGCGCCGCACGGGCCACGCCCCAGCAGGTCGCGCGCAAAGTAAGAGGATTGAGCGATCGTGCCATCGCCTGGCTTTTCGTCGGTCCTTCGATCTTCTTGTTGCTCGCGATCAACATCTTCCCGCTGATCTGGACGATCAATTTGTCGTTCACGAATTTCCGCGCCAACCGACCCAATCGGGAAGTCGACTATATTGGTCTGCGCAACTATGAGCGTATCCTCTCAGATAGCGACATATGGCTGACGATGCAGGCGACTGCGCACTTCCTGTTTTGGACGATTGCGCTCCAAGTGGTGATCGGTTTCGCGCTCGCTTATCTGATCAACAAGAAGTTCAAAGGCAATGATCTTTGGACGACCATCATCGTCTTGCCCATGATGCTGTCGCCCGCCGTTGTCGGCAACTTTTGGACCTTCTTGTATCAGCCGCAAATTGGCCTTTTCAATTACATCATTTCCTTCTTCACCGGCGTGGACCCATCCAGCTTTGAGATGATCGGTTCGGTTGCACTCGCACCCTGGTCCATTGTGATCGTGGACACTTGGATGTGGACGCCCTTCGTCATGCTGATCTGCTTGGCGGGTCTCAGAAGTATCCCTGATTACATCTATGAGGCGGCGGAGATCGACCGGGCATCGAAGTGGCGGCAGTTCTGGACGATCACAGTGCCCATGGTGCTGCCCTTCTTGATGCTGGCGGTTCTGTTCCGCGGCAGTGAGACTTTCAAAATGTTCGATCTGGTGGTCCAACTTACCGGCGGCGGACCTGGCTCAGTCACAGAGCTCACCTCAATTAACCTGAAGCGCGAAGCGTTCGAGAAATGGCGCACTGGCTACGCGTCTGCCTACGCAATCATCTTGTTCGTCACCGTGTTCGGTCTCGCCTCCATCTATGTGAAGGCGCTCAACAAAGTGAAAGAGCGGTAGGGAAACCAACGATGAGCTTTTCAATCACCGCCCCGTCGCGTCGCCAGAAATGGGTCGCCGGCACCCTCGTCATCACCTACGCACTGATCACCATGATCCCGCTCGCCTGGATCTTGCTCACCGGCTTCAAATCGCCAGCGGATGCAATCTCCTATCCGCCGCAGGTGGTTTTTGAGCCGACGTTGGAAGGCTATGTGAACCTCTTCACCCAACGCACCCGGCAGACGCAGGAGTTCCTCGATGCGAACCCGCCTGAGGAATGGTATGACGAGATTGTCCGCCAATACGACATGGTCATTGTTGGGCCGTCGAAGTTTGGGGAGCGGTTCGTAAACTCGATCATCATCGGGTTCGGTTCTACGTTCTTAAGCGTGTTCCTCGGCACATTAGCAGCCTATGCTTTCAGCCGGTTCCGAATACCTTTGGCGGACGACCTCCTCTTTTTCATCCTTTCAACGAGGATGATGCCGCCCATCGCGGTCGCGATCCCGATCTTCCTCATGTACCGCGAACTTGGCCTATCCGACACACATCTTGGCATGATCTTGCTCTACACGGCGGTGAACATCTCGCTCGCCGTCTGGCTCCTCAAAGGGTTCATCGACGAGATCCCCCGCGAGTATGAAGAAGCGGCGCTGATCGACGGCTACACGCGCTTTCAAGCGTTCTACAAGATCGTGCTGCCGCAAGCCGCGACGGGCATCGCATCGACCGCGATTTTCTGCCTCATCTTCGCGTGGAATGAGTACGCGTTTGCTGTGCTCCTCACCTCCGGCACGGCGCAGACAGCTCCGCCCTTCATCCCAACAATCATCGGTGTCGGCGGTCTTGATTGGCCTGCGGTCGCGGCTGGGGCCACCATTTTCCTGGTGCCCGTGATGGTGTTCACGATCCTCCTGCGCAAGCATTTGCTCCGAGGCATCACGTTTGGGGCGGTACGAAAATGATAAACATGTCCTCTAACAGCGGTTCGTCCGCCCCAAACCATTCCTGTTTACTCTGGTCTGCCTTTGGCAGCCCAATCGCATGGGGGGCGGTACGAAAATGACCAAGTTCCTTTCCGGCATCATCGAGCTTCGGCGCGGCGCCTGGGAGATGGTCGCCACCATCCTCATCGCGCTAGGGGTCTTCATGCTGATGCAACCCTTCGCCATCGGCCTCTACACCTACTCTTTCATCGTCACGCTGGTGGGCACTGTAATGTTCATCGTTGTGAGCCACTTCCGGGAGTGATCTAAAGTGGCTGAGATCGTCATCAAAAATTTGCGCAAAGAATTTGGCAGCTTCACCGCTGTCCAGTCATCCTCCTTCAGGATTGAGGATGGTGAGTTCTTCATGCTCCTTGGGCCGTCAGGATGCGGGAAGACCACAACCTTGCGGATGATCGCCGGGCTGGAACTTCCAACATCCGGTGAAATCTACCTTGACGGCGAGGAGGTGAGCCAAAAGCCTGCAAGCCAACGCGACATTGCCATGGTGTTCCAGATGTTCGCGCTCTACCCGCATATGAATGTGCGCCAGAACATCTCCTACCCGCTGGTCAGCCAAGGCATGCCCAAAGCGCGGGTGAAGGAGAAGGTCGCCGAGGTCGCGCGAGTTCTCGGCATCGAAGACATACTGGGGCGTCCCGTCGGTGGGCTTTCAGGCGGTGACCGCCAGCGTGTCGCGCTCGGCCGCGCTATCGTGCGCGATCCCAAAGCCTTCATGATGGATGAGCCTCTAGGCGCGCTCGATGCTGAGTTCCGCGAACATATGGCCGAAGAGCTTCGCGCCCTGCACGACCGTATGGGTGCCACCACTGTTTATGTGACCCATGATCAGCTCGAAGCCATGCAGATGGGTGACAAGATCGTGGTGATGAACCACGGCGTCATCGAACAGTTTGGCACGCCGCAAGACATCTACGACAAGCCAGCGACTATGTTTGTGGCCAATTTTATTGGCTCTCCGTCCATGAATTTCTTGAGAGGTCATGGTGCTTTGCAAGCAGGCGCGACGTCCGTCCACCTACATCACCACACAATTGACATCCCCCAGATGCGCGAGCCGTTTGATGGTGACATCACCGTTGGTGTGCGCCCTGAGCATGTGAAGTTGTCAGATGATGGGGCTTATCGCGGCGAAATCCTTGCGACCGAGTATCTCGGCACCACGCAAATTTTGACGCTCGACACAGCAGCCGGTGAACTTAAAGCGCGCATTGGTTCGCAGCAGCGCGCAACGGTCGGCGAGAGCGTTGGCCTGGCGTTCAATCCGTCTACGCTAACCCTGTTCGACAATCAGTCGGGTCGGGCGTTGCGCTCTGATCTCAACGAAGGTGTTCTATCTCACGGGGGCGCTTATGGCTAACGTCACACTCTCTGGGATCAGAAAGGCTTTCGGTAGCACTCAAGCGGTTGATGGGATCACGATGGACATACCCGACGGGGCGTTTGTCGTGCTGCTTGGCCCAACAGGCGCGGGCAAGACGACCACCCTGCGGCTGATCTCCGGCCTGGAAAAGCCCGATACCGGGGACATCACCATAGGTGGGCGCTCCGTGGTGGGCGACACGCCCGCGCAGCGCAACGTGGCGATGGTCTTCCAGCAATACTCGCTCTACCCGCACATGACGGTCCGCGATAACCTGGCGTTCCCGTTGCGCTCACCGATCTTGCAAACACCAGAGGACCAGATCGCCCGAAAGGTGCAAGACGTAGCGGAGGTTCTGCAGATCCCGCACAAGCTCGACAACAAGGCCACCGAGCTTTCCGGCGGCGAGATGCAGCGTGTTTCCATCGGTCGGGCGTTGGTGCGCGATCCATCCATCTATCTGATGGATGAGCCGCTTTCCTCGCTTGATGCCAAGCTTCGCACAGATCTGCGTGTTGAGTTGAAACGCATTCAGGCCAATCTCGGCGCGACGCTTCTCTATGTCACGCACGACCAGATTGAGGCGATGACCATGGCCACGCATGTCGGCGTTCTCGATGAGGGTAAGCTCGTTCAATTTGGCACCCCGCGCGAGATCTATGAGGATCCCGTGAGCCGCTACGTTGCCGGTCGTCTCGGCCTGCCGCGTATCAACATGCTGCCTGCGGACCTATTCGCTGGGGCACCTGGCAAAGCCCAGACAATCGGACTGCGACCAGAACATATCGAGCAAGGCAAAGCAGGGTCCCACGGTAAGGACAGCGAAGTTATCCGTGTTGAGCATCTTGGGGATCAGACGCGGTTGCATCTCAAGCTGGAAGGGCACGACATTGTCACCCTCACCGATGTACACACCGATTTGGAGCCGGGCGATACGCTCGCCATTCAACCGCGTAACCCGCTTTACTTTACAGCTGACGGCGCGCGCGTGCGCACAGCAGCATGAAGCAGCAAAAGCTAGCGTAAACGGCGATATCAAAAGAGCGCCGCGGGAGGAGATCTGGGTCATGAAGCAGTTCATCAACAGCAAGGAAACGCTGGTCACCGAGGCGATTGATGGCCTCTTACGAACGGCCAACGGCAAGCTCGCGCGTCTGGATGGCTACCCGCATATCAAAGTTGTCGTGCGCGCCGACTGGGACAAATCCAAGGTGGCGCTCGTCTCCGGTGGCGGCTCTGGCCATGAACCGAGCCATGCAGGCTTCGTTGGACAGGGCATGCTGACGGCAGCTGTTTGCGGTGACGTCTTCGCATCGCCCTCCGTGGATGCCGTCTTAGCTGGTATCTTGTCCGTGACGGGCGATGCTGGCTGCCTCCTCATCGTGAAGAACTACACCGGCGACCGGCTTAACTTCGGTCTCGCCGCTGAACGGGCGCGAGCCCTCGGTCACAAAGTGCAGATGGTCGTTGTGGATGATGATGTCGCGCTGCCCGATCTGCCACAGGCGCGCGGCGTGGCTGGCACCTTGTTCGTGCACAAAATCGCCGGCGCTCTGGCCCAACAAGGTGCTGATCTGGAGACGGTCGCCAACATCGCCAATCAGGTCATTGAGGGTGTCGTATCCATCGGCATGTCGCTCGATACGTGCACTGTCCCTGGTGCGCCGAAGGAGGATCGTATCGATGCCGGAAAAGCTGAACTGGGTCTTGGGATCCATGGTGAGGTAGGCATTGAACAGGTGGACTACGTTGGTGCACGCGATGCCATGCACATGATGGTGGACCGGTTGGTCCCTGCGATCGGGCATGGACCACACGTCGCACTGTTGAACAATTTGGGCGGTGCGACACCGCTTGAAATGTCGGTGCTTGCCGAAGAGTTGGCGCGGTCTCCCATTGGTGACCGGATCACCCACCAGATCGGTCCGGCACCGCTGATGACGTCGCTCGACATGCAGGGCTTCTCCGTTTCGCTTTTGCCGCTGTCAGATGCCTTCGCTGATGCGCTCGCTGTGCCGGTCGCGCCCTGGGCATGGCCGGGCTGTTTGCCGGTCAGTGATGTGCCGGTGAAGACATTGCCTGACGGTTTGACGCCCATCCAGCCATCGCCGACCGACCATTCTGAAACGCGGATCCTCTTAACCCGTTGCTGCTCCATTCTGATCGCTGCAGAGGCTGACCTCAACGCGCTGGATGCCAAGTCTGGAGATGGCGATACTGGATCCACTTTGGCTGGTGCAGCACGCGCTCTTCAAGGCGCGCTCGACCGCTTACCACTGGCGGACACCACGCAGCTTTACCGCGCCATCGGTCAAGAATTGAGCCAAACCATGGGCGGCTCGTCAGGCGTTCTGCTCGCCATTTTCTTCGCTGCTGCTGGCGATGCCTCTGCCAACGGTGCAAGCAAGGTCGGTGCTCTAAAAGCCGGTCTCAATCGGGTTCGGCAAGTGGGCGGTGCAGAGCCTGGTGATCGCACCATGATCGATGCATTGCACCCAGCCCTCGATGCTCTTGAATCCGGTCTTGAACCGGCGGCGAAAGCCGCGCGGGCCGGTGCCGATGGAACTGCCAGCATAACCCGTGCAAAGGCCGGCCGTGCGACCTATATTTCCGAAGATAAGCTTGCCGGTTATAACGATCCTGGTGCAGAAGCGGTCGCAAGACTTCTCGAAGAGCTTACAAACGAAAAGGTTGCGGCGTAGTTGCGTGTTTCTTGGACTTGATCTTGGAACGTCTGGCCTGAAAGGCATTGTGATTGGCGAGGGCCAGACTGTTCTCGCCTCGGCGAGCGAGTCGCTCAGTATCGCACGCCCGCATCCAGGATGGTCTGAGCAGAACCCGGCCGATTGGATCGCCGCCGGTGAGATTGTCTTCGGCGCGCTGTCCGAGGCTGTTGACCTTACAGCTGTGAAGGGCATCGGTTTGTCGGGGCAGATGCATGGCGCCACAGCACTCGGTGCAGACGACGCTGTTCTGTGGCCCTCTATTCTTTGGAATGACACACGTTCGGCAGACGAAGCCGCATCAATGGACGCCGATCCGGACTTTCGGGCGCTTTCTGGCAACATTGTCTTTCCCGGCTTCACCGCACCGAAAATCGCTTGGCTGCGCGCGCATCATCCTGACCTTTTCGACAAGATCGCAAAAATTCTTCTTCCCAAAGACTATCTACGCCTTTGGCTCACGGGCACCTATGCCTCGGACATGTCTGACGCTGCGGGAACGAGTTGGCTCGATACAGGTAAGCGCGACTGGTCTGACGCTTTGCTTGCCAAGTGTAGCCTCACCCGTGATCATATGCCCACGCTGGTGGAGGGGTCTGAGCCCTCTGGTACGTTGCGAGACCTGCTTGCCGAGCGCTTTGGATTTTCCAAGGGCATCCCGGTCGCGGGCGGCGGTGGCGACAACGCAGCTTCTGCAGTGGGCGTCGGGGTGGTGCGTGCTGGCGATGCTTTTGTATCTCTGGGCACGTCTGGTGTCTTGTTTGCCGCCAACGACAGCTATCGCCCGGACCCTGACACGGCAGTGCACACCTTCTGCCACGCCCTTCCGGAAACATGGCACCAGATGGGGGTCATCCTCGCGGCCACCGATGCGCTTGCTTGGTATGCCGCTCTGGTGGGATCAACGGCGCAGACGCTGACAGGTAAGCTCAGCAACCTTGAAGCGCCAGGTCGCCCCTTGTTTCTCCCTTATCTTGGAGGCGAGCGCACACCACTCAACAGCGCCGCGATCCGCGGGGCTTTCGTTGGTCTTGAACACGGAACAGACGCCACAGCGGGAACAAAAGCGGTGCTGGAGGGTGTAACGTTCGCCTTAAGGGACTGTCAGAACGCCTTGGCTGCCACCGGCACTCATCTCAACGCACTGCTTGCCGTCGGCGGAGGGAGCCAGTCGGAGTATTGGCTGATGGCGATTGCCACTGCGCTCAACATCCCTGTCGAGGTTCCAGAAGCGCGTGAATTGGGCGGCGCCTTTGGCGCGGCGCGCCTTGCGATGATGGCCGCAACAGGAGCAGGTACGGAGATCGCAACAAAGCCGCCAATCGCTGCGACACTTGAACCTAACTCCGCCTTGGTCGGATCTTTTGAAGATGGCTATGCGCGGTTCAAACAAGCTCAAGCTTTGATTGGCGACTTCGTCTGACATCATCTGGCTTGAGCATGCCGATCGAAGATCACTTTACTTCTGAGGCTTCAGGCGGCTCCTGATCGCTCAACTGGCCGGGTGTATCGATATCCAGCAGCAAGCCGGATGACACAGCCACGAGGCTCGTTAGCGGCAAGTCTTGAAGAAGTGAGGCAGCGCCACGATCCCCGGCGAGTTCACAAAGGTTGAGAAAGGACGCTTTGGGAAAGCACGCCGGCGGCATGATGCGTTGCCCGTCGCTGGTCGCGCTGGGCATGGTCTTGGTGCAAAGGGCAACAACATCTGCAAGCAGGCCAGCAGCTACATAGGGCATGTCGCCGAGCACGATGAGGGCGCGGGTCGCACCGTGCTCTTGTGCCTTCGTGATCCCAACGCGCAGGCTGTCAGACTGAAGAGGGTTGTCTTCTGGTGGGCTGACGCACTCAAAACCTTCCAGACACGCCGCGACACCGGCCGAGCGTGTAACCCCAATGAGGATGTCTGGGTCCAAACCTTGAAGCGCCCTGGCAGCATAGCTGACAAGCGGTGCACCATTGAGCGAGGCCATCAGCTTGTCCTCTTCGCCGAACCGTCGGGATGCGCCGGCGGCGAGGAGAATGCCTGCGGTGGTCACTGTTTTTTTGCCATCGCCTCAGCGAGCACTTCGGCTAGGACCGAAACGGCCAGGGTTCCCGCATCACGCGCGGATGGAATAAGACCCACCGGACCATGAAGGCGCTCCAACTGCTCTGATGGTACGCCTAAGGTGATCATCTCTTGCAGCCGCGCATCGCGCGCGCGCTGGCTGCCCTGCGCGCCAATGTAGAAGGCTGGTGTGTCCACGGCGCCTTTGAGGATGGGTGGTTCCCAATCATGATCATGGAAGAAGAGGATGATCGCCGTCCACGGATCAACTTTAAGGTCACTTGGAAACGCGGCCTTGGGGAGATGCTGTGCCGCGCAACCGGAGCCCTTTGCGATCTCCAGCGTTTCGTCATCGGGCGACAGCATGACATTAGGATAGCCCGCTGACTGAACCAGTGCGGCAAACGTGGAGGCTTCAGGACCTTTGCCAAAGACACAAAAGCGAACCTGCGGATCAAACCTGACCGCGAATATGTCGGCCCCATCGATTGGCTCGTCAGAAGCGACCGCATCTCCTGTCTTGGTGTTGATCGACAGTGTGCATGGCATGCGCGCGCGTTGCCGCTCGACCACGGCCCGCATTGCGGTCTCCTCCGGCCTAGGCACCAGCAAGATATCGAGCCCACCGCCGCAAGGAAGCTGGATATCGATGTAAGGAGAACCGCGACCATAGCGGATGGATCGTGTTGTCCCAGTTTTCAGAGCTTCGTGCGCATGCAAAGCAATGTCATTTTCAATGCACCCGGATGACAAGGTGCCCGCACGGGTGCCGTCGGCAAGGATGGTCATCGTCGCACCGACTGGGCGGTAAGATGGCCCCTCGACACCGGTGATGATCGCTAAAACGCCATCCTGGCCGCCTGTCAGAAGCGTTTCAAGGGGCTTGCGCGCCGATGCTGAGGAGGGGTTCACAAAAGACATAATGCGCTTGTTTGGCGCGAAGCTACACCTGCTGGCAAGAGCCTCTATCTAGAGCGTGAAAAGAGCACCAATGGACAAGGGCGCTGCGCGCGCGCTACGCCATAGAGAAAAGATGCGACCCAAGTGAGGGTTGTGAGGAGGTCTTATGAGCGATCAAAAAGGTTCGCTTCCATGTTCTATTGATGAGACGATAGAAAGCCTCTCTGCCCAAAATTATGTCTGCGGTCGTGATCTGGGGACTGTTGCTTTTCTTAGCATGAAGCTGGGCAAACCGATCTTTCTGGAAGGAGAGGCTGGCGTCGGCAAGACCGAGATTGCCAAAGCTCTTGCGGCTGCGCTCGGTCGCCGTCTTATCCGTCTTCAATGCTATGAAGGTCTTGATGCAGCTTCAGCGATTTACGAGTGGAACTTCGCCGCGCAGATGATTGCAATCCGGACGGCGGAGGCGGCGGGTGCGGCAGATCGAGAGACATTGCAGCGCGAGCTTTTCTCCGATGAGTTTCTTATTCGGCGCCCGCTCTTGGAGGCAATGGAACCACACGCCGGGGGTCCACCTGTTCTTCTACTAGATGAAGTGGATCGAACGGACGAGCCGTTTGAAGCTTTTCTTCTCGAAGCGCTGTCCGACGCGCAGGTGACCGTGCCGGAGATCGGCACGATCAAGGCGGAAACACCGCCGATTGTGGTTCTCACATCTAACCGGACGCGCGAAGTGCATGATGCTTTGAAACGCCGCTGCCTTTATCACTGGGTCGATTATCCAAGCTTTGAGAGGGAGATGGCTATCCTAAAGGCGCGCATTCCCGACGTGACACAAAACCTATCTGAAGAGGTGGTTGCCTTTGTTCAGACCCTGCGCACCGAAGATCTGTTTAAGAACCCGGGCGTTGCCGAAACCATCGACTGGGCAAAATGCTTGATGGCGCTGGATACGGTCGCGCTTTCTCCGGACATTATCTCCGACACGCTTGGTGCTGTCTTAAAGTACCAGGACGATATCGCGAAGGTACAAGGATCAGAAGCAGGCCGCATCTTGGAAGAGGCAAAGGCGAACCTGCGCAAGGCGTCATAAGAACGGGAGTGTGGACGAGATGGAGAAGCCTGTTCCGTTGCCGCCCACCGATGGGCGCTTGGCTGACAACATTGTCCACTTCACGCGCGCACTGCGCAAAGCTGGGGTGAAAGTTGGCACCGCTCAAGTGGAAGAGGCGGTTCGCGCTGTCCACACTGTCGGCTTCACCAAGCGCGAGGATTTTTATCACACGCTTCGCGCCGTCCTGATCAAACGGCCGGAGCATCTGCTGCTTTATGATCAGGTGTTCGCCATGTTCTGGCGTGACCCGGACTATGTGTCTCGGATGATCCATATGTTCTCACCGAGCGTGCGCAAAGATGAGGAACCGCCCAAGAAGAAGGCGGCGGAAAGACGTGCCGCTGAATCTTTGACGGAGCAGCCGGAACTGCCTCATGACGTGCCACCGCGCGAAGAGCTTGAGATAGACGCCAAGCTCAGCTGGTCAGCCAACGAGACGCTTCGCGCGATGGACTTTGAGCAGATGAGCACTGAGGAAGCAGCGGCAGCGGCGCGCCTTATCAAGGCCATCAAACTGCCCTTGCCCACCTTGAAAAACCGCCGCAGACGAAAATCAGCCTACGGCGTTTATCTCGATAGCCATGCAACCATGCGCGCCGCCTTTCGCCGAGGCGGCGAGATCTCGACACTTGTAAAGACCGAACCGCGCCAACGTCATCCTGATCTTGTGGTTTTATGTGACATCTCCGGATCGATGACGGCATATGCCCGTATGATGATGCATTTCCTTCATTCGCTATCCTGGGCCGCCAAAGGAGCACCGGCGCGCCAATGGGGTAATGTTCATGCCTTCACCTTCGGCACGCGGCTCACCAACATCACACGAGCCCTTGCCAAGCGGGATGTTGATGCGGCGCTCGATGCCGTGGCGGACGAAGCAAAAGACTGGCAAGGCGGCACGCGGATCGGCGATGCTCTTGCGTGCTTCAACAAACGCTGGTCCCGCCGCGTTCTGTCCCGCGGGGCCGTTGTCATGCTCATTTCTGATGGGTTGGAGCGCGGTGATCTGGAGCATTTGCGCCTTCAGGCAGAGCGTCTCGCGCTTTCGTCTAAGCGGCTCATCTGGCTCAACCCGCTTCTGCGCTATGAAGCCTTCGCGCCTGAAGCCGGTGGTATCAAGGCCCTCTTGCCTCAGGTGGACGGGCTTTACGCCTGCCACTCTCTAGCCAGTCTGGAGCAGCTTGCGGACGTGTTTTCATCACGCCCTAGTCCGCTGGCGGCCTGACAGTGGCCACTATGCCCCACCATCTCATCCAAATTTCTTCTTGTACTAAGGCGTATTCGCGCTAACCTCTTAAAAAAAATCGGGAGGCCAGAGGCGTATCGGGCGTGTCTGGTAAAAAGAATGGAAATGAATGGTGAGTACCGCATTGGCGCACCCCGCGCTGATGTATGGGCAGCGCTCAATGACCCTGAGGTCTTGAAGCTTTGCATCCCCGGCTGTGAAGAGCTGGAGAAAACCTCCGACACGTCCTTTGAGGCGAAAGTCGTCCAAAAGATTGGCCCCGTGAAGGCCAAGTTCAGCGGTACGGTTGAACTCACCAACATCAACGCCCCAGACAGCTATACCATTCAAGGCGAAGGCAACGGCGGCGTCGCAGGCTTCGCTAAAGGTGGTGCAGATGTTCAACTCGCCGACAATGGCGATGGAACGACCACGCTGACCTACCAGGTGCATGCCACCATTGGCGGCAAGCTTGCGCAGTTAGGCAGCCGGTTGATTGATTCAACCGCGAAGAAACTCGCCACCAAGTTTTTTGAGAACTTCCACGCGCATCTCAGCCCGGAAAAAGTTGCTGAAAGTGGCGATGCGCAAGATGAGACCATCGCCGTCTCAGAACACCAACCAGCATGAGGATACCGAACGCTTCGCTCTGATCGGGGAGCGGAGGACACAAAAACGGGCGCGACAATCAAAACAATGCAGCCCGTTCGGCCAGCGAGGACCAGAACGCCCAATGACCCAAGGAAACAACACCCAAGTGAGCATGATTGTGAACGGCAAGGCCGTCACGCGGGATGTACCGGACACAACCCTTTTAAGCGAATTCTTGCGCGAAGAACTGCGCCTCACCGGTACGCATGTCGGCTGTGATACCTCGCAATGCGGCGCGTGCGTCGTCCATCTGGATGGAAAGTCTGTGAAGGCCTGCACATCGCTGGCCGTGGCGCATTCCGGATCCGATGTGACAACCATCGAAGGTATTGCGAGCGGTGGGCAACTTCATCCCATGCAGGAAGCCTTCAACGAGCATCATGGCCTCCAGTGCGGCTTCTGCACGACCGGCATGATCATGACCGGCATCGACATGGTGAACCGTTACCAGGCGGAAGGCAAAGCGCTGACGTCAGAGGCCATCCTCCAGGAGCTTGAAGGCAACATCTGCCGCTGCACCGGATACCACAACATCGTGAAGGCTATCGAAGATGCGGCCGCCCGCATGGGTGGCCGGTCAGCTGATATGGCCGTAGCCGCAGAATAAGGAGAGCGTTGATATGAGCACCGGAATTGGCGCGCGCGTGAAGCGCAAAGAAGACAAGCGGTTCATCACTGGCAAAGGCAAATACACCGACGATATTCGCATGGAGAACCAGGCCTACGCGGCCTTTGTGCGCTCGCCGCACGCCCATGCGATGGTCAAAGGCATCGATAAGTCCGCCGCCCTTGCTATGGATGGCGTGATCGATGTGCTCGACGGTCACCAGCTGACCGGCGACGGTATCGGCAATCTCATCTGCGGCTGGGCGATTACTTCCCGCGATGGCTCGCCCATGAACATGGGGGCCTGGTCAGCTTTGGCGACCGACAAGGTGCGCTATGTGGGTGACTCCGTCGCCGTTGTGATTGCCGAATCTCAAGCCATTGCTCGCCAAGCCGCTGAGATGGTGATCGTTGATTATGATGAGCTTTCTGCGGCTGTCTTTGCCGACAAAGCACTCGAAAGCGATGCTCCGCAAGTTCATGACAATGCGCCAGGCAATCTCATCTTTGATTGGATAATCGGCGAGGAAGAGGCCACCAACGACGCGCTGGCCAGCTCCGCCCATGTGATTGATGTCGATCTCACCAACAACAGACTGTCTCCAAATCCAATGGAGCCACGCGCTGCCGTCGCGACGTTTGATGAGGCCGAAGATCATTATACGCTCTACACCACATCACAGAATCCGCATGTCGCGCGGCTTGTTCTGTCAGCCTTCTATCAGGTAGCACCAGAACACAAATTACGGGTCATCGCGCCGGATGTGGGCGGTGGCTTCGGCTCCAAGATCTACATCTATCCCGAAGAGATCACCTGCCTTTGGGCATCAATGAAAACCCAGCGTTCGGTGAAATGGACGGGTGATCGCTCTGAAGCGTTCATGACCGATGCCCATGGCCGCGATCACATTTCCAATGTGAAGCTTGGCTTTGATGCAAACCATAAAATCACCGGCCTCAAAGTTGAGACGATCGCCAACCTTGGCGCATACATGTCGCTCTTCTCATCGGTGACACCGACTTATCTTCACGCCACGCTCTATTCCGGCCAGTATGTCATCCCGAACATCTTTGGGAACGTAAAGGCGGTTTACACCAACACCGTGCCCGTGGATGCCTATCGCGGAGCTGGGCGTCCTGAGGCTTGCTACATGATCGAGCGGGTCATGGAGGTTGCCGCGCGGCAGCTGGGCGTTGATCCGGCGGAGCTGCGCCGGAAAAACTTCATCAATGAGTTCCCGTACCAGACGCCGGTGATCCTCACCTATGATGCTGGTGATTTTGACGGCAATCTCGATAAGGCAAAAGCTGCGGCGGATGTCGCAGGTTTTGCTGCGCGCAAGGCCGAAGCAGCGTCGCGTGGCAAGCTGCGCGGCTTGGGCTACTCCTGCTACATCGAAGCCTGCGGTATCGCGCCATCGGCCGCTGTGGGTTCTCTCGGGTCCGGCGTCGGGCTTTGGGAATCTGCGGAAGTTCGGGTGAACCCTGTGGGCACCATCGAGGTCCTTACGGGCTCGCATAGCCATGGTCAGGGGCATGAGACGACCTTCTGTCAGATCGTGTCAGAGCGTTTCGGCGTGCCGATTGAGAACGTTTCCATCGTCCATGGCGATACCGACAAAGTGCAGTTCGGCATGGGCACCTATGGTTCCCGTTCCGGTGCTGTTGGTATGAGCGCTATCGTGAAGGCGATGGACAAGGTCGAGGCCAAGGTGAAAAAGATCGCCGCCCATCAGCTTGAAGCGTCCGAAGATGACATCGTCATCGAAGGCGGCGAAGTGATGGTGAAGGGCACCGATAAGAAGCTTGCCTGGCACGAAATTGGTCTTGCCGCCTACACCGCGCACAACCTTCCGCCGAACATGGAGCCTGGACTGAAAGAGGGCGCGTTCTACGATCCGTCGAACTTCACCTTCCCGGCAGGCTGCTACATCGCAGAAGTCGAGGTCGATCCGCAGACGGGCGTGACGGAGATTGTGCAGTTCACGGCGGCTGACGACTTTGGCACCATCATCAACCCAATGATTGTGGAAGGACAGGTGCATGGCGGTGTCGCGCAGGGCATCGGCCAGGCCATGCTGGAAGAGGTCGTCTACGACGATGACGGCCAGCTGATCACAGGATCCTACATGGACTATGCGATGCCGCGCGCCGACGATTTGCCGTTCTATACGATTGAGCACAACACGACCGTCTGCCCGTCTAATCCGCTTGGGATCAAAGGATGCGGTGAAGCCGGTGCCATTGGTGCACCGCCTGCTGTTATCAACGCGATCACGGATGCCATCGGAACCGATGAGCTTTCCATGCCTGCCACGCCGCAAAAGGTTTGGATGGCAATCCAAGCCAACGCCGTGCCGCAAGCAGCTGAATAGGAGACGGAACCCATGTATCAGGCAACCTATCATAAACCGTCTTCGGTCGACGCGGCTGCTGCAGCCATCGCAGGCTCGGAAGACGGAACGTTTCTGGCTGGTGGGCAGACGCTTCTGCCGACTATGAAACAGCATCTTGCTGCGCCATCGGACCTCATCGATCTGCGCGGTGTGGGCCTCTCGGGCATCACGGTGGATGGATCGACGGTTACCGTCGGCGCAACCACCACCCACGCAGAGGTAGCGAACAGTGCGGCGCTTGCCTCTGCCTGTCCGGGGCTTGCCAAGCTCGCCGGTGGTATCGGCGACCCTGCTGTCCGCCATATGGGCACCATTGGTGGCTCTATCGCGAACAATGATCCGGCGGCTGATTACCCATCTGCGGTGTTGGCGCTCGGCGCCACGATCATCACAAACACGCGTGAGATCGCAGCTGATGAGTTTTTCACTGGGATGTTTTCGACCGCGCTCGATGAGGGCGAGATCATCACGGCGGTTCGCTTTGAAGCACCGGAAAGCTCCGCCTACGCGAAGTTTCCCAATCCGGCCTCGCGGTACGCGATGACAGGTGTGTTTGTCGCGAAGACTGGGTCGGGCGTTCGTGTCGCGGTGACGGGTGCTGGGTCAGACGGTGTGTTTCGCCATGCCGAGATGGAAGTGGCGTTAGCCTCAAGCTGGTCAGCCTCAGCGCTGGATGATCTTGATGTAAGCGAAGACGGGCTTTTAAGCGATATCCATGCCTCAGCGGCCTACCGCGCTAACTTGATTAAGGTGATGGCCCAGCGTGCTGTTGCTGCAGCGGGCTAGGCGCACGGCTCCCTGACTGCACGATAACAAAGTGACCGCTGCGATAGTGATGACGGCGTGACGCGCATAGTTTTGAGCGCGGCGCGTGGTCATCTCTGTCACAGTCCAATGCCATCTGGTGACCCCTCATAGGATGACCGTTTCGTATGCGATCCCCTCAAAGGGGTCCACGATCCCAACGTCGCTCAAGCGCGGTCCGGCGTTGCAGACAAGCGATGCTCCGAACAGAGCCTTAAAGACGAGATAGGGCGGCTCCCAATCGACCAGTCCATCCAGAGCGTCCCGCAGTGCTGTGAAGCCAGCCGCCGTTTCTGTAAGTGGGGCATCGCTCAACAGCCCAGCCAGCGGCAACGGTAGCTTGCAGATAACCTTGCCATCGGCAACGACACACATGCCGCCCTGGGTTGACCGCACCGTGTTGGCCGCAAGGGCCATGTCCTGTGGATCGCGACCAAAGACCGTTAAATTATGACTGTCATGAGATACGGTCGTTGCAAAGGCACCTCGCCATGTGCCCCAGTTCTCCAAGAAAGCGACGCGGGTAGGGGTATTGCGGCCATATCGGTTTGATACCGCCATGCGGATCATATCATCGGGCAGAACAAGCTTTCCATCCACAACACGTACCTGCCGCCGACCCCAAACGGGAAAGCGTGGCTTGGAAAGCGTTCGGATTTCGACCGTGTCGCCGGACGCAGGAATATCAAAGTCTTCTGGCCGTGCCTCCGCAACGTTGACCGAGGATAGAAGTTCGATGGGTGGATCAAATACGGAGGTTTGTTGGTTGAGTGTATCTTGGTTCGCAACGACGACCCCATCGGCTACGACCAGACTGGCTTTGGCGTTCTGCAGATCATCCATCAGCACAATATCGGCTCTGCGTCCTGGGCCTATGAAACCTAAGTCTGCGCGTCCAATACGCGTTGCCGCGTTCAGTGTTGCAGCTTGGTAGGCCCACCAGGCAGGAAGCCCATGGCTGATCATTTGACGCACCATATGATCAAGCCCACCGTGTGTAAGCAGATCGTCGGGAAACACGTCGTCTGTGCAAAAGGTGATGGTTTGTGGCATATGCCCCAACTCGAGCAGAGCGGAAACAAATGCGGGAAGCAGATGCCCGTGTGACCCACGCAGCTCGACGGTCATGCCTGCTTCCAGGCGGGCGATGAGGTCAGTTGCTGACGTTATCTCATGGTCGGTTTGCACGCCTGCAGCCGCATAGGCAGCCAGTTCGTCACCCACTAAGCCGCGCGCATGACCGCACACGCGTTTGCCACTTGCCAATCCTGCGTTGACGATGCTGGCGACACGTTCGTCGCCACTCAGCAACGGTTGCATGGTCATAAGTTCGGCCAAACCGTGGATGTCGCCACGACCCAGAAGGTCGGCGATTACTGCTGGCCCAAAATCGGCACCACTCATCTCAAAGTTTGGAGCGGACGGGACGCAGGTTGGCGCAAGTGTGAGAAACCGCAACGGCAGATCGCGACCGGCTGCGATCGCATAGTCTACGCCCGCAACACCCACGACATTGGCAAACTCGTGCGGGTCCCAGACGGCGGTCGTCACGCCGCGCGGAACCACTGCCGCTGCATACTCGCTTGGCGTGATCATGGAGCTTTCGACATGCATGTGCGTGTCAATCAAACCAGGGACAGCGTGGCGTCCGGCAGCGTCAATGATTGCTCGTGCTTGTCGCTTGGCGTTGGGCACATGAACACTTGAGATAAGGCCTTCCACAAGGCCGATATCGGCGTTACGTTCCCGCCCGGTCACCATGTCCAGCAGGCGCGCATTGGTTATGAGAATGTCGAACGGAGCCCGCCCCTGCGCCGCCTTTACAGCGCGTGCGCGCAGATCGGGCGCGTTAAGATTGCTGTCTCGCGCCATGGAGAGCCTCCTCGTTCAGCGCCCGCAAGCATATCTGGCTGAGCCTGGCTGCCGGATGTGTCGCCACGCGGATCTTTGATGACTGAGTCTCTGTCATGAGGGTTGCGCCGTAAGTTTCATCCTGCGCTGTTGAGACTGTAAGCCTGCAAGGTGAGAAGCTTATGCTGTCTGGCTTTGCCAGAGCCAACGCGGCAAGCGGATCATAGATCGCCATGCAGCTGCGACCTCGTTCCAAAGCGATATCGAGATAACCGCCGAGCAAGTCGCCAGTCAGCTGGTCGGTATCGGGTATTTCATCTTCGGCAAAAGTTACTTGGCGGCAAAACATCAGATCAACGATGTCGCGCCCGATGGCGTGGCCGGCCACGGCGGCGAGTGCTTCAGCGTCTGCAACGGCGTTGAACTCAGCCAGTGGTGTGTGGTTGCCGTGGCCGATGCTCCCACCCATCCAGACAAGGCGTTCTATGCGCTGTGCTGCTTGCGGAGCTTTTTGTAGCAGCAATGCTATGTTCGTTAGCGGGCCGAGCGCAAGAACCTTGCGCGTGCCTCCATTCTCGGCGCAAAGCCATGCACGCAATGCTTCAACAGCACCCGTGTCAGGCTTTGTTGCCGATGTGGGCGGTAAGGCGGCCCCACGACTGCGCATCCCGGTCAGTCCCAAAACACGCTCGGCGGTGTCTGGTTTGCGCACAAGAGGGCGCGCAGCGCCCTGCCATACCGGCCAATCGAAATTATAAGCAGACTTCGCCCGCCGTGCATTCTCGGCCACCTGAGCCAAGGGAGTGTTGCCTGCCACCAAAGACACGCCAGCAATCTGACAACCATGGGCACGTAGTAAGAGAAGTGCCCACAGGTCGTCGAAGCCAAAGTCGGTATCCACCCAGATGCTGGTCACGCTGCAAGCGGCCTTGCCGTGGTCTGGGGTAGATCAAAAGCGATGTCATGGCCGATCGGTACTTCGGGCACGTCAATTGCCGCATCAGCCTTAATCGGGCCAAGAACGCTGTCCAGCACGTACTCTCGGTGCCCGCCTGCAAAGCTGCTCGAGACAACCGTACCAGTGTACGGGCCGGTGCCAACAGCGACGCCACTTGGACGCCACGCGAGCTTGGATGTTTGAACGTGGAACCCGAGTTTCAAACGCCCTTGGGTTGATACGATATCGGCCTCTTCCACGTCAAAGATGTTCTCAAAGCCGACAAAGTCAGCCACGAACGCTGAAACTGGCTGTGTGTACAGGTCTTCCGGCGTACCCAACTGCTCTATCTTACCGTCCTTCATCAAAACGATCCTGTCGGCCAAGGCGAGCGCTTCAGATTGATCATGGGTCACGAAGACAATCGTGATGCCCGTTTCTTTCTGGACCCGCTGTAGCTCGTTGCGCATTTCCAACCGCAGCCGTGCATCCAGATTGGAAAGAGGTTCGTCGAGCAAGAGTACTTTTGGTTCCATGACCAAAGAGCGAGCAAGCGCAACGCGCTGTTGCTGGCCGCCGGACATTTCGGCTGGCTTGCGCGCCTCAAATCCAGTGAGGCCGACGGTGGCCATACCGGCCTGAGTTCTTGCACGCACCTCAACCTCAGACATTCGTTGCAGGCGCAGGCCAAAGGCGACATTCTCGAAGGCGTTCAGATGCGGGAACAGCGCGTAGGACTGAAAGACCAATCCGATGCCGCGCTTGTTTGCTGGCGTGCGCGTAACGTCCGCGCCGTCAATAACAATTCGTCCAGATGTGGGTGTTAGAAGTCCGGCAATCGCGCGCATAGTTGTCGTCTTACCGCATCCAGATGGCCCCAAAAGAGCAACCAACTCACCTTCCTCGATGTCGAGGTCGAGATTGGGAACAGCGACTGTTGAGCCGTAAGTTAGCGTGATGTTGGTCAAGGAGACAAAGGCATCAGACATAGCGGGAAAATCCCAAAAGACGTTCGGCCAGAAGGACGATGGCAACAGACATGAAAGCGAGAAGGGCCGACAGCGCAGCAACGGACGGATCAAACGTGATTTCCATATAGGAAAGCATGTCTATGGGTAGCGTGCGGACACCTGGTCCGGACAGGAATAGAGATGCTGGCACCTCGTTGAAGCTTGTCACAAATCCCAGAATGAACGCAGCGAGGATGCCACCGCGAATGTTTGGTAAAATCACTTTGGTGAAAGCCTGAATGCGCGTGCAGCCCAGAACGACAGCCGCCTCTTCCATGTCAGCGCGTAAGTTATTGAGGCTCGATGAGACCACACGCACCGCGTAAGGCAACACGAGTGCCGTATGGGTTACAAACAGGGCCATGGTGATGGTGACGTCGAGCGGGATGACAAAGTAGCGTAGCAGCGCCAGCCCGACGATAATCCCAGGCACGATAATCGGGGCGGCCACAACGGATCGAATTGTTTCCGCACCAGGCACGTCATAACGATTGAGGGCGTAGGCCGCCGGGATGCCGATGAGAAGCGCTGTGATTGTGCCAAAAACGGCCAAGAACATTGATAGCGTGAAACTTGCCCGAAAACTTTCAACGGTGAAGACCTTAGCGTACCAGCGCAGCGAGAAACCTTGCGGTGGGAAGCTCAAGGCTTCGCCAGCCGACGCGCCGGCAAGAATGATGATCAAGAAAGGCCCGATGAGGAACGTGAGAGTTGCGCCAAGGATGATCCAGACGGCTGCTCTTGGCATGCTTCAGCTCCTTGCCGTTGCAAGACGTTTGAGGAGCAGGTTGGCCGAGAACGACATGACAATGAGGATCATCGCGATGACGCTGGCCGAAACGAAGTCGTTTGACACGTTGACTTGCTGGTAGAGCAGCGTTTCGAGCATCAGCACACGCGAGCCACCCAGAATTGCCGGTGTGATGTAGGCCGTCAGCGCGCCGGTGAAAACGAGTGTGCCACCGATCACGATGCCTTCCTTCGTCAGCGGTAGGATCACGCGGAAGAACACGTGGAACCAACTCGCGCCCAGAACGCGGGCCGCTGGCACAACGTCTTTGGGGATGTTTTCCATCGCCGAGACTAGCGAAATGATCATGAGTGGTAGAAAAAGCTGCAATAGTCCGATGAAGACGGCTGTCTCGGTGAAAAGGATCCGCACCGGCGTGTCAGACAGGCCAAGCCCGACGATAACGTCGTTGACGATGCCTGTGCGCCCCAAGATGACGATCCAGGCGTAGGTGCGCGCCACCGGTGAAATCATCAGCGGCAGGACCACCAGGCCGAATATGCGCCCTCGCGAGCTCGCCGGAAGATTGACGATGCAAAATGCTGCTGCGTAGCCGATGACGGCTGCCGTGGCGGTGACCAAGAACCCGAGTTTGAGTGTGCGGAAGAAAACCGTCTGGTTCAGAGGTTTGGAGAAAAACTCGGTGTAACCTTGCAGGCTCCAAGCGCCCTGCTCGGTTTGAAAGGCAATGGACAGCAAAATGCCGACAGGCATCAGGAAAACCAGGAAGGTAAAAAGAGCCGCTGGCAGGGCCAGCGCCAAACCTTCGTTCCTGTTTAAAAACATGCCCGTTCCCTACCCAAAGCAGCGTCGTGGAGCAGCCGGCGCGCAGCTGCTCCAGGAGCAGTCTTACTGGAGCACCTCGGTGTTCCACTGCTCAAGCCAAGCATCACGGTTTTCGATGATAGCTTCAGGGTCCAGGATGGTAAGCGAATTGATCAACTCCGCTCCATAGGTGAGGTTTTCAGCGACCTCATCGCTCACCATGACATCCATGTTGGCTGGGCTATCAATCAAAGCTTCGGCGATCCGTGTTTGCACTTCGGTGGACAGCCAATAGTCCATCAATTTGTAGGCAAGCTCCTCATTGCCATTACCGGCTGTCATGATCATGACGTTCATGCCACCGGCCTGACCTTCTTTAGGTTCTGCCCAAGCAAAGGGCAGAGGTGAGCTGCGGAACCGGCTCCAGGCGAAGCGGCCAACGGGTGCGGCAATCACCTCTTCCTGATTCATCAACTGGGCAAGTTCCGATGAGCGCGAGTAAAAGGTGACAATGTCGTCGGCTTGCTCGCCAATGGATGAGATCGTGCCGGTGAAGTCGCTGGCATCCCCGCCCGCTGCCCTATCGAGCATCATAAGGGTCAGTGGCCCTTGCGTGCCGGTAATGTTGGGTATGGCAACGTTGCCGGCGAGCTCATCGCTAAACAGATCACTCCAGCTATCAATGCTCACCAAGTCCTCGCGATACACAATGGAACTGGCATAAAAAGTATAGCCAACGGCCATGTTGTTGCCGATTGGGTCTTGGGCAGCTGGATACAGTCGATCAAAGCTTGAGATTTGCGAGGTATCAATAGGCTGCAGAAGCCCGTCGCGCGCGAGGCTAAGCGCATCGTGCGACGAGATCACCGCCATGTCGATAACAGGGTCGGCAGCATTGGCTTCGATCTTCGCCATGCGCTCAACGCTATTGCCGGTCTCGATCACCAGTTCGCAGCCGCAAAGCTCTTCGAAGGGGTCGTAAAGCGCCTCCTTGTAAGCATCTTGAGCAAACGAGTAGACTGAGATCGTTAGCGTTTCTTGCGCGAGTGCGGACGTCGCTGAAAGGACAGTCGTCAGCGCGACAACCGAGAACGTTCTGGTCATGGAATGCGTCTCCTGTGGGCTTGATGGGTCGGAATGGATGTGGATTGGCGTACGACGAGCCGCATTGGTACGGTCTCGCCTTCATCGTCAGGTATCGCGCCACTGATCTTGGAATCCATGATGGCAATGGCACGTGAGGCGATCTCTCCGACGTTCTGAGCAACCGTCGTGAGCGAAGGATGCATGATTGGTGCGAATGCCATGTTGTCGAAGCCGGTGAGGCTGACGTGATCGGGTACAGCGATGTTCTTGCGAATCAGGTTCGAGCGTACGCGCAGTGCGATCAGATCAGAGGTTGTCATGATGGCCGTCACGCCGGCCTGAACGCACTCGACGGCCTTTTTAACGCCCTCGTCACCCCAGGATGTGTTGACTTCAATGTCATCGCGCAAGGCTTGCACCATGCCTTTGATACGGTCGCGCTGCACCTCCGATACAGGGTCACCGCCGAGGATCATGACCCGACGATGGCCGATATCGGCGACATGCCGCGCAACCAGCGATCCTCCGTGAGCATGGTCGGCTGAGACGCTGTTTAGTGGATCTGAGGCTGTGTTGATCACCACGACCGGGACGGGCATGGGCTCTGGTGACGTGCCTTTTTGAGGTACAACCAGAATTCCATCGACGCCGCGGGCTAAGAGACGCTTAAAGGCCCTGGATTGTTCAGCGGCATCGCCGCGTGAATCCGCAATGAGAACGCCCATCTTGCGCTGGTCGGCTTCGATCGCGAGCGTTTGTGCGATACGTGGAAACAGTGGATTGGTAAGATCGGGCATGACCAGGCCAAGAATTCCGGTCTGTCCCGTTTTCAAGGCCCGTGCCGCGATGCTTGGCCTGTAACCTAGTTCGTCAGCGCGCTCTTTAATGCGCGATGCCATCTCTTCTGATACGCGCCCCTTTCCGGTGAGCGCATTGGAGACGGTGGCCGTCGAAACGCCAATGTCATTGGCTATTTTCTTTATGCTAGCCATCCAAGTCTCCTGATTGAACGATTAAGCGACAGGAAGAGCAGATGGTCAAGGCAAAGTTAATCGATTAATCATTTTGGTCTATCCGGCGCTGGACATACTCCAATCCCCGAGGCTGGTCTGTGCTTTGGTTTCAGTCACGACCTGCGGGAGGTCTCTGCTGCCTCGATACGGGCTGCGCCTTGAGGGTGCGGCCGCCTTAAGCTTCTTTGATTGCTCAGGCTGCTCCAAGCGACAAAGAATGGAAAGAGATGATCAATCCTATCATCGACGACCTTGTAAGCTCAGCCACACATCGCACGCGTCTTCTCAGTTGAGTGCAGCTTCAATGGCCCGCTTGGCTTGTTCATAGAGGGGCTCAGATGAGGTGAGGATTTCCTCTGCCTTCCAAAAGTCGAGCGGTCGATAGGATGCAACCTGAGCACGCAGCAGCACGGTGTTGCTGTACCGCGCAACCATCTGGCGCGCCATTGTCTGCTGCATCATGCCATTTGCGGCATAGGCGACATCCACTATTTTGGGCTTCTCGTTAGGATTTCCGAATGCGCCGCCGGCGACATCCACGCCGATGACATGATTAGCCGTTTCGTGCACCACATCCAGGGGCACTGGATTGGTGGCGCTGCCATCGGTCAGATAGCGACCGTTGATGCGTACCGGTGAGAAGACCGCTGGCATGCATGCCGACGCTGCCAAGGCAGGCCGCAGCAGACCTTGGGTTAGAACGGCATCGCTCTCTTCATAGTAGTCAGTTGCCAGTACGTAGAAGGGTATGTCCAATTCCTCGAAGCTCTGGGGGATACGATCGGGCAAGAAGATATCCAGAAGTGTCTCCAGATTGAGCTCGCCGAAACGCAGGCCTCCATCGGACAGGAAGGTTTCTAGGTCAGTCGGAACGGTTTTGAACAGCTCACCCACGAGCCGTAGTCGATCCCCTAGGCGATCTTCGACATAGGCTTGGATTTGTCGCGCATCCATGCCTGAACAGTAGGCCACACCAAGGATACTGCCTATGGACGTGCCTGACACTGCGTTTGGTGTGACGCCCAGATCGTCAAGGGCGCGGAGCAAGTGAATATGGGCAAGTCCGCGCGCGCCACCTGCGCCAAGAGCAATTGAAAGACTTGTCATGATGCTAATCCCTCATACGTGGTGAGAAAGTCGAAACTGGCATGCCCTCAACTCACATATTCTCATTTGATTAAGGTCTGTCGGGCGCAAGACGTGTCTTGCGCCCGCACCGAATCCCCGGCGCGGCCGGGCGCGGTGCAAACCGTGCCCGTACCGATGGTCACACTAGGCCGCAACCGGGGTTGCGGCGCTTTCAGCCAGCGCCTTGACCGCCGAGAAGTCGACCTTGCCTGAGCCAAGAACCGGGATGGCCTCCACCGTTATGACGTCGGACGGGATCATCAGATCTTGCGCGCCGCGTGATTTGGCAAAAGCGGTGAAGGTCGCTCGATCCGCACCCTGCGCCTGTGTGAACAGCATGATCCGCTCGCCCTTGCGCGGGTCGTTAATCGTGGCTGCCGCGCTCAGTTCTGCAGGCCATAGCTGTGCGGCTAACTCCTCAACGGCGGCCAACGACACCATCTCACCGCCAATCTTGGCAAACCGTTTGGCGCGACCTTTGATGGTGATGAAGCCCTCAGCATCAATGGTCACGATGTCGCCCGTGTCGTGCCAGCCGTCCTCCAGTGGTTGCAGGACACCGGGTTGGTCGGCTTTGAGGTACCCGGCCATGACGTTCGGCCCGGCGATTTTCAATCGACCACCTTCATCCACGCCGGGAACCTTTTCCAGCTTGGCTTTCATGCTTGGCATGAGGCGGCCCACCGTGCCTGGCTTGTTGTGCATGGGCGTGTTGATGGACACCACGGGTGCGCTTTCGGTCACGCCGTAGCCCTCCAGAACGCGGACACCAAACTTCTCCATGTACAGCGCGCGCGTCGCCGCCCGCACTGGCTCAGCGCCTGCAAAGCAATAGCGTACCGAGCGGAAGTCATAGCCATGGGCCACACGTGCATAGCCGTTCAGGAAGGTGTCTGTGCCGAACAGGATCGTGGCGTTTGACCCGTAGATAAGCTCTGGGATCACCCGATAGTGCAACGGCGAGGGATACAAATAGGTCGGAACCCCAGAGATGAGTGGGAGCAGTGTGCCTGCTGTCAGACCGAAGGAATGAAACACCGGAAGCACATTGAACACTTTGTCTGTGGGGTTGAAGTCGATGCTAGCGGCTGCTTGCATCGCGTTGGCCAGAATGTTGCGATGGGTTAGCACCACACCCTTTGGCGTACCCTCCGACCCAGACGTGAACAGGATCACGCCAGTATCGTCCGCCTGACGCTGCACAAGTGGGCGGGTCCGGGTTGCAAGGCCACGCAACTTGTCGATGAACGAGATTTGCGCTCGCACATCATCCAGCCAGATGAAGCGGACCTGTTGCTCCAGGTCTGCAACCACAGCCTCCAGTTTCGCCTGCTCGACGAAGGCGCGCGATGACAGGATGGTCTTAACCTGTGCCGCTGCGCAGGCTGACATTAAATTGGCGGACCCAGCAGTGAAGTTCATCATCGCAGGTACTTTGCCAGCCGACATAACAGCAAGCGTGGTCGCCACTGCGCCATTTGCGGTTGGCAGCATGACGCCAAGTGTGTCTTCCCCCTTTGTCAAAGCTGCGATCTTGCGGGCCAGCACAGCCGTGCCAGCAAGCAGCTTGCCATAGCTCATCGCGCCGGACACTGGGTCCTCACTTGCCAGGGTGCCCATGCCATGCTCCTTGGCGGCAGTGATCACGCGGTCCAGCACGGTCGCTTGCTGGTCCAGGCTGGTGGCGAACATCAGATCGCTCATCATGCTGTAGAGTTTGGCGCCAGCTTCAGAACGACGGCTTCGGCTCTTAAGCTCAGGATCCAGTGTCAGTTGCTGCGGGGCCATGACCGTCACCTTCACTTTGGGGAACCAGCTCTTGCGAACTTGATCGTTCTTGAGACGCGTAAAGTGCGTTTTCTGGAGCCCATCAATGCGGATCGGCACGATTTTCGAGCCTGTCTTATCAGCGACCATGGCGGCGCCGTCATAGACCTTCATCAGACCGCCGGTGACGGTCAGACGCCCTTCGGGAAAGATCACCATCGGGTTGCCATCCTCGACCGCATGGATCAGCAGGCGCATGGCCATGGGGTTGGTTGGGTCAAGCGGCAGCGCGGTGGCGAGTTTCAAGAAAGGACGAACCCACCAGGCCTTCGCAATGCGCGTGTCGATGGCAAATGTCGGTGCTTTCTCGGTGAGCGTCAGGGCAAGGCCGGCATCCAGGAAGCTGGTATGGTTCAGCGCCAGAATGGGAGCTTCACCGGCGTTTTCTAGATGGTGTGCACCCTCAATCTCCAACCGAAAAAACGCTCGGTAAATGAGGAATACCAGATCGCGCAGCGGATTGGTGGGCAGCCATTTCAGCATGGCGAGCGCGGCAACAGCGTTGAGCGCTGCCAGAGCAATCAACACGTCAACAGCGGTGAAGCCTGCGGCAAGAACGCCTGCGAGCGCTGACCCACCAAGGGTCATGAAGCCAGCTGACATTGCATTGGCGCCTGCAACGGTGCGTGCGCGCCGTTCAGCTTTGGCCCATCCTTGGACAGCGCTGAAGGCGGGCACAACCAAAAGAGCGCCGGAGAAGGCAAGGCCAGCCATTGAGATGCTAACGCGGATCACTTCGGGTTGCGCTACAAAGGCGAAGATACTCGCAGTCGGCTCTAGGTCCAGCGCGTTGAGCACGATGTAGAGATCTAGGCAGAACACGCCCATCAGCGCTGTCCCGATGACAGCGGGCAGCATGAGAATGCGGCCAGCGCACAGCCAAGCTGCCACAGCTGAACCGACACCAACGGCGATCGCAAAGACGGTGAGGAAAACGGTTACAGCCATCTCTTCACCTGCCAACACGTCTTTGACGACGATTGGCATGATCGAGAGCACTGTGGCGCCTATGAACCAGAACCAAGCGTTGAACAGGGCAGTGCGGAGAATGCGTGTATCGTCGCGTAGCCCATTGAGGATCGACCAGGTGGACGCAAAGACATTGCGGTTGATCGTAAGATCGGGTGCACCGACTTTGGTGGAGGGGATTGCACGGGAGGCAAGGTAACAGACAATGGCAAGGCCGATCATCATCGGACCGAACAACGCAATGGGTGCACCAGTTGCAAACAAAAGCCCCGCGCCGATTGTGCCGCCAAGAATGGCAAGGAACGTACCAGCTTCAATCCACGCATTGGCTCTGTGCAGCTCGGTGCGTTCCAGATGATCTGGTAAAATGCCGAACTTAATCGGGCTAAACAGCGCGGAGACAACACCGAATGCGAACAAGGCCAGAAACAGAACTGGTAGGGACTGCAATGCCATCCCTGTGACGGCGAGCCCTGCAGCCCCGATCTCGACGAGTTTAAGCCGCCGAGCAATTGTCGATTTGTCATTGCGGTCGGCAATTTGCCCGCCAAGCGCTGACAGAAACAGAAATGGCGCAATGAACACCGCGCCTGCCAGCGTCACCAAAACGCCTGAACCAAGCGCAGTCGATCCCGCTATGGCTGACTCTGTCGAGACCTGAAATAGGATCAACAGAACCAGAGCGTTCTTCAGGAAGTTGTCGTTGAAGGCAGATAAAAACTGCGTCCAGAACAGCGGCGCAAACCGCTTGGATGTCATCAGAGGTTTGGAAAGCGGGGCCTTGGCCATAATCGTGTTTCCTTTAAGGCGTGTTGCCGCGCGGCGGCAGCTGCCCTTTTGGGTCTTAAAAAGTGCAGCCTTCGCTGACGTTAGAACGTGTCGGGACCGGAGGTATCGAGAAGCAACTTCTCAGTTTTTGCGTCTTCAAGGCGATTGTGCAGTTTCTTGGCTTCGTCAGCATCGCGCAGCGTTTTGCTGAGCGATATTGCCGAGTGAACAAGCATGATCGCCGACATGGCGTAGAAGCCCTTAGCTGAGAAACTTGCTTGCAGATTGTAGATGCCCAGCGCCATCATCATGGCGGCGACGAGAAAGCTGCCGGCCGTGAAGACCAACCAGTAGTGGGAGTGGTTTGTGTTGGATTCGGTCATGGGTCTTGTCCTTATGTTTAAGGGGTGGCGGATTAAGCCGCATCGGAAGATGGTGTGTCTTGCGGTGCGTTGTGCGCTTTCAGACGAGCCAGCACATCATCAGCAGAGGTGGAGTTTGCTGGACCGCAGCCTGCATCGGCCAAACGGTCGATGATCGCCGACGGGCTGTCGCTGACGGTCAGGTTGGCAAAGGCAGCATCGGCCAGATCAGTGCGCTGTTGGCGGTCTTCGATCTTTGCCAGTGTGTCTTCAGCCTCGGTCAGCGCACCATCGCCGGTGATCGACACCCTGCTACCAACGTTGCGCACTTGATCGCGGGCGGTGACAACGCGCTGACCACGCTGCAGATCACGCAGGCGGGCCTCAGCGTGGCGCAGCGTGCCAGTCAGGCGGGAAATCTCTTCACCGAAGACGGCCTGTGCTTTCCGGGAAGCGACACGCTCATCTTCGAGGATGGCAATGGCTGCGGCGGCTTCGTGCGCCAGCTCTTCGGCATTTTTATTGAGCGCGGCTACGGCACGAGCTTCAAGATCAGCGATCATGGCCGTGACCTTGCTGGCTCGAGCCTTTTCCAGCTGGTTCTGCGCTTTGATCAGCGCGACGGCCTTCTTCGCGGAACCGACGGAAGATGCGGCATCGCGCACCTGCTGATCCAAAATGGCCATGGCGTGTCGCTTTTCTGCCTTTTCGGTTGCAGAGAAGGCAACGGCCTTCGACAGAGTGTTCAACATCTTCAACATAAGCGTTCTCCAAAAAATGAACATTGTTCACTATTTGACAGAACCACAGCCATCGGGCACCGTCAACAAAAAAATGAACAATGTTCATTTTTGAGGTTAAGGAAGAAGGAAACGCTGGATGGCCGGGGTACAAAAAGCCAAGCGTGAGGAAGCGAGTCGCAAGCTGCTGGAAGCAGCGGTGATGTGCGTGGAAGAAAAGGGTATAGATTCTCTTCACGCCCGTGAGATTGCGCGGCAGGCTGGCTACTCGGTCGGTTCGGTCTACAAGTACTACGACGATCTCGACGCCATCATCATGCAGGTGAACTCAGTCACGCTTGCGCGCTTGAAACAGGCAATCGGTGTGGCAGTGGCAGACAAGTCCGATCCGCTGGAGAGGCTCAACGCGTTGGCCTTTGCGTATTACGGTTTTGCTCAGGCCAACCGTAAACTGTGGGAAGCCCTGTTCAGTCATCGCCTTCCAGAGGGACGGTCGATCCCTGACGAACATCGGCAAGAAAATGTTGCCCTTCTGGCTGTCATCGGTGCGGCACTTCTGGAGTTGAACCCCGCTTTGGCACCCGAAGAATTGGATGCACGCACACGGACCTGCTTTGCCGCCGTGCATGGGTTTGTAACGGTAAGTGTCGAGCGGCGCTTTGTGGGCCTGACCGGCGAAGCGTTCGCTGACGAAATGACTTTTCTGGTTGAAGCTCTGGCAAGCCCACAAGCAAGAGCACCCGCTCTATCGAGTTCATAGTGCACAACGTTGGAAGACTGTCGCGCACTGTTTGCCAGATAAATGCGGATCAAGCTCCGCGTCCCAGTTTCACATACGCTTTTGTGGCCTCATTCAGGCATATGGGAGCTTGCTAGCGCGCGGCGCCTGCGTTGCAATACCCTGGTGCATGTTCAGCTAATGGATCTCGGTTGTTCTGTAGGAACAGAGCGAACAGAAACGGCGGTTGTGGCATTCGCTCGACCGAAGGGCCTGCCTATCCGTGGCTAGCGAGGTGCGCCGATGGAGGTAAATGGTATTTGACCCCTTGATCGGGTGAAACGCGTTCACATCCACAAAAAATGATCTCTGCTGGCGTTTACGAACCAAGAGAAAGCGACATATCTCCCCTCAACTGAACCAAGCCAGCATGAAAAATGGGCTGGCAGACAGCCCGATGCCTGACCGAGATATAAGGGTGAAACAGGCGCTTTGGTAAAGGCGAAAGAACTGAAAGCAGCAAAAATGAAAAACGTGAATGCAGTAGGCGGCCCAGCTATACCAAAAGTAAACGCCGAAACCCTAGGACTAATGTTCATTTCCGGCTTTTTCGGGACGATTGCGTTTGATCTTTGGGGGCAGTTGATCAGCCCCGGTATTGGTTGGGCCAATCTCTCGCCACACGGCCTGGCGCGCAGTCTGCTTGGCTCGCTAGGTCTGCCCAACAATGCATTTGCCGGTTACCTCGTCCATTTCTATGGCGTTGGCCTCATAGGGTATCCCATTGGGTGGCTATTTGTTTTCAAGCCGATCTGGGGCCGGGTAACAGGCGATCTTGGTGGATGGTTTGTAGCATCGGCCGTGTATGGGTTCGGCTTATGGGTTTTCGCGATCGGGGGCATCACCACGATTGCCGGTCTGGCGCCCTTTCTCAATTTCACAGGCATTACCTGGGTCGCGCTGATTGGGCATGTCTTGTACGCGATTGTGATGGTGGCCGTCATGAAGGCGATTACCAGTCGGTCTTAGGTTCAAGGTTCAGTAGGAACAGAGCGAACAAAAACGGCGGTTGTTCCGTTGGGAACAGGCCCAATAAAAATGGCGGACAGGGAGGGATTCGAACCCTCGAGACGGTTGCCCGCCTACACGCGTTCCAGGCGTGCGCCTTCGACCACTCGGCCACCTGTCCAATCGTTCCCGTGCTAGGGCGCTTAAGGTTTAAATGTCCCACAAACAGCTCGTGTCGGTATCCTGCTTGCTGGATAGGTTCAAGGCCATTTCGAGCAAACGCGCTCCTAATTCAAGGACCGCCCCTATGTTCTAAGCGTTGCCCCAGTAGCTTTCTCCACCGCACCAACAATTTTGGCCGAGACCGCCTCGATGTCCTCCTCCGTCAGCGTCCTGTCGCGTGGCTGAAGCGTTACCTCAATGGCAAGTGACTTCTTGCCCGCGTCGATCCGCTCGCCAGCATAAACGTCGAACAACAACACATCAGAGATAAGGGCTTTGTCCGCGCCTTTGGCTGCGCGGAGTATGGCTTCGGCTTTGGTGTCAGTATCCACCACGAAGGCGAAGTCACGCCGCACCGGCATCAAGTCATGCAAGGTGAGCGGAGGCTTTGTGCGGGTCGTCTTCTTCCGCGGGGCAGGGACGGCATCGAGCACGATCTCAAAGGCCACCGCGGGCCCTTCCACATCGAGATCGCGTAAGAGCCGTGGGTGGAGCGTGCCAAAGTGGCCGAACACATCCTTACCACGGCGTAGCGTGCCCGACTGACCCGGGTGATACCAGTCTGGCGCTTTTGGATCGATTTGGATGGTCGACGCGACGAGACCAAGATCATCGAGGAGTGCGAGCGCATCGGCTTTTGCCTCGAAGACAGAAACGACTCTGACATTGCCGGTCCAGTGACGGCCTTGACCGCGCATCGCCGCTGTGCCGCGTCGCACGCCGCAAGCGTTGATCGTTTGCTCTTCTGGCGTATCACCGCCGAAAACCTGACCAACTTCAAAGAGCGCAATGTCGCTTACGCCACGATCCACATTCGCCTGTACGTTGCGCAGGAGAGAGGGCAATAGGCTCGGGCGCATCGTGCTCATGTCAGTGGAGATCGGGTTGGCGAGCTGAAGCTCGGCAGATCCGCCGCCGAACAGTTCAGCTTCTGACTGCGGGATGAATGACCAGGTGACAGCTTCCATAAGCCCACGTGCAGCGAGCACGCGCTTTGCCTTGCGTGTTGCTTTTTGAATGTCGGTGAGAACCGGTGTCACCACTGTGTCGCGCCCAATGGATGGTGTCACGGGAACCCGATCAATACCCGCTATGCGCATAACCTCTTCAACGAGGTCAGCTTTACCTTCCACGTCTGGTCGCCAGCTCGGCACAGCCACCTTCATCTGATCGGTTTGACCGGTGACCCAGAAGCCGAGCATGGTCAGGATCGCTTTGATCTCTTTGGGCGGCACCTCAAGGCCCGACAGGCGCTGCACCTCGGCGACCGGGAAATCGATGATGTGGTCTACCTCGGGGATCGCACCTGCCACTGTTTTCTCAGTCGCGGTGCCACCACACAGATCAAGTACGAGCTGGGTCGCCAGATCCAGGCCTTCTTCGTTGAAGGCGGGATCAACACCGCGTTCAAAGCGATAGCGGGCATCTGTGATGATGCCAAGCTTGCGGCCCGTCGCCGCGATGTTGTCTGGCACCCAAAGGGCCGATTCAATGAGGACGTCCGTCGTGTTCTCGTCACAGCCCGACGCTTCGCCTCCCATAACACCAGCAAGGGACTCAATGCCGTTACCATCGGCAATCACGGCCATGGTAGCGTCGAGCGCATAGGTCTTACCGTCCAAGGCAAGAACGGTTTCGCCATCTTTCGCTTCGCGGACGGTGAGGTTGCCGTGCACTTTGGCGGCATCGAACACGTGCAGCGGGCGACCCCGGTCGAAGGTGACATAGTTGGTGATGTCGACCAGCGTGTTGATCGGGCGTAGGCCGATAGCCTTCAGCCGCTTCTGCATCCAAAGCGGGGATGGGCCGTTCTTCACACCGCGGACCAGACGCAGAGCGAAGGTTGGGCAGAGGCTCTCGCCCATGAAATCGAGCGTCACAGAGACCGGGCAGGAGCCTTCGCCCTTGATCGCGGGCACCTTGCCGTCTTTCAGGGTACCAAGCCCAGCAGCGGCCAGATCGCGCGCGATACCGTGGACGCCGGTACAGTCCGGGCGGTTCGGCGTGAGGCCAATCTCGATAACCGGGTCATCGAGCTCAGCGAACGTGGTGTAGGCGGTTCCAGCGGCCGCATCGGTCGTTAGATCAATGATGCCGTCGTGCTCATCGGAAAGCTCAAGCTCGCGTTCGGACAGCATCATGCCGTGGGATTCCACGCCGCGAATTTTGCCGACCTGCAGCGTCAGGTCGATGCCGGGCACATAAGCACCGGGAGGAGCGAACACGCCGGTCATCCCTTCACGCGCGTTCGGCGCGCCACAGACCACCTGCACTGGACTGCCAGAGCCCGTATCCACTTCCAACACGCGCAGACGATCCGCATCAGGGTGCTGCTTGGCGCTAAGGACCTTGGCGATCAGAAACGGCGCATAAACGGCCCTATCATCCACCTCTTCGACCTCAAGGCCAATGCGGGTGAGTGTGTCGACAATCGCGTCTAGGTCGGCGTCGGTCTCAAGGTGATCCTTGAGCCAGGAAAGAGTGAACTTCATCGGGCGTCAGACGAGGTTTGAGGGCTGGGAAGAGTAGAGCTTTCGCAAACGCGAAACTTTGAGCGCGCGAGATCGCATGGATCGAGACATCTTGCAATGCGGCAGCAAAAAGCTACACCACGCGCCATGTTGAAACTCGTCTTTATGGGAACGCCAGAGTTTGCCGTTCCTACCCTGTTAGAACTGGTCGGCCAGAACCACGAAATCGTGGCTTGCTACACCCGTGCCCCGGCACCGGCAGGACGGGGCATGGAGCTACGCCGCTCCCCTGTCCACGAACAGGCAGACGCACTGGGGATCCCGGTCTTTCACCCTTCCAGCCTCAAGGCAGAGGAAGAGAAGGAGCGCTTCGCTTCGTTCAAAGCAGATGCCGCCGTGGTTGTCGCCTACGGCATGATCTTGCCCAAAGCGGTCCTGGAAGCGCCCGAGTTCGGCTGCTACAATCTGCACGCCTCGCTGCTACCGCGCTGGCGGGGCGCGGCGCCGATCCACCGCGCGATCATGGCGGGCGATGATGAAACGGGCGTGATGGTGATGAAGATGGCCAAGGGTCTTGATACGGGCCCGGTGGCTATGGCCGAAACGCTCAGCATCACCGATGCGATGACCACACAGGATGCCCACGATCAACTCGCGCGTCTGGGCGCCGATCTGATGGGTCGCGCGATGGCAGCGCTCTCACGCGGCTCGTTGACGCTGACCGAGCAGGTCGAAGAGGGGGTCACCTACGCAGAGAAGATCGACAAGGCCGAAGCCAAGATCGACTGGAACCAGCCAGCCTTCAACGTGCTGCGCCATATCCACGGGCTATCACCTTTCCCAGGCGCGTGGACGCAGTTTGAAGCTGGCGGCAAGCGCGAGCGGCTGAAGGTGCTTCGGGTTGAATCTGCAGAAGGCTCTGCTGCGCCGGGCACCTTGCTTGATGGTGGCCGCGTTGCTTGTGCGGAAGGCGCTGTGAAGCTCGTCGAAGTGCAACGCGCGGGCAAGCAGCCGATGACAGTGGTGGACTTTCAAAACGGTGCCGGCCTCGAGCCTGGTGCAGTATTCGCCTGAGCCAATGCCCCGCTACAAACTCACCGTTGAGTATGATGGCCGACCATACTCCGGTTTTCAACGCCAAGAGAATGCGGCCTCTGTCCAAGGCGCGCTGGAAGCAGCCGTCTTTGCTTTCACGGGCGAGACGATCACGCTGAAGGCTGCCGGACGTACCGATACAGGAGTGCATGCCATCGGGCAGGTGGTGCACTTCGATCTGCAAAAAGACTGGGAGCCTGATCGGGTCCGTGATGCGATGAATGCGCATCTGCGTGATGAGCTTGTAGGCGTGCTCTTGGCTGAAGCCGTCAGCGAGGACTTTGATGCACGATTTTCGGCCAAGCGGCGTCACTATCGCTACACGATCCTGAACCGCCGCGCGCCGCCCGTCTATGAGCGCGGCAAAGTATGGGGTGTGTCACGACACCTCGATATGAGCCTCATGCAGGACGCCGCTGATCGCTTGATCGGTCATCACGACTTCACCACCTTCCGCTCCGCTCACTGCCAGGCAAAATCGCCTGAACGCACGCTTGAAAAGCTGTACGTTTCGCGCGAGGGCGAGCACGTTTATGTCGATGCAGCGGCACGATCCTTCCTGCACAATCAGGTGCGCTCGCTGGTTGGCGCTTTGAAGATGGCAGGCGAGGGGCGACTGTCGGCCGATGACACACAAGCGATGCTCGAAGCGCGAGATAGAACCGTCTGTGCGCCTGTCGCCCCGGCCGATGGGCTGGTTTTCACGAAGGTGGATTACTAGGGTCAGGTGCCAATAATTTTTAGGGTGAAGTTCGGGGGTGATTTGTTTTTTTTGAATTAGCAAAAGCGAAAGAAAAAAAAATGTTTTAAAAAATATTAAAAAAGCCACAAAGGGCAAAA
>JBCCLK010000016.1:0-55051 GCA_039026935.1 Pseudomonadota bacterium
AAAACACTCGTCTATTGGCGCAACACTCATTTAAGTAGTGTTGCGTAGAGAAGATTTCTCCAAAACGAGTACCCGACACGTCTGGCCAAAGGCCTCCTCACAGTGCGTGCGCAGGAGCGAGCAACCCATTTCGGCAGACTTGGTCAGACGTGTCGGGTACTCGTTTTGGAGAAATCTTCTCTACGCAACACTACTTAAATGAGTGTTGCGCCAATAGACGAGTGTTTTTTCTATCTGAGCATAAATCTAAGCGCATTCTTGCCTAAAAATCTCGCGCGACATGCGCGAACATCGCGCGATTGTTGCGCGAATATATGCGAATGTAGCGGCGATGTCGGACCGACGGTGCAAGCTGGCCTTCTCACCGCCGTCACGCCACGTTTTGCCAACCATGCGAAACGATGCGCACGATGTCGGCCATGATATCATTCACCCGAAAGTCCTTCGGCGTATAGACGGCTGCGACCCCCATCGCTTTCAACTGCGCCTCATCCTCTGGCGGGATGATGCCGCCGACCACCACGGGGATGTCGTCGGCCTCACCTTTGCGCAGCCGTTCCATGACGTCACGCAGCAAAGCCACGTGGCTGCCAGAGAGGATGGAGAGGCCCACGACATGCACGTCTTCTTCGATGGCCGCATTGACGATCTCCGCCGGCGTCAAGCGGATGCCTTCATAAACAACTTCCATCCCACAGTCGCGCGCTCGCACGGCGATCTGCTCGGCCCCATTGGAATGGCCATCAAGGCCAGGCTTGCCCACCAGTACTTTGATGCGCCGACCGAGCTTTGCTGACACCGAATCCACATGGGCTTGAATGGCAGACAGGTCTTCCATGCCAGCGCGAGCAGATTTGCCAACGCCCGTGGGTGCACGATACTCGCCAAGAACATTGCGCAGCGCCTCGCCCCATTCGCCGGTCGTGACGCCTGCCTTCGCGGCCGTGATGGAGGCATCCATGATGTTGGCCCCGCCTTCGGCCGCTGCCTTGAGGCCCTTGATCGCCTCGCTCACGGCGGCCGCATTGCGCGAGGCGCGCCAGGCGTTCAGCGTCGCGATCGTATCCTCCTCGACGCCGTCGGGCACGACCATGATCGCGCCCTCACCAGTCCCAAGGGGTGACGGCTCGCCCTCCTTATAGGCGTTCACTCCAACTACCACTTGATCGCCTTTTTCAATGCCCTCAAGCCGGTCGGTATTGGAAGCCACAAGCTGCTGCTTCATGTAGCTCGTCTCGATGGCTGCAATCGCCCCACCCATCGCATCGATCCGGGTAAGTTCCTCACGAGCCTCGGTTTTCAAGGCCTCAACCTTGGCGTCCACTTCCTGCGAGCCATCGAACAGATCACCAAACTCAAGCAGGTCCGTCTCGTAGGCCACAATCTGTTGCATCCTGAGCGACCATTGCTGATCCCACGGCCGGGGCAGGCCAAGCGCCTCGTTCCAGGCTGGTAGCTGCACCGCCCGCGCCCGCGCCTTTTTGGAAAGCACGACAGCAAGCATCTGAATGAGAATGCGATAGACATTGTTTTCCGCCTGCGGCTCGGTGAGCCCCAGCGAGTTCACCTGCACGCCGTACCGGAAGCGACGGTATTTGGGGTCTTCAACCCCGTAGCGCTCCAGACAGATCTCATCCCAAAGGTCCACAAAAGCCCGCATCTTGCACATCTCGGTGACAAACCGCATGCCGGCATTGACGAAGAAGGAAATCCGACCCACCGCCTTGGGAAAATCCTCTTCTGGGATAATTTTGCGGTCGCGCACCATGTCCAGAACGGCCATCGCCGTGGCAAGCGCGAACGAGAGCTCCTGCACAGGCGTCGCGCCGGCTTCCTGCAAATGGTAGGAACACACATTCATTGGGTTCCATTTAGGCGCATGAGCGTACGTCCAGCCGATCATATCGGTGGTCAGGCGCAAACTCGGTTCTGGCGGAAACACATAGGTGCCGCGCGACAGATACTCCTTAATGAGGTCGTTTTGCGTGGTGCCGGAGAGCTTGGTGCGGTCGGCGCCCTGCTCATCGGCCACCGCAATATAAAGCGCCAAGAGCCATGGGGCAGCAGCGTTGATCGTCATGGAGGTGTTCATAGCCTCCAGAGGAATGCCGTCGAACAGCGTGCGCATATCACCAAGATGCGCAATGGGCACACCCACTTTGCCAACTTCCCCTTGCGCTAAAACATGGTCGGGATCGTAGCCGGTCTGTGTTGGCAGATCGAAAGCCACCGACAGGCCCGTCTGCCCTTTAGCAAGGTTGGTTTTGTAAAGAGTGTTGGAGTCTTTGGCCGTGGAATGGCCGGCATAGGTGCGGAAAATCCAAGGTCGATCGCGGACCATCTCGTCCTGCCTCAACGCGCTATTCGGTTTGGCATCGCTCATCGATCACGCCTCCCTCAGGTCGCTGCCACGCGCCATTGTGCGCTGCACCATGAGGAACAATAAGGCGGCACCTGCGCGGAGTCACCTACCCTTTTGGGCGAACGTGATAGGCAAAGTACCGCGTGTTCATCGGAAGAGTAAGCGCTTCACAAAACAAGCCAGAAGCATGCACGCAGCTGCTCCAGCGGCGGCTGCAAAGAAGGGCAAATGCGGCTGGTTCAGAACCGGAGAAGCCGAGCCAAGATGCAGCATCAATCCAGTTCCCCCCAGCAGTGAACCGCTCATCAAGAAGACGTAGTTGCCGAAAATGCCGAAGGCGCTGTCGGCAAAAACATTGTCGGCGACCCACGCAAGAGGCCAGGTGATGAGCGAAGCGACGAGCATGATGAACCACATGTTCTCGACGACGAACGGAGGTAGGAAGGCGGCCATTGCACCGATCCTTCAGCTTTGTGCCCGTCCATACCCAATGGCGGTAATTATAGATTGCAACGCTGAAGAGCACGTTCAGGACGGCGACCAAAAACGATTAAAACTTGTTAAGGTCAGGACCTAGGACGTCGATGTCACAAAGCGCTGCCGCACGCTACGCCCAATGCTTAAAGTAGCGAACACGATGGCAGCCACACACACAATTGTCGGGCCAGCAGGCGTGTCGAACACATAGGCGCTGCGCAGACCGAAAATGGCCGACAAAGCACCAATGATCGCGGCCACCACTGCCATAGCTTCCGGTGTGCGCACCAGGTTACGTGCAGCCGCAGCGGGAATGATGAGCATCGCCGCGATCAATAAGACACCGACCACTTTGATGGCGACTGCCACGGTAATGGCAAGACACAGGGTGAGGATCATCTGATCGCGCTTTGGGTCCATGCCGCTGGCATAAGCAAGTTCCTCATTGAGTGTTGCAGTCAGCAAGGGTGTCCAGCGCCAAACCGTCAGGCCAACAACGCATGCCGCCCCGCCCCAAATGACCGCCAGATCGGCACGTGAGACGGCCAGAATGTCGCCGAACAGGTAGGCCATCAGGTCGATGCGGATGCCAGACAAGAATGATACCGCGACCAAGCCAAACGCCAACGCAGAATGGGCCATGACACCGAGGAGCGTATCCATAGCGTAGCTGCGCCCGGCGAGGACCGTCACGGTTGCGGCCATCACGAGAGCCACAGCGACCGTCCCGGCAAAGATCGACATTTCAAGGGCAAGCGACAGGGCGACACCCAGAACAGCCGCATGAGCGGTCGCATCGCCGAAATAGGCCATGCGTCGCCAGACAATGAAACAACCCAAAGGCGCGGCAGCCAACCCAACCCCCACGCCAGCCAGCGTGGCGCGGACCATGAAATCATCCAGCATCACTCAGCCGCCTCGTGTGAAGAGGGCTTATGTGAGAGCGGTTTGTGGGAAGACACGTCGTGATGATCATCGTGATCATGCGTATGGTTGTGCTCATGACGATACAAAGCCAAAGCTCCGCCGGTTCCGCTGCCAAACATGGCCCGATACTCTGGCGCGGAGGCCACCACATCCGGCGCGCCCTGACAGCATATGTGGCCGTTGAGACAAATCACCCGGTCTGAGGCACTCATAACCACGTGCAACTCATGGCTGATCATTAGGATAGCGCAGCCGGTCTCTTGCCTCACGGCCTCAATGTGCCGGTAAAAGGCTGCGGAGCCCGGCTGATCCAGGCCCTGGGTTGCCTCATCCAGCAAGAGAAGATGGGGCTCGCTTAAGAGCGCGCGCGCGAGCAGAACCCGTTGAAACTGCCCTCCGGACAGCTGTGACATCTGCCGATGCGATAGATCGGGAACACCAGCCTTGGCCAACGCCTCGACGCTGGCCTTTTTTGAGACCTTGTCTGTTAGCCGAAGAAACCGTTGCGCAGTCATGGGCAAGGTCGGGTCGATGGCCAGCTTTTGGGGCACATAGCCGATACGCAGATCCGGTTTGCGCGTGATGGAACCGCCTACCGGTTTGATCGCGCCGATTAAGGCACGCAGAAGCGTTGTCTTGCCGGAACCGTTGGGGCCGACAACAGTTATAATTTCACCGGGCTCGATGGTGAGACTCACATCGCGCAGGGCTGTATGCCCGCCATAGTCGACGCGCACATTGTAGGCTTTTAAGAGGCTCATGGAGAGCGACCTACCTCAGACTTTCTCCGCACAAGCGGGGCAGATCCCTTCCGCTTCTACCAAAGTGCGCTCGATCTGGAACCCAGCAGCTTTCGCAGCCGCACCAAGCGCCCCTTTCGCAGGAGCAGACTGTGCCTCGGCCACAGCATCGCATAGACGGCAAATCATGAACGCTGGTGAGTGCTTCTCGCCTGGATGAACACATGCGACAAAGGCGTTGAGCCGCTCGATCTTATGCGCAAACCCGTGCCGCGTGAGGAAATCAAGGGCACGATAGGCCACCGGCGGCTGCGAACCAAAGCCGGCGTCGGCTAAAAGATCGAGAATGGCATAGGCACCAAGCGCGCGATGCTCGCGCAGAAGCAACTCAAGAACCTTTCGGCGAATTGGGGTAAAGCGCAGACCACGCTCCCGGCAGTAAAGCTCAGCAGACTGGAGCACGCCACGCACGCAAAGCTGGTGATCATGCCGGGCAAAACCAACAACCCCAGAATGAGGCGCAACGCCATTGGGCGTCATGTCCGCAGGCGAAAGCGCCGCGTTGGATTGAGCATCTGATCCAACATGGGGCAATGGTTCACTTGTCATACTATAACATATCGGATAGTTCGTCGCACGTTGCGTTATAAGATCACACAGAGGTTCCGATGTCCACGTTGCGTCTCCCACTCACCCTAAGCGCTGCCCTGCTGACAAGCACATCTCTTGTCTCCGCCGAAGTGCCGAGCGTTGCTGCAGATATCGCGCCGGTGCACTCGCTTGTGGCCCGCGTGATGGACGGTGTTGGTGCGCCCAACCTCGTTATACCGGCTGGTGCATCACCGCATGAGTACAATTTGCGCCCCTCAGAAGCAGAGGCACTCCAAAATGCAGACCTCGTGTTCTGGATCGGCGAAGATCTGACGCCGTGGCTTGAGGATGCTGTGGAGACGCTCGCTGCCAACGCGTCGGTGACGACACTGCTGGATGCGGATGGCATTGAACTTCTCGATTTCCGCGAAAACGCGTTGTTCGAGGCGCATGATCACAGCTCACATGGCGATGACCATGATGATCACGATCATCATGACGAACACGCGCATGATGATCATGACCACGACCATGACGAACACGCCCATGACGATAATGGCCACGACCATGACGAGCACGCGCATGATGATCATGAACACGACCATGACGAACACGCGCATGATGATCATGATGACGACCATGACGAGCACGCGCATGATGATCATGGCCACGATGATCACGAGGGCCATGCCCATGGTGAGCATGATCCGCACGCCTGGCTTTCCATTGAAAACGCTCAAACCTGGCTGAACGTGATTGCGGGCCAGCTTTCAGCTGCCGATCCTGACAATGCAGGTGCTTATTTTGCCAATGCGTCTGCTGCGCGCGATGAACTTGCCGCGCTTCAAGCTGAGGTCGCAGGCTTGCTTGATCCGGTCCGTGGTGGTCGCTTCATCGTCTTCCACGATGCGTACCAGTATTTTGAAGACAGTTTCGACTTCCCGGCCTCAGGCGCGATCTCCCTCGGTGATGCGGTTGACCCAAGCCCCGCGCGCATCGCGGAGATCCAAGGGCGCATCGCCGACGAAGGCGTGGACTGCGTTCTTTCCGAGCCTCAGTTTAACCCAGGGCTCGTCGAAACTGTGCTTGATGGAACAGAAGCCTCGACCGGCGTGATGGACCCACTTGGCTCAGCTTTTGAGCCCGGCCCAGGCCTCTACCCGCAGGTTATCCGCGGCATCGCAACCACGCTGGTGGGCTGCTTCTAGAGCGACGCTTTGCAGATAGGCATAGATACAAGGCGGGCTCAAAGGCCCGCCTTTTTTTAATGGTGCAGCCCCAAGAGCCCACCCGTGCGCCGAGCTCTGTACCACCCCCAGCCGAACCATTGTCGTATGGTTTTTTGCAGTGCAGCATGACATATCTGCCGGAGGATCGAAATCTTCTGACTGGGGTCGGCTATGGCACTGGCTGAAACATCAAGCGACACCAAAGACCTGTACGAGATCGGTGAGATTCCACCTCTCGGATATGTGCCGGAGACAATGTACGCTTGGGCAGTGCGCCGCGAACGGCACGGCCCACCAGAAAGCGCAATGCAGCTTGAAGTTCTGCCCGTATGGTCCATCGGCGACGATGAAGTGCTCGTTTTGGTGATGGCGGCGGGCGTCAATTACAACGCCATCTGGTGCGCGCTCGGCGAGCCCATCTCGCAGTTTGATCACGTCAAGCATGACTACATCGTCACCGGCTCAGATGCGGCCGGCATCGTCTGGGCTGTCGGATCTAAGGTGAAACGGTGGAAGGTGGGCGATGAGGTGGTCATCCACTGCAACCAGGATGATGGCGATGATGAGGAGTGCAATGGCGGCGACCCCATGTTCTCGCCCTCCCAACGCATCTGGGGCTATGAGACGATGGATGGGTCTTTCAGCCAGTTTACCCGGGTGCAAGCACGTCAGCTTATGCCGCGCCCCAAACACCTGACCTGGGAAGAGGCATCCTGCTATACGCTGACGCTCGCAACAGCCTATCGCATGCTCTATGGCCACCGGCCCAATGTGCTGCGACCCGGCGACAATGTGCTGGTGTGGGGCGCATCGGGCGGGCTTGGCGTTTTTGCCACGCAGATATGTGCCGCTGCGGGAGCCAACGCGATCGGCGTGATCTCCGACGAGGACAAACGCGACTTCGTCATGTCGCTTGGCGCCAAAGGCGTCATCAACCGCAAAGACTTCAATTGCTGGGGCCAGCTGCCCACGGTGAACTCGCCTGAGTATGACGCCTGGTTTTCCGAAGTACGCAAGTTCGGCAAGGCAATCTGGAACATCACCGGCAAGGGCGTGAATGTGGATTTCGTTTTCGAGCATCCAGGCGAAGCGACCTTTCCCGTTTCCACCTTCGTGTGCAAACGCGGCGGGATGATTGTGATTTGCGCCGGCACCACCGGCTTCAATCTCACCATGGATGCGCGCTACGTGTGGATGCACCAAAAGCGCGTGCAGGGCTCGCACTTTGCGCACCTGAAACAGGCCGCAGCGGCCAACAAGCTCGTGATGGAGCGGCGCATCGACCCGTGCATGTCGGAAGTCTTCGCCTGGCGCGACATCCCAAAGGCGCACACCAAAATGTGGAAGAACCAGCACGCGCCGGGCAACATGGCCTGCCTTGTTGGAGCGCCAAAACCGGGACTTCGCACCTTTGAGGATGTTGTGGCCGCCGCAAAGTAAGCCGGTGATGTCAAGGCCCAGCGGTCCGTCCGAGCAGCGTGACAGCAAGGCTTGACGCCGCTAAATGCGGATTTCTCGGCATCTGCCTGAAAGCCCTTCATGTTTCTGCGTACTGCCCCGTTTTTGTTCGTCCTGATCTGGTCGACCGGCTGGATAACTGCCGGCGCAGCAACGCAAGTTGCCGATCCGCTGGCGTTTCTGACCGGACGGTTCGTCATCGCAGCGGTGTGTCTGGCCGTGTTTATGGCCGTTTCCGGCGTGTCCTTCCCGCGCTCGCGCAACATGTGGCAGCATGGGATCGTGAGCGGCATTCTTCTGCACGCGATCTATCTGATGGGCGTGTGGGTCTCCATCAACAATGGGCTGCCCGCCTCCATCGCGGGCATCGTTGCGGCGCTTCAGCCGCTCCTGGCCGCGATCCTGGCCGTTACGTATCTCCATGAGAGCCTCTCGCGGCTGCAATGGTTCGGCCTTGTGCTCGGCTTTGTTGGCCTGGCAACGGCGCTTGGTCCGTCTCTGTTTGGACTCACCGGTGGCGCGTTGGCAAACAATGCCTGGCTGATCGGGCTCAATGTGATGGCGATCACGTCGGTGACCGTCGGATCGCTCTACCAGAAAAGGTTTCTCGCCAATGGCGACCTACGCGCCATCACCTTGATGCAGTACTGTGGTGCAGGTCTCGTGATCCTCCCGCTCGCGCTGGTCACCGGGAGCACGCACATAGAGCTATCTCTCGATGCTGCACTGGTCATGGCTTGGGCTGTCTTTGCCCTATCGTTCGGCGCTGTGGGACTTTACTTGTTTCTCCTGCGCAACGGCGCGGTCTCGAAGGTGTCCAGCTTCATTTATCTCATCCCGCCCCTTGTCGCGGTTGAAGCGTTCTTCCTCTTCGACGAAGGTCTAAGTCTTATCACCATTCTTGGCATGACCGTTACAGTGCTTGGTGTTTACTTGGTCAATCGCAATGAAATCCAAGAAAAGGATAAGGCAGCTTAACGGCTTATGAGGGATTAAACCCTAGCGTATCCCCACTGTGGATGGCGACGCCACACGTGGCATGCAGGGTTGTGTATGGAGCACATGACACCATTGGACAGGATCGTGCGGGGCAAATGGCCGACGCGAGCATTGGTGTCGGTCGGCCTTTTGCTGCCGCTTGCACTGATCACTGTTACGATCATCCAACCCTTCACTGATCCGAGATGGCTCTACTTCGACCCTCTCACCGCGGCTGAAATGGCACCAGAGTGTTGCCGTGTTTACTTCGGCTTCATGTCCATGCTGGGCATAAAAATGTGGACGATGACAGCGGCTGTCTGCCTGTTCTCTGCGCTGATGCTGTTCCTGACAAACCTATCGCCGGCGCTCATGCGGTTCGCCACTTTCGCCGGTTTGCTGACGGGCTGGCTGGCGCTCGACGATGCCTTCTTGATCCATGAAAACATCCTTCCCGCCCTCGGCGTTCCGCAGAACGCGGTTCTGGTGACCTATGGTTTGCTTGGGCTTGGCTATCTTTGGATGGCCCGCCGCTATCTGAAGTCCATTGAAGGCGTGTTCTTTCTTGGGGCAGGCATGGGCTTCGTCGTTAGCGTTGCCATCGACGTGATCATCCACAGCGTGGAAACCAACGCGATCGTTGCCGAGGATGGCGCCAAGTTCTTTGGCATTTGGTGCTGGATGATCTTCAATGGCGCTGTCCTGGCGCGCGGCCTTATCTTTGAGGACATGGCAATCGGGCTTCCCGGCGAGAAAGACGATGTTGCTGCCTTCCACGCAGACGCCGAGAGCGATGTGCCCGATAACGACGAGGCGACGGACGCCAATCGTAAGGCGGCCTGACGGCTCGGCTCCCGGCGATAGGTCCTCCAAGCGCACCACCTGCCCGTGGATCGGCACGAACCCTCCATCACCCTCGATTGCCGGTAACCTTCCAGTTAGATCGTTGTCCTTTCGAGGGGGTTGTTCCTTCGCGGTCGGTCCATCATTTTGCGCTGCACAATGGAATGGGTGTAGCGTCCTACCGGACGCGTTCGCCTGCACATTTGGCGGTTGCCTTATGTAATGGTCAGCCGGTCGGTGAGAGGATGATGCGATGAGCCTAGCCGAAGACATGTCCCACACACCAAGCGATTTGGCGGCTCTTTGCGCCGATGCGCTTGCGGCGCTCGACAGCCTTTATGGGATCGCCAAGCAATCCGTCGCCGCCCGGACCATGGAGATTGGCCGCGTGAAGGGCGCACTGTTGGAAGCTCACCAGCACGCTGCGCACGGCCTTGCCTGGCTCGCGACCTACCGCGAGGCCCTCCGCGAACTGGCCGCCTATGCCGAGCGCATGCGCGCTGACGGCCTTTATGGTGAGGCCGAAGCGCTGATCGTCGAAATCGGGTTTGGCGAGTATCTGGCCCAGATCGAAGGCGGCATCGCGATGAACCAGGGCGAGATCATCCGCCTTGTCGCGCTCGGTGTGCCGCAGGATACCGCGCGTGCTTTTTGCAATGATGCAGCCGTCCGATCTCTGATCGCTAACGGCACCGACGGTGATAAGCGCGCCGCGCTGGTTGCGCTCATGGCCGAGGACAGCGGTACGGCTACGGTGGGAGCTGACGGTCTGGATGAAACGATGCAGGCCTTTCGCGAAGAAATGCGCCGCTTTGCCGCCGACGCGGTGGAGCCGTACGCGCATGAGTGGCATCTCAAGAACCAGTACATCCCGCTTGAAGTGGTCAGCCAGATGGCGGAATTGGGGGTTTTTGGCCTTACGATCCCCGAAGAGTTTGGCGGGCTGGGCCTTGGCAAGGAATCCATGTGTGTCGTCTCCGAGGAGTTGTCGCGCGCTTACATCGGTGTTGGATCGTTGAGCACGCGTTCGGAAATTGCAGCGGAGCTTATCCTGTGCGGCGGGACGCAGGCGCAGAAGGAAAAGTGGCTGCCCGGCATTGCAGCGGGTGAGATTCTGCCGACTGCTGTCTTCACCGAACCCAACATCGGCTCCGATCTTGCAAGCCTCAAAACCCGCGCGATGCGCGAAGGCGACACCTATACAATCACTGGCAACAAAACCTGGATCACGCATCCGGTCCGCGCCGACATAATGACGGTGCTCGCACGTACCAACCCTGATGAGGCGGGGTATCGTGGGCTTTCCATGTTCATCGCGGAAAAGCCACGCGGGACCGATGAAGACCCGTTCCCACATCCGGGCATGTCAGGCGGCGAGATCGAAGTGCTCGGCTATCGCGGCATGAAGGAATATGAGATCGCCTTCGACGGGTTTGAGGTTTCAGCTGACAATTTGCTCGGCGAGAAAGAAGGCAACGGCTTTAAGCAGCTGATGGAGACATTTGAGTCCGCGCGTATCCAGACGGCTGCCCGCGCGGTCGGTGTTGCGCAAAACGCCCTCGATCTGGGGCTGCAATATGCCAAGGACCGGATGCAGTTTGGCAAGGCGTTGATCAATTTCCCGCGTGTGGCCGACAAGCTCGCCATGATGGCCGTGGAAACGATGATCGGCCGCCAGCTCACCTACTTCTCAGCCCGTGAGAAAGATGAAGGCCGCCGGTGCGATGTAGAAGCGGGAATGGCCAAACTTCTCTGCGCCCGGATTGCCTGGGCAAACGCCGACAATGCGCTTCAGATCCATGGCGGCAACGGCTTCGCGCTTGAATATGCGATCTCGCGCGTTCTGTGCGATGCGCGCATCCTCAACATCTTTGAAGGCGCCGCGGAGATACAGGCACAAGTAATCGCCAAACGCCTCCTTGAGGCGTGAGAATCATCACGCGGCACGTGCAACATCCTAAACTTGAAGTTGCATATTAATATATGAACAACTATGGATGGTTATTCTTGGTCGGTCACTCTAGAAAAGACCGCAATGCATGCCGCTTTACACACTAACTTACATCTCAAAAGCACCGCAGATGCGTGGCGACGTGCGGCGTCAGTTTATCAATGCACTGGTTAAACAAGCCGACGGACGAAACATCCCACTGGGCGTGTCTGGATGCTTGGTTCACGTGGATGACTTTTTCATGCAGGTGCTTGAAGGTCCGCGTGGCGATGTGAGTGACACCTACAACCGCATCGCGCGGGATGAACGGCACGATGATGTTCATATCGTGTGCGCCGAGCCATTGATCTCGCGACAATTTCCACTCCCAAGCCTTGCTGTCTTCGACATTGAGTCTGAAGACAATCCTGTGTTCGCCAAGTATCGTGTCGGGCCGCAATTCTCACCCTATCTCCTCGCACCTGATGCGCTCGGTGACCTTCTCGATCAGATCGCGCTCGTCTGCTCCAAACTTGATAGCGTGAACCGCAAAGGCCGCGATAAAGCGGCTTAGATCAGACCGCGACAATGCCGTTTGGTCGGGATACATATCGCTCCCATGACGCGTTCGATCCTGATCACGGGCAGCTCAACCGGCATTGGCTATCATGCCGCCCACACACTCAAGGAGCGTGGTTGGACGGTTGTTGCCGCAGCACGCAAACAAGCCGATGTAGAACGCCTGTCCAATGAGGGTTTCCATGCCGTGCGTCTCGATTACACCGACGAGGCGAGCATCACCTCCGCCCTTGATGAAACGCTGAAGATCACTGACGGTAGGCTCGACGCTGTGTTCAACAATGGCGCGTATGGCCTGGTAGGCGCTTTGGAAGACGTGCCAACCCAAGCGCTTCGCGATCAGTTTGAAGCCAACTTTTTTGGCTGGCACGATCTCACCCGCAGGACTGTGCCGGTTATGCGGGGTCAAGAATCAGGCCGAATCGTGCAGTGTTCAAGCGTGTTAGGCTTCATCTCCTCGGCTTATCGCGGGCCTTACGCGGCAACGAAGTTCGCGCTTGAAGGCTACACGGATGCTCTGCGTGCTGAGGTGGAGCCGTTCGGCATTAAAGTGATTTCAATCCAGCCCGGCCCGATCACCAGCGCGTTTCGCGAAAATGCTCTGAGGCAGTTCAAAACGACCATTGATGTGGACGGGTCTGCTTACAATACGGACTACCAACACCAGCTGAAACGGCTGACCTCGCGGGACAAGGCGAGCTTTGAGCTTGGCCCTGAGGCTGTGACCGATGTTCTCATCAAAGCGCTCGAGGTGCCATCACCCAGAACCGTCTACCGGGTGACCTTTCCAACCCACGCCCTTAGCTTAGCGCGGCGTATATTGCCGACAAAAGCGTTGCACGGACTACTCGCCAAAGGACGTCGGAGCTGACGATTGCGCTCGATAAAAAGCGGCCAAACATCGCGGCAAGATGGGGATATGCGCCCTCGCGCTGGCAAGAAGCCTGCCTTACAGGAGCAACCTCACGTGAGCTATGCAACCAACTCGGCATCGCCCTCGTACATTATGCTTCTCTGTGAGTTTCTTTCATGTCCCTGACCGTCCAAATCATCTCCGCCATCGCCGTTATCGCTGTCGCCGTCGTGCTCATTATGGGGCTTGGCAACATGATGAAGGGTGGCAGCGCTAACCGCTCGCAACAGCTGATGCGCTGGCGTGTGATGCTTCAAGGATTGGCGATTGTGGTGGTTTTTATCGCCGCCTGGTTCGCCGGACGCACCTAACCACCCTCCCAACTCTTTCATCGAACACAGGCCTACATCATGGTTGTCCTCACCAAAATCTATACCAAAACCGGCGATGACGGCACGACCGCCTTGGGTTCTGGTGACCGCCGCAAAAAGTTCGACCTACGTGTGGATGCCTATGGCACGGTGGACGAAACCAATGCCGCCGTGGGTCTCGCGCGACTTTCCACCGGCAAAGAACCAGCCCTGGCGGAGATGGACACCATGCTGATGCGCATCCAGAACGATCTGTTCGATCTGGGCGCAGACCTTGCCACGCCGCCGAGCGACAAAGATCTGGGCTATGAGCCCTTGCGCATCGTGCCCTCGCAGGTCGAGCGGCTGGAAGCTGAGATCGACACGCTCAACGCTGACTTGTCGAAACTCACATCCTTCGTCCTGCCGGGCGGATCGCCAGCAGCGGCTGCCCTGCATCTTGGTCGTACGGTGTGCCGACGCGCTGAACGACTGACGGTAGAGCTTGCTGAAGCCGAGCCCGGCATGGTGAGCGAGGCGGCACGCAAATACTTGAACCGCCTGTCCGACTTTTTGTTTGTTGCCTCGCGCTGGGCGAACGATAAAGGCGCAACCGACGTCTTGTGGGTGCCGGGGCAGAACCGCTAAGCGTTACGCGCTTTCATTGACCAGGCGCGCGCGATGTTCCTCCCCTTTTACGATTCCAACCCCAAGCAACGCATCACGCTTCAGGTTGTTACCGTTGGTCTGATCGTCGCCAACATTGCGGCCTTTATCATCTTTCAAGGCATGGTGATGGACTTTCCAGACCTGCGCCTTGCCTTCATTCCGATCACGTTCCTTGCCGAACAGACCCGGCCTTTGCAGCTCCTGCTGGTGCCTGAAGAGGTAACGCTGGTTAGCTATGCCTTCTTGCACGGGTCCTGGCTTCATCTGGCAGGCAACATGCTGTTTCTTTGGGTGTTTGGCGACAATGTCGAAGACGCTTTTGGCCATGTAAAGTTTCTGATTTTCTATCTTTTATGCGGCATCGCGGGCGGGCTTGCGTACGCGGTCATGACGCCAGACCCGTCGGCTCCGCTTGTTGGGGCCTCTGGGGCCACGTCCGGCGTGGTTGCGGCCTATCTGATGTTGCATCCGAAGGTAAAAGTTTGGGTGCTCGCAACCTTGCTTGTGAAGTTCCCCATTTTGCTACCTGCCTGGATCGTCCTTGGCGTTTATGTGGTCTGGAACGTGGTGATGGTGATTTATGTCGACCCAACAACGGATACAGCCTGGTGGGCGCATATTGGTGGTCTTGCGGCTGGCGCGGCGCTCACGCCGCTGTTCAAACATCGCAACGTGAAGCTGTTCGATCGCGATTTAGCCCAAACCTCTTGAGGTGCGCAGGCCCAACCGTTCGTTCGCAGCATTTGTGCAACGCACAATGACAGGCTAAACTTTGTCTGAGATATGACAGCCCATCAGCAGGAAATTGATTAATTGAAAATGAGGTCGCGACCATGAAGGTCTTGGTACCGGTCAAACGGGTGGTGGATTACAACGTCACTATTACGGTGAAAGAAGACGGCTCAGGCGTGAACCTGGCGAACGTCAAGATGTCGATGAACCCGTTCGACGAGATAGCGGTTGAAGAGGCGCTGCGCCTGAAAGAGGCTGGTACGGCAACGGAAGTGGTCGCCGTTTCCATCGGCCCAGACAAGGCGCAGGAGACCCTACGCACCGCTCTCGCCATGGGTGCGGACCGCGCGATCCTTGTCAAAACCGATGAAACCACTGAACCTCTGGCTGTCGCGAAAGCCTTGAAAGCCATTGTTGGCGAGGAAGCGCCCGACATGGTGCTGATGGGCAAGCAGGCGATCGACGATGATTGCAACCAGACCGGCCAGATGCTCGCGGCCCTTCTCGGTTGGGGTCAGGGGACATTCGCCTCCAAAGTGGTAATTGAAGACGGTGCAGCACTGGTGACACGCGAAGTGGATGGCGGCTTGGAGACGGTGAAGCTTCAACTGCCTGCCGTGGTAACGACAGATCTTCGCCTCAACGAGCCGCGCTACGCCTCGCTGCCCAATATTATGAAGGCCAAGAAAAAACCTCTCGACATCAAGACACCCGACGATATCGGCGTTGATTTCGCGCCTCGATTGGAAGTTCTCGCGACCAAAGCACCCGACAAACGTGAAGCAGGCGTCAAGGTTGGCTCTGTTTCCGAACTTGTCGAGAAGCTTCGCGAAACTGCAGACGTGCTTTAGGAGGCTAAACAGATGGCAAGCTTACTGATCGCAGAGCACGACAACGCAAACCTCTCGCCAGAAACGGCCAAAGCACTCAGCGCCGCGCTGGAACTGGGCGCGCCCGTGGATGTGCTGGTCGCAGGAGGTAGTGTCGCCAAAATCGCTGTTGAGGCCGCAGCACTCGCTGGTGTGAGCAAAGTTCTGACCGCCGAGGATGCGAGCCTGAAAGACCATCTGGCCGAACCGATGGCGGCGCTGATCCTATCGCTGGCTGATGGCTATGACGCCTTTTTGGCACCTGCCACCACGACAGGCAAGAACATCATGCCACGCGTCGCAGCGCTTTTGGACGTGATGCAGATTTCCGACATCATCAAGGTGGAAAGCGCCGATACGTTCCAACGCCCCATTTATGCTGGCAATGCGATCCAGACCGTGAAGACCAGCGATGCAAAAACGGTGATCACCGTGCGCGGTACAGCCTTCTCGGCCGCCGAAACCGGTGGCAGCGCGCCCATAGAAGCAGTTGCCCTTCCAGACCTTCCTGGTGTTTCGAGCTTCGTGTCCGCCGATATAGCTGATAGCGAACGCCCCGAACTGACAAGCGCCAAAGTAATCCTCTCCGGCGGGCGGGCGCTCGGCTCAAAGGAAGAGTTTGAGAAGATCATCCTTCCGCTTGCCGATACGCTCGGCGCGGCGGTGGGCGCATCGCGCGCAGCTGTCGATGCAGGCTACGCACCCAACGATTGGCAGGTCGGGCAGACCGGCAAGGTCGTCGCCCCAGATCTCTACATTGCGGCCGGTATTTCCGGCGCGATCCAGCACCTGGCGGGCATGAAAGATTCGCGCATTATCGTCGCGATCAACAAGGATGAAGATGCGCCGATTTTCGATGTTGCCGATTACGGCCTTGTCGCCGACCTCTTTGAGGTTTTGCCGGAGTTGAAATCAGCCGTTGAATCCTAGAGAAGTAGGACCTGTGCGGGCGAAGAGAACGGGAAGGCGACGGCAGTAAGCTGAAAGGCAACGCGCCAAGGGTGGCTTTGTTGCAAACGCCTTGAAGGGAAGAACAGTTTTCAATGAGTGGTATTGAGAAGGTCGGCGTCATTGGCGCAGGTCAAATGGGGTCGGGCATTGCCCATGTCTGTTCGCTGGCTGGGTTCGATGTGGTGCTCCACGATCTGGCACTTGATAGGGTTGAGCAGGGCCTTGCCACCATATCGGGCAATTTGAACCGGCAGGTCTCCAAAGGCATTATCACTGAAGACCAAGTGAAACCGGCCCTTGGGCGCATTAGGCCGTCCGACGCTGTCGGCAATATGGCCGATTGCGACCTCGTCATTGAATCGGCGACCGAGGACGAAACCGTCAAACGCAAGATCCTCACCCAGATTTGCCCGGTTGTCCGTCCAGATACGCTGCTTGCGACCAACACCTCATCCATTTCCATCACGCGCCTTGCGGCTGCGACAGACCGGCCCGAAAAATTCATCGGCATTCACTTTATGAACCCGGTTCCGTTGATGGAGTTGGTGGAGCTGGTGCGCGGTATCGCCACCGACGATGACACGTTTGAAAAATCTCGTGCCTTTGTCGCTGGCATTGGCAAGACGATCACGGTCGCCGAAGACTTCCCCGCCTTCATCGTCAACCGCATCCTCCTTCCGATGATTAATGAAGCGATCTACACGCTCTATGAGGGCGTCGGCTCGGTGGAATCCATCGACACTGCTATGCGCCTTGGTGCAAACCACCCGATGGGCCCACTGCAACTGGCAGACTTTATTGGCCTCGATACGTGTCTTTCTGTCATGCAGGTGCTTTATGATGGCCTTGCCGACACCAAGTACAGGCCATGCCCGCTTCTGGTAAAGTATGTCGAAGCTGGCTGGCTTGGCCGTAAAGCGGGGCGTGGTTTCTACGATTACCGCGGTGAAACACCGGTCCCGACGCGATGAGATAAGACCTGTCTTTGACGGTCTTTCAACTTGTATTGAAGGCTTCAACGCTAAGGTAAGCTTTCCCGACTATTCTTTCTTCAACCAACTTCGCGTAGCGTATTGAAGAAGGAAGAGTTTCGTGGAATCGGCTGCATTAGCAACGTCATCTGCGGTGAACGCTCAGGGGCAAATTCGCACCGAAGCGGCACAACGCCTCCTGACTGTCAGCCAAGAGGCAGAACAGCAGGTGGTGGAGCTCATCGATTCCTCCACCAGTAACCTTCAATCTGTTTCGTCGGGCTCATCGACAGCGCCCGGCGTTGGCACGCGGCTCGACCGGCAGGTCTGACGCGGCGCATTTGCCGTTTGCATCATGCAAACCTTAGCCGATCTCAAGCTGGAAACAGGGCCATGGGCGTAGCGCTCCTTGGCCTTGTGTCAGGCATGGTGTTCGCGGTGATCGCACGCTTCGCGCGTGGGTTTGCAGCGCTCGTTATCCTTGCACCGCTTCTGCTGGCACCGTTCGTTTATACGTTTTTGTGGCGTGACGCCTTAACTGGCGATTGCATGTACGCGGCCAACTTCGACAGCGATATGTGCATCAATTTTCGAGAGTTCCTCACAGCGTGGCTCGCCTATGCGCCCGATGCCATCGTGGTAGGTATCACACATCTCATTACCGGGACGGCGATGGTGATAGCTCTGGCGGCCATCGAGATCACGATCGACGACATCGACTTCAGTTTGCCTAAAGCCGATGAGGAAGAGGGCAAAACATCTGGGGCAGAACCCGCCTCTGGCGAGCTAGAGCCCGCTGGGGACCTGATCGCCGAAAACCTCATGTTCGGTGAAGCGGAGACTACACCGGCCTAGTCGAGCTGGCTTTGGTCAGTCGATCTTAGCCGCTTCCACCAGCGCCACGGCATCTGGGTGATCCCAGTGCGCTGGACCGGCCAAAAAACCTTGCAGGCAGCCTTCATCGTCTATCAGAAGCGTCGTTGGCATGCCGAAAGCTAAACCCGCAGCACGCAGATCCTGAAACAGATCAGCCGTGTCGTCTTGATAAAACTCGAGCGCGGCGACTTCAATCTCTTCAAGGAACCCGCGCGGATTGGCGCGCTCTTGCGTGTCGATCGACACGGCCACGACCTCAAAATCGTCACCACCATGCATCGCTTGCAGATTATCAAGCATCGGCATTTCTTCGCGGCACGGCGCGCACCAAGTGGCCCAGAGATTGAACACAACGGTCTTGCCATGCCATTCTGACATCGCACGCATCGCACCGCTGTCATCAGCAAAGGTCATGTCCGGAACCGGGCGACCTTCATCGACCACGGCAAATGCCGCCACCTCACCTTGCGCGGCAGCATCAAGCGCGGCCATTCTTTCCTGCGACAAGGCACAACTCGACGCTGTTTCGGCATTGTCAGTACCGGTGCCATTCACATATATCGCAAGCCCACCGGCCCCAACGCCAAGAATGGCGGCCAGACCCAACAGCACGCCCAAGGACAGTTTGCCGACATCGCGCGGCTTCGATACGTCCTTCTTGGGCGTGTTGGACGAACCTTCGGAGGTTTCAGGTTGGGGGGGTGTCTGATCCGATGTCACGATGGTGGCCTCATGCGGGAAGTACAGGAATGCGAGCGTGAATAGGCGAGTAGGTAGTGATGTCTGATACCGATACGAACACCATGTGGGGCGGTCGCTTTGCCGCGGGGCCTGCAGCTATCATGGAAGACATCAACGCCTCCATCGGTTTCGATCGCAAGCTTTACAGGCAAGATATTGAGGGCTCCAAGGCCCACGCCACCATGCTGGCGGCAGTGGGGGTTCTGACTGAGGAAGACCGCGACGCAATTCTCTCCGGTCTTGATCAGATAGCGCAAGAGATCGAACACGGTCACTTCACCTTTTCGCGCGCTCTGGAAGACATTCATATGAACGTCGAAGCGCGGCTGAAGGAGATCATCGGTGAGCCTGCGGGAAGGCTGCATACGGGCCGCTCGCGCAATGATCAGGTCGCCACAGACACCAAACTTTATGTGCGCCAGGCCATCGACGGTATCGACGCCGCACTGGCCGAGCTTCAGACGGCATTAAGCGAAAAAGCGCTCGATCATGCTGCGCTGCCCATGCCGGGCTTCACTCATCTTCAAAGCGCCCAGCCCGTGACCTTTGGACACCATTTGATGGCCTATGTGGAAATGATCGGGCGCGATAGGGGGCGGTTTCAAGACGCCCGCAAGCGCCTCAATGAAAGTCCTTTAGGGGCCGCCGCGCTCGCCGGGACGAGCTTCCCCATTGACCGCTACATGACAGCCGAGGCGCTAGGATTTGACCGCCCGACGGCGAACTCGCTTGATAGCGTGTCCGACCGGGACTACGCGCTGGAGACGATGGCCGCCGCCTCGATCCTTTCCATGCACCTGTCGCGCTTTGCCGAAGAGATCGTCATCTGGTGTTCGGCGCAGTTCCAGTTCATTGCCCTGTCGGATGCACTGACCACCGGCTCGTCGATCATGCCACAGAAGAAGAACCCAGACGCTGCCGAGCTTGTGCGCGCCAAGATAGGCCGCGTGCTGGGCGCTTTCACCACGCTTCTTACCGTCATGAAAGGTCTGCCTATGGCGTATGCCAAGGACATGCAGGAGGACAAAGAGCCAATCTTTGATGCGCTTGAAACGCTGGAGCTGACGATCGCTGCTACTACCGGCATGGTGCGTGACATGGTGCCGAACGCCAAGGCGCTGAAGAAGGCGGCAGGCTCGGGCTATGCCACCGCCACGGATCTTGCCGACTGGCTGGTGCGGGTGTTGAACCTGCCCTTCCGTGATGCGCACCACGTCACGGGCACGCTGGTGGGCATCGCCGCCGAGCAGGGCACAGACCTGCACAAACTCACACTTGAGGAGATGCGGGTCGTGGAGCCGCGCATCACAGACAATGTCTATTCGGTGCTGTCGGTCGACAAATCCATTCGCTCGCGCACGAGCTATGGCGGCACGGCGCCGCAGAATGTCCGCCGCCAGGCCAGAAGATGGCTGAAACAACTTCACAAAACGGCTCAAGCATAGCAAAGAAGCCATGGCAAAAGCCTCGAACGCTCGTTTTACCAGGGGACGCGCCATGCGCTTGTCTTTCAAATTGTTGACGGTTCTCGCTGCCCTTTTGGTGGCTGGGTGCGGCGTGCGCGGCGGTTTGGTGCCGCCGTCGGCGGCGGATGCACCGGTCGATGAGGACGGCAACCCGGTGCCGGTACCACCAGAAGAGGACCCATCTTTCATTCTAGATGGGCTTCTCCTCTAACCATGCATCATTTTGTGCATCGTGATGGCTGCCTCTTTGCCGAGGACGTGCCTGTGGAAGAACTCGCTCGCGAGGTAGGCACGCCGTTTTACGCCTATTCCACGGCAACGCTGGAACGGCATTACCGCGTTTTCGCCGAAGCCTTTGGCGATATGCCGATGCTCATCTGCTACGCATTAAAAGCCAACTCCAACCAGGCGGTGATGGAAACGCTTGCGCGGCTTGGCGCAGGCGCGGATGTTGTCTCCGGCGGCGAATTGGAACGCGCCCTGCGCGCTGGGGTGCCAGCCAATAAAATTATGTTCTCCGGCGTTGGCAAAACCCGGGCAGAGATGGAAGCATCGCTGACTGCAGGCATCTTATGCTTCAACGTGGAGTCTGAGCCCGAGCTTGAGCGGCTATCAGATGTCGCGGTTTCGATTGGGCGGCAAGCGCCGGTCTCCTTGCGCATCAACCCCGATGTTGATGCCAAGACCCATGCGAAGATCACCACCGGGCTTTCGGAAAACAAGTTCGGCATCCCATGGGCACGGGCGCATCAGGCCTATGCACGTGCGGCTGAGTTGCCTGGGCTCAAAGTCATCGGGATCGATATGCATATCGGCTCGCAGATCACCGCGTTGGAGCCATTCGATAGCGCATTCCAGAAGCTTGGCAGCCTCGTCAGCGATCTGCGCGCGGCCGGTCACACCATTGAGCATGTCGATCTCGGTGGAGGTTTGGGCATTCCCTATATGGACGACAATGATCCGCCGCCGCACCCCGACGATTACGCCGCCGTTGTGCGTCGCCATGTGGACGCGCTCGACTGCGAGATTATCTTCGAGCCGGGCCGTTTGATCGCGGGGAATGCTGGGATACTCGTCACGCGCGTTGAATATGTGAAGCCCGCTGACGGCAAGACTTTCATCATCGTTGATGCGGGCATGAACGACCTTATTCGCCCCACGCTCTACGATGCCCACCACACCATCCGTCCGGTGGTGGAACCGACATCCTCTGATCTCTGGCCGCTCGTCGATATCGTCGGCCCGGTATGCGAGACGGGTGATTACATCGCAAAGGATCGCTCCTTTCCGCACGTTCAGGAGGGCGATCTGCTGGCGGTCTATTCTGCCGGTGCATATGGCGCGGTACAAGCTGGCACCTACAACACCCGCGCGCTCATACCTGAAGTGATGGTGAACGGCGCCAACTATCATGTGGTGCGCCCGCGCACCTGCATCGACGCATTGATCGAGCTTGATTCGCGCCCACCGTGGTTCGACGCAGAGCTTGGTGAAAAGAAGCGCGCCACGTCATCGTGAAGCGTCCGCGGTGACCCCGGCCTTGCCTTGGCCACAAGCCCGCGCCAAAACTAGCGTGATGGCGAACCTTTCCGCACCTGCACCTCAGCTCCTCAAGCGTGTCGCGCGCACCATCGCGCGTGCGAATGTCTATGGTTATGCGGAACGCATCTGGCCACGCCTCATCGCGATCAGCGCTGTCGTGGGGGTCTTCCTCATTCTGTCCTGGGTTGGCCTGTGGTCTGCCCTTCCAGATAGTCTGCGGTTCATCCTTGTTGGCATCATCGCTCTTGTGGCGATGGGCACGGTACTGTGGGCCCTGTGGACACCGCATGCTCGGCGCAACGAGTCGATCAGGCGGGTTGAAACAGCATCCGGTCTCACCGGACGCCCAATTGCTGCGCTCGATGACCAACCTTTCGACACAACTGATCCGCGCGGCGCGGCCCTATGGGAGCTGCACCAGGCGCAGATGGCGGCCAAAGTAGAAACGCTTGCGGCTGGGCTGCCAAAGCCACGCACACGGGATTATGATCGCTGGGGCCTGCGCGTGGGCCTTGCTTTGGCCGTCGTAGCGGCCTTTTTCTGGGCTGGCCCAGAGCGCATGGAACGCATCGAGCAGGCGTTTGCGCCGCCAACGCCCGCACCAACGGTACCAATACGCGTTGACGTGTGGGCAACGCCGCCAAGCTACACGGGGCTTCCACCGCGCACCCTCGTCACGGGGGCAGATCTTAGAACGCGCCCCGGCGATGAAACGAACACAACACTCACAACGCTACCGACGGGCAGCCGGCTAACCGTTTTGGTAAGCGACCCCACCGACGTTGAGATCGCTTTGGAACCAATGGACGGAACGGAAGCCCAAGCCTTGGTGGCCGATCCGCAGAGCCCAACTTCCTTTGAGATTGACCTCACCCGAGACGCTGCCCTCACCCTGTTAGGCCGCCGCGCGGAACTCACCATCCCTATCCTTGTGTCGCCTGACGCGCCGCCAAGCGTTCGCTTCGCTGGCGAGCCCGGTGCCTCCGCCGTCGGTGCTCTTAATCTGGCCTATCACGTGGAAGATGATTACGCAGTCACAGGTGTCCACGCCGAAGTGACGCCCGCCGATGAGCGCTTTGCGGATGCCGAACCGCTGATCGATGCGCCAACGATTGACCTCGTCCTTCCGCCCAACCCATCTGGCGGCACGGTGGAAACAACCCGTGATTTCTCTGCCCATCCCTGGGCTGGTTTGGCGGTTGATATGACGCTTGTAGCCCGCGATGGCGCTGATCAAGAAGGCACCAGCGAAACCATGATGACGGTGCTTCCTGCGCGCCCGTTCCGTGAGGATCTGGCCCGCGCTCTGGTGGAACAGCGGCGGACGCTGGCGGTGGACGAGCGCATGCAGACCCGTGTGCTGATGGCGCTTGAGGCTCTGGCGATCGCGCCGCAAGACTATATGAGCGATGAGTACGCCACGTTCCTGGCGCTCACCGTGACCACGCAGCGGTTGCGGTTCGCCGCAACCCGGCAAGACAAGCTCGAAGTGATAGACATGCTCTGGCAGCTTGCCTTGCAGGTCGAGGATGGCGACCTGTCGCTTGCCGCTGAACGGCTGCGTGAAGCCGAAGAGAACCTCTCCAACCTTTTGGAACAAGGGGCGAGCGACGAAGAGATCGCTCAGGCGATGGATGAACTGCGACAGGCCTTCCAAGAATACATGCAGGAACTGGCGCAACGTTTGCAAAACGGCCAGCAGCCTGAAGATTTCGCCAACATGCCGATGCAGAGCATCGATCCATCCTCGCTGCAGGAGCTGATGGACCAGATTCAGAACCTGTCAGAACTTGGCGCCGCCGATGCGGCGCGCCAACTGATGGAGGAGTTGCGCAACCAGCTCGACCAGCTGCGCGGCGCGCAGGCCATGCAACAACGCGAGCCAAGCCCGCAGGAACAAGCACTTCGTGAGGCGATCCAAGACCTTCAGGCGATCACGCGCGAGCAGCAGCGCCTCCTGGATGAAACCTTCCCTCTGTCATCTGATGCGCAGCGCCAACAGCTTCCGCGCAACCCTTTTCGCTTGCCACCGGAGCTTGACCTGCCCAACCCAGGTTCACGCGACGGCGAGACCGAAAATGGACCAGACCAGCCTGGAGACCGGGCTGACAGCGACAACCCCGTGGACCAACGGCTTGGCGAACTGTCTGAGGAACAGGGAACACTCCAGGAGCAGTTGCAGGCATTAATGGATCAGTTGCGTGATTTGGGACTAGACCCAGAGCAGTTTGGTGAAGCCGATACAGCGATGGGTGACGCGACAAACCTTCTGGGACGCGGCAGCGCGCAAGGGGCGCTCAGCGAGCAAGGGCGCGCACTCGAAGCGCTTCGTCAGGGCGCGCAGAGCATGATGGAGCAACTTGCTGGCGACGGCGAGGGGCAAGGTGGACAAGGCCAGGCACAGGGGCCGGGGCAAAGCCCAGGACCAGGTCAAGGTATGCCGCGCATGATGTTTGGCCCTGGCAATGACGGTCCGCGCGGCACCGACCCGCTTGGCCGACCACACCGGGCACAAGATCCGAACCCGCAGGGCTTCGCAGAAGGAGACACCGTCCGCGTGCCAGAGGAGAGCGACATTCAACGCGCGCGCGACATCTTAGAAGAGATCCAACGCCGTCTCGGTGAACGCGCCAGACCACCCTCAGAGCTGCAATATCTTGATCGGCTGATTGAGCGGTTTTAAGCTGACCGTCACGCCGCGTACTTGGCAAGGACGCCATCCACCGCGGCACGAATATCGGCGAGCGAAAATGGCTTCATGATCACGTCTTCCACCAGATTTTCGAGCCCATGCGCCCGTTCGCGCTGGTTTGCATAGCCCGTCATTAAGAGGATGGGCATATCGGGATGATCGCGCACAGCAGACAAGGCAAGCGCGATGCCATCCATCACAGGCATCTGGATGTCGGTGAGAAGAAGATCAAACCCTTGCGTATCTGCATTCAACACATCAAGCGCCGCTGCCCCATCTTCGGCGGTCAAGACATCATGACCGTCAAGCTCGAACGCTTTTTCCAGGAAGGCGCGAACCGCCTCATCATCTTCTGCAACAAGAAGTCTTGCCATGCCTGTGGTTCGCCTCCCGCTCATCTATCCAACGCACACTGTCATCAACACGTGCGCCGACACTGATTCCGGTCAGATTAACACAGTCTCAACGGTAACAAAGAAGCCGAGGAGTACCCGTGGGTGAGGAGCAACAAGCCCTTCTATCCGCCCGGGATGCGCTCGCCATTTTGTAGGAACCTCACCGACACGCCCGCCACATTGCTCGGCGGCGCGGTTAGCTCCGAGGCGACTGGCAAGCTTTGTCCAGGCGCAAGTCCGCGAACATCGGTATCAAGCCGCCAGACAAACAGCTCTGCGCCGTCGTCAGCCACAAGCGCCATGCGCAGCGGCCCCACAGGCACATCCTGATCGTCCACGTTGATAAGCATGCCGCCGACGCGCAGCACTGGAAGCCCAGAAACTTCAAAGCGTTCAGCTGTGAAATCAGAAAAAGTAATTCCACGAACGTTTATGTCGAGGCCAACTGTTTCGTACAAATAGGCTAGGTCGGGGAACATTCGCACCACTTGGTCGCGCATCGGCACAGCAGACCCAACAGCAACCAACCCTAACAAAACCGTCGCGGGTTTCACCACTTTAAGCGCCCGGGTCGCGTAAATCTCGAAGGCTGATGGAAGATAATGGGAGGACTTTAGACGAACTTTTTTCGGTCCCTTCCCATCGGCCATGTCGGCATCGATAGCATCATCAAGCCGCGCGTCGCTTTTTCCCGCCACGTCTGACACGGCAGCAGACCAGGCGCCCATATCCGTGCTGTCAGCCTGAGCTGCTTGCTTTTCGTTGCGCTTCGCATTTTGCGCAACCGGTGCTATGGCAGCCGCTGGTTTGGTGTCGTTATCAGCTCCACTGGCCGACGCGAACATGTCGTCGATATCGTCCTGGCTTTCTTCCTTGCTATCCTCGCCAGCTGAGGCAAACATAGCATCGATATCGTCTTGGCTTTCTTCCTTGCTATCCTCCTCAGCGGAGGCAAACATAGCATCGATATCGTCTTGGCTTTCTTCCTTGCTGTCTTCGTCAGCAGAGGCGAACATCGCATCGATATCATCTTGGCTTTCTTCCTTGCTATCCTCCTCAGCGGAGGCAAACATAGCGTCGATATCGTCCTGGCTCTCTTCCTTGCTGTCTTCGTCAGCTGAGGCGAACATCGCATCGATGTCATCCTGGCTTTCTTCTTTATTGGGTGCAGTTGATGCATCCACCGTTGATGCGTCAGACGTTTTGGCCACCACCACCGGAGCTGCCTCAGATGCTTCGGGCACGGCATGCCAAACATTCTTACAATTGGCGCACTTAACCTTGCGACCTTCCGGGCCGAACATATCGTCGGCCACGGTGTAGCTGGACGAACATTTGGGACAAGTGATCTTCAAAATATCGGCCTAAGGGTCACACGTAGGTCAAAAACATTTGTGCAAAGCACGAGGGTTTGACGCTAACGCCTGAGCGTTAAAGCGCTGTTAACCATGAAAGGTGCGAGTGAGACACTGAAGGTCTTGCGCGGGCCTTGAGAAGACACAGGCCAAAGAAGAGTGCGGATCCAAAGATCGAACGCGATAACACGATCATAGCGGTACGACCGAGCGGACACGACAAGGCATGAAGAACGCCGTTCTGACGATGGACAAGGTGGGCCTGCGCTACGAAGGCGGACCTGAAGTGCTGTCTGATCTGTCGTTCGCCATCGAGCCGCGCAGCTTTCAGTATCTGACCGGTCCATCTGGAGCGGGCAAGACATCCATGCTCAAGCTCATGTCACTTGCCATGCGCCCTTCACGAGGGCTGGTCAGCGCTTTTGGGCGCAATACATCGCGGCTCGGCCCGCGCGATATCCCGGCCTTGCGTCAACGGATTGGCGTCGTTTTTCAGGATTTTCGCCTGCTTGATCATCTCACAACATTTGAGAATGTGGCCCTACCGCTGCGCGTCCAGGGAAAGGATGAAGCAAGTTACGCCGCGGACGTGCGTGAGCTTTTAAGCTGGGTGGGTCTTGGCAACCGCATGTACGCCATGCCACCGGTCCTTTCTGGAGGCGAGAAGCAGCGGGCCGCAATCGCCCGCGCCGTTATAGGCCAACCGGACCTTCTGTTGGCCGATGAGCCAACGGGGAACGTCGATCCCCAGCTCGGGCGACGTCTGTTGCGTTTGTTCGTCGAGCTTAACCGTCTGGGCACCTCCATCGTCATCGCCACACACGATGTTCTTCTCATGCAACAGCATCAGGCGCGCCGCTTCGTCCTCCACGATGGGCATGTGCAAATCTATGACTGACGATCAAACCAAGTCGGGAGCACCCAGGTCATGCTGAAGCCTGAACGTGGCTCCGCCAAACCATCAGCGGCGAACGCAACCGATCCGACAAGAGCCGGACGGTCGAATGGTCGTGGCAGCCCTCAATCAGAACCGATCGTGCCCAAACGCTCCATCGCCGGATCAGCACTCATGCTCGTCATAGCCATTATGGGCTGCCTTGCGTGTCTGGCGGTCGGGGCGGTGACGCTTGTGGATCGAGCGGCCAGCGAATGGCGGTCTGACATTGCCCGAGAACTCACCATTGAGGTTGTCTCGGTAGACGAGGATGTAACCGACGAACGCCTGGTGCGCACCGCCGAGATTGCAAGAGCGGCCCCCGGTATCGGCTCTGTCTCTGTCGTCGATGAGGCTGAGACACGCGCCTTGCTCGAACCTTGGCTTGGCATACTTGGTTCAGAGGGCGCGCTTGAGACGCTGCCCATCCCACGTCTCGTGACGCTCATCATTTCAGACATCAACGCGCTCGACCTTGATGCGCTCCAGCGGACACTTGATCGCGAAGTCCCAGGTGCAACCGTGGACGATCATCGGGTTTGGACCGACCAACTAAGCCGCATGGCCGGTGCCATGGTCGTCGGTGGGCTGGGCATTCTTACTCTGGTGCTAACGGCGACCATCCTATGTGTGATCTTTGCAACCCGCGCAGCGATGGCAGGCAACAAAGATGTTGTCGATGTGCTCCATTTTGTTGGCGCAAGCCACGGCTTTATCGCCGGCGAATTTCAGCGGCACTTCTTAATGCTTGGGATGCGCGGCGGGTTGATCGGGGGAGCAAGCGCGATTTTTCTTTTCCTTGTCCTTCAGCTTTGGGTCACGGCCAGACAGGGCAGTGCCGATGCCGATCAAGTGGAAGCCCTGATGGGCTCCCCAGCGCTCGGGCTTGAAGGCTATGTCGGCTGCCTTGTGGTTGTTCTTCTCATTGCCTTTCTCACGGCCGCGACATCGCGGATGACGGTGAGCCGTTTTCTAAAAGGACGATAGCCAATGGCAAACGAACCAAGCCATAACCCCACCACAGTTATCGTCGATGCGTTGTTGGACACATGTTTTACCGCGCTTGCTTGAGACACAGCAAAAGAGCAAAAGGAAAAGAACGGTAAGCTGACATTCCGGCATGACTTACAAAGCAAACCACGACGCCATGCAGACGGATGCACATAACACGAGCCAGGCGGGCACGAAGAACGCAAGACCGCATGCCACGCAGCACAGCGCTAAGCGTGTGTCGCTAAGGCTTGCTGTAACAGCGCTGTGTGGAGCGGTCCTTGTTGGCACCGCACTCGCCTTTGCAGATTTTGTACGCGATGTGGGAACGTTAAGCCCACCTGACGACACGAGCGCGAGCGGGCTTGTTGTTTTGACCGGCGGCGCTGACCGGATCGAAGTGGCGCTCCGATTGCTGCAAGACGGCCCGGCCGAACGGCTTTTGATTTCCGGCGTCCATGGCGGAACAGACGCGTCGGCGTTGATCCGACGGACCCATGTCGATCCAGACCTGTTCGCCTGCTGCGTTGATCTTGGCTACACGGCGCGGGACACAGCCGGGAATGCGCAAGAGGCGGCAGACTGGGCACGCGAGCATGCCTTCTCATCGCTCCTGGTGGTCACGAGCGCCTATCATGTTCCGCGAACGACGTTTGAAATGTCAAACTATCTGCCTGATGTTGAGATCCAGGCCTATCCGGTCGACCCGGCCACGGAGAACAGTTCCACTGGCACCTGGCCGCTTCGTTTGATGGCGCGCGAGTTCGTGAAACTGCACGTGGCACGCCTACGCCACCTTTTCGGTGGATCGGCCTAAGACGGCATGCCAACGCTACGCGCGCTTGTCGCCAACATTCTTTTCTACGCCAACATGGTGTTGTGGCTTATTCCGGCGTTGCCCATCCTGTTGGGGCCACGCAGGTGGTCACTGAACGCCATCCGCGTCTGGTCGCATTTCACCATGTGGATGCTCGCCGTTACGGTGGGCTTGCGCTGGGAGATACGCGGTCTGGACAACCTACCAACCAGAGATGGCAAGCAAATCGGCTGCATCATCGCTAGCAAACACCAGTCTCACTGGGAGACGTTCGGGCTTTTCCCCTATCTCTATGACCCCGCCTATATCTTGAAGAAAGAGCTTCTGAGGCTGCCCGGTTTTGGCTGGTTTTCGGCTCGCTCGGGTATGATTGCCGTTGATCGCTCACGCGGCTCCAAAGCTCTGCGGGACATGACCAAGGCCGCGAAAGACGCCGTGGATGAAGGACGTCAACTCATCATCTTCCCTGAAGGCACCCGTCGCCTCGTCGATGCTCCGCCTGACTACAAGCCCGGCGCGGCGCATCTCTACCGCCAGCTTGGTGTTCCCGTTGTGCCTGCTGCCATCAATTCCGGGCTGTTTTGGCCGCGGCGTCAGTTCGCCCGCTATCCCGGCACAATCGTGGTTTCGATCCTACCGGCGATACCACCCGGGCTTGAAAGCCGAGATATGCTGGTCACCTTGCAAGACGCAATTGAGACCGAGACGGATAAACTCGTTGAAGAAGCGCGCGCTGCAGGCACTGGAGCGCCGCCTCTGCCCGCCGAGGCGGTCGCCGGATAAACCTTGGTTAAACCCCAGCGCTCTGCAAGCGCGTGGAAAGCCAACGCAGCGTTGCATCATGCACGCCCATGCGTTGCAGGGCCCTCTCTGTCTCGATGACATAGTCCGGGTTGAAGCCAGACTGCCCTTTCGCGCCGCGAACGATAGACAGCTGTTCTTCACGCGGCAGTGCCCCCGCATATTGCTGGTGAGCTCGGTCCACGCAATACGTCACCGCCCAAACGGTCCGTGGCATGCCATCGCCCCGGTCCATCAAATGCACCTTCTGATCACGCTCGCGGTAGACCATCGTCGCTTGTTCACGCTCACGCAAATAGCGCATCACCTCGTCGCGGTGCGCTTCATCCACATGGTAGGCCATGCCGTGACACGAGCCTCCTCGATCTAACCCCATAACAAGGCCGGGGCTTTCGGGCGTGCCACGATGGACATGGCTGTAGACGCAAAGCGAGCGATGAAAGCCGAAAAGCTTTGCCTGGTATGCCCCGCGATGGGCAAAGCCGGGTCGCCAAATGAGCGACCCATATCCAAACACCCAAAGATCACGCGCAGACACGAACTGCCTCTTTTCTCGCAAAAGCTGCCTGCGACACGTTCTGCACAGGCGTCTGGAGCGCTTGTATCGGAGGCCGCGGCATGTTGGAAGAAAAGCAGACCCCAAGATTTTCGAAACCGAGATTCTAGAATCAAGATTTGAAGATGCAGACATCAGCCGCTGACCCGCAAGGCTCCACCAAGTTTGGTCGAAAGATCCGTTTGCTCGCCCTGCTCATGGTCGTGCTTGCCCTTGCCGTCACGGGTGCATGGTTCACCGCCGCGCATTTTTATCGTGGAGCACTTGATAGCGCACGAGAAGCACTGACCGCCCAGGGCGTCGAGGTGGTGTGCGAGAACGAAAGCTTCGGCGGTTTTCCTGCACGGTTTGAAGCGCGTTGTGCGAGCCTACGACTTTCCTTTGCAGATGGCTCTTTCATCTCAGGCGGGGAGCTTCAAACGGTAGCGCCAGCATGGAACCCCTTGTTTACGATCACCGAGTGGACAGGCCCCTTTGCCGGCAGAACCTTGGACGGCACGCCGGTGGAGGTTCAGTCAGACCTTTTGCGGTCAAGTGTGCGTGTCAACACGCAAGCACGTCTACAGCGGCTCTCCGTGGTGCTTGATCCGTTCGCGGTCAGGCTTGACGGCGCATCGACGCCGATCCTGACGGCTGAACAAGGCGAGCTACATATGCGCCCGCCCGTGGCTGAAGACGGCGAAGCACCGCAAGGTCAGGACGATCTGGAAATCGCTTTCGTGACACTCGGCGCGACAAGCCCTCTCCTGGCTGAGGTTGATGATGTTAACTTTTCCACCAGCGGTGTTGTTGAAGGCCTCGCCTCCGTTCAGGCGCGTTCACTGCGCGAAGCATTCGCGGTTTGGATCAGCCAGACTACGGGCCGCATCGACCCTGTGAACACACGCCTTCAGGTGGGCGAACACGCAATCCATTTGGACGGCGCAACCTCGGTTAATCCAGAAGGCCTTCTGAGCTTCGATGGCGCACTCGTCACAACCGATGTTGCCACCATGCTTAACATGGTGGGCATTGACCAGGACGGAGGCGGTGCCTTCATCATCGCAGGCATTTCACTGATCGGGCAAACGACGACGCTCAACGGCGCACCAGCCTTGTCGATCCCCATTCAAGTCAATGAGGGTGTGGTTATGGCAGGCCCGCTTGAAGTCGGGCTCATCCCACCCATTCGGTTCTAAGGCAGATAGGTGTCGCAAGTTCGCGAGCACAGAGTTAAGCAGCCTTGGGTCCAGCCCAGAGCACGCTTTTCCAGAGTAGGCTTCTCGCTGAAATTCCTTCAGTCTCCATAGGGCTTTGGCACAGGGGCCTTGCTGCGCCGTCCAAAATCGATCTCATCGGTGTCCTGCCCAAGCTCGATAATGCCTTGGCGGATGGCCCGGGTGCGCTCAAACCAGTCTTCAAGCCGATCAGCCTCGCCCCAGCGGATCGCCCTTTGCAGCGCTGACAAATCCTCCGAGAAGCGCCCCAAGACTTCAAGCACGGCTTCCTTGTTGTTGAGGAAGACATCGCGCCACATCACAGGATCAGACGCGGCGATGCGGGTGAAATCGCGGAAACCACCCGCCGAATACTTCATCACCTCCGCTTTGGTGACATCCTCAAGATCAGCCGCCGTGCCAACGATGGTGTATGCGATGAGGTGCGGCAGATGCGAGGTAATCGCTAGCACCAGATCGTGATGGTCAGGCTCCATCACCTCCACCATCGCGCCCAGCCGCCGCCAGAACCGCGTGAGGTTCTGCAGTGCGTCAATGTTAAACTCTTCGCCGGGCGTGAGAATGACGTAGCGGTTCTCATAAAGCTGCGCGAAGCCAGCACGCGGGCCGGACTGCTCGCTGCCTGCCACCGGATGGCCCGCGATCACATGCACATCCGGCCCAAAGGCACCCTCCATCGCTTCCATGACTGACCGCTTGACTGAACCCACATCAGAAACAGTTGCGCCTGGTTTCACGACGCTTGCGATCTGGCCGCTCACAACACCGACTGCGCCAACAGGCACACAAAGGAGCACAAGGTCCGCATCGCGCGCTGCGACAGCTGGATCGGTCGACGTAAGGTTGTCGGGGAAGAGCTCCTGCAGCGCGGTAACGGTATGGGGATTTGCATCTGCAAACTGGATAACGCAGTCGGGCGCTTTTGCGCGCACAGCATGGGCAACAGATGCGCCGATCAGGCCGCCACCGATGATGGCGATCCGCTCGTAAGGAAAAGTTTCCATTGTATCGGGCGCTCGCGGTGTCAGGCGCTCATGAACGCGTTAAGCGTTGCTATGAGATGCGCATTGGCCTCATCGGTGCCGATGGAAATGCGCAGCGCGTTGGGCAATTTGTAGGCCCCGACTTTGCGCGCCACCAAACCGCGCGCCACCAGATAGGCATCTGCCTCGTCGGCTGTTTTGCCGGGCGTACCGGGAAAGTGCACGAGCAGAAAGTTGCCAACGCTGGGCGTCACTTCAAGTCCAAGTGCTTCCAGAGCTTCGGTGAGCTTGGGCAGCCATACGTCATTGTGCGCAATCGCTTCTTCAAGAAACGCGGCATCCTCCATGGCAGCGGCACCAGCGGCAATAGCCGGACCGGTCATATTGAACGGTCCGCGCACGCGGTTGACGGCATCGATGATCGCCTCCGGCCCGTACATCCAGCCGACACGCAAATTGGCAAGGCCATAAATCTTCGAGAAGGTGCGCGTCATCACCACGTTGGGAGCAGTGGCGGCAAGCTCTATCCCGCTTTCATAGTCGTTGCGGCGCACATACTCCGCGTAGGCCGCATCCAGCACCAAAAGGACATCCGATGGCAATCCGGCATGCAAACGCCGGACCTCGCTAAAAGGGACGTACGTGCCAGTGGGGTTATTCGGGTTGGCAAGAAACACGATCTTCGTGCGCTCTGTTACCGCCGCCAGAAACCCATCAACGTCGGCTGTAAGATCGGTGTCTTTCACCTCAACTGGCGTCCCACCGGCAGCTTTCGTCGCGATGGGGTAAACCAGGAATCCGTGCTCGGAGAACACCACTTCATCGCCCGGGCCTACAAAGGTCTGCGCGAGGAGGGCCAAAAGCTCATCGGACCCGTTGCCGCAGACGATGCGGTCCTGGTTGAGCCCATGGCGTTTAGCGATGGCTTGCCGCAGCTTGAGCGCTGATCCGTCCGGGTAGCTTGCCAGATCACCGGCGATGCTCTCAAACGCTTCAATTGCTTTCGGGCTAGCGCCAAGCGGCGTCTCGTTAGACGACAGCTTATAAAGCTTCACGCCTTCCGGCGCGTTGGCACGTCCGGGCACGTAAGCGGCAATATCCAGAACACCGGCACGGGGTTGAGGTGCGGCGGCGCGCGAGAGGTCAGTTTCTGCTACGGGCTTTTGTACGACGGGCATGGTGTTCACATCACAGCTATCAGGAATGCGCGCAAAGAAGCGCTTTTGAACCGTTCCAGCAACCAATGCAATGGCCGGACTGGAGCCCTTTTATGCCCGAAACAAAGGCGCATGGCTCCCAACGGTGGTGAACGTATGCACGCCCCAATGGCTTTGGAGCGCCGTCAGCGCGTCATCATCGGCTACGCTCAGAAGAAACTGGTCGGCGTGGTGCGCCAGAATATCCACCGTGTCAGGCAGCGCCTCAGCCGCGTCCTTGTCCAGCCTCACCGACAGCACCGTTGCGGCCATCACCTCCCGGTCGATAGGCGCGTTCGCCACCACAAGACAGGGCATGCCAGCGGGATGATCCGCGCGTTCCACAAATGGAAGCCGGGCGATCACGTTGGGCGCATCGTCCGCCTCCAAAGCCTGCCACCAGGCGCCCGTGGCGTGGAGCGGCACAAGCCCCAACGCATCCCCGCGCGTGCCAACCGCCGAAAGAACCGCATCTGCGCCATCAACCGACGTTAGCGGCACCGTGTAGCCGAAATGGAAACGGCTGACATCGCGCATATCCAGCGGGTGCCCAGCATGCGCGTAAATCACGTCGTAGGGAGCCTGAACATAAGTGAACGTTGAGATGATGACCCGCCAGATGCTTTCCACCGTGTCGAGCGGCAAAAGACCTGAGTGGCGCTCGATCATCGCGTGCATCATGGATGCTTCGCGCGCCGGTCGGAACGCGGAGGTGCGCCGTGCCGGATCACCGTCCACTGGCGGTTGAACCTTTTTGATCGCGATGAGATCGGACACGACCGCGCTGCGCTCGATAAGAAGCGCATGCATCTGCGCGTCGATGCGGTCAATCTCCTCGCGAATATCAGCAAGGGTTGCCAGCTTCCTCTTCCCCTTAGGAACCGAGGCAGCAACAGCAGTGAAGTGGGCAGGGTCGCGGCTCATGGGCAACCCATACGCGCGCCAAACCCAAAGGCCAAGCCGCACAGGAACAGGTGGACGTCTATCATCTGTCCGCAACGCCCCCTTTTCGCAAGGCCCGAAAGGGTCTAGGTGACGGGGCTGGGCTTATGGCCTCCATTCACCGTCCAGGCTATCGTCCTATGACTGCCCCAACCTTAGAGCCAAACACAGTATCGCAAAGCGCCACACTTGATGTGCACGAGCCGATGCTGCTTGCCTCCGGCGACACGCTGACCCAGAGCAAGATCGCGTACACAACGCACGGCACGCTAAACGCCGACAAATCAAACGCGATTCTTGTCTGCCATGCGCTTACCGGTGACCAGCATATGTTGGGAACACACCCGGCAACGGGCAAATCTGGTTGGTGGGAGACGCTGGCCGGTCCCGGTAAGCCGCTCGACACGGATCGTTTCTTTCTCATCTGCGCCAACGTGCTGGGTGGCTGCATGGGCTCCACCGGGCCGTGTTCAACAGATCCGCAAACGGGCGAACCGTACGGCCTATCTTTTCCGCTCGTTACGATTGCCGACATGGTCGATGCGCAAAGGATCCTCATTGACCATTTGGGGATCGAAAGGCTGATCTGCGTCATCGGCGGGTCGATGGGCGGCATGCAGGTGTTGCAGTGGGCAGCGCGCTACCCGCAGCGGCTCGCAAGCGCGATTCCTATAGCGGCAGCGGCCAAACATTCCTCCCAGAACATCGCCTTCCATGAGGTCGGGCGGCAGGCCGTGATGGCGGATCCGGACTGGAACGGCGGACGCTACGCAGCAGCAGGCACCCGGCCCACAAAGGGCCTGGCGGTGGCGCGGATGGGAGCACACATCACTTACATGTCCGATGACGCCCTACAATCGAAGTTCGGCCGCTCGCTTCAGGACAGGTCCGGCATTTCCTTCAGCTTCGATACCGATTTCCAGATCGAGAGCTATCTGCGTCACCAGGGGATGAGCTTCGTGGACCGGTTCGATGCCAACTCCTATCTCTACGTGACCAGGGCAATGGACTATTTCGACCTCGCCGCGGACTATGGCGGCGTACTGGCAAACGCGTTCGCCGGGTCCAGCGCGCGCTTCTGCGTCATCTCCTTCACCTCCGACTGGCGATTCCCTACGTCGGAGAGCCGGGCTATCGTGCACGCGCTCAATGCAACCACTGCGCCGGTCTCGTTCGTGGAAATCGAGAGCAACCGTGGACACGACGCCTTCCTTCTCGAGGAGCCTGAACTGTTCACAACCGTCCATGCGTTCCTATCGAGCGTGGCCGACAAAGAAGGGCTGACTGCCGCAAACGATCCATCGCCGAGGACTGTTCCGTGACGGTGGCGCGTGCCCGCGTGGACTACGCCATCATCGAAAAATTCGTGCCTGAGGGCGCGCGGGTTCTCGATGTAGGATGCGGCGACGGTACGCTGCTGGCTTTCTTGCAGACGCGCAAAAGCGTTGACGGCCGCGGCCTTGAGTTGAGCCAGGCCGGGGTGAACGAGGCCGTGGCGCGGGGGCTCTCTGTGATCCAGGGGGATGCCGACACGGATCTGGCCACTTATCCCGACGGCGCTTTCGATGTGGTGATCCTGTCGCAAACCTTGCAGGCGACACAGGCCCCCAAAAAGGTTCTCGAAGAGCTCTTGCGCATTGGAGACCGCGCAATTGTCACCGTGCCAAACTTCGGCAATTGGCGAGCAAGACTGCATCTTTTGTTGCGCGGTGAAATGCCGGTGACAAAGTCACTGCCCTATTCCTGGTACGACACGCCCAACATTCACTTTTGCACCCTTCGCGACTTCGTGTCGTTGAGCAAAACCGTGGGTGCCACAATCGAAGAGAGCGTTGCCCTCGACAGTGCCGGGCGTAGACTGGGGCCCAATGCGCCTTGGGCGCTTTGGAACCTGATTGGCGCGCAGGGCATTTTTGTTCTTAGGCGAGGCGATGGTCCCCACAAGGCCGAGGCGACGTGACCACGAGCGCCGCGTCGCAAACAGATTCCAACATCCGCGCTATTCTTTTGATGGCAGCGTCCATGGTGCTGTTTGCTATTGATGATGCGGCCATCAAGCTCGCCGGCACACTTGGCAGTGCTGATGGGAGTGGCGGGGAAGCGAGCCCCGGCGAGATCATCATGATTAAGGGCATCTTGGGCGGTCTTGTGTATGGCGCGATGATGTTGCGTGACGGCGAACAGCCAACGCCTGCGTTTATCAAGGCGATCGCGAGCGACAAGATGATCGCGGCACGAACCGCAGGCGATCTCTTGGCGGCCATGGCGATCATCACGGGGCTAACACTGTTGCCTCTGTCGGAACTCTCAGCCGTCCTGCAAGTGCAGCCGCTGGTGATCACGGTGGGTGCGGCGATCTTCTTGAAAGAGACAGTTGGCTGGCGACGCTGGACAGCCATTCTCATTGGCTTTGCGGGCGTGATGATCATCATCCGCCCCAGCGCGGAAGGCTACAGCCTTGATATCATCTGGGCGTTTTTGGCCGTACTGGGACTGGCGACCCGCGATCTTGTCACCCGGCAAGTGAAGACGGGTTTCTCGACGTTCTCCATCGTGACCTATGTAGCGGTACTTCTCATCCCGATGGGTCTCGTGATGCATTTGGTGATGGAAAACGAGCCGCTGTTTCAGGGTCTGGCGCCTGCGGCCTGGGCGTTCGTCATCGGGGGCGGTGTTTTTGGGATGGCTGGCTACTACGCCATCACACTGTCGCTGCGCATGGGGGAGATTTCAGCTGTCGCACCCTACCGATACACACGGCTTGTTGCAGCGCTGATCCTCGGCTTTCTGGTTTTTCGCGAGGTGCCCGATACCGGAATGATCATTGGCTCCATCATGGTCATTGGAGCAGGACTCTTTACCCTCTACCGCGAACAACAGATCAAGAAAGCCCAGCGACAGGCGAGTTAGTTTGGCACAGCTCCAGCGGGCACCAGCACAGGTTTGGCACGCACTTTGGCGCCTTCGGTCACCGGCAGGCCACGGAACATATGCTTGGTGGCTTCCAAGATGATCACGCCGCCCAGCGGTGACAAAACGCTCGCCCCCATGCGCTCAAAAAAACCGGCAGACTGAAGCGCCATCCGATTGTCGAAGGGGAAGAAGTGCAGCGCTTCGGACCAGGCGGTGGGCGAAAACTGCGTTTGCCGACACAGGCGGATCATCTGCCCGCGTGAGAAGGGGCGGCCATGACCAAACGGGGTGGAATCCAGCCGCGCCAAAAGGCCCCGGCGATTGGGCACCACGGCGAGCATCCGCCCACCTGGCGCCAGCACCCTCCACACCTCTTCAAGAAGCTGAGCGGGATGCGGTGACACCTCCAGCGCGTGCACAAGCAATACCCGGTCGAGCGACGCATTGGGAAGCGGCAGACTGTCTTCATCAACCAGCGCGGACGCGTTCGGCCCGCCCATGGGCCAGTTCACACAGCCCTGCACCGCTGGCATCAAGCTAACAAGCCGCTCGGCCTCATCGCGAAACTGCCCGAGAAAGGGGTTGGCAAAACCGATCCCGGCAATGTCCATGCCTTTCGCATCGGGCAAATGCCTGCGTAGTGCCGCGCGCAGATAACCGCGGGTGAGCAGACCCAGTTTGCTGGTGTAAAAGTCCCGCAGATCAATGATATCAACTTGCATGATCGCATCTTTACCGCGACTTTGGCGACCTCGCTAGAAAGAGCTCTTCGGATAGCACTATGGATTATCATCTTTATCTTTGCCGATCGGATAACTACGGCGTCCTGATCCGCGACCCTGCAAGCGGGGCCGTGGCGCTGGTTGATGTGCCCGAAGAGATGGCGACACGCCGGGCCATCGAAGCGACGGGTTGGACACCCACGCACATTCTTATCACCCATCACCACGACGATCATATCGACGGTGTGGGAGGGATCCGCTCCAGCTTCGATGTGTCGGTCGTCGGCAATGCAGCGGACGCACATCGGCTCCCGCGGCTTGATGTGGAGGTATCACCGGGTGACACAGTGGCTGTGGGAGAGATGCGCTTTCTCGTTCTCGACACGCCGGGTCACACTGTAGGCCATGTGGCTTATGTCAACGAGAAAGACAAAATCGCCCTTGTTGGAGATACGCTCTTTGCGCTCGGTTGCGGTCGGATGGCTGAGGGAACGCCCGACCAGTTTCATGTCAGTTTACAAGCGCTCGCGGCACTCGATCCTCAAACGCTGGTGTTTTGCGGCCACGAATACACTGAGGCCAATGCGCGGTTCGCGCTTACCATAAACCCTGACGACACCGCGCTTCAGGCGCACGCTCAGCGAATTGTAGACACACGGGCACGAGGCGAGCCAACCGTGCCCACGCGGCTTGCCGACGAGCTGACATTCAATCCCTTCCTCAAGGCGACCGACGCGGCGAATTTCGCCCGTCTTCGGTCGGCCAAGGATAGCTTCTAGGGATGCTTTGTCTTCTTCCAGGGCGCGAATGAAAGGCTAGGCCTCTACCGCAATCGCCTTAGCAGCAAACTCTGCCACACCCTCGTCCGTGCCGTCTGTGAAATAGGCAACTGTGACGGGGTCAGGTCTATCTGGGAAATGGTACACAGCGTTGACGCTGAAGGGCCCTGCGCCAGAGTGCCCGATGGCACGCCCGACGCTGGCCATCTCGCCAGACATCAAACCAAGCGCATACCCGCACTGGACCCACGGTCGCCCAGGAAGCAGCCCGCCAAGCTCTAGCGTTCCGAGCATCTCAGTGAGGCTATCTGAGCCAAGAAGCTGGCCTTCAAAAAGGGCATGCAACATGCGCGCAGCATCCGCTGCAGAGCCTATAAGGCAGCCATGAAAGACCCAACGTGGATCATAGTCCTTCGCAGCTTTCCAATGCAGGCTGCGCGACTGTTCGGTCGTGTCCCAAAACTCGACCGTCGACAGTCCAAGCGGTTCACACAGATGATCAGACATCATCGAGCCTATCGACTGCCCGGTTGTCTTTTCAATGAGATCACGAACATAGCCATAGCCGATGTTGGAGTACGACCACCCGTCACCCGGTTCAAAGAGCATGCCCTGCGCCAGGGCAGCATCCACAAACATCTGCCTCGACCAGGGCTCGTCCTGACGGGCAACGGCGGCATGATAGGCTGGTAGCGGGCCATAGTCTGGCAAACCAGACGTGTGCTGTAAGAGATGACGAAGCGTGAAAGGTTGCTGCGGCAGGCGGACATCAAGCGTCAACTTTGACCGTTCTACCAGCTGCAGCGCACATATGGCTATCGCCGTCTTGGTAAAACTCCAATAAGGGAAGATGGCGCCTGGGGGAGCATCGCCGCCTTCGCCAATCCGTGAGGTCACCCGATAAGAATAGACTGGCTGAGAGTTCATTGACGCGGAGTTCTTTCGTGAGGAGTTCTCTGGATGAGCCCCCTCGTTCGCACACTATGGCAACCTACGTCAGATCTTGAGGACCTACTTCAAGCAGCAACACGCATACACCTCTCCTACCGACGATATGACCCAATCATGACAAACAAACCGAACCCGCCTCGGCAAACTGAAAACCGCAAACGGCTGATCACGATCTTTGAGGTGACTGGCTCGGTCTCCGCGATGGCCTATGCGCTTCTTATCGCATCCAACACCGGCAACGAAATCCTCGGCTTCTCGCTTTTGCTTATTTCAGCGCTTTTGTTCGCCGGATGGGGCTTTATCGACCGACGATGGGCTTTCCTCGCGCTGCAAGCCTTCTATGCTGCATCTGCGATCATCGGGCTCATCCGTTGGAGTTGAGGTGATGGATCAGCGCACAGTGGAAAGAAAAAACCATGTCGATTGAGTTTCTGATCACCTCCATGGTGATCATCCTGCTGCCGGGCACGGGCGTTCTCTACACGCTTGCCATCGGGCTCGGGCGCGGCTTCAAGGCAAGTGCTGTCGCGGCGCTTGGCTGCACCTTTGGCATCGTTCCGCACATGCTGGCGAGTATTGTCGGCCTCGCAGCTCTGCTGCACACATCAGCGGTAGCGTTCCAACTGATCAAGTATGCTGGCGTCCTCTACCTGTTCTACATGGCTTGGACGATCTTGAAAGAAGGTGGCGCCTTGAGTGTTGATCAGGATAGGAAAGAGCGAACCGCCTGGCAAACGGCGCGCACCGGGACGCTCATCAACATTCTCAATCCAAAATTGTCCCTGTTCTTCCTAGCGTTCTTGCCTCAGTTCGTGCCAGCAACCGCGTCCCACCCGACGGCGCTCATGGTTGGTCTTGCGGCGACATTCATGGCGCTGACCTTCATCGTATTTGTCGTCTATGGCGCCTGCGCAGCGCTGGCGCGCGACTATGTCATCTCCCGCCCGGCTATCATGGCGTGGCTGCGCCGGTCCTTCGCTGCAGCCTTCGGACTGTTAGGGCTACGGCTGGCATTTGCAGATCGGTAACATCGCTGTAGCGGTCGTTCGCCAGAACGGAGCAAAGCGCAGGAAGAACCACGCATGAAACTTGCCGACGTTATCGAAACGCTAAAGCTCGAACCCCACCCCGAAGGCGGCTATTTTCGCGAAACATTTCGAGACATGAGCGAAAACGACGGTCGCTCCGTCGGTACAGCCATCTACTACGCGCTTGGCATTGGTGACTGCTCTGCTTGGCATAAGGTAGACGCGGCTGAAATCTGGCATTGGTACGCCGGTGCACCTCTCGCGCTTACCCTTTCGCCTAATGGCCACGATGCGCAAGCTCATCGGCTGGGTACCAACCTTACCGTGGGTGAGAGGCCGCAAATCGCGGTGCCCGCTGGATGGTGGCAGACAGCAGAGAGTCTTGGGGAATGGACGCTTGTCGGTTGCACGGTTGCACCGGGCTTTGAGTTTTCAGGCTTTGAAATGGCGTCGCCCGACTGGCGACCGGTTCCACGCCAGAGCGCTTGACGCCCGGCCAGAGCGCTTGACGCCCGGCCAGAGCGCTTGACGCCCGAAGGATTTTGAAACAAAGCGTGACCCGGCAGAAGGGTTACGCGCGCTCGGCCAAACCGACCTAATCTCAATTTTGCCGTCTTCTAAGGTCTGCTAGAGGAGGCCGCGCAGGTTTGGTCTTGCGGCACAGCACTGTGTACCTGACGCGGGTCACGACGGCTCGCCACCGGGAAAAGCCTTTTTAGGTGAACACACCTTTGGGGTGATGTTTGGTGCTGCGGTGTTATGTTTTGATGTTTGTGCGTTATTTTCCAACGAAGGGCACGACGCACACAGATATAAAGGGCTTTCTTGATGTCCAGCCTCCTCCTTGTCGATGTGCACGGATTGGAAACTTCGGCCAAAGGGCCTGTGAGCCCCGTTTCTATCCGTGAGACCCTATCCAAGACACCGGGGGAGAAGGATAGATCGCTGACCGTGTTGCAAGCTTATTGCTCCTCGCGGGTGGGTGGCCATCGGCGCGCTGCTTATCGTGAGGCTGGCTTTGAGGTGATCGACACGTCCAACAGCGATGACACGCTGATCCGGCTGGCCATCGACGCAGCACTCTTGGTCTCCAGCGAGACTGAGTATCGCGAGATGATCGTGCTAGGCGGCCCCGCAGACGTTACATCGCTGGCACGTCTTGCGCGCGGCCACTTGATGTCCGTCACTATTGCCAAGAACGAGACTGCCCCAGCATCTCTTGTAGCGCTGACCGATAGGCACATTGATGTGAGCCTGTTCGAGATGGATGCAAAGGATAAAACAGAGGCACCGTCTGCTACGGTGATACCATCTTCGGCATCACCATCCGCGGTGCCTTCTGCACCATCTGCAGCGTCACCCGCAGCGCCAGATACCAAGGACGATGAGGGCGACGCTTGGCCAGCGGGTAAAGATGTATCCCGACCAGAGCCAGTCCTCATGGCGAAATCAGCAGCTGACAAGGCTGAGCCATCCACAACGAGCCCGCGCCTATCGGAGCGATCAGCGTCTTTGAAAGCAAGCTTGGAGACGAAAGAGACACCAAGGTTTAGGCCGTCTCTGGCGACGCCGACAAGCAGCGTCACGACACGGAGTTCTTCCAGCACTGATGCCGACCGACCTGCACTTTCCTTACGATCACGCATCACGTCTGCAGGATCGGGCACCGGAGCGGGCACTGCAACCGCAAGCGAGCGTCTGAGCAAACAGCCAGAAGACGCAGCATCTGTCAGCGTCTCCCCGGTGGCTAAACCGGCGAGCAAAACCTTCCCCTCGGCAACGGCTGACGCCGATGTCGTTGCGCCCGCGATCAACAAGGAAGCTAGTTATAGGACTACGACCAGCGAGCCAGCGAGCAGCACATCGAAGACTGGCAATAGCGATAATAGCGCTGATGATCCTGGCAAACTTGAGGACGCACTTACCAGCGCTCTGAGCGACCCTTTCGATGATGATTTGGGTGCTGAGTTGGAAGATGCGCTCGCCGCAGACCTTGCCGATCTCGATGAAAGCAAAGCGCCTCAGCCCAAACCAGCATCCGTGGATGCAACTGCGGACGACGATATAGACGCGCTGTTCGCCGATTTGACAGCTCCGTCCGCCGCAACGCCGCAAGCGCCCGCACCTGTTACCAAAGCGGCTGAACCTCCAGTGAGTGAAGGAGGCGGTGATGAAGTGGAAGAGCTTCTTGCGCGCCTCATTTCAGAAGAGCCTGGTTCAGGCGACAAGAAAGCGGTTATTGATGTCGTGCCAGAGCGGTAAAAAAACACTCCAATATCTGGCGAGTTATTGGCCATCCAGATCAAACTGTGTGATCAGCCCGTGGTGGTTTGAACCCATGGGGTCATCAATGCGGTCGGCAGAGATGGGGACCACATCGCCTCGCGCCAGCACATGGTCGATTGCAAACCCTGCATAACTCAAAGGCCCCGCCTCCAACGCCGGCCAGGTTGGGCGCATGCCAGAAATCAGACGCATACCGGACGCCTCGATGAGATGTTCGCGAAACGCGGGCACAAAGGCTTGCGAGTTGAAATCCCCTGCAAGGATAACAGGCCCCTCAATCCGCGCCAACTGATCCACCAAGATATCCATCTGCAACCCATGCCACGCACCATGGTACGGTTTTGTAAGATGCGCTGCCAGTAACGTCACATCACGCCCTGGAAGATCGATGCGGGCGCGGATTAAACGTCCTTCGGTTGTAAAGAAGGGCAGCACCTCAATATCCCGCAAAGGGTAGCGTGAATGAACGGCCATGTCGCAGCGCCCGCCGTCGACGCAGCCAGCGGTGAACGGGAAGACCGGGGTCAAGAGAGCTGTTTGATCATGCAGAGGCTCGTTTTCTAGAATGAGCGCAATGTCAGGCGCTGTATCAACAAGGTAGCGTGCAATCTCCTCGCCGCGCGGATTGACCCCCAACACGTTAAACGAGACCAGTGTCAGCTCAGGATCACGATCGGCGGCCATTGGCAGCTGCATGCTGACAAAAAAGAAGCCGACGGTCCCCAGGATGACCACGCCGATCACAGCGCTAAGAAACGCGCGCAGCCGTGCGCCAAAGATAGCGAACACAAGACCACAGGCGAGAATGCCCACACCTGCATGCAAACGCGCCTGATCAAGATGGATCAGCAGCGTATGGCGAAAAAGATGCGGTAGAAGCACCACGCCTAGTAAGGCGACAAACCCAACCGAGATGGCGCCAACACACTCGCTTCGCCAGCGCCAAGGTCTGCGCGCGCGCTCGCGGATACCCTCGGCCGACAAAGATTGCTGGCGCTGCTGGCGTCTGGAGAGTGTGGTGCTGGACACGGGGCTTTGGTTCTCAACAGCTCAGTGAGATCGCTACATATCTCATGTGCTTAGCATAATGCGGGTTAAGGACGTTGAAACACCGAGCGTCAAAATGAGGCCAAGAAGAAGGCGGGTCAAAAAAACGCGCCAAGAAAAAGCGCATGAAGAAAAAGCGCATGAAGAAAAAGCGCATGAAGAAAAAGCGCATGAAGAAAGAAGGCGCGCCTTAGGCCCGCCTTTCAAAACGTATCAACAACCCACGGCGCCGGGAAGCGACCGCGCAGGGCTCTGACAGAGCCCTCGCAGAAACAACCCGGAGACCTACGAGAGGTGCTCGTTATGAGAAGTATTGAGCGCCGTTCGCCGAAATCGTCGAGCCGTTGATAAAGCCTGCATCGTCTGAGGCTAAGAAGCTCACGCACCGGGCGATCTCGCTCGGCTCACCCAAGCGACCAGCAGGAATGCCCTTGATGATCTTGCCGCGGATTTCCTCGTCAATCGCCATCACCATCTCGGTCGCGATGTAACCTGGACAGATGGCGTTGGCGGTGATGCCCTTGGCCGCGCCTTCCTGCGCCAGCGACCGGACAATGCCAATGTCGCCGGCCTTGGTGGCAGCATAGTTGACCTGCCCGAACTGGCCTTTTTGTCCGTTGATGGATGAGATCACGATAACCCGGCCAAATCCGCGCTCGCGCATGCCTGGCCAGACAGGATGCACGGTGTTGAACACGCCGGTCAGGTTGGTGGCGATCACATCGTTCCACTGGTCTGGCACCATTTTGTGAAACGGCGCATCGCGGGTGATGCCAGCATTGGCCACCACGATTTCGATGGGACCGAGGTCGGCTTCGACCTGCGCGATGCCGGCCTTTGACTCGTCATAATCACCGACGTTCCATTTGTACGTCTTGATGCCGGTGGCCTCCGTGAAGGCGGCTGCCTTGGCGTCATTACCGGCGTAGGTCGCCGCGACTGTGCAGCCATCGACCTGCAAGGCTTTAGAAATGGCTTCGCCAATGCCACGGCTACCGCCGGTGACCAGTGCTACTCTACCCATGGATGTTTCCTCGATTGTGTAGGGAAGGATCGGGTGGCGCACTTACCGGCGCCTTGCCCGATAGATGTTGGATCAGAATGATGAGAGTTGAAGCTTAGCGTTCAACGCATCTTTTTCTTTGGCGCATCTCCACTAGCGTTCCACGCACAGGGCAACGCCCATGCCCCCGCCGATGCACAACGTGGCGAGGCCCTTTTTGGCATCGCGTTTTTGCATCTCGAACAGGAGCGTGTTGAGGACGCGTGCCCCGGAGGCTCCAACAGGGTGACCGATCGCAATCGCACCGCCATTGACGTTCACAATCTCTGGATCCCAGCCCATATCCTTGTTCACCGCGCAGGCCTGCGCAGCGAACGCTTCATTGGCTTCCACGAGATCGAGGTCATCGACCTTCCAACCGGCTTTTTCCAAAGCTTTGCGGGAAGCTGGAATTGGTCCGGTGCCCATAATCGCCGGATCAACGCCTGCGGTTGACCAGGAGACGATGCGCGCCATCGGCTTGATGCCGCGCTTGGAGGCTTCCTCTTCGGTCATGAGAACCGTAGCCGCGCCGCCATCATTGATGCCGGACGCGTTCGCTGCCGTCACGGTGCCTTCTTTGTCGAAAGCGGGTCGCAGACCGGAAATGCCATCGAGTGTCACGCCGTGCTTAACATACTCATCTTCGTCGACGATGATCTCTTTCTTGCGCATTTTCACGGTGTGCGGAACGATCTCGTCTTTGAACTTTCCGGCCTTCTGCGCCGCCTCCGCCTTGTTCTGTGAGTTGACCGCGAACTGATCCTGCTCGTCGCGGGTGAGCTGCCATTGCTTGGCCACGTTTTCTGCCGTCACACCCATCAGATAGTTGTGGAACGCGTCGGTAAGCGCGTCATACATCATGGTGTCGGTCATCTTAGCCTCACCCATCTTCACGCCGCCGCGTAAATGCATGGCGTGTGGGGCCATCGACATGGATTCCTGACCACCCGCCACAATGATGTCAGCGTCACCATTGGTGATCTGCTGCATGCCGAGCGCCACCGCGCGCAGCCCTGATCCGCAAAGCTGATTGAGGCCCCAAGCGGTTGTCTCTTTCGGACACCCAGCCGCGATCGACGCCTGGCGGGCGGGGTTCTGACCTTCCGCAGCTGAGAGGATCTGCCCCATGATCACCTCGTCTACTTCCTCCGGCGAAACACCGGCACGGTCCAACGCGCCTTTGATGGCGGTCGCGCCGAGTTGGTGCGCCGCAACGGTGCCAAAGGCTCCGTTGAAGGAACCCACCGGCGTGCGTGCCGCCGAGGCGATAACAACTGAAGTCATGAACGTTTCTCCCGGACTTGGCCCTCAAAGGGCACTTGATCAGTACCTAAAAACCGACGGGTGCAGACACCTAATCACCAACCCGCCCGGCGCGACCTCCTGCGATCACAGACCAAAGTCCATGTCGCCGCTACATATCATGCAATCACGCCAGAAGCCGCGCCTGTCAATTGATCATTGGGTGGCGCGACGCTTTGAGGACAATCAACTTTTTTCATTGTTCGCTCTGATAGATCATAAATGCGCGGTCAGTTGTGCTTTGTTCGAGAGTGCGTCATACCTACTCAACTTTGCACTGGTTCAAACCTCGCTGACTTTTGCACCGATTGGGGTAGCCACCCAGGTGCCAGACGACAAGCGGCCCACAAGGAGACACCGGATGGCCATGCCCTCAGATACCGGTTCCCAGCCACCTGCAACGGTGATCAAGAAGTACGCAAACCGTCGTTTGTACAACACGGGCACATCTACCTACGTCACGTTGGATGACTTGGCGCAGATGGTGAAGGGCGGCGAAGATTTTGTGGTGCAGGACGCCAAGAGCGGCGAGGCACTGACCCGCTCTGTTCTGACGCAGATCATCTTTGAACAGGAGAACAAAGGCACAAATCTTCTGCCCATCGCGGTGCTACGCCAGCTGATCCGCTTTTACGATGATTCCATGCAGGCGGTTGTGCCGAGCTATTTGGAGCATTCGATCAACGCTTTCGTCGCTGAGCAGGAGAAAATCCGAGAGGCCATGTCGCACTCTCTCGATGGAACCCCGCTGGGCGCTATGAGCAACATGAGCGGCGCGATGCAGGACCAGACCCGACGGAACATGGAAATGTTCCAAAAGGCGATGGCCAGTGCGATGACTATGTTCACGCCCTTCACACCTGCGGCAGCCGCCAAGACTGACTCCGGCACAGAGGCCAAAACCAAGGCTGACGATCCAAGCATCGCGGAACTGCGCGCGCAGCTCTCAGCCATGCAAACAAAGCTTGATTCGATCAGCAACGACGACTAGCAGCGCCGGCTACACGGGGCTTTGATGCCTGCTCGGTGAGCTTCCCGCGCTGTTTACCTTCTCCCTTCACCACGTCGGTTTACGACAGTGAGCGCTTGTGCTCGCCATCTCGCACCGTGTCTGATAGTTTAACAAAACGTTAACAACATACCGATGGCCACCACCCATATCGGGACAGGGAAGCCAGCGGGGTGTTTATCAGGATGGTGTGGAGCGGCCTAAGGTGATTGGACCTATCAACCAAGCTGGATTGAGCTGGAAGCGGGCTGGAGACACTGCGCTCAACAACCGCTACCAGGCCAGCACGCAGCAAGAGACGATTGATGCTGTTGAGCCTGTTTCGAGCGCCTCGCCATGGCAGCGCGAGCGTCGCGCGAGCGAGGCACGGGCAAACGGCCAGGCGCTCAACATGGGCATCGTGGCACAGCTCATTAGCTCGCATGACACAATGAGAAACGCTGCGCTTATGCCGCTGCCGCCTGCAACACGCACGGCGGCTCGGTATGAAACGACGGCGCAAGGCGCTGACCTGTCGATGAGCCTTGGTTTCTCACGCGCCATTTAAAGCGGCGGGATTAAGCAAACGAGGCTTAGCAGGAAGGTTTAGCAAGCAAGATCGTGCATGGACGCCTAGATACCCGCTGCGCAGCCATCCTTGCGCGGGTCAGACCCCCCGGTAAGGGTACCGGTCGCAGGATCGCGCCAGATCGCCTGACCACCGCCCACCGGATGATCGGCGGGCTTTGCGGCATGACCCCTGGCTTTCAGCCCATCGAGCACGGTGTCAACAAGCGGCTCCTCGACAATAGGATCTTCTGAGCCTTTGTCCCAGAACACCCGCGGCGCATCGAGTGCGGCCTGCACATCCATGCTGTAGTCCACGATATTGGTGATGAAGTGCGCGTGACCAGCGGGCTGGTACGCCCCACCCATGACGCCAAACGTCATCACAGGCTTATCGTCTTGAAGGGCCATCGCCGGTATGATGGTGTGCATGGGACGCTTACCGCCCTGCAACTCATTGGCGTGACCGGGTGTGAGGTTAAAGCAAGCCCCCCGGTTTTGCAGCACGATGCCCGTCTCCTCGGTCGCGGTCATGGCGCCAAAATCTCCATAGATGGAGTAGATGAGCGACACCATCCGGCCCTCATCATCAGCGGTGCACAGATAGATGGTGTCGGAGTCTGGAACCTCTGGAAGGTCAAAGTTTGCGTTACGCGCATCCGGGCTCACTTGCTCTGCGAGCTTATCGATCGCTGCCGTGTTGTAGAGCTTTTGCACATCAACGGAGGTTTCAAAATCGCCGACAAACGCATCGCGCACACTGTAAGCCGCGCGGCATGCCTCAAGCTCCAGATGCAGCCGGTCTGGCCCATCAGGATCAAGACGCGCCAGATCAAAGCGCTCTAAGATTTTGAGCGCGATCAGAGCAGTTACACCCTGCCCATTGGGTGGCAGTTCAGCCACTGTCAGGCCTCGGTAGTCAGCGGTGATTGGAGTCACAGCGTCCGCCTTGCAGGTTCCAAAATCAGCCATACTCATGACGCCTCCACGATCACGCACATGAGCAACAATGTCCCGCGCTATGTCACCGGTGTAGAACGCATCCACCCCACCGCGTTGGATCGCCTCAAGCGTGTTGGCAAGTTGCGGCCAGACGAGACGATCGCCAGCAACGGGGATTTGCCCCTGCGGACGGAATACGCGCGACAGCACAGGATCGGCTTCTACTTGGCCCGCAAATTCTGGTTTGGCGAAGTCATAGGCCACCCGGTCAGCGACGATCCATCCGTCGCGGGCAAGCTTGATGGCTGGCTCAACCAGATTGCGGAACCGCGTGGTGCCAAAATAGCTCGCCAAATATTCAAAACCGCGCAGCGCACCAGGAACCGTAATGGAATGCACGTGGGTGAAGGGGACCGTCTCATGACCCTCAGACCGCAGCATGTCTGCCGATAGCATTGCCGGTGCACGACCTGAACCGTTGACCCCCACCAGAGACCCATCAGGCTGTGCGACAAGCGCGAAGCAATCACCACCCAGCCCCGTCATCTGCGGCTCGACAACGCTCAACACGGCAGAGGCGGCGAGCGCTGCGTCAACCGCATTGCCGCCCTTGTCCATCACATCGAGCGCAACTGTCGTTGCTGCTGTGTGGGAGGTTGCTGCCATGCGGCGGGTGCCCCGCGCTGGCGACCGGCCTGGTCTTTGAAAGTTCCTCATAGGGGCAGGCATGGGACGACCTTTCTAAAATGCAAAACAGTTTCGCGCGACACAGGGACCGTTGATTCTTGCGCCTGACCTGCGCGCGCGGTACGCGCTAGCACGTATTCAAACACATACAAGCGCCCAGGAGACACCCCATGCCACTCAGCCTCGCCGATGCCAACCGTCTGATTGAAGCCGCGATGGCCGAAGGACAGGCGAAACAGTTTCAACCCTTGTCGGTGTGCGTGCTTGATGAAGGCGGCCATGTGCAAGCGTTTCAGCGGGCAGATGGCGCTTCCATGATGCGTTTTGAGATCGCCAAGGGCAAAGCCTATGGCGCGCTTGCCGTTGGCAAAGGCTCCCGCTGGCTGAACGCCCAGGCCGAAGGTCGCCCCCATTTTCTGGAAGGTCTATCGAACGTATCGGGTGGTAAAATCGTGCCTGTGCCAGGCGGTGTCTTGATCAAGGATGAGGCGGGCACGCTTCTCGGCGCTGTCGGCATCACAGGCGACACGTCTGACAATGATGAGATTGCCGCCCTCGCTGGCATCACCGCCATCGGAAAAGTTGGTGTGACTGACTGAGGCGGGATGAAGCCAGATTAGAACGAACCGCCTGGTGAAGTCGCAACATCTCGGCGGGCGACGTTCAGGCTGATCCAAAGCCCGACCAGTGCATCGACAAGGGCGGCGCAAACAGCCAGTGATAGGATGGTCAGCGGAAAGGCGAAAGCGCAACGCATGCCATTTAGATCTCGCACGAAGTGCAACGAAGGAGAAACAAAAAGGGCCAGTCTCGCGACTGGCCCCGTTTGAACTGTCAATAAAAGCAAAAGGACGATTAATCGTCTTTCGGCTCAAGGATCTGGCGACCACGATACATGCCAGACTTCAGATCCACATGGTGCGGGCGGCGAAGCTCGCCGGAATCTTTGTCTTCCACATAGGTCGGCGCCGACAGACCATCCGCAGAGCGGCGAAATCCGCGCTTCATGCGGCTGACTTTTCTCTTCGGAACAGCCATCTCTTCTCTCCAAAACTCGTCTTGCGTGCCAAAATGGCGTGCGATGCGGCGAACCAAAGAAGTGCGCAGGGCCTGCGCCACACTCTACTTCGCCAAATTCGGGATGCCGTCCTATACAGACAGCAGGTCCATCTGCAAAGCCCCGATGCTCGATTTTGTCATGCTGGCAGCTCCAGGCAGCCAATGTAGGCGCCCATCTGCCGGGCCCTGCCTTGAATGACACCTGCAAGGGCTGCCTGGCGCCGCGTTGGGCGCGCTGCATCACGCTCCAACGGCAGGGGCAAAGCAGCGACCAGCCGGGCGGCTTGCTGACGTGAAACATCTGCTGCCGAGCGGTCGAAGGCGCGCTCGCTGGCGGCCTCAAAGCCGTAGACGCCGTCTCCCAATTCAACGATGTTCAGGTAGAGTTCCATCAAACGAGGTTTGGAAAGAACAGCATCCAACCAAACTGCGAGAGGCACTTCCAGCGCCTTTCGGATCGGGGATGGACCCTGCCAGAGGAAGAGGTTGCGCGCGATCTGCATTGTGAGCGTCGACGCACCGCGCGCATCCTCGCCTGCCCTCCAGCGCTCAAACTGCTCTTGAAGCGCTTGCCACTCCACCCCGTGGTGCGCACAAAAGGTTTGATCTTCTGATGCGATGACGCTGTGCACCAGAACTGGAGCCGCTTCATCGAGCCTAATCCAGCGCCGCTCATAGCCCTGCAACGTCACCACATCACGCAGCATCAGCGTTGTGACGGGCGGGACCACACTGTAGGCAAGTGTTAGCAGAAAAGGCGCAAGCATGACCGCGACAGCGGCTAACAACAATCGCCTTATACTACGGCTCCAACGCCGTTCGGTCGGTTGCACTTTTGAGGCGCTTGTTTGTCGGCTGGCCATTGGTTACGCCCGGTCCATGGCTGATAAAGACACCTCAAATTCTCGCACCTCGGGCCCGTCCCCCGATAATGACGATACGCCGGGCGGAACGGCTGTCGATCCGAAGGCGCATTTTGAGGCGTTAGCGGCATCCATCTCGCGCGATATGGACCAGCTGCTCGTTGAGCTCAAGGCACCGGAGCGTTTGGTGGCTTCGATGCGGCACGCACTTTTGGCCGGCGGCAAACGCCTCCGGCCCGTTTTGGTGCTGGAAGTGGCGCACCTTTTGACCGGCGGTACCCATGCCAAAACGACCTTGCCGCCCGGCGCGCCGCAAGTCGCCATGGCACTGGAATGCATCCACACCTATTCGCTCATCCATGATGATCTGCCCTCGATGGATGATGATGACTTGAGACGCGGGCAGCCGGCGGTCCATAAGGAGTTCGACGAAGCGACGGCTATCCTGGCGGGCGACGCACTTCTCACCCTTGCTTTTGAGGTGGTGGCAACCTGCGGACACCCCAAAACCGCGATGATGGTGCGTGATCTTGCGCGTGCGGCCGGTGCAGACGGAATGGTCGGCGGGCAAGTGCTTGACCTTGCTGCCGAAGGCCGGTTCGGCGAAGCGCTGGAGATCAAAGACACCTATGCGCTGGCGGCTATGCAAGCGATGAAGACCGGCGCGCTGATTGAAGTTGCATGCGTGCTTGGTGCCCATCTTGCACTCGCCCCTGAAGCAGAGATGCAGCGGGTCGCCCGGTTTGGCCAAAGCTTGGGTCTTGCGTTCCAGATTTCAGACGACCTTCTGGATGTGCGCTCCAACGCGGAAGAAGCAGGCAAACAGACCGGCAAAGATGGCGATGCTGGCAAGACAACCTGGCCGGGGCTCCTCGGCGAAGAACGTGCGCAGGAGACCTTGGACGCGACCATAGCGGACGCTCTGGCTACGTTGGAACCTTACGGCGACAAAGCAATGACCCTGCGCTTTTTAGTGGAAAGCCAACGCAACCGTCGGGCTTAGAGGCTCAGGGAACCGTCGACTTCCAACCGCCTACTTCCAAGTAATGGAAGCGTGACCGCGCAGTCGGTCAATTAGCGTTTGATAGAGTTCCACTTTGAACGGCACGGTTAGCGCCGGCACGTCTTCAAGATACATCCATTCCCAGTGGTCAAACTCCGCCTCCTCACCTTCAGGTGGATGCAGCACATTGATCTCACTGTCATCGCCCTCAAAAGAGAAAACAAACCAACGCTGCTTCTGGCCGCGATACTTACCCTTCAGCGCGGTACCAATCAGCTCTTCAGGAAGATCGTAGGTAAGCCAGCCTTCGATCTCAACCAGCGACGAGACAGACTTGATGGACGTTTCCTCGTAAAGCTCGCGAAGCGCAGCTTTCTCAGCGTCTTCACCCTCATCGATCCCGCCTTGCGGGAACTGCCAGAGAAGCGTTTGATCGGTGTACTCTTCATTGGGAAGCCGCCGCCCCGCCCACACAAGGCCCTGAGCGTTCACCACAAGCGTTCCCACGCATGGACGATAGGGAAGCGCCGCCTTGTCTTCTGATGACAGGACGCGGGTCTTTTTGGCCATCAGAACGTCCTATGTGGGATTGGGGAAGCGAACCAGACTGGAGACAGGTACGAGAGCAATGCCCTTTCTGGCAAGGGTGTTCGTCCACTCTTCAAGCGTTTCGATCGTGATAGGGAAAGCCGAGGCAACACCAACGGCGACACCGCGGTCGCGCGCCAAGGCTTCCAACTGAGTCAGACGATTGTCGATCGATTCCTGATCAAGACGTGCATCGATCACCACGTCAGCTGCTAGCACCGGTGTGGTGTCAGCACGAACAGGGATGGTGCCAGCCACCGACCCAATACGGCTGCGGGCAGAACGTCCATCATCAACGACCATCAATCCACGGCTAAGAGCGTCGGCAAGCACAGGGCGAAGAGCCACATCATCGCTGGTGAACCGGCCGCCCATATAGTTGATCAAACCAATCGGCGTCGGCAGCCGCGATAAAGCCCAGTGAAGCCGTTCGACATTGGACAAGGGATCAAGCTCGACACGCAGCGTGTGTGGGCCCGGATCGTTGTTGGGGTAGTCAAAGGGCTCCATCGGAACTTCAAGAAGATACTCGTGTCCATCAAGGCGTGCGCGCGTCGCCCAGCGCTCAAGCGAGTTTCCATACGGCGCAAACGAGAGCGTCGCCTCCGGCGGCAAGCGGCTGAGCACTTGGAAGGTCGATGTCTGGGATAGGCCAAGCCCGCCGATGATAAGAGCAATGCGTGGCTGACCAGGCGCTATCGTCCCAGCCTCGAGCGGGCGTGCATAGGCATCCAAAGGACGTTCGCCGTTGGCGCCCATGATCGGAACAAAGCTCCGCGCATCGAACCGTTGCACAAGGCTTGGATGGGCGGTGGATGTCAGACGGCCAGCGTCAAGAAAACGAGGCGTTGCGGCATCCTGATTGAAGCCGGGAGCAAGTTCTGGCTCCAGTTCCGGCATGTCTGGCTGTGGAACGGTAAGGACCTGAGGACCACCGGGGAGATCTCCGGGCACGGTTGCGAACCCGTTGCCGGGGTTCTGTGAAAAACCCGTTTGGGAAGGCGCTGTCTCTGGCGCGCCTGCGACGATCGCGACCTGAGTTGTTGGCTCACCACCGAGCGGATTATCGATGACGATGATCCAGCCGACGATCAACGTCAGGATAACGGCCAGAAAACCGCCTCCAGCCTGCGTGAAAAGGAGCGCCCAAAGACTGGCTTTACGCGACAGGAAATGGGCCAGGAAGGACCCACGTTTCGCACGCGGCTTTAGCGGTGCGTGCAAACTGTCATGCACATCCGTCGTCATAGTGTGTTGGGTCCTTGCGCC
>JBCCLK010000017.1:0-46830 GCA_039026935.1 Pseudomonadota bacterium
ACCATCACGGCTACGGCCATTCTTCTGTCCACACCGGTTGCTCTAGCATTATCGCGCAACATCAGCTTCGTGTTTCTCATTGCTGTTTGTGCTGTACTCGTCTTGCCACATGTCACCTCTTTCATCGCCAAAGGTGCCAACGACCGCACGAATTTGCGGACCCGAAAATTCTTGCCGATCAATCGAGCGACGATAGCTTGGCTGTTCTTTACAGTGTTTGCGAGTTCAAGTCTCCTCTGGACACCCGAACTCCAGCGGGGATGGGAGGCCTGGTTGCAGTTCAACGTGGCAATCGCGGTCGCTGCTGTCTGCTTGCTGGTTATTTGTACAGATCAGAGAAAACTGCCGCAAATGCACTGGGCATTTATTGTAGCGCTGGTCGTTGCATCCTGTTTGATACTTTGGGAGCTTAATAATGGAAGCCCCGTTCGCCAGGCCCTGGGAGGATCGACAGAACCATTTCGTTTAAACCGTGCAGCCGTCGCAACAGCCATTTTGGCCCCATTGATGTTCCTGACGAACAATAATCTCAGGCACTTAGCTTTAAAATTGGCGGTCGTCGGTCTCGTCTGGTTCACGGCGTTTTCATCGGACTCGGAGTCGGCAAAACTTGCCATCGTAGTGATCAGCGTAACCTTGCTTGTTGCCCAAGTCGTAAAGCCTTCGTTCCTTCTCAACCTCTGCTTTGCAGGACTTTTGCTGTCGCATGCCTTGGCACCGGTGCTTGCCTGGGCAGCGCACGCTTACATCCCCTATGCTCTCTTAGATGTCGTTGGATACCCCAGCCAGACTGTGTGGCTTTACATCTGGTCAGCTCACGCAGCGCAGATACCAGACGCTTTTTTTCTAGGCCAAGGCATCCAAGCTGCGTCAGCCGCTACGTTGACCCATCCGAACGTTGGAAATGTCACCATCCCTGAACTTGGCTTAACGTTTCATCCGCTTGGATTTACACACCCGCACAACTTCTCAATCCAGATTTGGTACGAGCTTGGCTTAATAGGTGTTGCATTATCATCAGCCGTCATTGTGTTGGCGTGGCAAAAGCTGAGAGAGTTGTCGGCTAATGACGCGAAAGTCCTTTCGGCCCTACTAGCCGGCGCTTGGGTTGTAATGTGGGTTAGTCACGGGGCATGGCAGCACTGGTGGTGGGCTCTTCTAGGTATAGCAGGCATCTTATTTGCGTTGCTCTCAAACTCAAACGCAGTTGAGACTGCAAACACCGACGTCACACCTGCTACGGAAACAGAGCCTATGAATCACTAACAAAAGTCGCCCAAACAGTGCACATTCGACAAAGTCCGGGCGGGTTCACCGTCCTTAGAACAACCCTACTCCAGGCTTAATCCGTGCTCTCAACAGCCTAGATAACCGTTCGCAAGCTGCAGCGTTTTGCCGGACTGTTCTAACAATCAAACGAACCTTCGGTTGTTAAAACACACCGTTCTCAACAGGATTGAAAGCGTAGTACCCAGAAAGTCATCAACCTTTCATGGTAATCACCCCGCTCTCAAACACGCCCAAACACATCCTCCAGCCGCTCGATGTCGTCTTCGCCAAGGTATGCGCCTGACTGCACTTCGATGAGTTCGAGCGGGATATGGCCAGGGTTGGCCAGGCGGTGGACCGCGCCCTGTGGAATGTAAGTTGACTGGTTTTCTCCCAGCCTTTGAACCTCGTCGCCAATCGTCACCTCTGCAACGCCGCGTACAACCACCCAGTGTTCAGCGCGATGGACATGGCGCTGGAGAGAAAGTGCCGCTCCAGGATGCACTGTGAGGCGCTTCACCTTGAACCGTTCGCCTTCATCAACCGCGTCATAACTGCCCCAGGGGCGGCGCACGAGGCGATGTTCTATGGCCTGTGGAACGGAGTCTGTCTTTAGCTGTTCTACCAAACCCTTCACGTCCTGCGCGCGCGATCGGTGAGCGACGAGAACAGCATCGCTTGTGACAGTCACGATAAGATCGTCAACACCCACCAGTCCGGTAACGGCGTCTTCGCTTAGGACGAGACAGTTCTTCGCGTCGACGGCATTGACTGGCCCCTGAAATGCGTTGCCATCTTTGTCTTTACTAGAAATCTCCCAAAGCGCCTCCCAGCTTCCGGTATCTGACCAACGGAAACTAGCCGCCACGACCGTAGCCTTCGTCGTTTTTTCCATGACAGCGTAGTCGAATGAGATTTTTGGCGATGCAGAAAACGCTTCGGGATCAAGACGGTGAAAGCTCAAGTCTTCTTTTGAGTTCGCGACGGCTTGATCGGTTGCCTGAGCGATGTCTGGCGCGTTGAGCAAGAGTTCACTGGCTAAAACATCGCCACGCATCATGAAGTAACCGGCGTTCCAAAGCGCGCCATTAGAGATCAGCTCGGCCGCCGCCGGCGCATCGGGTTTTTCAACGAAGCTTCTGACCGTCGTTAGATCAGCGCCAGGCTCACCGGGCACAATGTAACCGAACTCGGATTTTGGCGCGTTGGGCTTGATCCCAAAGACGACAAGACGTCCATCATCGGACGCCGCTGAGGCTTTAACAACCGCTTCAACAAACAGATCATCATCAAGCACAACATGGTCGGCGGACAGGATGAGGAGTGTAACATCATCACCATCACGTGAGCGCGCGAACGCCCCCGCAGCGGCAATCGCAGGCGCTGAGTCCCGCGCGCATGGCTCCAAGAGGATGTCGACGTTCATGCCTACACCTTTGGCCTGAACCTCAACGTGAAAGCGGTAGGCATCGTTGGTGATGATGATTGGCTTGCCAAAAACCTCGCGGTCCGAAACGCGCATGAGGGTCGCTTCAAAGGTTGAGCGGTCCTTATGTAAAGGAAGGAACTGCTTAGGCAGGTCAGCGCGCGAAACTGGCCAGAGGCGTGTGCCTGTCCCGCCTGCCAAAAGAATGGGGACGATTGGTGTCACAAAAAGCAACCTCACGCTCGATTTGTCGGCTTGCAAAAAAGCGGACCTTATAGCACCTCTGCCTAGTGGGCAGCTGAACGAATGTCACGCTTTGCGAATGTTCGTCGGCAAGCGATCACATCATCAACACCTTGAGGGACCTTGGTTCAGTATGCATGGTCGTCATACTGCTCCTGAAACCACTGATACGTGGAATCTAGACCGTCTCTCAACGCAATACGCGGTCGCCAACCCAAAGCGCGCAGCCTATCACACGAGAGCAGTTTCCGTGCTGTACCGTCGGGCCTTGTGTGATCATAGATGATGCGACCTGCATAGCCCACAACGTCACAGATCAGTTCAGCGAGTTCGCTCACTGTCACATCATGGCCGGCACCGACATTGATCGGCTGAGCTTCTGAGTATGTTTTCAGCACGTGCACAAGGGCATCTGCAGCATCATTAACATGAAGAAACTCACGGCGCGGTGTCCCAGTACCCCAAACGGTAAGAACATCCAAAGCGTTACGTTTCGCTTCGTGGGCCTTTCGCATCAACGCCGGTAGTACGTGGGCGGTTTCAAGATCGAATGTGTCGCACGGGCCATACAGGTTGCAGGGCATGACGCTCACATAATCTGTACCGTATTGGCTGCGATAGGCTTGGCATAGTTTGATGCCCGCAATTTTGGCGATCGCATACGCTTCATTGGTTGGCTCAAGTGGACCTGCCATCAATGCATCCTCACGCAGAGGCTGCGTGGCATGCTTGGGGTAAATGCAGCTTGATCCAAGGAAAAGCAGCTTTTCAACGCCAGCTTGAAACGCGCCGGTGATGACTGCGTGTTGAATGGCTAGATTGTGGCTGAGAAACGTAGCAGGCTGAGCCGCGTTCGCGCCAATTCCACCCACTTTGGCCGCAGCAAGAAGGACAGCATCTGGTCTAACATCGGCTAGGTAACGGTGTGTTGCTACGACGTCTTGCAAATCAAGTAGATCGCGTGGCCGTGTCAGTATCTCACAACCTTCAACCGCGAGCCGACGCACCAGAGCCGACCCGACCATACCTGCGTGCCCCGCCACGAATACACGTCTGTTGGAAAGCGGAAAGACTATGGGTGCGATGGACCGCCCTCCCCGCCACGCACGGCTTCGCGTCCGGTATCGTTGGAGTTGTGTGACACGCCGCGGCGCAAACTAACGTTCGCTCCATCATGCAGGGCTGCGCGGTCCGCAGCGACCATCTCTCGGACTAGGTCTTCAAATGATGTCTTATGCGACCAACCGAGCTCACGACGCGCCTTGCTGGCATCGCCTTGGAGAAACTGGACATCCGTTGGTCGATGATATCGAGGATCAATCGCAACACGCACGCTTCCAGTACTTCGATCTCGCCCCACCTCGTCGACACCGCTGCCCAACCATTCAAGACTTACTCCGATCTCGTGGAATGCAGTGTTCACAAGGTCTCTGACGGAATGAGCCAGGCCCGTGGCGAAGACGTAGTCTCCAGGGTGATCGGCCTGCATCGTGCGCCAAAGGCCATCTACGGAATCGCGGGCGTGGCCCCAATCGCGTTTGGCATCGAGGTTGCCCAGATAGAGAACCTCCTGCAAGCCAGCCTCAATCGCTGCGACGCCGCGCGTAACCTTGCGACTGACAAATGTTTCACCACGCAGCGGGCTTTCGTGGTTGAACAAAACCGCGTTGGAAGCGTGAAGTCCGTACGCCTCGCGGTAGTTGACCGTAATCCAGTAGGCGTAAAGCTTTGCGGCCGCATAAGGCGACCGTGGCGCGAAGGGCGTTGCCTCCGTCTGCGGTGCCTGGCTTGCATTACCATAGAGTTCTGAAGTTAAGGCCTGACAGAACCGAACCCGAGATTGCAAGTCTAAGATCCGGATTGCTTCGAGCAGTCGCAGGGTGCCAAGAGCGTCCACATTTGCGGTGTATTCGGCCATATCAAAACTTACCTGGACATGGCTTTGAGCGGCCAGATTGTAAATCTCATTGGGCTGGATGCGTTGAACCAAACGGATGAGGTTCGATGTATCCGTCATCTCGCCGTGATGCAGGATAAATCTCGGTTCATCGACATGCGGCTCTTCGTATAGATGATCAATACGTTGTGTATTGAGAGACGATGTTCGGCGTTTGAGGCCATGGACAACATACCCCTTGGCAAGCAAAAGCTCGCTTAAATAAGCGCCGTCCTGCCCGGTCACGCCTGTTACAAGCGCCGTCTTACTCATAGTGCACCGGTCCTCAGCCCTTGGCGTGCTTGGCCGCCCTCGATCACCGGTACACTCGCGTCAAAGTGCTGCTTGTCTCCGATGGCCACCGGGCAAGACAAGCTTGAAGAGATACTTCTTTCTATTGGATTTTTGGCCTAGGAGGCTCGCTCCTCAATTGACCTATGCCACCGCCATGGACATTTGGTGGCCCTTCAAAAGGTCGCCAAGCGTGTACTTGTCGAGCACATCCACGAAGCCATCATAGGCTGCTGCGAAGATGCGGTTCACCGGTGTCACTTGCCGCACGGCACAATCGACCGGTGCGCCGAAACAATCGACGACGATGCGCGTTGGCTCCGTGATTCGTAAGACGCGGCCGAGATTGATCTCTCCAGGCTCAAGCGCGAGCTTAATGCCACCGCCACGCCCGCGCGCGGTCTCTAAAATACCTTCATTTGCAAGCTGAGCGACCAGCTTCTGGATGTTGTATTCACTGATCTTTTGCCGCTCAGCAATCTCTGATGAGCGCACCGCTTGCGGCATTGCATGGGCGCAATCGAGGAGGATGCGAATGGCGTAGCTGGTCTGTTTAGAAAGACGCATGGTGACCCGATCTGACTGCGGTCTAATTCTGAAGGTTGAGTATGACAGGTTAAGCTAAAAGCTGCAAAACGCGCCCTTAGGGCACGAGCCATGTAGCAGTCACGTTGCCCGTGTCATCCCAAGAAACGCGCGACCGGCGATGCCCCTGATGGGCGAGATAGAGGCACTCCATCGCATGAATGCGAAGAGTCACCGGTACAAAATTGTCAAAGCCTTCGTCCGGATCGTCGTCGCTTGCAAAGGCGATATCTTGTGGGCCCGCCACCGCAGCGCCCGGCGCTACCTCCACGCGGTAGCATTCCCGCGAGAAGGGGCGCGTTGCCTCCCATGCTTTATTGCGCAAACTGCCAGTCTCATGCGCTGTGGCATGTGTATCCAGCCGCAGCTGGATCTTCGCTTTAGCGTCGTAAAGCTGGACCGCGACACGCGGATCGGCCTTGATCTCCCTAAGCTTCGGAGAGCGAGCATCGGTATGAAACCGCAAATCCCGCGTCTCAGGGTCATAGCCACGGTTGACAACACTGCGAACCTGCGGCGACCCATCAAGTCCGATGGTCGCCACCGTTAGAAGATGCATCGGCGACCGACGATCCTTCACACCACGGGTGATCAGCTTCAGCGCATGCCGCCACATCGCATCAAGGTCATCATAAAAAGGCGGGAGTTCATCTTTGCTCATAGGGCTTAAATGGGGGCTTAAAGGTCGCTTGGGCAGATCGCTTGGTCTGGAAAATCGCTATCGAGAGCGTTGCAGGCGGTCACATAAGGGGTTTGGCGACATCGACAATGCGCATTTGCGCGCTTTCACGGCCCTGCCAACTGTTGCGTGACAAACTACCCGCAACGTGCACGGGTACAGTGGTTTTGAGTAAGGTCTCTCCAAGCTCAGTATCGGCGGCACGGAAGGCGATCGCATCGAGACCCTTGCCGGACCCGTCGATAAGCCGGGCTTTGACGTGGCCTGTCCCGACGATCTTTGATGAGACCACCCTGTGGCTTGGAAGCACAAACAAAGGCTCAGGGAAGTCTGAGCCGTAGGGTGCTGCCACCTCCAACGCGTTGATCAACTCAAGTGAGGCACCCTCGGCCGTCAAGACTGCATCAATAACCAGGGGCGGCGAGGCAAGCTCTGCCGTCATGTGTGTGCCGACGGCGCTAACCACCGCCTCGCAGAAACGCTCCCATCGGGCCGTTTCTACGGTCATACCAGCGGCCATGGCATGCCCTCCCCCTTTGGCGAGCACCCCCTCGCCTACGAGCGCGGCGACCACCGCGCCGATGTCGATACCCGCAATAGACCGAGCTGAACCTGTCCAATGGCCATCAGCGGAAAGGGTGAAAGCAAGTGACGGTCGGTGAAATCGTTCCTTGAGGCGCGCTGCGATCAGGCCGATTACCCCCTGGTGCCAACTGTCGTCGCGCAAAACCAAAACGGGCGGCACCTCGCCAGCGCGTTCAACACGCTCAATCGCATCCGCCACGGCTTCAGTTTCAATGGCCTGGCGCTGCGCGTTCAGCGTATCGAGTTCTCCTGCCAGATGCGCTGCCTCTCCTTGATCTGTTGTCGTCAGAAGGCGTGCGCCCATCGCGGCATCGCCGATACGTCCACCGGCGTTGATGCGGGGGCCGAGAATGTAACCGAAATGATGCGCTTGGAGCGGCCCGGTCAGACGCGCTGTCTCGATCAGCGCCGCAAGCCCCAGAGTGCTGCGCGCCCGCGCGACCTTTAGGCCTTGCACCACAAAGGCCCGGTTAAGGCCGCGCAAGGGAACAACGTCAGCGACGGTGGCAAGCCCCACCAGATCAAGCAACTGCAAAAGATCTGGCAACACCTCCTTGGCGTGGCCCCTTGCCCGCAAGGCCCGATTGGCCCCCACCAAGGTCATGAAAGTGACGCCAGCGGCGCACAAATGACCAAGGCCCGATGTATCATCGGGGCGGTTTGGGTTCACCAAAGCATCGACGGCAGGTCCAAGATCGCTCATCTGATGATGGTCAAGCACCACCACCGAGATCCCCTCACCTTTCGCATGGGAGAGCGCCTCATGGCTGGTCGCGCCACAGTCAAGCGTCACGAGCGCGTCAATCCCCTGCCCCATCATGGCATCGATTGCAGCGATATTGGGTCCATAGCCTTCGGTTATCCGATCAGGGATATGGATGAGCGGCTCAGCGCCCATCGCGGTTAGCCAGCGGGCGAGAAGCGCGCAGGACGCCGCGCCATCCACGTCATAATCACCAAACAGGCCGACTTTCGCGCGTGCTTCAGCAAGATCGGCGAGCAGTCCGGCAGCGGCCTCAGCATCGCGCAGCAAGGAAGGGTCAGGCATGAGTAGCCGCAGACTGGGTGCCAGTATCGCCGACGCGTTCGCAGGCTCGATATCACGGCCAGCAAGCACTTTGGCCACGATAGGATGGCAGCCTGTGGCGTCCTGGATGGCTCCGGGGACCGGATCGTCAGCTTCAACACGCCGAAGCCAACGACGCCCGCCGGCTGATTTGGTGACGTTGAGAAGAGAGCCGGTCTCAGTCGAGATGAAACTTCTCAAGCAGCGTGTGCTTGCCCTTGATCCAACGCACTGTGCCAGAGGCCGAGCGCATGACGACCGTCTCGGTCGTGATAACGTCACGCCCAAAATGGACACCGTTCAAAAGATTGCCTTCCGTCACGCCCGTTGCTGACAAGATAACGTCACCGCCAGCCAATTCGTCCACGCGGTAGACTTTTTCAGGGTCGTTCACGCCCATGCGCAGAGCACGATCACGCTTGTCTTTGGTATCAAGGATGAGCCGTCCCTGCATCTGACCACCGACACAGCGAAGCGCTGCAGCGGCCAGCACGCCCTCAGGGGCGCCTCCAATACCAAGATAAATGTCGATGCCCGTCTCATCGGGGTCGGTGCAATGAATGATCCCGGCGATGTCTCCATCGGGGATGAGGCGCAGCGACGCCCCAAGCTGCCGGATTTCCGCGATCAAGGCTGCATGGCGCGGGCGATCGAGCACACAGGCTGAGACCTGCTGGATATCAACACCTTTCGCCTCGGCGACTGCTTTGATGTTTTCGGTCGGCGTTCTGTCTAGGCCAACCAAGTCTGTCGGATAGCCCGGGCCAATCGCCACCTTGTCCATATAAACGTCAGGTGCGTTGAGAAGGCTGCCTTTTTCAGCAAGCGCGACAACGGCCAGAGAGTTCGGCAAGTTCTTCGCGCAAACGGTCGTGCACTCGAGCGGATCAAGCGCAATGTCCACCTCCGGGCCATCGCCGGTGCCAACCTTCTCGCCGATATAGAGCATGGGCGCTTCGTCGCGCTCACCCTCACCGATCACCACTTCGCCGGTTATGGGAAGTTTGTTGAGCTCGCGCCGCATAGCATCGACGGCGGCCTGATCAGCCTCGGTTTCATTGCCGCGCCCTCTCCAGCGCGCAGCAGACACGGCAGCCCGCTCGGTCACACGAACAAGTTCCAGCGTCAGAATGCGATCAAGAACGAGATCGCCGGGGGTGAGGATCGAGTTTGTCATATCGCCCCTCTTCTAGGACATGTTCTCATAAACAGGATCAAAATGGCGCCCAACCGGCAAAGAGAAGGTAGGAAAACGCCGAAAAGCGGAGTTTGACCTCCGGTTGAGGGGTTTGACGCCGCTTATCAAAGCGGATTGGTGCGTCCAAAGGATGGGGCCAAATGGCCCAGCTAATGCGTTCCAAGACTTTGAAAACCACAAGGTTTCCTGCAGTCTTGCGCCTGTTATCCGACCCATTTTGCTCCCACCATTGTTGATCCTGTTTATGAGAACGTGTCCTAGCGCTCAATGCGGATGATTTGGGGCGTTGCATCGACGTGGCCATCGGCAACAATGCCATCCATGGCCTCGCGTACAGAGCTTTCTGTGGTCTCATGCGTGATAATCACCACCGGCTGGTGGGTCGGCGGTTCATCGGTTTTTTCAAGACGTCGCTGCACTATCGATTGAAGCGAAATGCCGTGCTCGGCCATGCGCTGCGCGGTGGCAGCAAACGCACCAGGCTGATCCACGATGGACAGGCGTACATAGTATCCACCTTCGTGAGAGCGCATCCGCGCCTTGGTGTAGGGCTTCAACGCCCCGCTGGGCAATCTCAACGGATTTGGCGTGAGACCGCGCGCCAGGTCCTGCAAGTCCGCCAGAACGGAGGCAGCGGTGGCATCGCCCCCTGCCCCAGGACCAGACAGAACGATCTCACCAAGAAGGTCTGTGTCGATCGAGACCGCATTCAGAACACCGTTGATCTGCGCCAGTGTTGAATCCAGAGGGACCATGGTGGGGTGAACACGCTGCTCGATGCCGCTGTCGGTCGCCTGCGCAACCCCCAACAATTTGATCCGGAAGCCGAGCTCCGCAGCGGCTGCCATATCGTCGGGCGTGATGGCGCGGATGCCTTCCACATACATATCAGATGCTTCAACCTCGGTGCCAAAGGCGAGTGAGGTGAGAAGCGCGAGCTTGTGGGCCGTATCGAACCCATCCACATCAAAGGTCGGATCAGCTTCAGCGTAACCGAAGCGTTGTGCATCTGCGAGCACCTCATCAAACGCGATGCCTTCGCGTTCCATACGGGTGAGAATGTAATTGCAGGTGCCGTTTAAAATGCCCGACACGCGGGTTACGCGGTGACCGGGGATCGCATCGCGCAAGGCTCGGATTGCGGGGATACCGCCAGCAACGGCGGCCTCGAACAAAAGGGGCGCGTTGTTGTCTTCAGCGGCTTTGGTCAACTCAAGGCCATGGGCGGCCAGAAGCGCCTTGTTGGCGGTGACCACCGGCTTACCGGCCTTCAGCGCCGCATCCACGACCTCTTTGGCAGGGCCGTCTTCACCGCCGATCAGTTCAACAACAACGTCGACGCTCTCATCGGTGGCAAGATCAGATGCACTGGCATGGAAGACGAGGTCGTCCATCGCAAAGCCGCGATCTTTGGAGGCATCGCGCGCACTGACGGCGGTCAAAATGAGCGGTCTTGCACCCTCAGCATTCAGAGCATCAGAGCGGGTAAGGAGGAGGCGAGCAAGCGAGGCACCAACGGTGCCCAGACCGGCAACGCCCACGCGTAAGGGGCGTTCGCTTGTCGAAGATGTCATGGAGATATGTCCAGCCTTGTCGAGGGCGGGCGCGAGGGCCGAAACCCTTGAGGCCCAGAGCGGGTGACGCGCTGGCCAGACTAGAAATCAGCCGCGGGCGTTCAGCGCGACGACGTTATGCAAAGTCTGGTCAGCACTTTCAAGAAAGCGACGAAGATTGCGTGCGGCCTGACGGATCCGATCTTTGTTTTCAACAAGCGCAATACGCACATAATCATCGCCATGCTCGCCAAACCCAACGCCGGGAGCTACCGCAAAGTCGGCCTTTTCGATGAGGAGCTTGGAAAATTCCAGACTTCCCAAATGGCGGAACTTCTCAGGAATCGGTGCCCATGCGAACATCGACGCAGACGGTGATGGGATATCCCATCCAGCGCGCGAGAAAGAATCCACCAGCACGTCGCGTCGCCCTTTGTAGGTCTCGCGCATTTCATCCACGCAGTCTTGCGGACCATTGAGCGCGGCGGCGGCTGCTACCTGGATCGGTGTGAACGCGCCATAATCAAGATAGGATTTCACGCGCGCGAGCGCTGCAATCAGCCGCTCATTGCCTACCGCAAAGCCCATGCGCCACCCTGCCATAGAGTAAGTCTTCGACATGGAGGTGAATTCAACCGCGACATCTTTCGCACCCGGCACCTGCAAAATAGAAGGTGGTGGGACGCCATCGAAGTAAAGTTCAGAATAGGCAAGGTCCGAAAGGACGATGAGATCGTTGCGGCGGGCGAAATTGACCACGTCTTTGTAGAAGTCCAAATCTGCCACATGCGCCGTTGGGTTCGACGGATAGCACAAGACGAGCGCAAGCGGCTTGGGGATCGAGTGCTGAACGGCTCGCTCAAGCGCGTGGAAGAACTCAGGCCCCGGCTCGCAGGGCACCGATCGTACCGACGCGCCGGCCATCAAGAACCCAAACGCATGAATAGGGTAGCTTGGGTTCGGCACAAGAATAACATCGCCCGGCGCGCTAATCGCCTGGGCCATGTTGGCAAACCCTTCCTTGGAGCCAAGCGTCGCGACAACTTCGGTGTCCGCGTTGAGCCGAACATTGAAGCGGCGATCATAGTAGGCGGCCTGGGCCTTCCTCAGGCCATTGATCCCCCGCGACGCAGAATAGCGGTTGGTGCGCGGCTTACCGACGGTTTCAATGAGCTTTTCATTGATGTGCTCGGGCGTTGCCAGATCGGGGTTGCCCATCCCCAAATCCACAATGTCCGCACCGTTCGCACGCGCTTTGGCCTTGAGCTGATTGACTTGCTCAAACACGTAAGGGGGCAGACGGCGTACATGGTGGAATTCGTTCATCTCAACCTCTCAAGGGCGGCACGGTTACCTGTGGATGTGCCTCACAAAGGGCATGTCTTCTACTTTCATGTCCGCTTTGCGGCGTATCAATGTCTCGGTTCACCAACTTGGGCACTTCACCTGTCACATAAAGCACGTAAGCGAGCAACGCGTTGCTCGTAACGCACCCAATGGCTGGGTGCCTTGGAAGGTATCGATCACGAACCCAAATTGGTCATGGTATGGGCTTGTCATCCCACAGGCTGAAGGCGCATGCTAAACGAAGGGTTAAGGCAGCAGATCTCCGGGTGATGGAGCTCCCTGTTTAAGGCCATTTGAAGCCGCCAAACCCGGGGAAGATTTGAGGAAGCAAGAGGGCGGATCGTCAAAGTCATGGCGAACACGGATAGCAGCGATTCATCAGGCGCAGGCACCCGGGGCACACGGGCTCGGGGCATGAGTACCGGAAAAGCAACAGCCAAACCGGCGAGAAAGCCACGAACCTCCGCTGCCAAAACGGCCACAGGCAAAAAGGCAACCAGCAAAACCGTCAAAGCTGGAAGTGAACACTCGCCGTCAACGGTCACGAAAGGCCCGGTGACGAAGCGCACAGCGGCAAAACGTGCAACGGCGAAGAGCGCAGCTTCGAAGACTGCTGCGTCGAAGACCGCTGTTTCAAACGCTGCTTCCGCGAACGCTCAAACCAAGGCGGCACCTCAACAGAACAGCACCCGGCGCAAGGTATCAACGGCTGGTTCACCCACCTCCAGCAAAACCAAGCAGGCCATCGCCCGCGCCGCCGCGGCAGTCGCCGCCGCCAAATCGGAGGAGACCACTCCAGCGGCCGCCAAGCCACAGGGCAGGACGAAGCGTTCGTCACGCGCAAAAGCAGCTACTAAGGCTACACCGATACCTGCGAAGAAAGCAGGCGCGACTAAGGCGCCTGTTACCAAGGCACCTGCTACGAAGGCCCGCGTGGCCAAAGAAACACCGTTGGTCAAAACAACCGCTGCCGAAAAGGCGGTTTCTAAACCAGCCCCTGCCAAGCCAGACCTCAAACTTGTCTCTTCAACACCAGAAGCCGCAGCGAAAGAAACGCCGCGTAGCGAGACCCCAAAGAAGGACCCACGCTCGGCACGGCCTGAAGTGCCGGCCCGTCCCCTTGAGGACTACTCCATCAACAACCCTGAAGCCTTCGCCAGTAATCTGGGCCGTGTGATCGAGGAGAGCGGCAAAGTATGGGCTGCCTATCTCAAGCCACGCGAAGAGGGTGACGCGCGCCCGATGCAAGCCGATGAGATGAGCGAGGTTGTAAAAACAATCAGCCAAGTCAGTGAGTATTGGCTGGCCGATCCCAAGCGCACGCTGGAAGCGCAAACGCGGCTTTGGAGCGGATTCTTCGACCTTTGGGCTGGTTCGGTCGCAAGGGCCTCAGGACAAGAGGTGAAACCTGCCATTGAGGCGGACCCGCGCGACAAACGCTTTTCCGACCCCGAATGGTCGCGCAATCAGTTCTTCGATACGCTCAAACAGGGCTATCTCCTCCTGTCCAACTGGGCGGAAGATCTGGTCGAAGAAGCCACCGACATGGACGACCACACGCGGCACAAGGCGCAGTTCTACATGCGTCAGATTGCCAGCGCGTTCGCACCAACCAACTTTGTGGGAACCAACCCCGAACTCATCAAAGAAACGCTTGCAAGCAACGGTGAGAATTTGGTGCGCGGCCTTGCCATGATGGCCGAAGACATTCGTGCCGGCGGCGGTGACCTGAAGGTACGCATGACCGACACGACCAAGTTCAAGGTCGGCGAAAACATGGCCACGACCCCCGGCAAAGTGGTGATGCGCAACGAGGTATGCGAGCTCATCCAATATGAACCAACGACGGACAAGGTGCTCAAGCGCCCGCTTCTCATCGTGCCGCCTTGGATCAACAAGTTTTACATCCTCGATCTCAACGAGCAGAAGAGCTTCATCAAATGGGGAGTGGCCCAGGGTCACACAGTCTTCGTGATGTCGTGGGTGAACCCCGATGAACGTCAAGCGCATATGGGCTTTGAGCACTATATGCGCGAAGGCATCATGGCCGCTCTTACCGCCGTGGAGAGCATCACCGGGGAACGGCAGGTGAACGCGATCGGTTACTGCGTCGGCGGCACACTCCTATCGGTATCGCTGGCCTATATGGCGGCAACAGGCGATGACCGAATCGCATCGGCAACGCTCTTCACCACTCAAGTGGACTTCACGCACGCCGGTGACTTGAAAGTGTTCGTGGACGACGATCAGTTGAAGGTGATGGAAGAGCAGATGGCCCGAAAGGGGTATCTGGACGGCAAGAAGATGGCTTCAGCCTTCAACATGCTGCGCGCCAATGATCTCATCTGGCCCTATGTCATCAACAACTACCTAAAGGGCAAGGATCCGATGCCCTTTGATCTCCTGTATTGGAACTCTGATTCCACGCGGATGCCAGCGGCTAACCATTTGTTTTACCTGCGCAATTGCTACCTCGATAACACGCTATCACGCGGCAAGATGGTTCTCGACGGCGTCAAGCTCGACCTCGCGGATGTCAAGATTCCAGTCTACAATCTCGCCACGCGCGAAGACCATATCGCGCCGCCTGAATCGGTGTTCCTTGGCTCGCAGTTCTTTGGCGGCACGGTTGAGTACGTGCTCACCGGGTCTGGCCACATTGCAGGGGTGATCAATCCGCCCGCCAAGAACAAGTATCAGTATTGGACTGGTGGACCTGCCAAAGGTCATTATCACGATTGGGTCGGGAAGGCAGAGGAGACACCAGGTTCGTGGTGGCCGCACTGGCAGAGTTGGATTGAGGCGCAAGCTGGAACCAAAGTGACCCCGCCACCGATGGGCTCAGACGACTTCCCACAGATCATGGATGCGCCTGGGTCTTATGTCCTGGTCAAGGCTTAGGGTCAGGACCCTAGGAGTGAGCCCGAAGCGACTTCATGTTCGCCCCGAAGACTACCCCGCCGAGCTTCGCATTGCCCGCCCAAGGTCTTTGTCACGCCAGCTATTGGTCACGTCAGGTCTTTGCCAAAGACCTTCGTCGAAGACTTGAAACCCTCGGTCAACGGATCGTTGGACATGTCTGAGGATGCCTCAGGTAGCACGTTAATGACGACATCATAGGCCGACATTTCTTCAGTCGGCTTGTTTTGGGCTGGCTTATCTTTGACGGGTTCATCTTGGGCAATTGTTTCGCCGCCATTCGATGCCTCTGACCTGCCGCTCGCAGGGCCATCGTTCTCTGGCTTTGAACGAGACTCATCATCGGCCCGTTGCGGACCATAAACGTGCGAACCATTTTTTTGTCGGCCGCCATTGAGTCCATCGTTCGAGGGGCCGTTATCCAAGCTGACAGTCCCATTCTGTTTGGGTTTGGCTTCCGGCGTCACACCACCTGTGCTGTTGTCTGTGCGTGAGACGATGGTGGGTTCACTTAAACCGTTTTTTGCGGTTTGGCTGCTTTCTAGAAGGCTATTGCGATAAGCGTCTAAGATGCTTGGGGTCTGCGAGACGGTGGTCGCCGTGCCTGCCACACTCCCGCCGTTGGTCGCCGTGCCTGCGCCACTCCCAATGACAGACTCGCTACCCATGGCTGCAGCAGCGTCATCCCGGGCTGGTGTGTCTGTTTTGGCCATGTCTTGCTTGGCCATATCTTGCTTGGCCATATCTTGCTTGGCACCGTCTTGCTTTTCGATGTCTTCCTTGAGCCCCATGGATTTGGCAGCATCAGCTCTTGCATTGGCTGCGCTGTCCTGAAGGCGCTTGCGAAACGTTGCCAAAGGTCCGTTGGCGGCCTGTTCGGCGGCAGCTGCTGCCCTTTCGGCAGCACGCTCCCTCAGCCTGCTGAGCGCTTTAGCTGCTTCTGACGGAGGTTCAGGGTTCGCTGTTTTGGGCACTTGGGGGGGAAGCTGACCAGCAACACTTGACGGCGCAACATCAGTCTCGGGCCCGTCGTTCGCTTGCCGTTCAGAGCTAGCCTGTCCGTTAGTGGCGGAGGCAGATGCAGGTGCTACACCATCTGAAACGGACATATCAGGGGCGGGTAGAGGCCGCTGAGGTGCAGGTTCACGGAGCGCATCAACAGAGGTTTGCGTGTCTTGCGGCTCATTGCCATCGTCTGAACCAGCAGGGATGCTGAGCGCGGTTGGTACATCCCTCATGACAATGCCATTGGAGGCGGAGGCAAGCGGACCATCGTTTACATCGTTGATACCTGAACCGTCCTTGATGCCTGGACCATTGTTTCCTTTGGTGTTTTGCACCCGGTCATCGGATCCATTGGACAGATCGGGCAATGCATGTGACGGCGGCAAGAGAGGCGGCTTTATGGCTGGCGGCTGCACGACAGGTGGTTGCGAGGGTGGCGTCTGAACAACAGGGGGCTGGGGCACTGTTGCGTTCGCAACGTGAACAGTTGGCAGAGGTTGCGCGTCTAAGGCAGGTCGCGCCGGGATCGGTGGAAGCTGAGCCTGAGAGACGGCGGCCTGCCCGATGGACGCAGACGCCATCGCGGTCGATGTGGCCAGCGGCGGTCTCGTCGCACCGAGCGCAACGGCAGCGGGTACGGACGTGACCGCGCGTGCTGGCGATGAATTGGCTGGGCGAAGAGGTTTTGGAGCCGCACCTTCATCCAGTCGGATCGGCTCATCCATGTCCTTCTGCGATGTGCCAGCCGCATAGTCTCGCAGGAACCCTGGCACCTCAGACGCCGGGATGGGGCGCCCGAAAAGATAGCCCTGCCCGAATTCGCAGCCGAGATTGGCGAGCGTCCTGGCTGCCTGGTTGTCTTCAATGCCCTCCGCCACGATCTCCATGCCAAGATCATGGCCGAGCGCTACAATCGCGCCGAGCACCACGGCAGGTTCGCCCGGGTCGAGTTCTTTCACGAACGACTGATCGATCTTGATTGTATCGAAGGGAAAGCGTTGCAGATAAGAGAGCGAAGAGTAGCCTGTGCCAAAGTCATCAAGCGACAAACCGATACCAAGTTCCCGACAACGCGAGAGAACCTGACTTGCATATTCAGGGTTTTCCATCACCAGGGACTCGGTGATCTCAAGCTTCAACGCAGACCCTGGCATGTCCGCGCGGGCCAAGATAGCGCGCAGATCGTTCAAAAGATCATGCCGCAGAAGCTGGCGCGAGGAGACATTCACACTGGTGAAAAGCCCTGCAGCATTGGCATCGTTGCGCCTCCAAAGGCTCAAGTCGCGCGCCGCTCTCTCCAGCACAAACAATCCCACCGGGATTATGAGTCCAGAGCGCTCGGCAATCGGTATAAATTCAGCCGGGGCCATGCGCCCATGGCGGGGATGGTTCCACCGCAAGAGAGCTTCAAAACCAACCAGCGTCTTGTCAGTCAGCCGAATGATCGGCTGGTAAAACATCGTAAGCTCGTCACGGTCGAGCGCTCGACGCAGATCGGCCTCAACCGCCACCATGGATCTACCATGGTCGCTCAAGGAAGGGCGGAACGCTTCGCAGCGATCACCGCCCATACGCTTCGCGTGCCCCATGGCAATCTCAGCATCGCGCAACACATCATCGGGGCGCTCGGCGGCAGGGTCGTAGGTGGCCACACCGATGGATGCAGTCAGATTGATCTCATCACTGCCAAACACCATCGGCGCTTTTAGCGCCCGACGGATCTGCTCGGTGATGCGCGCAATATCCTGCGGGTGCTGCTCGGATAGAAGCAGAACGCCAAACTGATCGCCGGCAAAGCGGGATAGAGTATCATTGGGCTTGAGAAGCCGGTCGATACGGCGGGCCACCATCGTCAAAAGCGAATCCGCTGCGCTCGATCCAAGCGATGCATTGTGCTGCGAGAAATGATCAATGTTGACAATGATCAGCGTCGGACGTGCGATTTCTTCCTGGCGAGCACGTTCAATGGCCGAAGAGACCCGATCAAGAAACAGCTCACGGTTCGGCAGACCTGTCAGACTGTCATTCACCGCATCGCGCAGGAGGCGTTCCTGCGTCGTTTTCATGTCTGTCACATCGAGCATGGTGCCAATCATGCGGAACACTTCATTGTCCGCGACCACCGGCCGAGCCCGCATGCGGAACCAGCGGAAATGACCATCTTCGGCGCGCATGCGGAATGTCTGGTCCACGCGCCCGCGTCCGCCCTCAACCACAGCTTCCATCACATGGCGAAAATGGTCTCGCTCTGTGGGATGAATGACTGACAGCCATTCATGGAATGGGCCTGCCAGCGACCCACGCTTCAGACCCAAAATATCTTCGGTGGCGGGCGAGGAGTAGACGCGATCTTTGGCAAGGTCCCAGTCCCACACAAGGTCACCGGAGCCCGACAGCGCCAGCACTTTGCGTTCTGAATCGGTCACGAGACCCTCGGCCATGCTACCGCCTGCGAAGGCGTGCTGCATCACAGTGAAGCCCAGAAGGAGGACGACGAGCACAAGGCCGCCGGAAAGCGCAGGCGAAACAAAATCGTTCACCACATGGCCAGACACAGCCAGCCACGCAGCCATCAGCCACGCGACCAGGATCAGCCAGCTTGGGATAAGGTGCACCGCGCGGTCAAAGCCTTGGACAGACATTGGCAAAATGACCAACAGACCAGCAAGCCCGATCACCCCAAGGCCCATACGCGCAACGCCAGAGGCAATCTCGGGCTCAAACACAGCAAGGCCGATCAGCGCGAAGAAAAAGGCCGTCCAGACCAAACTGGCTCGGAAGAAAGCGTTGTGCACCGCGTTGAGGCTCAGATAGGCGTAAAGCAGCAAGACAAGGGTGGCTGCCAGTACCACTTCGGCGATGGCGCGACTAACCTGTTCTTCCCCTGGTTGGAGATTAAAGATTTGATTCCAGAACCCGAACTCGATGGCCAAATAGGCAAGAACCGCCCACGCAAAGCCAGCAACAGCTGGAAACATCGCTGATCGTTTGACGATGAAAAGGATCGTAAGGAACAGCGCAAGAAGCCCCGCTATGCCCAGCACGATGCCTTTGTAGAGCGTGGTCGCGTTGACGCTTTCGCGATAGGCGAGCTCATCCCACAGGACCAGTTGCGGTAGCGTGTCGGTACGCAGCTCGACCACATAGGTTACGACGGCTCCTGGGTCGAGCGTTATCCGGAAAACGTCAGCTTCCTGACTTTCAAGCCGCTCTGGCGCGAACCCTTGGCTGGGCGAGACGGCAACGAGCCGTGATGCGCCCAGATCAGGCCAAATGATCTGACTGTTGGCCAGGCGGAAATGCGGCGCGACCAGAAGCCGGTCAATTTGTTCGTCAGATGTGTTTGTGAGTGCGAACACGGCCCAGTTTCCAGGACCGCCCGCTTCGCGCGCGCGCACCTCAATGCGGCGGACAATGCCATCAAGGCCCGGCGCTGTGGAAATCTGGATGCGATCACCAACATCAAGAAACCGATCAGCAGCGCGTGTCAGATCAAGCGCTTCCACATCCAGAGGAACGTTGATCGCATCAAGCGCATTAGCTGGCGCTGACGTGAGCCAAAAAAGGCTCAAAAGAAGGAACTTAAGGATGCGCAATGCGCGATATCTCCCGGCGGTCAAACGCAAGGCCATGGGCCAACCATTAAACGAGCAGGATAAGCTCAAGGCCCAGTAAGATCGGGTTGCGTATCCCTTGATGGACCAGGATACAAGCATTTGGAACGGCTGCGTCTGGTCTCGTTATCTCGCCTTCTGGCGCATCTCAACGCGAGTATAGCACGGTAAACCGCTTTTGGGCATGCGACAGCATAAGTGGACGCAACACTCTTGTGGGTGGCGCTTACCTGCGACGCAACGGTGCTAACAAGCTTAAAGCGGCGAGACTTTGGCGAACAGTCGGTGATCTTGCCAGCGGCCGTCTATCTTCAAGTAAGACTTGGCGAGCCCCTCTTCGTGAAACCCACACCGGTTAAGCAGCCGCATGGAAGCTTTGTTATCAGGCAGACACGCCGCTTCGATGCGGTGAAGGCCAAGTTCGCCAAAGACGAACGGAAAAAGAGCCGGCAAGACCTCACTCATATAGCCTTGCCCGGCATGCGGTTCGCCCATCCAATACCCAAGACTACAGGATTGGCTGACCCCATAGCGCACATTGGATAAGGTAAGCCCACCCAAAAGCTTGGAGGCTTTTTGATCGAAGATGAAAAACGCATAGCCCTGTCTGTCGCGTGCGTCCTGCGCGTAGCGCCGCAGACGGCGACGAAAAGCTGGACGGGTCAGTTCATCAAGCGGCCATCTTGGCTCGTAGGGCTGAAGAAACTCGTGGCTTTCGCCCCTCAGGCTGGACCATTGCGTGTAGTCGCGATCCTCAGGCGCGCGCGCGTAGCAGCGTTCGCTTTCAATCTGCGGTCCAGGCGTTGTGGAGATGGAACGGAAAAGGGTCACGGCGGAGGGTGTCGAAACTCTTTGGAACGTGAAGAAGCTCTGAGATAAACACGCGTAGCTTTGAACCCCGAGGTATTCCTCGCAAAAGCGACGCATGCAGGCTGTAGAATTACCTAAACCAACCAAAGGTCAAGGGCTGAGCCTGGTCCAACCGCTGCTTTGGCAAAGTTGGTGCCCGTCATGTGATGTGACCAGACAGCACGAACCTCCTCCAAACTGACCGCTTCGATCTCCTGTTCCAGATCTTGGCGCGGTTTCACTGAGCCGAGCATCGCGATGTGGCGTGCGTTACGTGCTGCCATCGCTGGAATGCTCTCCTGCGCCATAGCGATAGAGGCACGAAACTGACGTTTCGCACTGGCAAGCTCATCTAACGTGAGGGATCCGGGAAAACGGGCTAGCTCGGTGTTCAAACGCTCCACCATGGCGCCCACCTTGTCGGCAGAGGTTGCCGTCTGGATGACGCCAAGGCCGCAGTCGCCGTAGGTCATCTGGTAGGCGTCAACCGCGTAGGCGAGCCCCTCTTCTTCGCGGATTGCCTGGAACAGGCGCGACGTCATGCCACCGCCCAGCATCTGTATAGCAAGCGCATGCGGTATGGCGTCTTCCGCGCCAAACGCCGGGGCGGACCAGCAAAGCGCGAGATGGGTATCATAGCTGTCACGCTCTTCGCGGAACTGACCCGCAGCAAAGAGCGGAGTAGCGCGGGTTTGTGGCTGATGCCCTGGAAACTGGGGATCGATCTCTTCGAGCGCTGCAATCAAAGCCTGATGCTCAATAGCGCCGGCCGCGGAGATGATCGTTGCGCTAGGGGCGTAGGTACGGGCGCGGAAGCTGGTCAACGCACGCGCATCGATGGCGCGCACTGATGCTTCACTTCCAAGGATTGGGTGCCCCATGGCGTGATCAGGGAACGCAGCGAGGCCTAACCCATCCACGAGCAGGTCGTCTGGCACATCCATCGAACCAGCGATTTCCTGTACGACCACATCCTGTTCAACCGCGATGTCGTCCGCCCGAAACACAGGCTCGCAGACAATGTCGAGCAGGACGTCCAAGCCGATGCGCCAGTCTTCAGCGAGCATACGCACTGTGTAGCTCGTCGTGTCGGGGCTCGTTTCCGCATTGATGTCCCCTCCCCGTGCTTCGATGTCGGCGACCGTGTCGAACGCAGAGCGGGTGCGCGTGCCCTTGAACGCCATGTGTTCGAGAAAATGCGCGAGGCCGTGTTCATCGGGTGTCTCATCACGTGTTGCAGCACCCACGAACACGCCGAGTGCAACTGTCTGCGCGCCCGGGACGGGCTCGGTGACAACCGTGAGGCCTGAAGCGAGTCGTGTCGTTTGGGTCAAGCTCGCGGTCTTGATCAAGCCGGTGCAGCGACACGCGCGCGGGCGGCGATAAAGTCTTCTACGGCGCGCTGATCATTGGGCAGCCGGTCCATGCGCTCCTCCCGCTCCATGAGATCACTCAGATGCACTGGAAGATCGGGCGTTATGCCTGTCGCAGCTTCGACCGATGCTGGGAACTTCGCCGGATGGGCTGTAGCAAGCGTGATGATCGGCACGGAGGGATCGAGTGCTTCCTCCTCGGCCACTTGGCGGGCAACGGCGAGCCCCACAGCGGTATGCGGATCAAGCGCATAGCTTTGCTCATCCAGCGCGCGCTTCATCGTCTCATCAACAACTGCTTCGTCGGCTTTGGCCGCTGAAAAGTCCTGACGGATCGCCTCGAGCGCGCGGGGTGGCACGCTGAAGCTGCCCGATTGCTTCAAGCTCTCCATCAAGCTGGTCAGTGCTGCGCTGTCCTCGTTCATAGCTGAAAACAATAAACGTTCGAAGTTGGAGGAAACCTGAATGTCCATTGAGGGCGAGGATGTTTTCATCACGCCTTGCGCCTCATAGCACCCGGTCGAGAGAGTGCGCGCCAGAATGTCGTTGGAGTTGGTCGCGATGATCAGCCTGTCGATGGGAAGCCCCATACGCTTGGCCACCCATCCGGCGAGGATGTCGCCAAAGTTACCCGTGGGCACGCAAAAGCTCACCTTGCGATCCGGTGCACCCAGCGCCACCGCTGATGTGAAATAGTAGACGATCTGCGCGACGATCCGCGCCCAGTTGATCGAGTTCACGCCAGACAGCGCGACATGCTCGCGGAACGCCTTGTTGGTAAACATCGCCTTCACCATGCGCTGGCAATCATCAAACGTGCCATCAATGGCAAGCGCATGCACATTGCCATCGGCGCTTGTGGTCATCTGGCGACGCTGTACGTCTGACACCCGGCCATCGGGATAGAGGATGAACATATCGGTGCGCTCGCGTCCCAGAAACGCGTCAATCGCCGCACCGCCTGTGTCCCCTGACGTGGCACCCACGATGGTCGCACGTTCGCCGCGCTCCGCCAGCACATGATCCATCGCACGGCCAAGGAACTGCATCGCCACATCCTTGAAGGCAAGCGTGCGGCCATGGAAAAGCTCCATGATCACGTGGCGCTCATCAAGATGGACGAGCGGCGCAACGCCATCGTGGCGGAAGGTGGCGTAGGCCCCGTCAATGATCTCCTTCAGCGTGGCATCGTCGATAGAGCCGGCCACGAACGGATGGATCACCTCGAAGGCAACGGATGCGTAGGGCTTGCCGCGCATAGCGCGGATCTTCGCCGCATCAAACGTGGGAACGTCGGCGGGCACATAAAGCCCGCCATCAGGCGCGAGACCGGCCAGAAGAGCATCGGCGAAGGAAAGACGTTCGGGGCTGCCGCGGGTCGACAAATACTGCACGTAAGCGCTCTACCAGAGTGTGAAAGGATCAAAGCTCTGTTACGCCACACAAAACAATGCGTCCAGCATGGGTGTGGAATAGGTAAGAGTGATGAATGAAGCGATCGACATTTATTGCGAACGGATGAGCGATGCCTTTTGGGCAGAACCCGTCAACGCGATCACCAATGGCGCGTTTCTCATCGCTGCTGTAATCCTCGCGCTTCAACTGCGCGACCGCAAAGACCGTCTTGCGTGGGTGCTGACCGGGCTCGTCTTCCTCATTGGGATCGGCTCGTTTCTCTTCCACACGTTTGCCACCGGTTGGGCTGCGGCGGCGGATGTGATCCCGATCATGCTTTTCATGCTGACAGCGGTCGGCGTGTGCCTGCATCGGCGGTTCCAGCTTCCCGGCCAAGCGGTGGGCCTTGGCGTCGCGATCTTTGTCTTCTTCAACATTCTTGTCGGATGGTCGCGGCTCGGGCTCATCATCCCCAATGGCTCATCGAGTTATGTGCCCGCATTGCTAACGCTTCTCTTGTTTGCGCTCGTTCTCTGGCGTCGGGGCGATCTGTTCGCGCCGTTCTTTGGACTTGCAACCCTGGTTTTCGCCGTCTCGCTCACCTTGCGGACGATTGACCTGCCTGTGTGCGATGCGGTGCCCATCGGCACCCACTTCCTCTGGCACGTCCTCAACGCCGTCACTTTGTATCTGGTGACACGGGGACTTATGCGCGCGCCATCCCCAGTTGCGAACGCGGCCTAAAAAGTTTCGCCTTTTGTGGGGCGCGCTTCACTGAGAACTCGTGTTACGAGTGATTCGAAATAGGTATCCGGGGGGCCGTCATGGATGATGAAACGCCGCGCTCGCGTGAGCAGGGCATGCAAGGCGACACGCAAGCGCTGTCAGAAGCTGCGTTGTTTTTCCATGAGCATCCCAAACCCGGTAAGCTGCAGATCACGGCCACCAAGCCGCTGGGCAACCAGCGCGACTTGGCGCTTGCCTATTCGCCAGGCGTCGCGGCTCCCTGCCTTGAGATCGAAAAAGACCCGCTCACGGCCTCCAAATACACCGCGCGGGCCAATCTGGTTGGCGTAATCTCAAACGGCACAGCGGTTTTGGGGCTGGGGTCCATCGGCGCGCTGGCTTCCAAGCCCGTCATGGAAGGCAAGGCTGTTCTCTTCAAGAAGTTCGCTGGGATCGACGTTTTCGACATTGAGGTGGATGAACGCGATCCAGACAAGTTCATCGACACCGTGGCCGCGCTTGAACCCACCTTCGGCGGAATCAATCTGGAAGATATCAAAGCGCCTGAGTGCTTCATCATCGAAGAAGCGCTCAAAGAGCGGATGAACATCCCCGTCTTTCATGATGATCAACACGGCACGGCCATCATCGTTTCAGCGGCGGTGCGCAACGCGCTCGAGCTTTCAGGCAAAGACATCAAAACCATCAAACTGGTCACCGCCGGTGCCGGTGCTGCCGCGCTCGCCTGCTTAGGCCTTTTGGAAAAGGCTGGCCTCCCGCGCGAAAATATCTGGATCACCGACCTTGAGGGCTGCGTCTATGAGGGCCGCAAGGAGCTGATGGACCCCTATAAGGACAGGTACGCTCAGGCGACAGACCTGCGTACGTTAAGTGACGTCATCGAAGGGGCGGATGTTTTCTTGGGGCTGTCGGCAGGCGGTGTACTCAAACCTGAGATGGTCACCAAGATGGCCGATACCCCGCTCATCATGGCACTTGCCAACCCGACGCCGGAGATCGACCCGGAGACGGCACGCGCTGCACGGCCCGACGCGATCATCTGCACTGGACGTTCCGACTTCCCCAACCAGGTGAACAACGTTCTGTGCTTCCCCTACATCTTCCGAGGGGCACTGGATGTCGGGGCGAAAACAATCAACACGGAGATGAAGCTTGCTGCGGTAGAAGCCATCGCAGCGCTTGCCCGTGAAGAACCGTCTGAAGTCGCGGCTCGGGCCTATGGTGGCCAATCCTCCACGTTCGGGGCCGATTTTTTGATCCCCACACCGTTCGACAACCGCCTCATCCTACGCATCGCGCCTGCCGTTGCGAAGGCTGCGATGGAGACAGGCGTTGCGACGCTGCCCATCGAAGACTTCGGCGCTTACATGGACCGACTCAATCGGTTTGTGTTCCGCTCAGGCCTCATCATGAAGCCAGTGATCGCTCAGGCTCGGGCCAATCCAAAGCGGGTCATCTATGCGGAGGGTGAGGATGAGCGGGCGCTCCGCGCTGCGCAAATCGCGCTCGAAGACGGGCTTGCCGTCCCCATCCTCATCGGGCGTCCAAACGTTATGCTCGACCGAGCCAAGCGTTTCGGGCTCAAGCTGAAGCCTGGCACCGACTGCGAAGTCATCAACCCGGAAGATGACCCCCGCTACCGCACCTATGTCGACGCCTATTTTGAATGCGTTGGCCGGTCCGGCATCACACCAGATGCAGCCCGGACTGTGGTGCGCACCAACACAACCGTCATTGGCGCGATCGCTGTGCGGGTCGGCGATGCAGACGCGCTTTTGTGTGGGCTGCAAGGCGGATTTTCTGGCCATATCGGCCATGTAAAATCCATTCTCGGGCTGCAGCCAGACGTGTCTGACTACTCTACCTTATCGCTCCTTATCATGGACAAGGGCGGTTACTTTCTCACCGACACGTTCGTTAGTTATGAGCCGTGCGCGGAGGAGATTGTCGAGACGACATTGCGTGCCGCCCAGCACATCCGTCGCTTTGGGATCGAGCCGAAGGTCGCGCTCGTCTCACATTCCAACTTCGGATCGAGACCCACACCATCGGCGCAAAAAATGCGCAAGGCATTTGAGCTCTTGAAGGCTAAAAACCCAGACTTTGAATGCGATGGCGAGATGCATGCCGATGCGGCCCTGTCCCAAACGTTCCGCAACCAGGTGATGCCGGACAGCCATCTTTCTGGTCAGGCCAATCTGCTCGTCATGCCCAATCTGGATGCGGCGAACATTGCGCTTAACATGACACGCGTTCTAGGCGACGCGCTGCATGTGGGGCCGATCCTGATGGGACCGTCCAAGCCCGCGCATGTTCTCACCCCATCAGTGACCAGCCGAGGCGTGGTGAACATGACAGCTCTCGCGAGTGTCGATGCCCAGGCTGACGAGCTAGCCGCCCCTTAAACCAACCCGGCGATGAGCGACACGAGAAGCGCGGTGGCCAGCCCATTCAGCGCCATCGCGATGCCAGCGAAGAGGCCTGCAAGCGGGTTGACCTGAAAGGCACGCGCAGTGCCGATGCCATGCGCTGCGACACCGGCTGCGAAGCCACGCGCTGATGGATCCTCAATGCGCAAAGCGTTCATGAGCGGCGTCACCATCACCGCGCCCAGGATACCCGTCATAATGACGAAAACAGCAGTCAAGGACGGGATGCCGCCGAATTCCACCGAGATGCCCATGGCGATGGGGGTTGTCACCGACTTCGGTGCCAGCGACCACAAAAGCGTACCCTCAAGACCAAAGGCGAGCGCGATCGCCACAACGCTTGCCACCGCTGTGACCGCCCCTGCCAGGAGAGCTGCAAGGATAGGGAGCGCTTTGGAGCGTACCTCAGGCCAGTTGAGCACCAAAGGCACGCCGAGCGACACCGTGGCTGGACCAAGCAGGAAGTGCACGAACTGAGCACCCGAAAAGTAGGTGGTGTAGCTTGTCGATGTGGTCAGAAGGACAACCGCCACGAGGCCAGCAGCGAACACCACAGGGTTCATCAACGGGTGCCGCCCTGCCCGCTCCGACAGGCTGTCAGCCAGCGCGTATGCTGTGACCGTTACCGTTAGCCACAGAAGCGGCGTCGCACCGAGGAAGACCCAAAGCTCAAGAAAATCATCGACGGGAAGCCGGTTGAGAAAGTCGGTCATGAAGCGTTGCCACTCCCGACTTTTTTTCTGCGGCGGGTCATCAGCCTATCGACGAAAATGAAAACGTAGGCAGATACGATCAGCGTCAAAAGCGTGGAGATGCTAAGCGCGACAATGAGCGGCCAGAAACTTTCGGAGAAGACGCCAAGGTGTTGGATCAAGCCAACCGCCGCCGGCACGAACAGGAGCGATAGATGCGCTAGAAGCGTGTTCGCAAGCGGCGCAACACGTTCAAGCAGTTTGGGAAAAATCGCCAGCAATGCTGCCGCCAATACCAGGCCTATCACCGGTCCTGGTATCCCAAGCCCTGTCCCAACGGCAATGCCTTCGCCGATGAGCTGCATAAGGAGGATAAAGGCTATTGCATGGATCATGGCACCTAACGTCCGCTCTGAGTTGCTTGCGCAACGATACGAGCATCAGCGACACCAGATTTTCACCTGTTTAGCAAAAGACTTTAACTTGCCGGTTGTGTTGGCAGAGCCTGTAAAACTCGCCGCACCTAAGCAGCGTCCGCTGTTTCATCGCCAACAGCGCTCTCTTCGTCTTGCGTTGCGCTGCGTACCTTGGCAGCGTTTTCTTCCTCTTCGTGCCACTGACTTGAACGCGGGTTGGGCGCAACCCCCAGCTTACGAACAAGCGCGAGATACTGCTCAGCCTTAAGGGCTGGGGCAAACAGATACCCCTGTGCCTGACGAATCCCGTAGCGCTTGAGATGCGCGACCTGTTCCACGCTTTCCACGCCTTCAGCCACAACATCCATATCAAGCTGGTGCGCCAGATCAGAAAGCGTGTGCGTGATCGATTCGCCGATCCGGCTCTGACCAAGCTGATCGATGAACATCTTATCAATTTTCACAATGTCGAGGCCGAGCTCTTGAAGGTAAGCAAGGCCACCATGCCCCGTGCCGGCATCGTCCAGCGCCAGACGACAACCGATGCGCTGCAAACGGCGCATGATCACTTTTGCCTGCGACAGGCTCTCCAATGGCGCGCGCTCTGTGATCTCCAGCACCACCTGATTGTAGGTGATAGACGACGGACCAAAGATACTCTCCACGTCCTCAATGATATCGAGGCTGGCAAAGTGTTGGTTGAACAGGTTGATTGCTACCTTCAAGCCGGGATGCTTGGCGTACTCTTTTTGCAAGTCAGCAACCACCCGCTCCATCAGATTGCGGGTCATGGGGATGGCGAGACCAGTTTGTTCGGCAAGACCAATGAAGGCGCCCGGTGAGACGACCGTGCCGTCGGGTTTGATCCACCGCACAAGCACTTCGCACCCGACGACCTTGCCATTCTCGATATCGATAACCGGCTGGTAAAACGGTACAAATTCATTACGGGTGATGGCGCGCTCGATCTCATTCACCCGGTTGGGCGTGTAGTGAATGAGCTTTGTCAAAATGAACACAACAAGCGCCCCCACCAAGAGGGCAGCTATCATGCCGGCCATCTTGATAGCCGCGTAATCGCTGGCAAGAAGGTTCCGATCAATGGTCACCTGAACGCGGATCGCGCCACCGGCTAGGGTGGTAGACGCCACGTGCAGGTCCAGCCTGTCGGACCCTTCAAGAGCTTGCGGGTCACGAGCAAACATCACCAGATCACCAAGCGTTACCGCAACGCCCATCTGCCCGTCCACACCGCGCAAAAGGTGAGACAACATGCGACGCGGTATAAACACAGCATGCCGCACGTCATCATCGCGAATAGACAGGATGAAGCCGTTCAACCAACCACCTGCCAGTTGGGCAGAGCCCAGTTGAACTTGGCCGCCAAAAAGGTTCTCAGAGTCCCTGGTTAGAACGAATTCGCTGCTGGTGATCGTTGGGGAAGAACACAGGACCTGGCCGCTTGCATCAAGCGTCATGACCGCAGACACCGTCGGTGATCGCAAGGTCAAGGACCGAAAGCTGTCCAGCAAACGCGGTACGCAACTGGTGGCCGACGCGTCTCTTAACTGGACGAGCTCTTCGGTCAGTGCCATCAGCTCAGAGCCCAGCCCATCAGCAGCAACGCTCACCTCGGCCTGCAAGGTCCGATCCATAGACTGATTGACCAGTTGGCCCAGCATCCAATTGGACGCCAGCACGGGAACGAGCGAAAGCGCGCACCCTAAGGCGAAAATCCATATCTGATTGAAATTTCGTTTCACCACACACCATGGAAGGTACGCGCTGCACATCGTCAACCGATATGCACGGACCCACCCCTTCCCCCATGCAGTGCATGAATGGACTTGCTATCTGGTAAAGATGGGTGCGACATGTTGCACATCTGTCGCAACGTTTAGCTGCGTGTAAACAGCTGTTTTCGCAAGCTCTTCGATCGGTTGCCAGGCGCAAAAGAAAGTGTCATTCACGGGCGGAAACCGAACGCCTGCCAGGGGAAATGCGCATGGAAGCGCTCTTTATCGGTCACGCTTATATAGACGTCACCTTCATCACGGACACACTCCCTTCTGGCGATGACAAGACCATCGCAGACGACTATGCGGTGGCTTACGGGGGCAATGCCGTTACGGCTGCCTTCTCTGCGGCCAAACTTGGTGTCAAACCGGACCTTCTTTGCACCGCCGCTGATGATTGGCTCTCGATCATGTTTCGAGAGATGGCCCGATCATCGGGGGTGCGGATCCATGAACGCAAAGTCTCCGAAGCCTCGCTGTCCTTCATCATGCCTAAGGATGGCAAGCGCGCCATCGTTCGCTGCCGCGATGACGCCTATCTGCACCCGTTCCCAACACTTAACCTTGATAACTGCAAAGTTCTACACGTGGATGGCCACCAAGGCGATGCTGCCTTGCACTACGCTAAAGCCTGCCGAGAGCGCGGCATCGCGACCTCGCTCGATGGCGGTGCCGTTCGCGAGAACACCAATGACCTGCTCAAGTACATCGATGTGGCCGTCGTCTCAGAGCTTTTCTGCAAACAATGGGGCGTCACGCCCCGGGATGGCCTGGAGAAGCTAAAGTCCTATGGCTGCCGGGTCGGCGCCGTCACCATGGGCTCGGATGGCATGATGTTTTACGCCCAGGATGGAGACGTTCAGGATATGCAGGCTCTGCCCATCCCAGCGGACAAGGTTGTCGATACCAACGGCGCAGGCGATATCTTCCACGGGGCATATGTTGCCTCAATGCTGCAGTTCCAAAGCCGTACCTGGACGGAACATTTCCGCTTTGCCCGTGCCGCCTCGGCGCACGCCATCCAGTATTTAGGCAATGAGGCATCTGTGCCGACGCATGAGGACATTGAAGCCGTGCGCCGCGAGTATGAGCGAATTTCAGTTTAGCTTTGGTCGCTGCCGCTATCGGCCCATGACGTAGTCACTGGGCCTGCGGCCCAACCTCAGGTTCTGCTTGCTCTGGGCCTGCGGCCCAACCTCACGTTCTGCTTGCTTTGGGCCTACGGCCCAACCGAGGGGATCACCCAGCCGGTGGTGGATTTACGCGTAAGTTAAGCTCGCGCAGCTGAGCAGCAGACGCGTTTGACGGCGCGCCCATGAGCAAATCAGCTGCTTGTTGATTCATCGGGAACAGCGCCACATCGCGCACCGACTTCGCCCCGCACAGAAGCATCACGATGCGGTCCACGCCAGCGGCCATGCCACCATGGGGCGGTGCGCCATAGTGGAACGCGCGGTAGAGGCCGCCAAACTGCTCTTCGACTTCCTCAGCCGTTTTACCCGTGATTTCAAAGGCCTTGACCATGACATCTGGCAACTGGTTGCGGATGGAGCCAGAGGCCAGCTCATACCCGTTGCACACCAAATCGTATTGGTAGGCCGTCAAGCCCAGCAGCGCATCCTTGCCGGCGGCCTCAGCAGCTTGAAGTGCTTCCAGACCACCTTGCGGCATGGAGAACGGGTTGTGCGAGAAGTCAACGCGCTTGTTTTCCTCGTCCCACTAGTAAAACGGGAAATCAACGATCCAGCAGAACTCAAACCGGTCTTCATCGACGAGACCAAGCTCGGTGCCAACTTGGGTGCGGGCATCACCCGCGAAGCTTGCAAAGGTCTTCGGGTTGCCCGCCACGAAGAAGGCGGCGTCGCCTGCTTCGAGCCCAAGCTGGGTCCGGATCGCCTCGGTACGTTCGGGCCCAATGTTCTTGGCGAGCGGACCAGCACCAGCCACAGAAACCCCATCTTGGCCTTCCTCTTCACGCCAGAAGATGTAGCCAAGACCGGGTTGACCTTGGCTTTGCGCCCAAGAGTTCATCCGGTCGCAGAAGGCGCGGCTGCCGCCCGTCTTGGCCGGAATGGCCCAAACCGCATTGGCGTCGTCCTCAAGCATGCGGGCGAAAACTTTGAAGCCGGAGCCTTTAAAGTGCTGTGAGGTATCCTGCATCTCGATCGGGTTGCGCAAATCCGGCTTATCGGAACCGTAGAGGCACATCGCATCGGCATAGGGGATGCGACGGAAGCTCTGCGAGACCGGCTTTCCATCAGCGAACGTCTCAAACACGCCGCGCAGAATGGGCTCCATCGTCTCCCAAACTTCTTCCTGGGTGACGAAGCTCATCTCTAGATCAAGCTGGTAGAACTCACCTGGCAAACGGTCAGCGCGCGGATCCTCATCGCGAAAGCACGGGGCGATCTGGAAGTAGCGGTCAAAGCCTGCCACCATGAGGAGCTGCTTGTACTGCTGTGGCGCCTGCGGAAGCGCGTAGAATTGTCCGTGATGGATCCGGCTTGGCACAAGAAAATCACGCGCGCCTTCCGGCGACGAGGCAGTCAGAATGGGTGTTTGGAACTCCGCAAACCCCGCCTCTTCCATACGGTTGCGCATCTCGCGCACAACCTTGGTGCGCGTCATAATGTTGGCGTGAAGCGTCTCGCGGCGCAGATCAAGGAAACGGTAGCGCAGCCGTGTATCTTCTGGAAACTCCGGCTCGCCGAACACCTGCAAGGGTAATTCCTGCGCAGCGCTCAACACCTCGATCTCGGTTGCGAATACTTCGATCTCCCCGGTGGGCAACACCTCATTGACGGTTTCGGGTGTGCGTTCTTTCACCTTGCCGTCGATCCGCAAGCACCATTCAGAACGCACCGTCTCGGCCAGTGAAAAGGCCGGTGAATCAGGATCAATCACGATCTGCGTCATGCCATAGTGATCACGCAAGTCGATGAACAAGACCCCACCATGGTCGCGCACACGATGCACCCAGCCTGATAGGCGCGTTGTGCCACCCACATCATCTTTGCGAAGCGCTCCGCAGCTGTGCGAGCGGTAGCGATGCAGACCGGTGTCTGACATGAGAAAAATCCTTAAAAACGAAAAGGAAAACGGCGCGCCACGCGCACCTGAAAGGTTTGGGGCGGATTAGCGCTGATTGCGCAGACCCGTCAACAGCCAGGGTGTGAACGGTCGGACGATCCTCAGATACGCCATCAACCACGCTCAAGCTTGACCATCGCCAACGCCGTTCAAAGTCGCTATGAGGGCCGCATGCGTTTGTTGTCTGATACCAAGTCGTTGCGCGCCCTTTGTGAGCGCTTGTCGTCTGAGCCCTTCATCACCATCGACACCGAGTTCCTGCGCGAGAGCACGTTCTGGCCGCAGCTTTGCCTCGTGCAGGTGGCGGGCGCAGACGAGTTTGGGCTGATTGACCCGCTCGCCGAGGGTATGGACCTTGCCCCTCTCTTCGAGCTTCTGGCCAATGAGACCGTCCTCAAAGTGTTTCACGCCGGGCGGCAGGATGTGGAGATTTTTCATTATCTGACGAGCTCCATTCCAACGCCGATCTTCGACACGCAGATCGCGGCCATGGTGTGCGGCTATGGTGACCAGATCGGCTACGACCAGATCGTCCGCCAAACAGTTGGTGCAAGCATCGATAAATCAAGTCGGTTCACCGACTGGTCCCGGCGCCCCTTGAACGAGGCGCAACTTACCTACGCGGCAGCCGACGTGACCCATCTGCGCCATGTCTACCAGCATCTGGCCGACATGCTCGACAAGCAGGAACGGCACGCTTGGGTCGCAGAAGAAATGGCGCTCCTCACCGATCCGAAAACCTACTCGGTTGATCCCGAGGAGGCCTGGGAGCGGCTGAAGCTGCGGGTGCGCAAACCAATAGAATTTGCGGCTCTGAAAGCTGTTGCCAAGTGGCGTGAGGAAGTGGCGCAAGCACGAGATGTCCCAAGGCGGCGCATTTTGAAAGATGATGCGATCTACGAACTGGCGCAGCAACGTCCCCTTTCATTGGATGCACTCGGACGTCTACGCGCCGTGCCACGTGGGTTTGATAAGCAACCCTACGCCAAAGGCCTTGTGGAAGCCTTGCAGGCGGTCAGCGCGCTATCAATCGATGAACTACCCAAACTGCCCAAACCCAAGCGCAATCCGGAAAGCGCGCCCGCCATCGCCGACCTCCTCAAAGTTGCCCTGAAGCTCGTTGCCGAACGCGAAGGCGTTGCGCCGCGCATGATCGCCAACGCCGAGGAGCTGGAAGCTATCGCCCTGTTTGGCGAAGCGGATGTGAAAACCATGTCTGGCTGGCGGCGCGAGCTTTTCGGTGATCTCGCGCTTGATATCCGCTCCGGCAAAATGGCCCTCGGCATCCGAGGTAAACGCGCAATTTTAGTGCCGGTAGATAGCGACGAGTAGCGCTTCTACCTTATCGCCACCACGGCTTCGTCGCAGCCCATAAGCCGCGCCAGAGATCCAAGGCGCTTGGAAAGCCGGTCGCCTTGAAGGCCGGAGAGGCGCTCGGGCAAATAGAGGGTCAGGCGACCCTCTTCAGATGCCTCTAGGCGCGCTTCTGGAAGCACGCCCGCCATGGAGGCGGTGAGTGCGTAAGCGACCCGAAAGAGTGAGCCAAGAACTTGCGTTCGCTCTTTGAGACGCGGGGTAAGAAGGCCCGCGAACCGTGCATCAAGCCCATTCGCCGACAAACCCTCATGGCGATAGTAGTTGGCCATCGCGAGATAAAGTCGGCCCGGATGATCAATGCCGGTGAACGCGCCATGGGCAATAATGTTGTGGCTTTGTACACCGCGATAGTCAGGGTGCGCACGCCAGCCAATGTCGGCAAGCAAGCTCGCCGCCTCACGAAGACGCGCTTCATTGTCTGTCTCACCGACGCCAAGCGCCGCGAAAGCATGACCTGTCCATTGGGCAAGTTCACGCGCATGGACCGGTGACCGGGAGCGTAAAATGGCAAGCTCGTAGGCCGCATCAAGAAGCGGATCGCGGGCGCGCTCATGTGCGTCCAACTGATCAAACAGAAGCCCTTCACGTACCCCGAGTGCGGAGAACATGACCTGTTCGGGCATGCTTACCTCGAACAAAGCCTGCAGGACCGCCGCGCCATAGGGTAGAAGCGAACGACGGCTTCGAGCTACCACGCTCATGGCAGGATGGTCAGCCAACTTGCCCTTTGCCACATCCCGGCAAAGCCCTGCAAATTCCTTCGCTTCCACCGCGTAGCCGTGCATCACAGACAGGGGATAGTTGTTCATCTCCATGTGGAGTTTGGCAAGGTTGCGCCATGTTCCGCCGACGAGAAACAGCGTGCGACCCTTCAAGCTATGCGCGAGTTCGTCATCAGCCAGGCGTTTGCGCGCGATCTCAGCGGCAAGCTTCGGATCGTTCTTGGCTTCTTCCTGCATGCGGATGACGCCCAGACGATGCGACACCCCCTCGCCCATCTCGCTTTGACCGGCTTCGTTCTGGCGAAGCTCCAAAAGCTCAAGGCTGCCGCCGCCAAGGTCACCGACGATACCGTCGGGCTTGTAAAAACCGGAGAGAATACCTGACGCGGCAGCGCGTGCTTCTTCCAAACCAGACAAGATGGTCAGCTCGGTCTTCAGAATCCGGCTTGCGTTCTGCATGAACGCATCACCATTGGATGCGTCACGCACCGCAGCTGTTGCAATAACCGTCACGTCCTTGATGCGCATCTGGTCGGCCAAATGACGGAACCGCGCGAGCGTTGATAGCGTGCGCTCTACAGCCTCGTCAGACAGCTGGCCGGTTTCCGCAAGGCCACGTCCGAGACCGCACAGCACCTTTTCATTGTACAAGGGCGTTAGTGCACGAGCGAGCCGTTCGTAGGCGACCAAACGCACCGAGTTTGAACCAATATCGATAACGGCGATGGGGCCGTAGCCAGCGAGCCTGCCTTGGCTTGTTAGACCATCACGAATTGCCTGATGCGGCACAGTCTCTCCCAACGCACCAGCATCTGTGCCGTTACTGGGGGCGGCGAGCGAAGAAGCGGGGACGATTAGCTTGGAGAGATTTACCACGGCCCGACAGACTTGGATTGGTCATGAAATAGCGATGTGCATTGAACGGCTCTTCGTCGCCCTCTGGCACGATGCGCTTGTGACGCCCGTCAGCAAGCAGTTCCCAGCTTTGCTGATTGTCCTTCAAACTTGCAACCATGATCTGGTCTAGGATCTGCGCATGCACAGTTTCGTTGTGGATGGGCACCATCGCCTCCACCCGGCGATCAAGATTGCGCGGCATGAGGTCTGCTGAACCGATGTAGATGACAGCTTCCTTTGACGGCAGGCCCTGCCCGTTGCCGAAGCATGCAATACGACTGTGCTCCAAGAAGCGCCCAACGATGGACTTAACCTCGATATTCTCAGACAAGCCAGGGACACCAGGGCGCAGGCAACAGATACCGCGAATGATGAGGCTAACCTTCACGTCCGCCTGACTTGCCTCATAGAGTGCGTCGATCAATTGGCCATCCACAAGGGAGTTCATCTTCAACCAAATGGCTGCTGGGCGACCGGCGCGGGCGTGATCGATCTCTTCGCGGATATGATCGAGCAGGCGTTGGCGCATCTTGGTGGGCGAAACGACCATCTGGTCCAGTTCGGCCGGTTCGGCATAGCCGGTGATGAAGTTGAAGATGCGCGCCACATCGCGGGCGATCACCTGATCAGCGGTGAAGAAGGAAAGGTCCGTATAAATCTTGGCCGTGATGGGGTGATAATTGCCCGTTCCGATGTGGCAAAAACTCACCAGATTGCCGCCCTCGCGGCGTACCACCAAGGATAGTTTGGCGTGGGTCTTCAACTCCAGGAAGCCGAAGACAACCTGTACACCCGCCCGTTCCAGATCGCGCGCCCAGCGGATGTTTGCCTCTTCGTCGAAGCGGGCCTTCAGCTCAACGAGTGCCGTGACGGACTTGCCGGCCTCAGCGGCTTCGATGAGCGCGCGGACGATGGGTGAGTTGTTGGACGTACGATAGAGCGTCTGCTTGATAGCAACGACGTTCGGGTCCGAGGCTGCCTGGCGCAGGAACTGAACCACCGAGTCAAAGCTCTCATAGGGGTGGTGAACCACCAAATCCTTCTGACGGATGGCCGCAAAACAATCGCCGCCATGCTCACGAATGCGTTCGGGAAAACGCGGCGTGTAAGGTGTGAATTTCAGCTCATCCCGGTCGATATCGACAAGCTCTGAAAGCTCGTTGAGCGCAAGCGCACCTTCCACCTTAAAGACGGCCGATTCGGTCACTTCCAGCTCACTGGCCACCAGCGCAAGCAGCGAAGGCGGCGTGGTCTCCTCAATCTCCAACCGGATCACCGACCCGCGACGACGGCGCTTGAGCGCGCTTTCAAACAGGCGAACCAAATCTTCCGCCTCTTCCTCAATCTCCAGATCCGAATCACGGATGACACGGAACGCGCCTGTCCCCGTCACCGTGTAGCCAGGGAAAAGACGGCCAATGAACAGACGCACCACCTGCTCCAGCATGATCGTGCGATGACCTTTGGCATGCTCATCAAAACGCGGCAGGGTAACAAAACGCGCGATCTTGGACGGTACGCGGATGAGCGCCGTCATCGCATCATTGGCGCTGGCAGCAATGCCCTCGCCCGGCTCCATGCGCTCCAGCTGCAACGCAATCGAAAACCCCAGATTGGGGATGAACGGGAAGGGATGCGCTGGATCGACCGCAAGCGGGGTCAACACCGGGAAGACGTGGCTTAGGAAGTAACCGTCGAGCCAGTCGTGCTCGCGCGGATCAAGCTCATCAGGTTTCACAAGGGTTATATCGGCAGCGGCAAGCTCCGCGCGAAGCGTGCGGAACGTCTCCTGCTGATGGCGCGTAAGATCGGTGACCTCTTCGCCTATGGCCTCCAACTGTTCAGCCGGGGTAAGCCCATCATTGGAGCGCTTGGTAATCCCCTCATTTTGCTGACCGACAAGGCCCGCCACGCGCACCATGAAGAACTCATCCAGATTGTTGGCTGAGATCGACAGAAATCGAAGACGCTCCAGAAGCGGATGGGTTGTGTTGTCGGCTTCCTCCAACACGCGGCGATTGAACCCAAGCCAGGAAAGCTCACGGTTGATGAAGCGTTCGGGGGAGGCCATAAGGTGCGCGAAAATCGGGCTGTCGTCGCCTACATCCTCGTCCAAGGCTTGCGGTATCGGTTCTATAGTGTTCGGCGTTGCGGTCTCAGAGGTCATAGGATGGTGTTCTATCACTTTTAAACGTCACCGTCGGGTTACTTCAGTTTTGTGACAGTTCATAGGCGGCCAAAACTTCGCCAGCGAGCGGCTTGGTGATCCGACGTCCTGCTGCAAGCGACCGTTCGTCTATGAGACCTATAAGATGGCTCAGGTTGGCGTAGGAGCGTTCCATACGCTGCAACAGGTAAGAGGCAACAGCTGGATCTACATCGAGCTGGCGGTCTGCAAATAACTTCACCGCGACAGCCAGAAACAGCTGATCGTCAGGCGCATTGATGGTGGCGCGTTCGCCAGCGCGCAACCGCGACAAGGTATCGGGACGCTTGATACCCAACATCTCCGGCACGCCCCGAGTGGTAACAAGCACAGGCACTTGCGCCGCACGAGCCGCTTCAAGCGTGTGAAAGATCGCATCCTGATCACCCGATACAAAGCGTTCCAGCCCATCCATAAGCAGAAGCGCGTTTGCGGCGAGATTCTCTGGTACAGAGCCATCGAACCAAAGCGGTGCCTCAACGGCGGTGTCGGCCACAGACGCGGCGATATGGGCAAGATGGGTCTTGCCGGACCCCTCACCGCCAACAATGACGCCAACCGGGGTCGGCCAAGCTAAAGTGGTTGAGATGCGGTGGGCCTCGGCGTTGCTTGCACCAATGATATAGTCGTCAGCAGCGAAAGACGGGGCGTGGGCCATCTCTAGAACGAGTTGGCCGGGAGGAGCGTCTAAGGCCGACATGCGTTACGGCCCGTCGGACGCCGACCGAGCGCGAGGCGAACGCGTGCCACGGCCTTTGTAAAAGACGCTTTCCTGGTAGCGCGCAACACAGAACCGGGTGAGCACACCAATGGACGCTGCGACCGGCACGGCGATGAGAAGACCGACAAAACCATAGAGCGAGCCAAAGGCTAGCATCGCGAAAAACAAGATCACCGGGTGCAGACCGACCGCGTCGCCGACGATCTTGGGTTGCAGGAAGTTGCCCTCAAAGAACTGGCCAAAAATGTAGATGCTGGCGACCACCATGATTAAAAAGGGTGTTCCCCAGAACTGCACCAATGCGACGCCGACAGCGGCGACAAACCCGGTGACAGAGCCCACATAGGGGATAAAGCCTAGAATGCCGGAGGTGATGCCAATCAAAAGGCCAAAGTTTAGGCCAACAATCGACAGTGCGATGGCGTAAAATCCGCCGAGAATCATCGCGAGCACAAATTGCCCGCGAATGAAGCCGGACATCACACCATCGATCTTCTTCATCAGATCGCGGATCGTGTCGGCATGCTCACGCGGCAAAAGCCCATCGATGCGCACAACCAGATTGTCCCAGTCATAGAGCATGTAGATCGCAACAATGGGCGTGATGATGAGCGTGGAAAGAAGCCCAAAGAGTGCCGCGCCTTGATCGAAAACGATGCCACCTACTTGCGCCATGATGCCTGCATTTTCCTCAACAAAGGAGCGCACAAGATCGATGTTAATGCCACCAAGCCACGTGAGGAGGCCGTCAAAACTAAAATCGGTCGGCAAGAGCGCGCTGCGAGCAGCAAGATCTTCCTCTGTCGAAGGGGCGAGCAAGGCTTGGATCGCCCTGAAATCATCATCAGCCAACCCAAAAAGGGTCCGAAGCGTGTCGGGAATGTAGGGCCGCAGCGCATCAATGAGGCCAATGGCTTGGCTAACGAGCAATGGGACGATCAAAACCAGCGCCAGCACAAAGATGGTGAGCGCTATCACCGTAATCGTCAGCGTCGCCCAAAGCCTGGAAAACCCACGCCGCTCGAACCAGTCAGCTGCGGGATCGAGCAAGTACGCAATCGCCATCCCAGCGACAAACGGCAGCAAAATGCTGCGAAAGATATAGACGAAAGCGATGAAGATCAGCGCGGTGAGCGCCCAAAAGAGGATCTGGCGTTGAACGGTCATAATCGGAGCTTTGTGACCTTCATGGATCGATGTGTTTAACAGCTATAACGGGACACATACGCACTCTGAGCGCCATCTTCCAGTCGCAGACCACCTTGTTTTCCCCGTGTTCAATGACCCACCGTCTTGCGCACACGCGCGAAATCCTCCAGGCAACGCCGCATACTGATCCACTGCATTTGTTGGAGTGCGCATGAAAGGCTCTCAGGCCTACAAACAGGCGGGCGTTGACACCCAGGCAGGTGCTGCCCTTGTTGACGCAATCAAACCGGCTGTCCGCTCCACAGCGCGGACCGGCTCCAACCCCGACCTCGGGGGCTTTGGCGGCCTGTTTGATCTGGCCGCCTGTGGCTATCGCGATCCGGTGCTTGTCGCCGCAAATGATGGCGTGGGGACCAAGGTGAAGATCGCCATTGAAACCGGCAATCACGCAAGCGTGGGCATTGATCTTGTGGCCATGTGCGTCAATGATCTGATCGCGCAAGGCGCGGAGCCGCTCTTCTTCCTGGATTATTTTGCCTCCGCCGCGCTTGATGTGAAAACCGCTCAAACAGTGGTGGAAGGGATCGCCGAAGGGTGCCGCATGGCGGGCTGCGCGCTGATCGGTGGTGAGACGGCCGAAATGCCATCGCTTTACGCGAACGGCGACTATGACCTTGCAGGCTTCTGCGTCGGCGCTGTGGAGCGCGATGCCATCCTGCCACGCGGTGATGTTGGCGCGGGCGATGTGGTGCTTGGACTGACCTCGTCAGGCTTTCACTCCAACGGCTACTCGCTGATCCGCAAGATCGTTGGTAATGCCGGTCTATCTTACAGCGATCCCCTGCCGTTTGAGCCGGCGCGGTCCCTGGGCGATGCGCTCCTGACGCCAACGCGCATCTATGTAAAAAGCGTGCTGGCCGCGCAAAAGGAGACTGGCGCCATCAAGGCGCTCGCGCACATCACCGGTGGCGGCCCGTTGGAGAATATCCCCCGCGCCCTTCCTGAGGACTGCTCCGCGCAGCTTGATGTCTCCGCTGTGCCCATGCCGCCCGAAATGACATGGCTCGGGAAGGAGGCCGGTTTGTCCGAGAACGATATGCTCGCGACGTTCAACTGCGGCCTTGGGCTCGTTCTGATCGTCAGCGACGGTGACGCGGATGCCGTGACGAGCACTCTCCAAGAGCACGGAGAGACAGTCTACCGTCTGGGCGCTCTTATTCCACGTGAAGCTGAACCGTTGACCATTCATGGGCTGAGCCTAACGTGAGGGTTCGCACCGCCATCCTCATTTCTGGGCGCGGGTCGAACATGATGGCTCTCGTCGAGGCGGCGAAAGCGGCGGACTTTCCCGCCGAGATCGCGCTTGTCCTTGCCAACAAGGCTGATGCAGCTGGGCTGGAATGGGCCGCCTCTCAAGAGCTTGAGACAAAAGTCGTCAACCACCGGGACTTCAAGCGGGACCGCGAGGGCTTTGAAAAGGCCATCAGTGAGCAGCTTGAAAGAGCCAACGTAGATCTCGTCTGCCTCGCTGGCTTCATGCGGCTTTTGACACCCTGGTTCGTCGAACGCTGGAAGGATCGACTGATTAACATCCATCCCTCACTTCTCCCCTCCTTCAAGGGATTGGAGACGCATGCACGCGCGATTGAGGCTGGGGTGAAGCTACATGGCTGTACGGTGCATTTCGTGCGCTCTGAAATGGATGACGGGCCCATCATCGCCCAGAGATCCGTTCCGGTTCTCGATGATGATACGCCCGACATCTTGAGCAGACGGGTGCTTGAGGCGGAGCACCTGCTCTACCCGCACGCGCTGCGGGAAGTGGCCAAGGGCCTTCAAAACGAAAACGGCTGGACCCTTCATCACGATGCCGATGGCATCCACGAACGCGTGGTTGGTATTGCGCCGCTAACTGTTTGACGTCAGCACTGGTCCGGTCCGTGGCAATCGTTCGAAGCTGTTGAATACAAGACCCTCGAATGGGTCGATTGGTTCAACCTTCAGCGCTTGCTGGAACCGATAGGCAACATTCCGCCAGCCGAGGCAGAAGCAAACGACTACGCCACCCTTCACCGCATCAAAAAGACGGCTTGGAGCTCACCCAACCAACCCTACGGAAAGTTCAGTGCGGTTCAGAGAGGCATCGTAGCTCAAGGCCAGATTACGTTTGCTGACACGTCGCCGTGTTTGGTGTTTGGTGTTTGGAAGGCTCGTCGTGGCGATAGGCCGTAATTAAGCGGCCCGTATTTCACCAAGGAAGGATGAGATGGAGGCTTTCATCTCGTCTATTTGAGCGCTCATCATGTCCGATGCCAGGAGCACCTCTTGGGAGGTCGCGTTGTTCGACTGCGACGCGCTTCGCATCTGACCCATCCCCGATTGAACGTTTTCCGTCCCGTGCGCTGCCTGCTGCACATTGCGCGCGATCTCATCGGTGGCTGAGCCCTGCTCTTGGACGGCCGCCGCGATCGCTGATGCGATCTCGTCAAGCTGGGCAATCTCCTGCGTGATCTCCTCAATAGAGGTCACAGAATTTCCTGTTGCATCTTGAACGGTGGAGATCTCTTCGCTGATCTGGCTGGTTGCCTTAGCTGTCTGCTCTGCAAGCTGTTTCACTTCTGAAGCAACGACCGCAAACCCTTTACCAGCATCACCAGCTCTTGCTGCTTCAATGGTGGCGTTTAGGGCAAGCAAGTTGGTTTGTTCCGCGATCTCGCTAATGAGACTGACGACTTGGCCAATCTGTTGTGCGCGTTCTGCAAGGGCTTGCACCGAATGCTGCGTCGACTGCGCCTTCTTCGCCGCATTCTTGGACATGTCGGCTGAGCGAGACACCTGCTGAGAGATTTCTGAAATCGCTGCTGCCAATTCCTCTGCCGCGCCGGCAACCGTTTGCACGTTCTGGCTGGCTTCGCCTGATGCGCGTGTAACAGTCTCCGCCTGAGACAGGCTTTCATTCGAAGAAGACGACAATGTCTGCGCCGACTCCTTCATGCCACCAGCGGCGTTGAGAACAGAGGTAAGGACGGTTTCACTGCTCTGCTCAAACTTGGCAATGGCAGCTTCAACGCGTTCCTGGCGTTCTGACCGCTGCTGCTGCTGCTGTTCCTGAACAGCCCGCAGCTGATCAGCTTCGATCATGTTGTCTTTAAACACCTGAACCGCATCGGCCATTTTGCCGAGTTCATCCCCACGATCGCGTGCAGGAATTTCAACAGACGTGTCGCGTTTTGCCAGAACGTCCATAGCGGATGTAAGTGAGACAATCGGACGAGATAGACTGCGGGAAAGCACGAAGCCCAACACAATAGCAATCAATGTCCCGACAAAACCAACGCCGAGCACGATGCCACGTTGCGACTCAAAGCTGGAAGCAAGCATGGGGCCAATGCGATCTTGATTGGCACGCTGTGAAGCAGCCAGGTCAACTGCGGCTTGCATGACGTCCGGCCCAATGACATCCAGGTGCTCGGAATAGATGGCATTGCGCTCTGCGATGATGCTACCGACCTGATTAAAGGTGTCACGGTAGAGCTCGATGTTCTCTTTTGCGCTTTGTGCCAAAGCGCGGCGCGCCGGGTTCTGCAGAGACGCGATCAGGACTTCCTCTTCAGAAAGCGCGGCATCAATCTCGTCAAATGTACGCACACGCGAGCTTTCATCATTGGTGAGAAGAAAGTCAGCGCCGTAAAAGCGGGCCAGCATAAGATGCTGCTGTACGAGACCCGCGTAGTAAGCTGCTTCCGCATCCCGATCACGGTAAGCTGACTCCATGATGTCACTTAAGTTGCGGCGTGCTTCAGTGCCCGAAGGATCAAGCACTTGGTTAACAAGGCGGTTGCGCTCATCTTGCAGATCATTGGCCTCAAAGACGCCTGCGCGGTAATTCTCTACAGCTTCAGCCTTAGCGACCAAGTCTAAGGAACTGTCCATCGTCAGAAGCTCATCAATGCTCGCCAAGGCATCATCAGCAAGTGCACCGATCGATGAGCGCATATCACCAGTGCCACCCGCACGAAAACGCATCACCTCCAAACGAAAGGCTGTGACCGCTTTAGACATCTCAGCGGCTTCGTTTGAGAAACGCGCCGTCTGCCGGTAATCGGAGAACGAGCCTTGGTTTGAAATCGCGTTTAGAAAAGTAAAGCCTGCAATACCAACAACCACGGCTGTCACAGCGGCAAAGCCAGCCATAAGTTTGGTGCCAATCGACAGATTGCGCATAAAGAGCCCTCGCAAAAACATAGATAAAAAAATCGTGTCGAAAAATGGTTAAGAATTCGCTGCCATGCCTCGCTGAGTCGCTTTGACCCAGCTTCCAGCAACAGCCGTGTAAATCGCTTACTTTTATCGATCGTGTTGTGGGACGTTAAACCACGATTGAACATCGGGTTTGAAAACCGTCTTTTCAGGCACAGTCTAAGCGTGAATACGTAGCACCTTAACTCAACTTTAAATTGCACGCCCTAAAGACGTTCCCAGGTCCATCAAGGACCAATGAGACACAAAGTTTCAACAAAACAGGGAACAGAACTATGAAACAATTTATCGTTGCACTTTTCGCTTTTGCAAGCGTTCTGGCAACTCCAGCTCTCGCAACAGAGGTTTCTCCCACCAAAATCAGCGGCGCTGTCTCCGTTTCCACGGATGAGGCAAAGGCGCTTTTCGAGGACGGTGCCATTTTTGTGGATGTGAGAAAAGATTCAGACTGGGATGCCGGTCGCATTCCAGGCGCTTATCACATTGAACTCAACTCGGAGTACAACGCGGATGCGCTTGCCGAGGTCGCTGGCAAAGCGGAGACGCTCGTCATCTACTGCAACGGCTCAAGCTGCATGCGTTCGTCGGAGGCATGCGCCATGGCGGTCGAGTGGGGTTTTGAAAACGTCCACTATTACCGAGACGGTTTCCCAGCCTGGCAGGTTGCAGGATATCCGGTGGAATAATCAAACCGGCCCGGAGGAGTTGCGCTTCTTCGGGCCGTTTTCATGGAGTGAAGGATGCTGATCAAGACAAGGGTTGTGTGCGGCGCGGTGGCGTCTCTTTTGATTCTCGGTGGTGCGCTGACCGCCATTGGCGAGTATGCGAAGACGCAATCGGAAGACTTGGTCGCGCAAACGAAAATTGAAGGCAGCGAAAGCGTCTGGCGCGAAGTCGTTGACGGCAAACTTTCCGCGATCGCCGGCACAAGTACCACCTTAACGCGCAATCGCGATCTGCTTTCGGCACTGCGGGACGGCGATGAGGCCGCTCTTGCCGAAGAAGTCATGCCCACTGTGAACCGCTTGCGGGCGTCGAATGTGATCGACGAGGTGAAAATCATCGACTTAGATGGCCGGTTGCTCTTTTCGACTATCCAAGTGTCCGAGCGTAGTTCACTGCCTCTCCTTGAGGGCGCCATGCAAAGCGGCGAGGTTCGTCAGGGTATATTCCGCATTGATGAGCGCTATTTCATTGGGCATGCTTTTCCTCTGTACGTTCGCGGACAGCTCACCGGTGCCGCCGTTTTTGCACGCAATGCCCAAGAAGCTGCACTCGCGCTTGCAGAAAACCTTGATGCGAAAGTGCTTCTTGTAACGCCGCAAAGCACGATTGCCGCGCAGACTGAGGGCGTTCTGCCCAGCACCTTCAACGGTGATGCCATTGTGGAAGAGGAAACGGCCTATTCCTTTATGGCCCAAGGAGAAACTGTTTTTGGTGCAACCAGCTTCCAATTTTTCGATGCAGCCGGTGTGAGCATCGGTCATGTGGTGTCGTTTGAGGATAAAACCGACACCTACAGCGCCCAACAGACGACGTCGATGATCTCGTATGGCGTGCTGATCGGTGTGGGCCTTGCGGTGACACTCGGGCTTCTGGCATTTTTGCTCCACGCTCTAGCGCCGGTGAAAACGCTTGTTTCGCAGATCAAGCAAATGACAGATGGCGAAGAAGAGGTGGAGATACAGCATTGCGACCGCACCGATGAGATCGGCGATATCGCTCGTGCACTGGGTGTCTTCCAGGCCATGCTGCAAGAACGCGCAGCCATGCAGCTTCAAGATGAGGAGCGCAAGGCCAGGCAGATGGAGCGTGGTGCGGAGATTGAATACAACATCGGCGAGTTCGAAGAACGGGTAGAGCAAGCCACGCAGGTTATGAACGAGGCGGTCGTGGAGATGCAAAACGCCATGGGCGAAGTCCATGGACAGCTTCAAAGCAACGTAGAAAACATCTCCTCCGCCCTCGATGCGACGAAACAATCGCAATCAGGCGCGCAGACCATTGCGGATGCATCGAATAATCTTGCCAATTCATCGGGTGAGATCAGCGATAAGGTCTCACGCTCAAGCCAGATATCCAAAGACGGTGTGGACGGCGCCAAGAGTGCTGCTGAAAATGTCTCCGGGCTCGCGCAGTCCTCGGAGAAAATAGGCAGTGTTGTAAAAATGATCGCCGACATTGCTGGCCAAACCAACCTGCTTGCCCTGAACGCCACAATCGAAGCGGCTCGCGCAGGAGACGCAGGGCGCGGATTTGCCGTCGTCGCCGCTGAGGTGAAAGCACTTGCGAGCGAGACCGAAAACGCCACCGAAGAGATAAGAGCTCAGATCGCCGACATCCAAGAGGCCATCGAGACCACCGTATCGTCCATAAACTCGGTTTCGGAAAACGTTTACTCCATCGACGGAGTGTCAACTGAGATTGCAAGCGCGATCAACGATCAGACCCATGCGACCGATGAGATCGCGGAGAACACCAAACGCGCTCTTGAGGTCGCCAATGTTGTCGATCTCAATATCAACGAAATCTCTCAAAGCGCTCAAAAGTGTCTATCCGTTGTGGAACAGGGCCTGAGTGCGGCAACGGCGCTCGATAGTGAGACCAAGGCGATCGGTCAGGAAATCGAACGCTTTTTGGAGAGTGTGCGCGCCGCCTGAGTTATGGCGAGCGGTAAACCGTTCGCCTCTCAGTTCTCCTCACCTTTCCTTTCTGGGCAGCGACCAGGGTAAGAACAGTCGCTGGATGAGCCCTATCACATTGAACAAGCCCATGTTTTGGACGTTATACGAGAGACATCCGTCCCTGGGCTCGGCTTGACTTTGGTTCGCGCTGTCGCTGACCGCCACCAGGCGGAGCTCACTTTGTCCGCCGCCACGCCCCAGAGCCGCTTAGCCCGCGCGAGGGAAAGTTGATTGCAAACAGCCAGGAGGCGGAACCATCGCCTCCTGGTTTTGCGTTTTCAGGGGTCCTCGCTGGCTTCACTACCCACCAA
>JBCCLK010000018.1:0-46063 GCA_039026935.1 Pseudomonadota bacterium
AATTTCTTGAAAATGGTATAATATAGCATCTTTTATATATAACTTCTTATACATAAGATCTTTTTCTATTAATTAAGTAGTCATAGGACATAATTTCCGCCTACAAATTCTGCTCCTCGTCTCCTAAGAAGTCGATCTGCATGACCAGCATCCATGCCTGAAGTGACGTGCACAGTGGTTTGCAATGCGCCCCAGTCTTCAGCGACGGCTTTGCAGGCGGAGATGAGCGAGGAGAACAACCGCGCCCGCGTGAACGGGGCGGTGGTGGCATGATCGACATTTAACGTGAGGACGGAGGCGAGCCTGTCTTCATCGGAGTAGGTGAACGTTCCGCACCGCATCCATGCGAAACCCACAATCCGCCCTTCAATCTCTGCAACAATGGCAGCCTGTTGATTGGTACGATGGAAGTAGGCCTCGATGTGCCCGTCGAACTTCGTCCGAGAGAACTTAAACACACGCGCGGGCGCGCGTTCATGGGCGGCTTTGCAGATGACGAACACGGCCTCGATATCCCGCCGTTCCAGCGGCCTCAGCCGAATGCGCGACCTGCCTTTTGGCACCGCCCTGGGCGTGACATCAACGCTCGCGGACGGCGTCGGCTCCTTAATCTGCTCGTCCAACATTGCGCCCAACCAATCTCGTGTTCACATATCGGCAACGGTACCGTGATCGAGAATTGGCGGCTACGAAATTGGATAAAATACCGAGAGCCTCAGTTTGAGGGCACGTTATTTTGAATGATTCTAAGTAACAAAGGTCTTGGGTAAAGTAATTAAATGCCCCGAAAAGCCTCGTCATTCCGCTGTGCTCTGGTTCGCCAAGTTTGCGATTGTTAGCAACTTCGGATGCGTGTTCAGATTAGGCTCTGGATCTTTGGTGCTGCTGAAGGGACTCGAACCCCCGACCCCATCATTACGAATGACGTGCTCTACCAACTGAGCTACAGCAGCATAATCGTTCAAAATCCGTCTTTAAATAAGGCGCACCTTGCAACCGAGGCGTTCGGTTAGCCCAATAGCCCCCCCTTTGCAAGCAGCCAAAGGAGCCGCGATCCAAGAACGGTCAGCATACCGGCAAATCCCTGGCGCAACGGCGCGCGTGAATGGGGAAGGCACAAAGATGAAGCTGCGCGAACCCGAGCATCGCCCATTAAAACAGACGGAACCGTCGGCGCTCAGGCGCTGCTTCCTTGTCGCCATCGGCTATACCTGGATCGTCAGGCGCATGACCGCCGGGCAAGCCGGTGTAGGGCGTTTCATCGGAGACGGAGGGGACCTGCGTGCTCGACACCTCCGTGTTGGAGGTATCTGAGGCATTGTCACTTTCTTCAGAATGTCGGTCATCTGAGATATCGCCGTCAGCGGAGGTCTCACCGTCAAGCGCTGTGTCATCGACTGAAGCTGTGGTCGCAGCTTCAGTCTCGCCGTCGGCGGCTTGGTCTGTCTCGCTCAATGGGTCGATCGTCGTGCTGAGATCATCGGGAGGCGTATCATCATTGGATGCAGCGACGACCGGGCCAGGCGTACCCTCAGTCTCCATATCGGTCTCCGCGGCGGCGCGATCGGCTGGCGTGTCCTTTGTAGAAGCCGTCGCAGTAGCTGTCTCAGATATCTCCTTCTCGAAGCCCTCAGGCTCCGCGTCCACTGTCACTACCTCGCTTTGATCCACCACAGGCGTGATAGCAGTTTGCTCCTCAGCGGCTTGAACCTCATCTGGTGCGTTATGGGGTGCATCGACCGGTGTTTGAGAGACCATAACAGCATCCTCACCCGGCTCGGTACTGTTACCCGGCATAACCCCGTCAACCGGCCCGGCTTCGGAGGCATTGGCGTCGGTAACACTGGCCACGCCGACGCTCGCGCCGGGCAGCGCAGCTACCGTCGTTCCTGGAAAACGCGCCGGCAGAAGCACTTGCCCATCATCGCTCATTGCATCGTCGGGGATCGCAACCGGGTCATGCGCGGTGAAGCGTTCCACCGGCACTTTCCATTCAAACGCGTCCACTCTGCCGGTGAGAGGTGAGACAGGCTCCCACGTGGAGGAGATATAGCCATCAGCCACCCAGGCGGGGTCACGCTTGGCGCGCAGCGCTCGGGCGAGCCAGCCGCGCACCGCTGCTGTCTCACCACCAGCCTTTTCCTCAATCTCAGCCATCAAGAGGCAAACGCGCTGCGTTGCCTCAGCGTTTAAGAAGGGCTCAAGAACTTTGCGTGCCTCGTCTAGCTCGCCCGCTTCGGTCAGTGTGCGCGCTAGGGCCAACTCGCCCTCAAGCTGGTGGTTGACCAGTTGCGCCAGCTTGCGTGATCGCTTGACACGATCAGCCACTGCATCGCCGGGCCGCACATACAAGTAAACCTCTGGCAACTCAGGATGCGGAGAGAGCTTCCAGGTTTTCTCCAGTACCTTGCTCGCCTGGCCCATCTTACCCGCCCGGATGAGAAGACGGCCCGCAACCGCCGCCGCTGGCACAAGCTCAGGCGCGAGCTTGTGCGCCTCCAGCGCCAACGTTCGCGCCGTTTCCGGCTCACCTTCCTCACGGTCGATCGCCTCAGCAGTGAGGAGGACAGCCCGCAAACGGCTGCGCTCAGCACGCGTCACGATCCGGTTTTGCAAGTTACGCTCAAGGGCTGCGCGCGCGGCTGGCCAATCAGCCCGCTGAACCTGATCTTCAAATTGCGCCTGCCCAGCCCAATCAAGCGCTGGCGCAAGCGCCGCGGCCTTATCAGCATAGTGCCGCGCGGCTTCTTCGTCTTCCGCCGTCACCGCATCAAGGTACAAACCGCGCAAGCCCAGAAGCTGGGTCTTCGGATCATCGATCATCCGCCGATAGGCGCTGCGCTTTGCCTCTTCATCACCGATGAGATCGGCACTTGACGCGGCCAAAACCTTCGTCAGCGGCGCATCGGGCGCGTATTTATAAGCCTGTTTTGTGTAGCGCTCCGCCGCTCGCCCATCACCGGAGCCCGCCGCGATCAAACCGCTGGAAAGTGCGTCATAGCCTTTGTCTCGCCGGCGGGAAGAAAAGTAACCGCCCATGATCTGCGGCGAGCGGATGATAACTTTGAAGACCCACCAAACCGACATTACAACAACAATGAGCGCCAGCACCGCCACCGCTGCAACCATGACCGACAGCTCGATCTGATAGCCACTCCACTCAATAGCAACTTGGCCAGGTCGGTCGGCAAGCCAGGCAAAGCCGAAACCAAAGAGAAGAACCAGGCCAAGAAAGATAAGAACGCGGATCACGGTGAGCGTCTCCTACTGGCCAGCCGCATCGGCAGGACGTGTTACGGTCGATTGACCGGCTACCGGTTGGCCAAGCATGGTCATGAAGGCCCCTCGGGCCTCTGCCAGAACACCGTCCAAGGCCACCCGTGCGGCAAGTGCAGTGCCAAGAACATCACCGGCCGCTTGCATCGCTTCAGGCAAAGTCTGGAACGTGGCGAGCGCATCATTGACGCGGCCAAGATCAACCAGAACACCCAGTTCCTCCAGCGCGGCGAGCGCTGTATTTCCGCCAAGCGCAAGATCGCCGCCGGGCGCGCGAATGGTGACAATCTGGCGCGCGCGTTCTTCCAGCGCAGCCATCAACCCAAGCCCATCCTCTTGCGGGGCAGCGGCCTGCATGGCGGGCGCAACGTCTTGGTACAACCCGCGCAATGCGCCATCGCTGACAGAGGGCAACCCAGCAAGGCCGTCAAGCGTCGCCACGGTCGCAAGCAAGGCAGCGGCCCCATTTTGTGACGGGTCAACCAGGTTTGCAGCCTGCTGCGCGGCGTCGACCGCAGCAGCAAGATCACCCTCGCCATCGCGGGCGCGCGCCAAGGCATCAATCGCAATGCCAAGCCGCGCGACAAGATCGGGCGTCTGCGGGATAGGGGCGCTTGCAAGCGCACTGACGGCTTCGCTTAGATCTGCAACCTGCGATAAGACGGCTGTCATCGTCTGTGTATCTTCAGCCAGCGCAGCATCCAGAGCATCAAGACGGGCGAGCGCCTCTTGAGGCAGCTCAGCAGACTGACCGGCAAGGGCGTCGAGCGCAGCTTGTACCGCTGACACATCCGCTGACACCGTATCGATAGCCCCCTGCAATGGGGCCGGATCAAAGGGCTCGGCTTCTGCCGCCGCGCCTTGCTGTTCAAGAGCATCAAGGCGCGCAGAAACGGGGGCGAGAAGCGGAGCAACGACCTCACCGAGATTGGTCGCCGGCTCCCCGTCGGTATCAACAGGCGGCACCGCCTGAAGCGCGACCAATTCACTACGCAGGTCAACCATATCCTCTTGGAGACTGCCCAATGCGCTATCGAGCATGGCAACACTCTCCTCCATGGGACCACTGACATCAGCCGCAGCCGCAAGATCAGCTTCCAAACCGGCAATACGAGCTTCTAGCGCCGCGACATCGAGAGCCTGGCTGTTATCGAGCCTGCCTGGAAGGCCAATCAGACCGGTTTGAAGTCCAAGGAACATCAGAACAAACGCCAGAAGCGCACCCACGAGACCCGCGCTAAAAACGAAAAACGCGCTTGGTCCGGACTTTCCTGCCGTGTCAGCCACCACAGCCTCAGGCGGCGGCATATCAGAAGATGACCCATCGGACGGCGCGTCCTGCAAGGCCTTCAAACGCTCAGGTGTTTCATCAAGTGCCTTGGATGTGTCGCTCGCCGCATCACCGGCGTTCTCGGTCTTGGTCTCAGTCTTGGTTTCGGTCTTGGCCTCTTCACCGCTATTTTTTTCAACGCTGGCTTTCTCAACACTGGCTTTTTCAACGCTGTCGTTGGTTTGCGAGCTTTGCGTCTTGCTTTGCGTCTTGGCCGTTTCCCCTGCCTTTACAGCGTCCGTGACCGCGTCGCTTGTCTTGGTAGAACCGGTTGATGGCACGCTCGTCTTTGCGGCGGCAGGATTGGGCGTTCTTGTCTTCGGCCCGCGATTGGCAGCATCAACTTTTGCCCCAGCCGTGGGGGTCGCTGCAGCCTTTGATGCGTCGGCTTTGCCAGATCCAGCTCCCGGTTCCACATCGATGATCACAGGCTTGGAGGTCTTGCGGGTCGACCCGCCACGGCTGCTCGCTCGGGAGGTGCCGCTCGCGTCGGTTTTGCCCGTTCGAGGGCCAGGGTTTTTCGGGGCTCCGGTATCGTTCGCCACGCGCTCCGCAATCCTTCTGTTTGTCGTGCCTGACCAAAAATCACATCAGCCGATCAATTCGGACAGTTATACCTGTCCAAACTGATTTACGCCTACACTTTTATGGCTTTCTGCGGCGAGAGTATAACCACAAGGTCACGGTTTCACGGCAAAAAATCGATCAAGACAAACAAACAGGGCCTCCTGCGTTGGTGCTTGGGCCACATGGAGCGCCTCGGCCTTGGCCAAACCAGCTGTTCGCGCGGCCTCTGCAACATCCTCAGAGAGGCAAAGCCACTGTATGGTTTGGTCCGTCTGTATGGTTTGGTCCGCCACATCACCAGCGAGCAACGCAAACGCCTCAGCCAAGAGTGTTGCAGAGCGACGCGAGTACAAAAGGCCCGCCTGCGGCGGTGTTTCAACGAGCATCTTTTGAGCACCGTCATCAAAGCCCCCGGTCGCGCGCGCCGCATAAACCACGCACACTTTCATATCCACGAAGGTCTGCTCAAGCTCAGGGCGGCGATCCTCTGCCGCCAGATAGAGCATCGGCCCGACAGCTGCGAGGCCCCGTAAAACGTCAATCAACGCAGAAACGGACTGGGTTGGAGGACCGGCAAGCGCACCTCCCAATGTCCGCACACGATCTGCAGCGCGTTCTCCAACGACGGCCCAACGCTGGCCTGCTGCCCATGCGTTCAGCCCGTAAGCCTCAAGCGCATCCAAAGCGCGTGCGCTGGTTGCGAGTACAAGCCCGGCCTGCTGCATCGTGGCAAGCCGCGCAAGACCGGCCTCCAACGGTTCAATCTTGGTCAGCGGGGCGATGAGCGGCTGATACCCACGCGCCCTCAACAGCTTAGCCGTTGCCCAAGCCTCCGGCTCAGCGCGCGTGACCAAAACTCGGGTCAAGACATCACGTCCAGTGCGGCAAAAACCCCGGCCCGGCCTTTGCCCTCAACGCGACGCCTGCCTCAAATCCGAGCATTTCAGCATCCACTCGCGCACCCTCTGTCGCCATCTCATGGTGCTGCTGTCCATCTTCCGTGAGCACGATCCCAGACAGCGAGATACGGTCACCGTCAACTCTGGCATGACCCGCGATGGGCGTCTTGCACGATCCATCCAACGCCTTCAAAAACGCCCGCTCGCAGGCCACGGCATCGCCGGTGTCCACATGATGAATGGGCGTCAGAAGCTCCATCACACGGGCATCATCGGCGCGAGATTCTATTCCAATAGCCCCTTGCGCCAAAGCCGGCGGAAACTGATGGGTCGGCAGCACAGTCATCGTATCGAGTTTCAGATCGAGCCGCGACAAACCCGCAAGCGCCAGCAAGGTGGCATCCACCACGCCGTCTTCCAGCTTTTTCAAGCGCGTTTGCACATTGCCACGAAAACTCTCGGTCTTAAGGTCAGGCCGCAACCGCTTCACCAACGCAGCCCGGCGCAAAGACGCGGTACCCACGGTAGCGCCCGTCGGCAGGTCTTCCAGGGGCAGGCCATCGCGGGTGATGAACACATCGCGCGGATCCTCGCGCGGCAAAAACACCTCAAGAACCAATCCTGCGGGAAGCTCGGTTGGCATGTCTTTCGACGAGTGCACCGCGATGTCGATCCGCCCATCAGAAAGCGCCGCTTCAATTTCTTCGGTGAACAAGCCCTTGCCGCCAATTTCAGCAAGGGGCCTGTCCAGAATCTCATCGCCTCGGGTCGAGAATATCTCAACGGCAATGTCGTCCGGCGCGCAGTCATGCGCAGAGACAAGCCGGTCGCGCGTTTCATACGCCTGAGCGAGGGCGAGCGCGCTTCCACGGGTTCCGATGGTAAGAAGAGGCAAGGTGAGCTCCCACGGATAAATATTGGTAGATGCGTAGACACTGGTATCTGGTGTGCGGCCAGTGATAAGGCTGGCGCGCATGAAAAGCGAAGTGTGGAAGGCGAAGCGGTGCGACGCCCCGTGCCGCCCCGTCTTACACCTGTCCGTCGTCACCTGAGTACGTTCCAACCCGTATGCGCGCCCTTGGCATTGAAACCAGCTGCGATGAAACCGCCGTCGCCATCGTCCGGCGCGAGCCGGACGGATGCGCTGTGATCGAAGCAGAAACCGTGCTCAGCCAAATCGAGGAGCATGCCGCCTTTGGTGGTGTCGTCCCGGAAATTGCGGCCCGCGCGCATGTGGAGCATCTTGACACGTTGATCGCTGCCACGTTCGCTGATGCCGACCTCAAGCCAAAAGACATGGACCTGATCGCCGCCACCACGGGCCCGGGGCTCATTGGTGGCGTGCTTGTCGGCATGGTGACAGGCCAGGCCATGGCAAGCGCGGCGCACAAGCCGTTCCGCGCGGTGAACCATCTAGAAGGCCACGCCCTCTCGCCCCGCATCTCACAAGTCGTCGCCTTTCCCTATCTCCTGTTTCTGGTTTCTGGCGGGCATACGCAGATTGTCTGTGTGCGCGGCGTTGGCGAATATGAGCGCTGGGGAACCACGCTTGATGACGCGCTGGGCGAAGCGTTCGACAAAACCGCCAAACTTCTGGGGCTCGGCTTCCCCGGCGGCCCAGCGGTGGAACGCTTCGCGGCCACTGGCGACCCTAGCCGGTTTGACTTGCCAGTACCCCTCAAAGGCAAACCAGGATGCGACTTTTCCTTTGCCGGTCTGAAAACAGCACTCCGTTTGGCTGCCGAAAAAGCCGCCCCCTTGGATGATCAGGCCGTGTCTGATCTTTGCGCCGCGTTCCAGGCGCGGGTCGCCGATACGGTGGAGACACGGCTTGGCAACGCGTTCGCTCGTTTTGCGCAAACGTTCAACGGTGAGACGCCAATGACCCTTGTCGCAGCAGGTGGCGTCGCGGCCAATGGCGCATTGCGCTCAAGCCTGGCGCGCTTGGTGGATGATTATCCAGACGGTCGTCTCGTCGTGCCGCCAGTTCGCCATTGCACGGACAACGCCACCATGATCGCCTGGGCTGCGCTTGAGCGCGAGGCAGCTGGCCTGCCAACGCTCGAAGCCGTTGCTCGTCCGCGCTGGCCACTCGATGCCAACGCCGCACCCAAGCTTGGCAGTGGCAAAAAAGGCGCAAGAGCGTGACGGCAGGCGGGCTCTGTTGGAATGAATGATCCACGCTTCGATGTCATTGGCGCTGGCGCCTGGGGCACAGCCCTGGCCATCATGCTAGCAAAAGACGGTTCGACGGTTCGCCTGGTTGCGCGTTCGCCGGAGAAGGCGGCTAGGTTGCAAGCTGATCGGATCAACACAGAGTTCCTGCCCGGATCACCTTTTCCGGAGAGTCTCCATGCGCATTCCCTGACACAGTATTGTGAGAAAGGGACAGTTGGAAAAGGGAGTGACGCGCCAATTCTTGTGCTTGCTCAGCCGGCTCAGGCAACCCGTAAAGCGTTAAAAACACTGGCATCTCAGCTCGTAGAGGGCCAGACGATTGTTCTCACCGCCAAGGGGCTGGACCGCGATAGCCACGCGCTTTTGTCCAACATTGTGCAGGCAGAAGCACCCCAGGCCACCTGCGCCGTGCTCTCGGGCCCTTCGTTCGCGCACGATGTGGGCAAGGGTTTGCCCACGGCCGTCACGCTTGCAGCAAACACGTTGGAAACCGCCGATCATCTCTGCGAGCTTTTACGCGGACAAACCTTCAGGCCGTATGCAAGCGATGACCTTATCGGTGTTCAACTTGGTGGGGCGCTTAAGAACGTGCTCGCGATCGCCGCTGGGATCGTCGAAGGCCGGGCATTGGGCGAGAGCGCCAAGGCAGCCCTGATCAGCCGCGGGTTCGCCGAAATGTCTCGCCTCGCGATCACACTCGGGGCCAAACCGGAGACGCTGAACGGGCTATCGGGCTTGGGCGATTTGGTTCTAACGTGCTCCACCGCCGGGTCGCGCAACTTCCGCTTTGGAGTCGAACTGGCCAAGGGTAGAACCGCCACCGGTCTCCTCGCCGACGGACAACCACTGGCCGAGGGCGCAAAGACAGCCGCCGCCGCTCTGGCCTTGAGCACCAAACATAATGTCGACATGCCGATTAACTCCACCGTCGCCTCGATCATCGAAGATGGGCTCAGTGTCGATGACGCGATCATCGCGCTTCTATCGCGCCCTTTGAAACGTGAGTAAAAGGGACAGCGACAGCCGCGCATCATCCGGCGCAACATTCGCGCTATGTCGAACAGAAAAACCCTGGAATCTGGCTGCTCATGCGCGATGTTGCTGCGATATTCGGTTGATGTTGCACTCATGCCGCGCAGAACACCCAATCAAGGAAAAAAGTGAGTAAAATCATGCTGTTTGCCCTCATCTGTACCGATAAGCCTGGCCACCTCGCCGTCCGGCAGGAAAATCGACCTGCCCATGTGGAGTTTCTGGGTGGTCTTGGAGATGCCATCAAAGGCGCTGGGCCGTTTCTTGATGACGAGGGCAGCCCGGCCGGTTCGCTGATTCTCTTGGAAGCTGATTCCAAAGCAGACGCAGAAAGCGTAGCCTCATCAGACCCTTACGCAAAAGCTGGACTGTTTGAGAGCGTCGATATACGCCCCTGGAACTGGTTGATCAAAAACCCCGAAGGAGCCTGAGATCCGTGCGCTATTGGCTGTTCAAATCTGAGCCTTTCAAATGGTCTTGGGACCAGCAAAAAGCCAAAGGCGACGCGGGAGAAGAGTGGGATGGCATCCGCAATTACCAGGCCCGAAACTTCATGCGTGAGATGAAGTTGGGCGACCGCGGCTTCTTCTATCATTCCAATGAAGGCCTTGAAATCGTTGGTATTGTTGAGATCTGCGCGCAGATCCATCCAGACTCCACCACGGACGATGAACGCTGGGAATGCGTGGACGTCAAGGCCCTTGCCGATGTACCAAACCCGGTCTCCCTAAAACAGGTGAAAGCCACCGAAAGCCTTGCTGACATGAGCCTTGTCACCTCTATGCGTCTGTCCGTCCAACCGGTGAAAGACGAGGAGTGGTCCATTGTTTGTCAGATGGGCGGCCTTGATCCGAAGACGCTTAAACCATTGTAAATTTTAAACTTTTTACGTGCGGCTTCGATGCCAGTTGACGCCGCACTGCAAGCCTCGCTACCACCGACACACATTAGGTCGCTGCCCCTTGAATGCCCGGCCTTCAACCTTTCCACCATGAAAAAGGACGACCCCGCCATGAACGCGAAGGACGGCGACGAGAAAGAAAAAAGCGAAGGCCTCGGCAAACGCCTCGATGAGGCTTTGAGCGAAGCGCGCTATGTGCTCATCACTGGTGAAATCAATGACAAGGTGGCCCGCGATGCGACCAGCCGCCTGTTGGCGCTGGCCCAAATCAACGATGATCCGATCAATGTGATGATTTCCTCACCCGGCGGCCACGTAGAGTCGGGCGACATGATCCACGATGTCATTCGCTTCATCCGCCCGCAAGTGCGGGCCATCGGCTCGGGCTGGGTCGCATCGGCGGGTGCCTTGATTTTCGTGTCCGTGCCGGTGGAACGCCGCTTCTGCCTGCCCAACACGCGCTTCCTCTTGCATGAGCCACGCGGCGGTGTCGGCGGTCAGGCTTCGGATGTGGAAATCCAGGCCAATGAGATCATCAAGATGCGCAAGCGCTTCTACGGCATTTTTGCCGACGCGACTGGCCAGAGCCTGGAGCGCGTTGAGCAGGACATGGAGCGTGATTTCTGGCTCAACACCGATGAGGCCAAAGACTACGGCCTCCTGGGCAAAGTGATCACCTCCGTCAACGATTTGGACTAACGTCCGACCGGACTGTTCAGACCTCCGATCAAGTTGACCTCATTTTAAGTTGACCGTGCGCGGTGATGCGCGCACGGGGTAGGCTCCATGGCCGAGCCCCCAATCAACCAGCCAGCATCTGCACCCGCTGACGCGCCATCGCCTGAGCCCAGAGGCAGGGCTGAGAGCGACCGCAAGCCGCTTCTCTTCATCTTCATTACGGTCCTTTTGGACGTCACAGGGCTGGCGATCATCATCCCTGTGCTGCCTGAGCTCATCAGCGAGGTGTCGGGCGAACCGGGAGTCGTGATCACCCTATCGGAGGCGGCGGTCATCGGCGGCTGGCTGATGTTCGCCTACGCCTTCATGCAGTTTCTCGCTGCGCCTGTGCTTGGCAACCTGTCAGACGCTTATGGTCGTCGGCCTGTGCTCCTCACAGGCCTTGCCGTGTTGGGGCTCGACTATCTCATCATGGCGCTTGCCCCGACGCTTGTGTGGCTCTTCATTGGCCGCACGCTCGCAGGCATGGCCGCCGCGACAATCACAACCGCCTTCGCGTACATTGCTGATATCACGCCGAAAGAGAAACGCGCGGCGCGCTTCGGTCTCGTGGGCGCGGCATTCGGCGTTGGGTTCATTCTCGGTCCAGCGATCGGAGGCGTTCTTGGCACGCTGGATGTGCGCCTGCCATTCTTCGCAGCGGCAACGCTCTGCTTTCTCAATTTCGCGTTCGGACTGTTCGTTCTGCCCGAGAGCCTATCGAGAGAGAGACGCAGACCCTTTGAACTGCGCCGCGCGAACCCCGTCGGCACGCTCATCGCGCTCGCGCCCCTCAAGCCGATTATGTTCCTCATCCTCGCCTATGCGGGGCTGGAGTTCGCGTTTCAGGTTTATCCCGCTGTCTGGGCCTACTTCACCCCCGTCATGTATGGCTGGTCGACCGCTCAAGTGGGACTGTCGCTGGCTTTCATCGGCGTTTTGATCACCTTTGCTGAAGGGTTTCTGATCCGGGTGGCGCTCAAACGGATCGGTGAGCACGGCGTTGTTGTTGGCTCGATACTTGTCAGCATCGTCGCTATGGCGCTTCTCGCGTTTGTTACGACGAGCTGGGGTGCTCTCCTTGTCATGGTGTTTGCTGGGATCTCGGGCGTCGGAACCACGGCCCTACAGGCCCTTGCATCGGGCGCAGTTGACGAAACACGACAAGGCGAGATCACGGGAGCCATCACGTCAGCCAAGTCGATGGTCTTCTTCCTGGCACCGCCCATGATGACGGGGCTGTTCGCTGCCTTCACGCGCGAGGGCGGCAGTTTGCCTTACCTACCTGGGGCACCGTTCCTCTTCGCCGCTATCATATGTTGCCTGGTGTTCTGGCCCTATGGCCGGGCGCGACGGCTCGGCATCGACACCACCAACCCCTGAAAAGAAAAAGGGCCCGGAAGATCCGGGCCCAGGTGTTGCGGCGGGAGGAGCCGCTTTTGAAACAAGAGGTGCGGGCGGGTTAAACGCCGGATGATGCACCGAACTCTGGGTAAGCTTCGACGCCGATTTCGGCTTTGTCGAGACCCATCATCTCTTCCTCTTCGGAAACTCGGATACCCATCGTGGCTTTTAGAATGAACCACACAATACCGGACGTCACGATGACGAAGGCTGCGACGATAATGATCGGAACGACCTGACCGACAAGCGTTGCATCGGAGTTGGTCAAAAGAACCGCGAGCGTGCCCCAGATACCTGCGAAAAGGTGGACGGGGATAGCGCCGACAACGTCGTCGATTTTCAGCTTGTCGAGCATTGGAACCGTGAACACCACGATCACACCACCAACAGCACCAATCAACGTCGCTGCACCAAGACCAGGCGTCAGCGGCTCAGCGGTGATGGACACCAGACCAGCCAGAGCGCCATTGAGCACCATGGTCAGGTCAACCTTCTTGTAGAAGATCTGGGTTAGGATCAACGCGGCAATGGCACCACCGGCAGCAGCCGTGTTGGTGTTGGAGAAGATGCGCGATACATCAGCAGCATCACCGACCGAACCCAGCGCGAGCTGTGAACCGCCATTGAAGCCGAACCAACCGAGCCACAGGATGAACGTGCCGAGCGTTGCAAGCGGCATGGACGAACCTGGCATTGGGTTGATCTCGCCGCCTGCGCCGTATTTGCCTTTACGAGCACCGAGGATGATCGCACCCATCAGAGCGGCCCAGCCACCCACGGAGTGCACAACTGTCGAACCAGCGAAGTCGAGGAAGCCGAACTGCGAATCCAAGAAGCCGCCGCCCCATTTCCAGGAAGCCTGAATTGGGTAGATGAGTGCCGTCAGGATGAGCGTGAAGATCAGGAACGGCCACAGCTTGATGCGCTCTGCAAGTGTACCGGATACGATCGACGCTGTGGTTGCGCAGAACATCAACTGGAAGAAAAAGTCCGACCCGGTGGAGGCGTAGCTAATGTCGTCGGCTGCGTCTGGTGCAACGCCAACAGATTCAAGCAAGGCAACGCCGAAAGCACCCAGATAGCCGCCTGTTTCATCGGTGCCGATGGACCAGCTTCCAAGTGGGTACATCAGGTTGTAACCGATGAGGTAGTAAGCAACAGCGGCAATCGAGAACAAGCCAATGTTCTTGGTGCACTGCATGGAAACGTTCTTGGAACGCACCAGACCGGCTTCGAGCATGGAGAAGCCAGCAGCCATCCACATCACCAGGAAGCCGCCGATCAGGAAGAGGGTCGTGTTAAAGACGAACACCGAATACTCAGGCACGTCTGAGGAAACAGCCGCGTCCTGCGCAAGGCTTGGTGCAGTCATAGCCAAGAGCGCAGCAGATGCCGCCATCCCGACCGAAAGGTAACGCTTGGTCATAAAACTATCCCTTGAGTTGGGGCAAAATTTAAAGAGCAGCCGCGTCCGACTCGCCGGTGCGGATACGGATGGCCTGGTCGAGGCCGTAGACGAAGATTTTTCCATCGCCGATTTGGCCAGTTTTCGCCGCTGAGGAGATCGCTTCAACAACCTTGTCGATCAGGTCTGCCGAAACAGCCACTTCGATTTTCAGCTTTGGCAAAAAGGAGACGGCATACTCCGTTCCCCGGTAAATTTCTGTGTGGCCTTTCTGGCGCCCATAACCCTTCACTTCGGTCACCGTGAGACCCTGTACGCCGATGGCGGTCAGAGCATCACGAACCTCGTCGAGCTTGAACGGTTTGATAATGGCCATGACGATTTTCATACGCGTGTCGTCCTATTGTTCTTCGAGTTGGCCTCGCACGAACGCATGTACACTTTGACAGTACGCACAAAGAGCACCCGCAGCCCGCAGGTTAGAGCCGGAACCCCCTCGACGGTGGACCGGGTCGCAGAACCGAAGGGAGAAGCAATCGGCGCTGCACACGCCTGTGAAGCAACCAAGTTTCGTGCCAGATTCACGAAATCAATTGAAGTATATGATTTTATTGAGATATTTTTTCAGTTCTCGCTGTGAAGCAAACCATGCTGCGGAAAAGTCTTAAGATGCCTTAATAGATGCATAATTTTTAGGCATGCACCACTGCCGCAAAATGCCTACTTTTTGAACAAATTCATTGTGTCGCCGCATTTCAGCCTGTTAAAACAGCACAGTCAGTATCTTCGGAGCTCTGAACATACGCGCAACGTCAAGAATTGCCTGCTTTGCGGCCTCATTCACGCGGACTCATGCGCGCGGCCCGTGTAGACCATGGAAACCTGTAAGGGTCCAAGTTTCGTAAGAAGACCCACGGCTTCGCCGCATAAAGTTGGCAGCTTCGCCACATCAAGTTGGTAGCTTCGCCGCATAGCGAAACCATCGCGGGCACGCTAAAACAGATCTAAAACTAATATGCCGGGCTGCGCCCGTTACACGTGAAGGATCATCCATCGTGGCCCGCAAGAAGCTGCCATCACAACGAACCGATGAGACCCGCGAGCCGCGAGCCGTCGACGTACTGATCACAGGTGGCGGCTATATCGGCCTGTCACTTGCACTCGCTTTGAAAGTAGGTGCACCCACTCTGGCGATCATGGTGGTCGATCTACGTGACCCCTCCGAGGCCAACAAAGATGGGCGCGCATCCGCCATCGCCTCCGCTGCACGCGGCATGCTGTCTACCTTGGGTGCCTGGGACGCATTCGCTGATCAGACGCAGCCCATTCATGAGATGGTCATCACAGACTCGCAGCCCCGAGACCCAGTTCGGCCTGTCTTCCTCACCTTCGACGGCGAGACGAAGGACGGAGGCCCCTTCGCTCACATGGTCCCCAATGGCGCGATGATCACCAGTCTTCGGGCCCGGTGTCTGGAAGAGGGCGTTACAATCGAAGCGCCGCAGTCGGTTCGTGACTTTGTGAACCGCCAATCCGGCGTCAGCGTCACCCTTGGCAATGGCAACACCGTTGAAACGCGCCTCCTCGTGGCGTGCGACGGCATTCGCTCTCGCCTACGGGATCTAGCGGGCATCGACACCGTTGGGTGGATGTATGGTCAGTCGGGCATTGTGTGTACGGTGAAGCATGAGCGACCACACCATGGCGTTGCGTATGAGCATTTTTTGCCAGCAGGCCCGTTCGCGACCTTGCCCCTGACAGACAACCGCTCATCCATTGTCTGGACTGAGAAAACGGATGTCGCCGATGCACTGGTGAAAGGCGACCCGTTCACCTTCATGATCGAGCTGGAGCGCCGGTTTGGCCCAGTATTCGGCAAGCTTGAGCTTGATAGCCCACGCGCGGCCTATCCGCTGGGCCTGAAATTGGCCAGAGCCTTCATCGCGCCGCGTTTCGCGCTGGCTGGCGATGCCGCACATGGGATTCACCCCATTGCAGGCCAAGGGCTTAACCTGGGACTGAAGGATATCGCGGCGCTGGCGGAAGTGGTGGTCGATGCGGCCCGCCTTGGGCTTGATATCGGCTCCGACGAGGTTCTGCAGAGATACCAGCGCTGGCGGCGCTTCGACACCGCTCAGATGGGCGTCGTGACAGACATACTCAACCGCTTGTTCTCAAACGATATGGCCGCCGTGCGGGCTGTGCGCTCATTCGGGCTTGGGCTCGTGGATCGTCTGCCGGTCGTCAAGCGGTTCTTCATCGACGAAGCAGCGGGCCTTGCCAATGAGACGCGCCCCAGACTTTTAGCAGGAGACGCAATCTAGAGGGCCTAAGCCTTACGATTTTACGTCTTCCCGGTCTTATGCTTGGCCAGTTCTTCATCCGACAACTGACGCGCCTCTTCTATCAGCATGATCGGAATTGAATCCCTAATCGGGTAGGCAACCTTGGCGGCATAAGAGAGCAGTTCATCGCGCTCGGGATCATAGTGCAGCACCGACTTGGTGACCGGACACACCAACATGTCCAGAAGTTTGCGGTCGATGGTCACACCGGCCTTGGATTCACCGCGTTTAGAGGCACCTGCAGCAGGCACGCTGTTATGATGGTCAGCTTTGGTGTGCTGCTCACCTGCGCTGGACGTCTCAGACATGGTCCAAATGCCTCTCGTCACTTCTCGTTCACTGTCGATTCTTCGCTACTGCAAAGTCGCGCGATCGTCTTGCGCTTCGCGTGCCAGCATCAACTCAGTGATGGCGATCAACGTATCAGAGCGGGCGCGTAAGTCTTCGGCTTCCAAAAGCGCCTGTTTCTCCGGTGGGCCGTATGGGCTCATCATGCATAGCGCGTTGACGAGCGCCTCATTGCTGGCCTTTTCCACGCCCGACCAATCTGCTTCCAAATCGTTGGCTTCCAAATAGGCTTTGAACGTGGATAAAAGCATGTCGCGATCCACCATCTTTTCGCCGGCACCGTTTTCAAAATCGCGCGCGAACCGCTCCGTGTTCACCCGGCACATGCGAAACGGCGTGAAAGCCGTCTCTTCCTCTTCAATTTCATAACGGCAGAGGCCTGTAAGCGTGATGAGGTAACGACCATCATCGGTCTCCTGAAAGGCAGAAACACGCCCGAGGCAGCCGATCTCACACAAGGGCGGCATATCGGGATCAATCCCCATCATCGGCGAGCCATCGCGCTCAAACTTGGGCTGGACCATACCGATAAGGCGCTCATTGCCCAGAGCATGATCGACCATGGCAAGGTAACGTGGCTCAAAGATGTTAAGCGGCATCTGCCCGCGCGGCAGCAACAAGGCCGACGACAACGGAAAGACCGGGATCGTTGAAGGAATGCGCTTTATGAGGGCACTGGGTGCCATAGCAACACGCTCGATGCGTCTCTCGACGCTCTGGCGGGCCGCATGGCACGGCCCTATTAGGAGAACAAGATGCTTGACAGCTTCCGGCGGCCCGCGATGCTTGCCGCATCGGTTGGACCCCAGGCTTCAAACAGGCGCAGCAACTCTTTGCGGGCTGCATCGTCCTCCCAAGACCTATCGCGCTTGACGATCTCGACAAGGCCCTCAACGGCAGCCTGGCGATCACCTTTGGCGTTATAGACAAGCGCCAGGTCGAAACGGGCTTTGTGATCATCGGGATTTGCGTCCACCTGGGCAAGAAGCTCGGACGCATCACCAAGGCTTGCGGCCTTCTCAGCAAGATCAAGGGCAGCTTTGGCCGCCTCAATGTCGGGCTCCTTGTGCATCTCGTCTGGCAAGGACGCATAAGCCTGCCGCGCGGTTTCAAGCTCACCAGCTTCAATATAGACTTTAAGCATACCAGCCATTGCCTTCACGTTAGCCGGCTCGTGCTGAAGAACCTGCCCATAGAGGTTGGCCGCACCTTGAAGATCTCCGGCCGCGAAAGCCTCGGCGGCGGCGGAAATAGCTTCGTCCGCTTGGCTTGGTCCTTGCGGCCCGATAAGCTTCTCGATGAACGCCTGTATTTGCGCTTCGCCCTGCACCCCCATAAACCCGTCGACCGGCTGTCCATTCACAAAGGCGAACACCGCTGGGATAGACTGCACGCCCATCTGGCCAGGCACTTCTGGGTTCTCATCAATGTTCATCTTTGCAAGGCGCACCTTGCCGCCCGCTTTGGTCACAGCCTTCTCTAAGATCGGGGTAAGCTGACGACAGGGACCGCACCAAGGCGCCCAAAAATCAATGAGGACGGGGCGGGTTTTGGATACCTCAATTACCTCAGCCATGAAGGTGGCAGTGGTCACGTCGATGATATCACCGCCCGCAGCAGCTTGAGTGGCCGCGTCTGGCTGAGCCGCGCTTGGTGCGCCGGTTCCGATCAGCATGGTATGTCCTTAATTCTCTAATGCTCAAAAACGAGGAGATTGGTTGAGCGCAAAATGGCGATTGACGACACGGTCCGCAAGGTTGGCACGTTCAGAAGTGGATGCTTGCAGATATGGTTTACGCTTCTGGCAGCATGTCACTTTCCAAATCAACCACAGCCGCCCCATGGCCGGTCTTTTCCACGAACGCCAGCAGATCATCTCTGGCCAGAGAGAGTGTTGCGGTGTTTTCCAGCGGATGCACGTTGATGGTCTCGCTGTCCATGAGACGCTGATCAAGCACGAAGCTCACCTGCATATCGCTATCATTGATGATAGCAAGCGCCGTCACGGAGCCGGGCGTGACACCAAGATGCGCCTGCATCAGATCAGCACTGGCGAACGACAAACGACCGCAGCCGAGCTTTTTGTGCAGCACTTTGAGATTGACCTGCGTCCCATGCTCAGCGGTAACCAGGAACAAGTTCCCCTTCTTATCCTTCAAAAACAGGTTCTTTGTGTGGGCGCCGGGCACGTCTCGATGCACTGCCGTTGATTGCTGAACGGTGAAAAGCGGCTCATGCTCAACCGTAGTGGACAGGATAGACCAGTCCTCAAGCTGTTGCATGAGACGGGCGCGATCATACGGGTTGCGAGTTTGGGTCAAGGGGGCAAAGTCAGAAGGCGGAAGCGCAAGAAAACAGAGGTGCGGTGTCGCTCGCAGGTGACCTGTTTGACCCGTCAAAGCAAGGCCATTTCGCTTCATCGCGGCCATGCGCATTAGATGGTTGCAAAACTCAAGATCATGTTGCATAGAACGCTCTCCCGCCGACATTGGCAGAGTGGCTAATGCGGTGAGCACGAGCGGGTGTAGCTCAGGGGTAGAGCACAACCTTGCCAAGGTTGGGGTCGTGGGTTCAAATCCCATCGCCCGCTCCATTTTTCAGACAGACAAGACACAGCCGAACAGGCGCAGGGCTACTCGCGCTGCAGAATAGTGTCGCCAAAAAAAGAACCGAAAAGGTTCGGGCGGAAGGCTGCAGCAATCGCCTCCGGACTGTACCCGTCACGCACCCACGTCATGAAGCTTTGTCCTCGCGGGGCACCATCGCGCAGGTAGGTCTCTATCATTGCATCGAGAACTCCGGTCTTCGAGCCTTTGATATGGCCAAACTTGATCGTCATTTGGCCCAGAGCTTTGTCAGCGTCTTCATGGACAATCAGAAAGTAAAGCGCTGAGGCAAGACTGGCGCGGTCGGCGCCTGCCTTGCAGTGGACGACGGCGGGATACGTGATCTCTTGGAAGAGCCGCTCCAGAGCTTCAAGCTCCTCTAAAGTGGGAAGCGCGCGCGAACGCAGTTGCAAATCGACCAAGCGGATCGACGCTTTCTCAGCCGCTTCCAGCTCGAGCGGGTAAGAGCCAAACTGTCGGCCGCCGCGCAGATTAATGATCGTCTTGATCCCCCTCTGCCCCCACCGCGCGACCTGATGCGGCAAGGGCTGAGAGGATCTGTACAGCCGCTCATCCACTTGGTGGAAGTTACTGTAAAAGAAACGGATAAACCCGTGATCGATGAACAGCATATCGAGCCAGGCATGCGCGCGCCTTGGCCAACCCACAAGTGGCGGCTCGAAGTAAGCGGTGCGCTCTTCCCGTCTGGACGGGAAGACACGGCGGTACAGGCGCTTGAGTTCGGGTGACATCTATTCAGTACACAAAAGACAATGTCGTTCGAGACAGCCGTGGCCAGAACGTCGTTGAAAAGGGGCCGTAGCGGTCTTCCGCGCGGCATGCAAACGCGGGCATCCAGCCCGCAATCGACCGACAACTTGCCCATAGATACATTTCAACGGGCTTAACTGATGAGTCCACCCACATGAATCGAACAGAATCACACACGATTCCCGCCAAAGAACGAATCAGGACTCAAATCTGCGTTTTGGCTTTGTTCTGGTTTTGATTCATACTTGGACTCACGATCATACCGTCCAGCGGAATATCTCCACCTTTTGTTCTCAAAAGCACCAAAACTTAACGCACGGTAAAAACGCGTTCCCGTCGACGGCCGTGGCACGAGGATCGGGGGTTTCCCTCATTGAGCCCTAACAAAGCCGCCAAAACGGTCCTCGTTTCCGATCCGTTACAAATACGCATCAGCGGCACATCGCAAACCTTGTCCAAAAATGACACAACGACACCGCCAATGCGCCTTGCGTCTGCTGCTGCTCAATCGATCGAGATCAAACATCCTTGAAGGTCAGCACGCAAGGACGAACACTGTTTGCATCGCAGCAGCGTTAACGAATAAGCCCTTTCTCCTAGGCACAGAAATGGCTTAATGTTTTGGCTTTGTTCTCATGCTGAGGATGGGTAACTTGCTCGTGCTGTCAATGGATAAATTCAAACAAAAGTGAGTCAGTTCAATACTTTGCCACCTCACTGACTTCCAACCACCGGAGGTTGCGGCGCCTGTAGGGGCATTACTCCAGATCTTAGAAGAAAGTGTCGTCGGACAGTAACATTATAGCACCAGATTGGTCGGTAAGACCGATTCGCTTAAACATCGATCTGATGATCTGTGCGGTTATGATGTGCAGCGATCACAGACCAACGTGAACAACGGGAAGGAGCAGCCCATGCCGCGTCTTTTCACCGGGCTTGAGGTACCTCGTCTCGTCCGCGATCAACTTGATCTCTTGCAAGGGGGCATGGAAGGCGCACGCTGGATCGACCGCGAGAATTTCCATGTCACCTTGCGCTTCATCGGCGACATCGATCACGGCATGGCACGCGAAGTTGTTTCCGCTCTCGATCGCGTGCGGCGCGGCCCCATCACCCTAACCATGGATGGGTTGGGATCGTTCGGTGGTAACAAACCACACTCTATTTTTGTGCGCATTCACCCGACTGAAGACCTCGTGGCTCTGCAAGGCGAGCAGGAGCGGATCATGCAGCGCCTTGGGCTGAAAGCAGAGCGCCGCACCTTCATCCCTCACATCACCCTGGCCCGTTGTCGGGGACTTCAGCCTGAAACAGTGGCGCACTGGCTCGCCCTGCGTGGTGGGGTCATGTCTCTGTCCTTCGAAGTGGAGCATTTTGTCCTCTATTCTTCACGGGACTCTGTGGGCGGTGGGCCCTATGTCGTTGAGGAAGAGTACCCACTCGTTGCATGATCAGATAGGCACTGCCGTGTGCAGATAAGGAGCAAGCCGCATGGCCAAACTTTCATCGCAAGAACGCGGCGCAGCGCTAAGCACTCTATCGGGTTGGGAGCATGACCCCGCACGCGATGCGATCTACAAAACCTACATTTTCAAAGACTTCGTGCAAGCTTTCGGCTTTATGACCCGTGCCGCTCTTGAAGCGGAGAAAGCCGATCATCATCCCGAATGGTCCAACGTTTACAAGACAGTCAACGTGACCCTCACCACCCACGACGCAGGCGGTCTAACCGCCAAAGACATCGCACTGGCGCAGGCGTTTGACGCGCTCGTCTAGAGACAAAGTCAGCCTTGCAGCCTGACTGGCGCAACCCCACATCTCCACATGAATTGGAGATACACGAGGCGACGTATGACCGATAAAACGGGCTTGGACGGCGATATTTTGGACGATGAGGAACAAACCTCGTTCGACGAGGACGAAGCCAAAGTACGCCGCGATTTCTGGGTCACGGTGCGCAAGGCTGCTGGCTCCGTGCCGTTCATGGAAGACGTTGTTGCTGCCTACTACTGCGCGCTTGACCGCCAGACGCCGACCCGCGTGCGGGGCACCCTTCTTGGCGCGCTCGCCTATTTTGTGCTGCCCCTTGATGGCATTCCCGATTTTATCTTAGGCCTTGGTTTTACCGATGATGTGGCCGTGATCATGGGCGTTCTGGCAATCATGAATGCGCACATCAGCGACGAGCATCGCGAGGCGGCACGCAAAGCGCTGATGAAAGAAACCGTGCGCTAAGTCAGCCTTGAGCGCTAGAGACCGTTCTTAAAACGCGAAAGGGGCTGGCGATGTGCCAGCCCCCGCGATTCTATCCGGAGATAAAACCTATCGTTTCCGATAAAACTGTAGTGCTTCAGCGCGCGCGCAGAGGCTGCTCCGACACGCTCGCTTCACCACCAGTTTTTCTCCGGCCAAATAAATCGCTCGACATCGGTCACCTCCTTTCGGTTGTTGCAAGAACAACGACAGAGTGAGACCGAATCGCCCGCTTTGGCAAGGGAGAAGTGTAATGACGCTGATGCGCGAAACGGCAAAACCGAGGCTGATTTGTGTGCAAACGACGTTCAATGAGACACAGGCGGCCAATGATTTTGCCAGCCGCCTCGTTGAAGCTGGCTTGGCTGCCTGCGTTCAAATGAGCCCTGTCCATTCTGTCTACTGCTGGCAAGGATCGGTGGAGCGCGAGGAAGAAGTGCTGCTGAGCATCAAAACGACGGGGGATCGGCTGGCCGACTTGGAAGCTTTTGTGGCCGCGCACCACCCTTACGACGAGCCGGAGTTCATCGCGCTGCAGGTTTTCAACGCAAGCGCAGGTTATGCCGCCTGGGTAGAGACCCAAACTGGCCGAGAAGGATCATAACCCCGTGGACCATCTCAAACTCCTGCTTGACCTGCATGGGCGCGCAGACCGCCAGGGACCTGGATCAGACGAAGATACGAAACTTGCTCTGCGGCTGTCGGGCCTCAAGGCACACAAGAACCTGACCATCGCAGATATCGGCTGCGGCACGGGCGCATCCACCCTGGTGCTTGCCGAGGAACTCGACGCGTCCATCAAAGCCGTTGATCTGTTCCCTGAGTTTTTAGAGAGGCTCACGGTGCGCGCAGAAACGAAAGGTGTTCGCAGCCGCATCCAAACAATCGCCACGTCGATGGAGGACCTGCCATTTGAACCCGAAAGCCTTGATGCTGTCTGGTCAGAAGGCGCGATTTACAACATCGGCTTTGAGACCGGCGTCAAAGCCTGGCGTAGCTTTCTCAAACCTGGCGGCGTGTTGGCCGTGTCCGAACTCACATGGCTCACCGCAACACGTCCGCAAGAGCTCAATGACCATTGGGCAAGCGAATACCCGCATGTCGCAACAGCCTCAGAGAAGATCGCCCAGATTGAAGGGGTCGGCTACACGCTGCTTGGCTATTTCCCGCTTGCCCCATCGAGCTGGCTGGACACCTACTACAGGCCGCTGCAAGCGCGTTTCGACGTGTTCCTCACCAAGCACAAGAATGCACGCGATGCACAAAGCATCGTGGCAGGTGAGCGCCGTGAGATCGGCCTGTACGAGCGTTTTTCCAGCTATGTGAGTTATGGTTTTTACATCGCCCAGAAACTACCAGACAGAGCTTGACCCCAGTTCAGCCGCCTGGGCTCATCGCATCAGGGTCTGCGCGACAACGGCAAGCAGCGGCAGCCCGAGAAACGCGCTTGCGATGGACAGTTTTGCAGGGTGACCACCGATCACGGTGCGCGGAATGGAATACAGGCACCACAGGACGAGCGGCACGGACGAGACCAAGAGAATGGTGATGTCCACCAGTTCAACATTGTATCCAGAACCGAGCGGCACGAGTTCGCGCGAACGTGTATTCTCAATGCCTCCAGCGCGCATCACCGCTTCAATCAAACGGCCAGTTGCAGGCACCGAGAGAAAAATCATCCCAAACACGAGCGCATCGAGATGTCGGGCGATGCGGCGGCGCCGCGCTTCCAACACCGCTTGACCAAAGAAAGTGATCACAAACAAAGCGACCAGCGCCATGAAGATGATGGAGGTGACACTGTCTGAGTTCGCGGCGAAGGTGTAGGTGATGTAGAAGCCGAGCAGCGATAGGACCACCGCAGCAAGCACGAGAAACCTGCCGTTCCACCGATGGGCTACTGCCACCGACTGAGAGCTGGATGTCCTCATCAAAAACGATCCGAAGATCGGTTGCAGAAAGAAAAGTGGGATGAGTGCCATGCCGAAAAGCGCATGGGTGTTGAGCGCGACAGGCGCGAACTCGAACGCGCGCGTTGCCGACAGTCCCCAATGCCCCTGGGTCAGATAGTCGATGAGCCGCGGCCCAAACGCGGCAAGAGACAGGGTTACATAAACGAGCAATGTTGCCAGCGGCCATCGATAGGAGCTGAAGAAGCGTTCTTCCGCTCCCTTCTCAACAACGCCAGCGCTTTCAACCGACATGAGGGCGCTCCTTGTGTCAGACCAAACCACTGGTCCACGACCGTCGCATTTTTTCCGTCAAAGCCATCGCAAACGGGTTTTCACCCAGGTGCACCGATCCTAAACGTCATGTATCTGAAGAGACCATAAAAGCCTCCAAGACGACACCCCCTTGAAAGCGGAGGCCGGTAAGAGATGAGTATGGCAAAGCGCATCTACGTCCTCAACGGACACCCCGCTGAAGCATCCCTGAGCCGTCATTTGGCCGAGACCTACTGGACGGAAGCCGCCGGGGCGGGTCACGATGTGCGTATCGCCCACGTGAACAACATGCACTTTGACATGGATCGCGGCGCGGCAGGCTACAGTGGCGCCAAAGCGCTTGAGCCTGTGCTTGAAGAGGCACTGTCCAATCTTGAGTGGTGCGAACACTTTGTTCTTACCAGCCCCATGTGGTGGGGCGGTTTGCCCGCCAAGCTTAAAGGCCTAATCGACCGGTCCCTCCTTCCCGGCCGCACGTTCAGCTTTGACGAGAAGACATCTATGGGACTCCCCAAACCTTTGCTCAGTGGACGCACCGCACGTGTGATCCTAACAGCTGACACACCTGGTTTCTTCCTGCGCCTTGCCTATGGCAATGCCATCAAGCGCCAGCTGCGCGGACAGATTCTCGGCTTTGTTGGCTTCAAACCCATTGCATTCAGCTATCTGGCACCGGCCTCGCATCCAAAAGATGGCAAGGTCGAACAGTGGACGAAGACCGTACGTGGCGTTGCAACAAAAGGCGTTTAAGCGATGGAGGCAAGTTTTTGGCACGAACGCTGGGATGCAGGCCGCACCGCCTTTCATCAGTCAAACGGCAACCCGCATTTGGCCAAGCATATCGGGGCGCTGAACCTCAAGCGCGGCGCGACCGTGTTCGTGCCCCTATCAGGCAAAACACGCGACATCGCCTGGCTTCTCGCACATGGCTTCAGCGTGGTTGCAGTGGAACTCAGCCAACTGGCGATTGACCAACTTTTTGAAGATCTTGAGGTCGAGCCAGATATCAAAAATATCGGTGATCTCGTCCTTCACACGGCGCCGCGGCTGCGCGTTTTTGTTGGTAATGTTTTTGCGCTAACGCCGGATGATCTTGGACCTGTCGAGGCTGTATACGATCGGGCAGCGCTCGTCGCGCTACCGCCAGACATGCGGCTTCGATATGCCAAGCTGATACACAGCCTGACGAAGGGCGCGCCGCAACTTCTGGTTTGCTTTGAATATGATCAGAGTCAAATGAACGGCCCGCCCTTTGCCGTGGACCAAGCGGAACTTTGCCGGGTTCACGGTGAACGGTACGCTGTTCATCTGCTTGCCCGCATCCCAGTCGATGGCGGATTTCGGGCAGTTGGTTCCGCCGATGAGACGATCTATATGTTGGAAGCGTACGGTTAGGCTGTCCGCAGCGCTGAGAAAGCCGGTGCCGGAGCCCGTGTGCTCTGTTCCACATTGGGTTGATAGAGCCCTCGTGCACCAGGGACAGCCTTGAACGCATCAGTTAGTCCAACCACCGTCTCGGCAGCGCCAAGCACCATGTACGCGTCCGGTGCCATCTGTTTGGCAATGCGCTCAAGGATCTGAACTTTGGCGTCTTGCTCAAAATAGATCAGCACGTTGCGCACAAAGACAATGTCGAACGTGCCAAGCGATGCAAAGCTGTCGAACAGGTTGAAGGGACGATATTGAACCATCTGGCGGATCGCTGGAGAGATCTCCCAGGTTTCACCCTTCTGCTGAAAATGATCCAGCAGCATTTGGATGGGCAGGCCGCGCTGCGCTTCGAACTGGGTGTAGGTGCCAGCTCTGGCACGCTCGAGCACTTCTTTGGAAATGTCTGTTCCGAGGATATCGAAACGAAAGGCCGACGTTTTCAGCCCCATATCCTTGATAATCATCGCCAGGGAGTAGGGCTCTTGGCCTGTCGAGGCAGCGGCGCACCAGATGCGGATCTTGCGCTGGTTGCGACGCGCTTCAAGAAGATGCGGCATCATCACATTGCTGAAATGATCGAACGGTGTTTTGTCGCGAAAGAAGAAACTTTCATTGGTCGTCATTGCCTCAACGACCTTCTCGCCAGCCACACGGCCAAGCGGAGTTCGAAGGTGTGCGACCAATGCTGAAACGCTGTCAAGGCCCACAGTACGGGCCACCGGCATGAGGCGGCTTTCAATAAGATACTGCTTGTCGTTCGACAGAACGAGGCCGGATCTTTCTTTCAAGAATCCACGCAAAAAGTCATAGTCTTGAGGCGTCATGCGCGAATACCTTTAAGAATATCAGCCATTTTGGTTGCAACGCGGTCAAGCGGAAGAATTGCGCTGCAGGCATTGTGGTCGACCACAGCCTGCGGCATGCCCCAGACGACAGATGTTTCTTCGTCTTGAGCGATCACGCTTCCGCCTGCTTCACAAATTTTGAGAGCGCCAGCCCCACCATCATGACCCATGCCGGTAAGCACTGCAGCCAGAACGGCAGGGCCATAGACCTGGGCGATGGAGTCAAACAACGGGTCAACAGCAGGCTTACAAAAATTCACCGGCGGGCCATCTGTGAGCGCAATCTCTGGCCCACCGTCGCCATCGCGAACGATCATGTGCTTGCCGCCCGGTGCGACATAGATGTGGCCAGGTTTAATCACGTCTCCGTCCGAGCCCTCTTTGGAAGGCAGACCAGCCACTTTCCCAAGATTTTCAGCGAGAATCGCCGTAAACGTCGCTGGCATGTGTTGGGTGATGAGAATCGGCACGCGAGCGGCAACCGGCCCGACTGTTTCGAGCACCTTTGTCAGCGCCTGAGGACCGCCGGTGGACGACCCGATAGTCACCACGCGCGGCACAGCAGAGGACCAGCGTCGCAAAGGAGCTGCAACCGCGCCAGCTGGGGCGGCCGGTTTTGCAACCGGCGCTGCCACATCGCGCTGCGTTGAAGCGGCAAGCGCGGGTTTCGCAGGAACCGCCGTGCTGAGCCGCCGGGGCGAACGTTTGGCACTCGTCCCCAAAGCTTTGACCTTGGCCACCAACTCCTGCCGAAATTCAGAGCTGGTCGATACGCCAGAGTTGCTCTCTGGCTTGGGCACATAGTCGGTGGCGCCAAGGGAGAGGGCTTTAAGCGAGATCTCAGCGTTGCGCCGCGTGAGTGTCGAAGCCATCACAATCTGGACGCCAGGACAGGCTTTGAGAAGGAGTGGAAGAGCGGTTAGACCGTCCATCTCCGGCATCTCAATGTCGAGAACCACAATGTCGGGCGCCATGGAGGAGATCTGTTCTACGGCAAGCTTGCCGGTGCGATGCGTCCCGACAACCGCCAGAGCAGGGTCCTCGTCAATCCACCGTGCCATCAAGCCACGCGCCACCACCGAGTCATCAACGACCATGACCCGAACTGGATCGGTCTCAGGCTGCGGACGCGGGGCGGTGGCTAGGCTCATTTTTTGCTCACAATCTTAATAGGCGCCACCGCAATGAAGAGGGCACTGATAGAACGGGAAGAACAGGGGCGCTTGACGTCTGCCGAGGCAGATCAAGTCAAACCAATTTCAGCAAACTTCGCTTCAACAATCTCGCGATCGAAGGGCTTCATTATGTACTCATTGGCACCCGCACGCATGGCCTTAGCGATGTGTGCCACATCATTCTCGGTTGTGCAGAAAACCACTTTGGGTTTTTCGCCACCGTCTTCGGCGCGCAGAGCCTTGAGAAAATCGAGCCCGTTCATGACCGGCATGTTCCAATCCAGGAAGATAGAATCAGGCATAGACTCACGGCACATTGTCAGAGCTTCTTCCCCGTCAACGGCCTCCTCAACCGAAAATCCCATATCTTCAAGGATCCGACGCGCCACCTTACGAATAACGCTGGAATCATCGACAACAAGGCAGGTCTTCATCGCGCAGCTTCCTTTTTTGTCTGCGGTTGTTCGCCGTGCCGATCACCTTAAGCGGCGATGCTCTCGTCCATGGATTTCAGCACGCGGTCTACGTCGAGAATTACCATTAAGGTCCCTTCCAAACGATGAACGCCAGCGGAAACCGTGGCCCAACGCGGATCGAGATTAACCGGGTTTGGCTCACGCTCTGCTATCGGCAGATTGAGAACTTCACCGACCCTGTCGATGATCATGCCGTAGCTCTCGCCCTTGTAGTCCACGCCGACAGCCATGCGCTTCACATCTTCATCGGCAAGCGGAAGATCAAGCTTCCAGCGCATATCGATGGCGGTGACGATCCGTCCGCGCAGATTCAAAACACCCGCGATCTCGCTCTTTGAGAGCGGGACAGGCGTCATCGTTTCAGGCATGAAAACATCATGGACCCGAGAGATGGGCAGACCGAACAACTGGTCTGCGATGTAAACGGTCACATACTGCGTCACGTCGCTGGACAGGACATCAAGGCCTGATGCAACACGATCGTCTTCGGGGCTTGATTCACGAATGGTGCTCATGCCGCCAACTCCACTTCACTTGTTTGTTCTTTGATGGCCGCAATCAGGCCAGCACGGTCAAATTTCGCCACATAATCGGAGAAGCCTGCTTCCCGACCCTTAGCAATCGCTGACGGCGATGCATGGGCAGACATGGCAATGATTGGGGTGTTCGCGTAGCGCGAGTCCTTACGAACCTGTGTTGTGAACTCGTAGCCCGACAACCCCGGCATTTCGATATCGCTAACGATGGCGTCGAAATGGCGCCCTTCCTCAAGAAGCTCCAGCGCCTCCTGAGCGTGCTCGCATGACGTGACCGTATAGCCTGCCGAACGCAAAACCGGGCCGAGCATGTTGCGGAAGAAGCTGGAGTCGTCGACGAGGAGAACTTCAAAGTCTTCGCTCCTTGAACCGGCATCTTTCATCTGGAACCAGTCATCAAAAGCAAGTGGCATGAAGTAGCCAACATCGATCACTTCGGTTGCTTTGCCCTTCACGACTGCCGACCCGATGACGCCCGGTTTTTCAGACGTCACCTCAATGTCGAGATGCTCTTCGACAATATCGATGATCTCATCGACAACCAGACCCATCGAGCGATGCTCATCAGCAAACACGAGCATCGGCTGTGTTCCGGTTTCGCGAAGCTTAGTGTTTTCCTGAACCTTCACAAGCGGCATGAGGTTGCCGCGATACTGAACGAGGTCACGATCGTTGGCGTGTTCAATTGCCTCAACCTGAATCTCTTCAAGGCGGGTGACAAGCGAGAGAAGCACTGCTTTTGGTTCCTCGCCGCCAGCCCGGAAGACCAGGAGCGAGACCGTTTCGCCCTCTTGCGAGGATGCAACCTCTTTGTCCTGCACTGTCTGCTCGGCCACCTCTTCGTCCATTGCCGAGCCTATGGCATTTGCGATGCCATTCGGATCGAGGATCATAATCACCGAACCGTCACCCAAAATGGTGTTACCGGAGAACATCGTGAGATGCCGCAGCATGGAGGACATCGGTTTGACCACGATTTCTTCGGTGTGGAACACCGCATCGACCACAAGGCCAAACGTTTGGTTGCCAACCTGCATGACAACGATGAAGCCTTCTTCACCGATCTCATTGTTGTCTGTCTCAGAGTCCACACCCAAAAGTTTGGAGAGCGGGGAGAGCGGCAAGAGCTTGTTGCGCAAGCGCAGCACCGGCGTGTCGCGGATCGTCTCGATGCGATGCTCAGAATCTTTCTGCGCGCGGACCAGCTCGATAACGGCAAGCTGAGGAATAGCGAACCGCTCACCAGCAGACTCCACAATCAGCGTCGACACGATGGCCAAGGTCAGCGGGATCTTGATCATCACGACCGTGCCCTGACCTTCCTGGCTCTTCAGGTCGATCGTGCCGCCGATGGCTTCGATATTGGTGCGCACCACATCCATACCGACGCCACGACCGGAGACGTTGGTGATCTGATCGGCTGTTGATAGACCGGGATGGAAAATCAGCTTGTGCAACTGATTTTCCGACATGCGGTCGATTTCAGCCTCTGTATAAAGCTCGTTGGCGATCGCCTTCTTCTTCAGCTTCTCCGTCGGAAGACCCTTACCATCATCGGCGATTTCGATGATGATGTGTCCGCCCTCATGGTAAGCTGCTAGCTTGATCGTACCCTTCTCCGGCTTGCCGACGGCTGCACGGTCGGCCGGCAATTCAAGCCCATGATCGGCCGAGTTGCGCACCATATGGGTGAGCGGGTCCTTGATGAGGTCAAGCACCTGACGGTCAAGTTCCGTCTCAGCGCCGATCATCTCCAGCTCAATGTCTTTGTTTAGTTCGCCTGCAAGATCGCGAACGATCCGAGGCAGTTTTTGCCACGCATTGCCGATCGGCTGCATGCGCGTCTTCATCACGCCTTCCTGCAGCTCGGCCGTCACATTGGACAGGCGCTGCAGAGGAACTTTGAATTCAGAGTCTTCGTGACGGCGAACAATTTCCAGAAGCTGGTTGCGGGTCAGCACCAGCTCCGAAACCATCGTCATCAAATTCTCAAGCGTGTCGACCGAAACGCGGATCGACTGAGCGGCTAGCGATTTTTCACCAGCACTTTTGTCGCCCTGATCGCCGCCAGCACGTGCTGGAGCATCGGGTTTCTTCGCAGCGGGAGCCTTAGCAGCCGCAGGCGCGGGTTTTGGTTCAGCCTCAGCTTCAGCTTTCTTAGGCTCTTCAGCCGCAGCGGGCGCATCATTCGAAGCATCGCCACCGCCTTTGACCTCTGCTAGCGCGGCAGCAAGCTGTTCTTTTGCAGCCGAAGCAGCATCAAAGTCGCTTTCGGTCTCATTGAAAATCCGGTCGAGCTCGTCAAGTGGAACTTCGCCTGGCTTCAGCTCGCGATCTTTAACTTCGATGGGCTCTTCATCCATCTCAGGAGCGGCGCTTGCAGGCTCTTCAGCAGCACTCTCAGCAGTGTCAGACGCCTCAGCACCGCCATTTTCGGCCTCGATCGACATGCGCTCCAGCTCACTGATCAGGTCATCGTCGCTGCCCGACGGTTCAGAACCAGATGCTTCAAGATCGGCCAAAATCGCCTTGAGGCGATCAATGGAAAGGAGGATAAGGCTAACGCCATCGGTCGTGACCGGATGGCCATCGCGATACTTGCCCATGAGGGTTTCGCCGGCATGGGCGAGGCTTTCCAAGCGCGGCAAGCCAAGGAAGCCACACGTACCCTTGATGGTGTGGACAAGGCGGAAGATGTTATCGAGTATCTGGGCGTTGTTCGGATCTTGCTCGAACTTCACCAACTCAACGTCAACAACGTCGAGGCTTTCATTTGTCTCAGTCAAAAACTCGAGAAGTAGATCGTCCATACTCGCACCCCAAACCATGCTTGCAACGCGCGAACAGGTGTGCGGTTGCTGCTTAACGAAACATGCTCAACGTCTAGGCTCTTGCGAGCATCGACGTGAGTTCGTATAGACTTTGGTTTGGAACGGTTAATTTAAGCTGAAACGAAATGCGCAAGACGCAGATAATAATCGGATAGGTTGTATAAATGGATCTCTAGACGGGCTTCCGGCCTATCTTAAGCTCCTCAATCCGGCCCGCCAAAACCCCGCTCAGCTGCACCGTATCTCATGTATCTGGCTATTGCGTCGTCAGGGTCAGCTTTTCCTCAGTAGCTTCGGGTTTAATTTCAACACCCACAGCATCAGCCATCTTCACCAGATGATAAAGATGCACGTTGCGCGCATGAACACCATCGGCAAAGGTGCGGGAGAGCGCATCAGGGGCACCTTGGGGTATGATGACCTTCGGGCCGGAGGCTTCAATCATGAGTTTGGCGGCTCCCGTCAGATCACTTCCCGAGACGAGGATCGTTCCTCCACGCGGTAGTGCGTCTTTGGTCAGCGCCAAAAGACCGAGGATGAGCTTGGCAGTGGTCTTGGGGACAATCAAACGCTCCAAGGTCCATTCCACGCTCGTGCGATCATCCGTGAGATAGGGCACAGCGGCTTCTTGGGCCTCACCCAAATCGATATCCCCGCCGACATCTCCGTATGCGCCGTAGGCGATCCGCACAAAGGTGAGCTTCTTCACCGCTTGCACACTCGACTTCTCCATCAAGTTCTGAGCGACCTGCCGTGTGCCCTCATCACTCGCCGTTGACCACATCTCCATTGCACTGGAGGACGCACCAACAGGTGAGATGATATCATGGCACGTCTTACTGACGATGAGCGACGCGAGTTCCATGGCGGTGGGTTCAGTGAAGGATGTCATACGGCAGCCCGTCTATCGGATCGAAAAAGAATACGCGGCACCTCAAACGATGGCGCTGATTCGGCATGCGTCATTGAATAGCGGGCCTGCCAACAGGCGCAAGGTCAACGGGCGCGAGGTCAACGGGCGCGGGACATCGTCTACGCGCCAAAAGCACGACGCGAGCATCCCAAAACACTATGGAGCGAGCGTAAGTCTCACATCGGGCCAGATCTCATCGGAGCGTGCGAGAAGGAATTCGGGCTCAAGGTTGAAGGCAAACCGTGCTGGCTCGTCACGAAACAGAAGAACGCGCGTCCCGACAACAACAAAAATCTCAGGGTTCCCAGGCGTTGCGGACCCGCGACCAATCATGAACGCATCATAACCACCAAAGGCAGGCACGAATGTATCTGGCGCCTCCAGGAAGGACTCCAGATTGCCTTCGTTGGCAAAACGCCAAACAAGGTCCTCATACAACACCTCGTATCGCTCCGCGCCCACGCGGGCGCGGCCATCAGCCAGATAGGCGACAGGATCATACCCGAACAGCGCCAACTGTTGGTTCGGGTCGGCGATGATACGTTCGGTTGCTAAGGCGCCAACACTGACAAAGGCACACGCCAGACACAATGTGACTGGCAATACCAAGGATCGAACCAATGGCAGGCATCCCACCAACGCTTTAAAACGGCCGCATGCCTTCATCAGACTTTGTCGAATAAAAACCATTCATTCACCATATCCAAGCAAACTGCGTGAAACGCGATCCCCGGAGCGCACCTTGATGGGCAACCCAGGGTTCGCGTCGCTCACCAAAGCCGCCTAGAGATAGCCGGTTTTGTTGACGAGACTGTTAAACGGTACGCGCAAACCAGCGGATAGCTCGACACTGAGCTTTAGGGGCATGCGCTGCGCGGACCGAACACCGACGATGATCACCGTGATGCAAACGATCAGGACATAAACGATGACAACCCATCTCCACCATGCCCCCACCGACACTGGCCAAACCACTGCTGGCCTTGCCGCGCGCAATCAGTCTCGCGCGCAAGCAGCCCCCTTGCAGGCCATGACGGATAAGGTCATCGACACATTCAGATTCTTAGTGTTGGCGGCCATGATGCTCGTGATCTTCGCGCTCACAACGCCGCACACGGCCAAGGCGCAGAGCAATCCAAACACCGCATACAGTGTGCAAGAAATCGTGGATTCTGGACATGTTTTCTTCGGAACCATGTCACAGGGCCTAGCGCAAGCGGTCGAGAACCTAACCGCTCAATATGGCCAGCCGAACGGTTACATTCTCGGCGAGGAGGCCAGCGGCGCGTTTTTTGGAGGCCTTCGGTACGGCGAGGGGGTTTTGTACACCCGCAACGCTGGAAACCATCCCGTTTATTGGCAAGGGCCGTCGTTCGGTCTGGACTTCGGTGGCGACGGAACGCGCACAATGATGCTGGTTTACAATCTGCCGTCCGCTGACGCGATCTATCAGCGTTTCCCCGGGGTGAGCGGCTCCGCTTTCCTCGTCGCGGGCCTGTCTGCCTCAGCAAGCCAGGCTGGCAACGTGGTGGTGGCGCCGATCCGAACGGGCGTTGGCGCCCGCTTGGGATTGAATGTGGGCTATTTGAAATTCACAAATCAGCCCACTTGGAACCCGTTCTAAACTCGGCCTCCTTGAGGACCCGCTCTCATTATCAGTGTCGTAGCGCAACCGGCCACCCAGATCGGTTCTTGGAGCTCCTGATCAACCCCTGGAACTGTGGTGGCAGAGCACCGGTTGGAGCACGCGTTAAGACTGCGTTTAGGTTTATCTTGCGTCGCCAAACCGTTTGATCGACAGTAGCGTCTCTTTTCTCCTGCGGATGGACGCGTCGTGACGGTAGCCAACATTTTTGTGTTTTCGCTGGGGTTTTGCGTCGCCTGTCTCTTTGGCGTCATTGCGTGCCGCATGGTTTGGGCACGTGCGGTGCGGCTTACGCGCACCCGACTCGAGCAAGATCGCCCCGAAACGCTGCGTGCCTTTGAAGCCCGCATTGCCGGAGCGCAAGCGCGAGCCGCGGTTTCCATTCGTGAATTGGAACGCGCACTGGAACGCGAGCAGCAAATGTCCGCTCAAGCGCGTCTCATGGCAGATCAAATGGCATCGTCATCATCAATGGCCGTTGCTGAACGTGACGATATGCAGTCATCCCTCGTCACATTGAGCGATACCCTTGAAAGCACGCGTGAGCGGTTGAAAGAGCATGAACACGCTCTGGCAAGGCGCGATGAAGAGCTGTTCGACGTGCGCAGAGAATTGGCCAGAGCTCGCCGTGAAGCAGACCAAAAACGTCGGGATGTGGACCGCTTGGAGCTTCAGGCAAAATCCTTGCAAGAGAACCTTCGAGTGCAATTCTCCGATACCGACACTGTCAACGACGTCATGATTAACGTTGCAGAGCTGCGAGCAGCATCCATCGCCGCAGACGCTGAAATCGAAACGTTGCGCGAAACAATTGCGCAGCTGCGCGAAGACAAGCAAGCAGCTGAAAATTCGGCGGTCCGTGCCCGGCTTTTGCTGGATGCACAAGATGACCGAGAGGCTGTTTTGGCGGTGCGGGCAAACTTCGATGCGGAACGGACAGCGCTTACGCAGCGGATCACGAGCCTAGAAGCAGAACTGCGTAAAGTCCGTCACCCAATGCCGCAGCTTGTGAGCGTCAATGAAAGCCTGCCCAGCGAGAGCCTGCCTGGGGACCACTCTTTGACCGACGGGCGTGCCACGTCGGAAGGATCACTCCACGAGGCAAGCCTCGCCGATGCCAACGCTCACGAGCTAGACGAATTGCGTAAATCCATCGATGCCATGTCTGCATCTTTAACGGCAAAAGCTGCTCTTTCGCCCAAGGGCAGCAAAATCAATGCACTATTGGATGCTGCAGACGACGATGAAAGTGAACTTGTCACGTCGCTCGTTGAAGCGCGTGATCGGTTGCGGTCAGGGAGTGCTTCATCGGTTGAAGGCACGCCAGAAGAAAGGGCCAAAGCCATCACTGATGGCACGTCGGATACTACGTCCAAGTCCGCCAACCCCGTCTCAGGCCGCACCTCGTCCGCTGGCAAGAAAAACGCCAAAGCTGGCAAGCCAGATACATCTGAGCCAGCCGTTCTCGTGGCCGCCACAGCCTCGGGCGGGCAAAAGGCACGTCGGCGCATGATGCCCAAGGCAAGCAAGAAAGATCTCAACGTCGTTTGAGAGACGTGCTCTTTTAGATCGCCAAACCCCCTTCGTCACCACATCTTTGGGCACAGCGTCTAAGGTGTGACGTCTTTGAGCACGCCATTCCCAGCTTCTGCATCTTCGGCAACAGTCGATACGTTACCGCTTAGCTGACTAGGGACGTCTGCTATTCGTACTCGTGCGTCTATGGGCCCTGCGGCAAGTGTGAAACCCTGGGTACCTAAGGCATTTGACCTTAGCGAAGCAGATTGGTGCTTCTTCCTCCCTTGACTTCAGACGGGCGCCGCAAGGCGCCTTTTTTTTAAGTATAAACATCTATGCGTGTAAACGTAATAGACACAACTTCTGATTACATTCACATATGGTGGATGATTCAGGAGGCACACAATGGGGCTGCACACCGAAATCTACGAACAACCGTTTGAAAAACACATCGCCAACAGCAAACAAATGGCGTTCTGGCATCGCTATCGCGAAGCATCGCAAGGCAGCACTCAAACGATCCCAAAACTAGACGTTCTTCTAGCAGACCGCGAACCAGGCCAGGATACGTGGAGCTTCCGTCTGCTTGGCTTGCCCGACGGTGATTTCATCTACACCCATCACGGCGAGGCTTTGCGCGATACAGCCAGTCACTCCCACATCGGCCAACGCGCGTCAGGAGGCACGGATCGAGCATCCCGCTTCTTTCAACAGTGCTTCAAACAGATCGCGCAAGATAGGCGTCCGCTTTTCACGCGGTCCAACGACGTCACGGGCAACACCGTGGCGACCTGGCACTCCCTCATCGTACCCGCTGAGGATGATGTTGGGCAGTTAAACATTGTCGGCATGCAACAACCCGTTGATGCGACCATCGCCATGTTACGCGGTGCGCTTGACGTGATTGATGAACCAACGCTCGTGTTGCAACTGATTCGCGACGGCGGACAAGACGTCGTCGATGCACAAGTGAAAGACCTCAACCCGGCCGCGTTGGAAATGCTGGGCGTAACATCAACACGCCATCTCTACACGTCGGATTTCGCTCCTTATCTCATGGATGAGCCTTTCTTCAGAGGCTTGCAGATTGCTTTCACCGACGGCGAACGATCCGATCTGGAAGCGCCCATCACCATCAATGGGAACAGTTTCGCCGGTTTCGTTGCGACACCCAACGGGGACGGTGTTGTCATGCGGTTGAAAAGTGTCAGCTGAGACGGGACTGATGGTGCGAGCGCCAGCAAAAGCCTTCCTTAGCCCGCCCCTTATTGGGCGTGCTGCACCGGCCTGCCGTTCTCGTCCGTGGCCACGCCAATATACTTGGAAACAACGCCTTCTTCGGACTTACGAGGCTCTGGTCCGAAATAGTCGCCTGAGCTCACAAATTTGCGCGGGTAGAGAATGCAGTCCGCAATGCGCTGGTAAAGAGCGCGTGCAGACACCGGCTTGGACAGGAAATGATTAACGCCAATCTTGGAACCCGATAGGACACGGCTACGTTCGGTGTGACCAGATAGCATGATGATCGGAACATAAGCACAGACAAAATCAGGCTGGCGGATAAGCTTAACGAGATCGGCGCCATCGAGCACCGGCATCACCCAGTCCACAATGATGATATCGGGCGGTTGCATCTGGATTTTCTCCAAAGCATCCGCCCCATCCTCAGCCTCGTAAATCCGGCGCCCACCGAAGCCACGCAGCATAGCCGACACGATACGGCGCATATAGGCCGAATCGTCGATCACCATAATGTCGAGCGGGGCGATATCGATCTGCATGACGTGCACCGTAGCTCCGCGTCGTTAAAACAATGGAAACGAGTTTATCTGTCACGCAAGGGCAGACTCGACCTTTGGCGGGCAAGCCCGCATTCTTTCCCAAACAGCACAAGTGCATGGGCGCCTCGCTCGATTGACGCCAAAATACCAGCCTCTAGCTTGTGGCCAACTTGGTCGGCTATACACCGGCCGAACCATCCAACAATGAAAGCATCGGCAAACGCCAGCCGACGGGAGGCCCTCATGGCAGCAACATCGTACCAATCACGCTCAGGGCTACAGATCGAAAGCCAGCTTTGTTCCATGATCGAGAACGAAGCACTCTCCGGCACCGGCGTTGACGCTCCAAAGTTCTGGGACGCGCTGGCCGCGCTCGTCAGTGGTTTTGCTCTCAAAAACAAAGACCTTCTGGCCAAGCGCGACACCATTCAGACAAGCATCGACGCATGGCACAAGGAACGGGCTGGCAAACCGATTGATATGGTTGCCTACAAAAGCTTTTTGGAGACGATCAGCTATCTCGTCCCCGAAGGCCCGGACTTTTCCGTTGAGACCGAAAACGTCGACCCGGAGATCGCCTCCATCGCCGGGCCGCAGCTGGTCGTTCCGATCATGAACGCACGCTACGCGCTCAATGCCGCCAATGCCCGTTGGGGCAATCTTTACGATGCTTTTTACGGCACCGACGCAATGGGTGAAGGACCAAAATCTGGGCCTTACGATCCTGAACGCGGCGCGCAAGTGATCGCCAAGGGCCGCCGCTTTTTAGACGTGACCATACCGCTTGAAGTCGGCAGCCATGCTGATGTCGTAACTTATGTCGTCGCGCATGACCGTCTTGTACCAACGCTGGAAGACGGCACCGTCACGGAGCTGAAAACGCCGGACGCTTTCAAAGGCTATCACGGTGACCCGATGGCACCGTCCATGCTGTTGTTCCAAAACAACAATCTTTACTTCGAGCTGATCTTCGACACGGAAAACCTCATTGGCAAATCCGACAAGGCAGGCATCGCGGCCATCAATCTGGAGTCCGCCATCTCCACGATCATGGACTGCGAGGATTCCGTGGCGGCCGTCGATGGAGAAGACAAGGCGCTGGCCTATCGCAACTGGCTTGGTCTCATGAAGGGGGACTTGGAAGAAGAAGTCACCAAGGGCGGCAAAACCATCACCCGTAAGCTTTATGGCGACTTTGAGTACAAAGCGCCGAACGATGAGCCCTTCATGGTCAAAACCCGCTCGTTGATGCTGGTGCGTAATGTCGGCCACCTCATGACAACACCTGCTGTCCTTGACGCAAACGGCAACGAAATCCCCGAAGGCATCCTCGACGGCCTTTGCACCTCCATGATCGCCATGCATGATCTCCAAAAAGACGCGAGCCACCCCAAGCGCAATTCCGCTGCCGGATCGGTCTACATTGTGAAGCCGAAAATGCATGGCCCGCAGGAGGTTGCCTTCGCTGACGAACTTTTCGGCGCGATCGAAGACCATCTAGGCCTGCCGCGCTTCACACTCAAGATGGGCATTATGGATGAGGAACGCCGCACCACGGTGAACCTCAAAGAATGCATCCGTGCCGCCAAAAATCGCGTTGTCTTCATCAACACCGGGTTCCTCGACCGCACCGGCGATGAAATGCATACCTCCATGCAGGCCGGTGCCATGATCCGCAAAGGCAACATGAAACAAGCCACATGGATCAGCGCCTATGAAGATCGCAATGTGGATGTCGGTCTTGCCTGCGGCCTGCCGGGCAAAGCGCAGATCGGCAAGGGCATGTGGGCGATGCCTGATCTTATGAACGCGATGTTGGAGCAGAAGATCGGCCACCCAAAATCGGGCGCCAACTGCGCCTGGGTACCCTCACCCACCGCCGCGACGCTGCATGCGATGCACTATCACGCGGTGAACGTTCAGGAGCGCCAGGCAGAACTGAAAAGCCGCCCGATGGCCCCGGTGGACGACATCCTCACCATCCCTCTGGCTGACCGGCCCAACTGGCAGCCAGATGAGATCAAATCCGAGCTTGAAAACAACGCCCAAGGTATTTTGGGCTATGTGGTTCGCTGGGTAGATCAGGGGGTCGGCTGCTCGAAAGTGCCGGACATCAACAATGTCGGCCTCATGGAAGATCGCGCCACATTGCGCATTTCCTCCCAGCACATGGCCAATTGGCTGGAGCATGGCGTCGTCACCGAAGACGAGGTGATGGAGGTGATGAAGCGCATGGCCGCTGTGGTGGATGAGCAGAACGCGGGCGACCCGCTCTACACGCCCATGGCCCCCAGCTTCGACGGCATCGCCTTCAAGGCGGCTTGTGACCTGGTGTTCAAAGGCAAACAACAGCCGTCAGGCTATACCGAGCCCTTATTGCATGAGGCTCGCCTCGCGCTAAAAGCGGCCAGCTAGCTATCGCGGCATAAGAACCGCACATAGAGCAGATGGATGAGATGAAAACGATCAATCTGGCCGAGAAGCTCGCCACCTTCTCAACCCATTGGGACCCGCACGTTGTTGCCGACTACAACGCCAACGACGTGATGGTGGTGAAGTTCAAAGGCGAGTTTCCCTTCCATAAGCACGACAACACCGACGACTTCTTCCTCGTCCTTGAAGGCGAGATGATGATGGACATTGAGGGTGAGCCGTCACGGACCGTCAAAGCTGGCGAGATGTTCATTGTCCCGCAAGGCGTTGTCCACCGCCCGCGCGCGGAGGAAGAGGTGAAGGTGCTTTTGATCGAACCGAAGGGCGAGCCAAACTCTGGCGATGCCGACCGAGAGCCGGCACCGAAGCCACGGATTTAGCTAGCTCGAAAAGCAGGCGTCACGGCCCGCTGCACAAAACCCGGACAGGCCACTCATCCGTCCAGATCGCACACCATAAACGTCTCAGACACGTAACGATCATCCAGCTTAAACGCACGGGCTTCCACGCCGTACTCTCGAAAGCCGGCCTTTCGGTAGAGATCTAAGGCAGCCGTATTCTCCGTAACGACATACAAATTCACGAGGTCAACACGACCTCTGGCGTGATCCAGAACGGCTGATACCAAAGCATGGCCAAACCCGGCATGACGCCACTCTGGCGTGACGTACATGCCCCAAAGCACGCCTTTGTGCGCGGACTTCTTGCCGGACTCTTGGTAAAATCCAGCCATGCCGACGACGCGATCACCGACGAACGCGCCAAAAACGCATCCAGTCTCGACACGGTTCTCAAAGTGAGCATCGTCTCGCGCGACTTCGCTGTCATACGTTGAGGCGAAGGCTTCCGGCGCGACCTTCAAGGCCTCCAACCGTATGGCCTTGTACGCAAAGACATCGCCAGCAGACAGCCGGCGAATCGGTCGCTCCGATAGCTCGCTCATCTTTATCGTCACTTTTGGCACCAAGGAAAGACGACGCTTGTGAGCGCGTCAAGCTTCTGGCGGCCGCCCTGGAAGCATGCGCCAGAGAAGACCATCGCGCATGAGAAGCTGGTGGCGCAGCACCAAGAGCACGTGCCCGGCAACGGCCGTGGCGAGCACCCAGCCCGCCACGATATGCACCCACTTGGCGATGAACGCGAGCCACTCGACCTTGCCGATAGGGTTGGGCAAGCGCCACTCCCCAAAGAGAAGCACGCCGAAACCGCCTGCCATGACGTAGAGATAGCCGCTGATCGGCATCACAAACATCACAAGATAGAGCACCTGCTCGGCGCGATGAATGAACACCTTCTCGCCGGAGCCCAACGTTGGCGCCCATTCAGGCAGCTGACCCACAGACCGGTTGATGATCCGAAAGATCGCGATGGCCAGCGCGACGAGCCCGATGGATTTGTGCCAGTTGAAGTAGCCGTTCTGATTGAGCCCCAGAACGATGCTCCCCCGCTCCATCTCCAGCATGATATTGCCGCTGATATACTGCCAAGCAAACAACGCCACGATCAGCCAGTGAAACAGCTTGGTGAATGAGCCATAGCTTTCGGAGGAATTGGTGAGGGGCATAGCGGCAAGGTCCGTACGGCTGGCATGATGTGTCTGATCTTGAGAAAGCTGACGGAAACACTGCCCGCCCGCAAGAGACAAGCCGTCCTCTCATCGTCATGGCCGGGCGGCAATCAAGCTGCGGGTCGACCCGCTTCGGTGGCCCTTGCCACTTCGTTTAGCCTTCCCGTCTTAACGTCATAAACGTAGCCATAAATTGGGATCGCCGGGTTCACCAAAGGATGCGCACGTATCCTTGTGACGTCTTCAACAACAGCCTGTTCCTGATCGCGAATCGTGTGCCATTTCACATAGCGTCCCTCCGCAGATCCGCCCGGCTCACTTGCATTTTGAAAGCCACTCTCCGTCAGTTCAGCAGTTTCAAGCGATCCGTCAAGCAGGTCAGCCATGATTGTATCGTCGAAGAAGAGCATCCCACAGTCCGTATGGTGAACCACGAACCACTCTTGTGTGCCCAATAGTTTATGACTGATCACGAGCGAGCGTATAGCATCGTCGCTGGCTCGGCCACCAGCATTGCGCACCACATGGGCATCGCCCTCGGCAAGCCCGGCGAATTTCGCGGGATCCATGCGCGCATCCATACAGGTGAGAATCAAAAACCCTCGGGCAGGTGGCAGAGCGAGATCGCCTTTGTCGAAGTTCGCAACATAGGCGTTGTTAGCCGCTTCGACGTCCGATTTGATTTGAGACATGTTTACTTCCTTGTTTTCCGTCAACATAGCATCGCGGTGTCACCGACAGAACTGCTGAAAAGGATGGATTGACACTCATGCTCCATCAGGACAGTCCGCGACGCGTGCCTCTGGGCAAGAAATGCCGTTCCCACCATCAATGCCGCTTCGGATCGGCAGAGATTTACCTTAGACCCAGGGAAGTCCTTACCGCTGCAAGATATCCCGGATCTCGCTCATATTGGTTCGCGTTCTTAAGATGTTCTCGCTCATGACAGACAGGTGATCGGGCATCGGCACCCCATCTTCCCGGCCATTGGAGATGATGAGGGCCCCAAGCGCGGCGGCTTCGGCGACATGCTGTTCCATCCGATCCCACACGCTATCGAGATTGCGCTGAGCGACAACATCGGAAAAGTCTTCCCACGCGGCCTGTAGAAGCCCGTGATAGGCAAACATCTGCCCTGAAGCTTGCATGAAGAGGTTGTCGGCGCGGAAGCCGAACCAACCGCGATCATTGCCATACCCCGGCACAAACTTATCAAGAACGGCATCACAAACATGGTAAGATAGAGCACCTACTTGGCACGAAGGCTGAAAATTCTATCGCCCGACCCCGTGTCAGTGCTCATCCAGCGCTATGTTTTATAAAGCAGATAGAATATTAATATGATCAAATAATAATCGCATATGATGTTGATCTGATTTCTTCTTTTTATTTTGGCCATCAATTTTATTTTGCAATTCAATGATCTTCGCAACGAGTGACTGAATCAAAAAACATAACAAAACTTCCATTCTTATCTCTGGCCCGTGGCGCGAGTAAGATGCCAAGCAATCTTTCAGAGTATGAGTGATTTTCGCAACACTAACGCGACCAGTCCAAGGTCGCGTTCGCCAGATGTTGGAAACGAAAAACCAAGCTATATCGCGGGGAAGATAGTCACAGTTATTAAGCGTAAAATCGAAACCTACTGCCTGATCGCCAGTCAAAATAATATTGCCTGAGATAAAATCACCATGAACCAGGCCATACGGGATTGGGGTATCAAGATCAAAGGAGTGGTAGACGTTCGCAAGCGCCGATAGATCGACCCTAATCGCATGAGTATGCGCAATCGCGGTCACGGCTTCCAATTCGTCATCTTGAAGACATGCTGTCTGCAGTGCGCGGCTTGTTGGGACTCCAAGTGCATGGAAGTGGGCGAGCCACCCTAGAGGCTTGCGGTTAAGCGCAGCGCACCGCTTCGCGCTCCAAGCATTCATGTTGAGCAGCTGGTCGCAACGCTTACCAGTACGCTGCTCTGTAACCAGAATACCAATTCCGTCAGTGTCCGCTATGGAAGCCACCGGCGTTATCACATCAAAATAGCGGCTACCGTTGGCTTCTTGAAACCACGTTAACGCTTCGTATTCATCGATGACCCGCTGCTGGCCTTTTGGACCGACTAAGCACTTGAAAAACAGAGGCCCAGAAGGCGTATCGGCCGTAAAAAACAGCGCCTCACTTTTTTTCAACACGCATGTCACGTTTTCAGACTGCGGGAAGTGACTGCGAACATGGTCTTCAAAGAAGACTATACTCATATTGCCCATCGCTTCATTTTTTGTTGTTGATCTTGCACGTCAAACTGCGACCTCAATGTCTTAGGGTCCATACTCAATCATGAGGGCGTTTTGATGGGAGCGCATTGGTGCGCCGACAAGGCGCAAACCGCAAGAAACCCATAGTCCTTCGCTCTGGCCTTAAGGGCCAACCGCTCTTTGGTCTTCGAGGATTTGCAACGCGGCTCGGCGCGCCAAGACGCCCCACTGCACCAAGACGCCCCACCGCACAGCGGCGCTGGTAAACGGCACGCTGGCTGCGTCAAAGCTTTTGACCGTAGCCAGCTATGCTCTGCAAGCGTTTCCTTGCCATCAAGCCGTTTTCCTAGAGCGTTTTCAGCAAAAGTGTATGCGGTTTTGCGGTTCAAAAACGCGTCAAAACAAAGACTTAGAGTGTTTCTTGTGAATCGAAGATCACGAGAAATGCTCTAGCGTCAAACCATCCTCCTGATTGAGTATGGACCCTAATCACCGCTGCAAAATATCCCGGATCTCGCTCATATTGGTTCGCGCTCTCAGGATATTCTCGCTCATGATGGACAGGTGATCGGGCATGAGCACCCCATCTTCCCGGCCATTGGAGATGACAAGCGGGTTGAGCGCCGCCGCTTCAGCGACATGCTGCTCCATCCTATCCCAAACAGAGCCTAAGTTCCGCTGGGCGACCACATCGGAAAAGTCCTCGCGGGCCGCCTGTAGGAGCCCATGATAGGCAAACATCTGCCCTGAAGCCTGCATGAAGAGGTTGTCGGCGCGGAAATCGAACCAACCGCGATCATTGCCATCCCCCGACACAAAGGTGTCGAGATCGACATCATACTGCCGACCCGTGGAACGGCGGGAGAGCTGGTCAACACTTGAGCCGATATCTCGCGCGATCCGATCCAGGAACTGGATCAGATTGTCCGCCCGCGCATCGAACAACGCCTCACACGCCTGAAGCCGATCATTGTAGCGCTCATAGAGCGGGATGGCGTTGGCGTAGAGGCGGCTTGAGGGCTGCACCGGGCCAAAAGGGCGCTGGTCGTCAAATGGGTTGAACCACCAGGTGCGCTCGTCAAACTGCAACCGCCCGCGCGCCGTTTCAAGGTCCGTATCTGCTGCCGAGGTTCCCCGCTCACGCCCCAGCACATCCACCAGCTCAACGCCCGTGCGGCGCAGCGCCGTGAGCACACCGATCTGGAAGGAGGCCTTGTTGTCGAAATAGGGCGTCGACTCCCACGTTACCAAGCCGAGCAGCCCAACCTTGTACTGCGGCATGGAGGGGATCCAAGCGTTTTGGTTCACCATTGTATCGAGGAGATGCACCTGCATATCCACGATCTGCGACCGGGCGCAGGTGCGCGTCGCATCGTTGCCGCCATCGGGCGACACCGTCTCGTCGGAGACGACCGAGTTCGTCTGCGCCAGCACCATTTGCGGGTAGGAAAGGTGGTCGCCGCGCGTCCAAAGCACGTTCCAGAAGAACGTCACATTCCAGATGACGAACAGAATGAGGAAGATGAGGAGCCCGCCGCGCCAGAAGATGCGGCCTGTCGCGCGCATGCCGCGCATGTTCTCCGGCCCGCCCTCTTCAGGCTTGGGAAGACGCAGTTTGAACAGCGCGATGAACCCGCGCCACAGGGCTTTCAACCAGTCGATGATGGGGTCCAGCATAGTGATAACCCTTCCTAGTGCAGCCCGAAGAACGCCTCGCGCACCTTGGCGCGCAGGCGCCAGCGGTCGTGCGTGTTTGGCGCATAATGGGTGGTGAGATACGACACGGCAAATTCCTTCTGCGCTTGCGTGTAGGTCGCATAGATGTCGTAGAAGCGACGCTTGTTGAGAATGAACGTCGACAACAGATCGAACGGCATGTGCTCGATGATGATGCGGTTGATATCGGCCGCCCCCACCGCGTCCGGCACCGCGCGGCGGAAGTAGAACCGCTGCTCCGGCGATAAGCGCCGCTCATAGGCCGCCGCCTCAGCGGGCGTATCGAGAAGCCCACGCATCTGGCTGATAACCCGGAACCGCCGATCCGGGTTGAGCCGCACCATATTGTCAGCGATCCAGCGCGAGAGATATCCATCCTCAATCATCGGCGTCGCATCAAAATCACGATCACCGAGCATCAAGATTTCCGCCACCAGAAGCTTCAGCCGATGCTCCAGAATGCCCGACTGTTTGAGCCACTGCGGGTTAAAAGGCTCCAGAAGCCGATTTTCTTCCAAAAACGAGAACAGAACGGGCGTCTCATGCAGCGCGATGATCGACGCGCCAAAGGGTTTGGGCTGGAGTGCATCCGGATCGCCGACCATCACAGCGCCAGAATCTTTGACCAGCACGTATGCCCCGCCGAAATGCGCGGTCCAGAAAGTCGTGGGCCACTCAAAGGAG
>JBCCLK010000019.1:0-44685 GCA_039026935.1 Pseudomonadota bacterium
AATCGTTGATGCAAAAGGATGTGTCGCGTCAATCACGACGCTTACCTGCTCGGTGGTAAGCCACGCGGTAAGGCCTTCGATGCCGCCGAACCCCCCAACTCTGGTCTTGACCCGGTAAGCCTTAGGATCCTTAGTCGCGCCCGCAAGCGAAGCAACGGTGTCCACTGAACGAAGGTCCGCCAAACGCTCTGCCAGTTCCCTTGCCTCAGCTGTGCCTCCCAAAATGAGGACGCGTGGACGGCCGGTCACAGCATCACGCTGCCTGATTGATCCGCCATGGCAATCGCCGTTCCGTCTCGCGCGACAACCAGCACATCCACCTGTGTTTCCCCTTCGCCGAGCACGTCTCTGGCTGTTTGTCGGGCTTCGTGTGCCACCGCTTCAGCCAATGCAGGGCCCGCTAAAGACAGTGCTTCCATGGCCGTGTTGGCCTCTGTGATGGGGTCGGGGTCGATGCCTTTACCTTTCGCCAAAGATGCCAAGAACGTAAAATCCACTTGCGAACGTGCCGAATGCAAATCCATCGCGCCCTGCGCGAGTTTGGTCAGTTTGCCGAAACCGCCTGCAATTGTTAGCCGGGGGACGGGATGACGCTTCACATATTTCAGGAGGCCGCCAGCGAAGTCACCCATGTCCAACATCGCCCAATCTGGCAGTCCGAACAGGGTTTGCGCGGTGCTTTCCGATGTCGCGCCTGTGCTGCCAACAGCATGAACCGCGCCGTTAGCCCGAGCAACGTCGATACCGCGGTGGATCGAGGCGATCCAAGCGGCGCACGAAAAGGGCCGTACGATTCCCGTGGTTCCTAGAATGGAAATACCGCCTTCTATACCCAGCCTTGGGTTCCATGTTCTGCGGGCGATCTCCTCACCGCCAGGCACTGAAATCTCGATTTCGAAATCAGCCGACATGCCGGTGGACTTGGCGAGTTGGTTGATGACATCTTCCATCATCTTCCGAGGGACAGGATTTATAGCCGGCTCACCCGGTTGGATCGGCAGGCCGGGCAAGGTCACCGTTCCAACGCCATCGCCGCCTCTGAAGACGATACCCATACTTGGCTGAACCTTTTTCACCGTCGATATGATGAGCGATCCATGCGTCACATCTGGATCATCACCGGCGTCCTTCTTGACCGACGCACGGGCCCAGCCCCGTCCTGAGGCTGTATCAACCAGATCAAACTGAGCTTTCTCGCCCTTTGGGAGGATAATCGCCACAGGACTGTTCCAGCCAAGCCCCAAGAGCGCGGTGAGTGCAGCCTTGGTGGCAGCGGTCGCACAGGCCCCTGTGGTATAGCCGAAGCGTAAGTCTGTGGCGGATTCAGTCTTCCCCATGACTTTAGATTATCGGCATATAGGATGAGGTGCCAGATCCAGAAGAATGAGATTCGGTGCTCGCAAAGTCCGCGCACAGTCGCTAAACCTCTCAAAAGATGATGGATTTCGACCACCTATCGGTTCCACAGGGTGATTGGCCGGATTTTCCTCCGGGCATGGTTTGGCTCGTGGGCGCTGGACCGGGTGACCCTGGCTTGATGACATTGCAGGGCCTGTCCGCGCTGCGACGTGCCGACGTCGTTGTGCGCGATGCTCTGGTGGATGAACGTGTCTTGGAATGGCGACGCCCCGGTGCTGATGTGATTGAGGCAGGCAAGCGCGGTGGCAAGCCATCCCCGAAGCAGCGCGACATTTCGCTGAAGCTGGTCGAACTGTCTCGTCAGGGCAAGCGCGTGGTTCGGCTTAAGGGCGGGGACCCTTTCGTTTTTGGTCGCGGTGGTGAAGAAGCGCAAACGCTGGTTCAAGAAGGGGTGCCGTTTCGTGTGACGCCAGGTGTTTCCGCCGGGATAGGCGGGCTGGCGCAAGCAGGCATTCCTTTGACTCACCGGGATGTGAACCAGACCGTGACGTTCCTGACCGGACACGATCAAACCGGTATGACGCCGTCCACCATCAATTGGCTAGCAATCGCGCAAGGTTCGCCCGTGATCGTCATGTATATGGCGATCAAGCACATGGAAGAAATTTGCAGCTCGCTTCTCAAGGCAGGGCGCGATCCCGAAGACCCAGTCGCTCTGGTATCCAACGCAACACGCGAGGATATGCGGGTTCTGGAGACCACCTTGGCGCGCGCAGCCGCCGACACGAAGGAGGCGCAGGTTCAAGCACCGACCATCGTCTGCGTCGGCAAGGTTGTGTTGATGCGACAAGTGCTGGATTGGGCTTCTCAGCTGAATGGAGTACCGCCTCGCTCGCTCGATCCGCTCGGCAACCGCAGGATTGACCTGGAAGACGCCTCTTGAGTGCCAAACGCGGCTTTGTTGTTGCCGCACCAACCTCGGGAGCGGGAAAAACGCTGGTGATGCTTGGGATGCTCAGCGCCCTCAAGCGTCGAGGTTACGACGTTGCGGCGACAAAAAGCGGGCCTGACTACATCGATCCACAGTTCCACCAGGCAGCGACTGGCCACCCTTCGGTTAATCTTGATGCATGGGCGATGACGGCGGACACCATCCAATCACGAGCTGCCAGCCAGCCCGGGGATGTCTTGCTCGTTGAAGGCGCGATGGGCGTTTTGGATGGCGCTGGGGTTGAGGGTCGCGGCTCCGTTGCAGAGCTCGCAAACATCCTGGGTCTTCCAGTCGTTCTTGTCGTCGACACATCGAAAATGGCTCAGTCGGCTGTTCTATCTGCCGTCGGCTTACAGGCGATGAGGCCGGATTTGCACCTCGCCGGCATTATCCTGAATCGGGTTGGCTCACCGCGTCATGAGGCGGCTCTTCGTCATGCTTTCAAAAGGGCAGCACTGCCTGTCCTTGGAGTCCTTCCCAGGATGGCTGATTTGGTTCTACCCGAACGCCATCTGGGTCTTGTTCAAGCCATGGAGTCTGACGGACTGGCCGCAACCCTGGAAAGCGTTGCGCGTTTGGTTGAGGAGCGGGTTGACCTCGACCAGTTACTGGATACGTCCCGACCCTTGAACCGGACAGCGGATGCTCAACGGTTTGCTCCTATCGGACAACGCATCGCCGTCGCGCGCGATATTGCCTTTGCTTTCAGCTATCCGCACATGCTTCATGACTGGCGGGCGCATGGCGCCGAGATGGCGTTTTTCTCGCCGCTTGCCGATGAAGCACCACCGGAGAACTGCGACGCAATCTTCTTGCCCGGAGGCTATCCAGAGTTGCACGCCGAGAAGCTTGCGCAGGCCAGCACATTTAAGCGCGGCGTTCATAGCGCCGCCATCGCGGGTAAGACGATCTACGGCGAATGCGGCGGGTACATGGTGCTCGGCGAGACATTGACAGATGCCGAGGGCGCAACCCATGAAATGTTGGGGCTGCTGCCCGTCGCAACGTCGTTCGCACGCCGCAAGCTGCATCTTGGTTATCGGTTGCTTCGCCCCGTCGGGGGCTCGGTGTTCCAAGAGCCACTGGCCGGACACGAGTTCCACTATGCCTCGATTACCAGTGAGGCTGATGAGAACCGACTGTTTGAGGCTGAGGATGCCTTTGGCGAAACGCTGCCCTCCATGGGCCATCGAAAGGGCCAGACGCTCGGCTCGTTCGCCCATGTCATCGGACCTCTGCCAGTTTAGATCACCACAGCTTACGTGAGCTTGGCTTTGGCGGGCCGAAGAATATGAGCATGGTCGGCGTCATACAGAACACTGTCACGAAAGTCGGTTTCGCCCAAAGCGCGACCAACAAAGATGAGCGCCGTGCGGGTAATCTTCTGCTTTGCCACTTTATCGCGAATGGTCTCCAGGGTTCCATGAATGAACTGCTGATCCGGCCAGCCAACACGATACGCCACAACAACGGGGCAATCTGCGCCGTAGATCGGCGTGAGCTTGCGCTCTATTTCCCGTAGATTGCGAATGGAAAGATGTATAGCCAACGTCGCGCCACTGTGCCCGAGCGTTTCCAACTCTTCGCCTCTGGGCATGGATGACGATTTCATCGCAGTGCGCGTGATGATCAGCGTTTGCGCCACTTCGGGGATTGTGAGTTCACGGCCCATAGCGGCAGCTGCTGCTGAAAACGCGGGGACGCCCGGCACGATTTCGTAGTCAATGTTGAGCGCCACCAACCTTCGGATCTGTTCGGCGATGGCGCCATAGAGTGAAGGGTCGCCAGAATGAACGCGGGCAATGTCGAGGCCTTGGTCATCAGCCTTTTTCATGGCCTCGATTATCTCGTCCAGATGCATGGGTGCCGTGTCTCGAACGACGGCAGATGATGGCGTACAGGCCACCACAGCCGCAGGAACCAGACTGCCAGCATAAAGGCACAGTGGGCAGCGCTCGATGATCTGCTTGCCTTTGACGGTGATCAGGTCCGGATCGCCTGGGCCGGCGCCAACAAAGTAAACGGTCATGGTTGGATGTCTTTGTCGATCTTTGCGGCATATCCGCGGGGTGTGTAAGCTGACCAACCCTCAGCACCTGAGGCGATGTCGCCGCGCCTGAAGGCCCGGCTTTGCGATGAACCGACCAACACAACGGTGAGCATATCGACCTCATCAACATGGAGGTCGCTCAGCGTTCGAAAGCGCAGGCTTTCGTTGGGCCGACCAAGGTTAATGGCCAGAATGACGGGCGTGTCAGCTGGGCGATGTTCGAGAAGCATGTCGCGCGCGTCGGCAAGCAAGGTCCGGCGACGCTTGGACACGGGGTTGTAGAAAGCGATGACAAAATCGCCGTTAGCTGCCCCCTTAATGCGCTGGAGGATCGTTTCTCTCGGGGTCAGCAGATCAGACAACGAGATGGCACAAAAATCGTGCCCAATCAGCGCCCCGACGCGCGCCGATGCAGCCTGAAACGCAGAAACACCTGGAGCATGGATAACTTCAACTCTGTGCGCCGCTGGAGAAACGCCTCCATCGATCGCGTCTCGATCAAGAAGCTCCATGACCAGCGCCCCCATGGCATAGATACCGGCGTCACCAGAGCAGATCAGCGCAACGTTTCGGCCTTCGCCTGCCCGCTCTAAGGCAAAGCGACAGCGATCCTCTTCACCGCCGAGGGGAAAGTCATGACGCGGCTTACGCGCCGCAATGGGTCCAAGAAGATCGATGTATAAGCCGTAGCCGACCAACTCATCGGCCTCGGCAACGAGTTTGGATGCTTCTGGCGTCCGCCAATCCGACTGGCCCGGCCCGATGCCAATAACGCTCAAGCGCCCGCGGGTTTGCGGCTGCTCTCCACCGTCTTTGAATTCGCTTGCCGCGCAGGTTGCATTCTTCGATTTGTGTTTCTCTATCTCCAACACGGCTAAAGGCCCGGCGGCTGCCAAGGCAGCGGCTTCGGCCACGCCGTGACTGCCGACCTCCGCGAACACGACCGACGACGGATTAGCCAGTCTTGGTGTCTGTGCTTCCAAGGTGTTTGCAGGAAAGAAGCCGACGGGCACGTTCAGTTTGCTGCCAAGAGCATGAATCGCGGCCTCGTCTGTTTTCACATCGATGGAGTAAACGCCTGCTACTTCGAAGTGCGAGCGGCCATGATCGGCGAGGGTCTTGAGCACCAGCGCGATCAGTTCATCGGGAGAACACCCGCGGGAACAGCCGACGCCAAGGGCCAAGGTTTGTTCGCGGAAAACCAAAGGCTCCGCGCCGTCAACGCTCAGAACGGTCGGATCTCGTGGGTCGCCTGACGGCTGGACATGCACATTGTTTAGCTTCGCCAGAGGGGCTAGCCAATCCACCTCGCGGGAAAGCCACGCGGGCGCCTCAGCCAACAGCGCAGCCATTGTGGCCTTTGCAGCCTCAGGGTTCTCAAGTCGCCAGCCCTGCGACGGCGCGTCCAACGCGATGCCTAGCGAGAGATCGCCGGCTGTCGTAATGGCGGCGTGCGCACCGATGCCGTCCGCGATGGACGTCGCCATAGCGTTCGCGCCGCGGTGACCACCCAAGAGCGGGACAGCAAACGCGCCGTCCTCTGAGACAGCAACGACGGACGACTCGCCACGCTTGTCTGCGATCAATGGCCCGAGCGCACGAATGACGATCCCGGCAGCACACACAGCAACAATCGGGTGGCCCGCCGAAAACAAAGCTCGAAAATGGCTCATCACGTCGTCGATCCGCGCGTCAACCTGTCCCGTGGGCTTGTAGCCATGCAAAGCGCCACCGAGACGTTCGCAGATCTGTCGCGCCGTATTTTCACCAGAAGGCGACAAAAAGAGTGTGATCGGTTCAGGAGACGGCATAAGGATCTGTCCCGCTGATGATGACCATCGAAAAGTAAGGCGCTTTGTCCGGCGCTTCTTGAAGAGGGCACACAACTTGATTGGGCAAGGAGGCGAGGCCGACATACATCGACCGGTTCATCAGTTCGAGCTCCGCAATCACACGGCGCACTTTGTTGATGTGTCGTCCCAACTTGACGATCGCAAACGCGCCGCCTGAGCTAAGCTTGGACGTCAAATCGTTCGGCGGTAAAGGGGCCGGGATGACACTGAGCACTTCGTTGCGCGCGCAAAGTGGCCGCTGAACGACCGCCGAGCAGGCCGTGAGGGACGTTACGCCAGGAATGCATTCTACCGGGAAGCGATCAGCAAGTCTTTGAAAGAGGTACATAAACGAACCGTAGAAGAACGGGTCGCCTTCACACAGGACAACAACATCCTCTCCGTTTGAGAGCCTGGCACCCACGGTTTTGGCTGCGGCGTCGTAGACATCTTGCGCGGGAAACCGCTCGACCCGCATCGGGATGATAATCGGGATTTCTTCTGCCTCGGGAGCGATGTAGGGAGCTGCGATGGAGCGCGCAAAACTCTCGCCCTCGTCCGGGGCTGGATAGGCTACAACCTTGGCTGAGTTGATCAGCCGGTGCGCCTTCAGGGTGAGGAGTTCCGGGTCGCCGGGGCCAAGCCCAACACCATAAAGTTTGCCCGTCATACAACCAGGCTCCACTGTGTGATTGGCATGGCAGATCGCCATCCTCGATAACGACCAATTGTATCGGCGTATGCGATCGAAAGGCGGGCCAGCTCTCCGCCAAACCGCTTGTGGCATTGGATCAGCAAAAGCTCGCTTTCCAACGTTACTGCATTGGCAACGAGCCGCCCGTGGGGCTTCAAGGCAGCCAGGCAAACCTCGACCGTCTCTTCGCTCAGCCCACCACCTATGAAGACCGCATCCGGCTTATCCAGCTCCAACAAAGCTCCGGGCGCTGTTCCGTCCGCCAGCTCGAACCGACTGACTCCCAGCTTCTGTGCATTACGCTCGGCTATGGCGCGACGCTCTGCGTTCGGTTCAATCCCGATAGCCCTCCCGCCGCGTGCACTGCGCATCCACTCGATCCCAACGGACCCGCACCCTGCGCCAATGTCCCATAGGAGTTCGTTTGGCCGGGGAGCGAGCTTGGCAAGCGCGAGCGCGCGGATATCCCGCTTGGTCATCTTGCCATCATGCTCAAAGGCGTTATCGGGCAAGCCTGGCCCGCGCGGAAGGGGCGCAAGATCAGGCTTGGTGCTGCACTCCACGCAGAGAGTATGGAAGGGCGAGACGGTCTCACGCCAAGCGCTGGCCACTCCTTCCAGTCGCGTTTCTTTGGCACCACCCATGTCTGCGAGCACAGTCAGACGGCTCTCGCTATACCCAGCCTCTGACAGCAGTGCCCCAACCTGAGAAGGCGAGGCGCCGTCATGGGTGAGGATCACAAGTCTGGCGCCCGGTGAGAGAAAAGGTTGGATGCTCCCGACGGCCCGACCATGAATCGTCAACGTTTCAACGTCTTGCAGAGCCCACCCCATCCGCGCGCAGGCCAGCTGGAATGCCGAGATATGAGGATGGATGCGAACGTCATCCGTGCCGAAATGGCTGGCGATCTTGGTGCCGGCGGAGTACCAGACGGGGTCGCCGGTTACCAAGACACAGGTTGGGCGGTGTTTCAGCGCCTCAAGCACGGCCAGCATGTGGTTGAACGGCTTTGGCCACGTGATCCGTTCAGCATCCAAGCCTTGGGAGAGGGCGTGGTGGCGCTCTGCGCCGACAATGACCTCCGACGCCGTTACAGCTTTCCGCGCAGGCGAGCTCAAGCCTTCCAGTCCGTCTTCGCCAATACCAACGATGGAAAGCCAAGGCTCCATCATCGTCCGTCCCCATCAAGGCCGAGGGAAAGAGCGTTAACCGCCGCTGCCGCCATGGCAGACCCGCCGCGCCGACCATGCAGTGTTATGAAGGGCACACCACGCGGGTTGGCGGACAGTTCGGCCTTGCTCTCAGCAGCGCCGACAAAGCCAACCGGGAAGCCCAAGATCACGGCAGGTCTTGGCCAGTCTTCATCGAGACGTTCCAGAAGGCGAAAGAGCGCCGTTGGGGCATTTCCAATCGCCACGACCGCGCCGTCGAGGTCCTCTTTCCAAAGTTCGACAGCAGCCGCGGAGCGGGTCGTGCCGAGTTTGTGGGAGAGTTCGACGACACCTTCAGCGTTGATCGTGGAACGGACGTCAGCGCTCTCTGCCAGACCTTTGCGAATGATGCCGTGCGCCACCATCATGCTGTCGCACAAAATGGGTGCGCCACTTTGAAGAGCTCGCCGCCCGGCCGATATGCAGTTCGGCGAATAGGCAATGTCGTGCGCGATCTCCGGCATGCCGCAGGCATGGATCAGCCGGACTGCGAGGTTCACGACATCCGCCGGAAACCGTTCCAAATCAGCCTCCATGCGGACGCGTTCAAAACTCAAACGGTAGATCTGTTTTGGATCACGTTCGTAGTTCAAGCGCCGTCTTTCAGGAGCTTACGCACGCTTTCCGGTCCATGTGGATGTTCAGCGTGCGGATAGGGCGGATGATGGTGGTGGTGATCGTGCCCGCCATCATGATGATGGTGGTGGGACGCTCCGTCATCCAGTCGGCAAGCGCCGGTGCAGAAGGTGTCGCAGACTTTGCAGCTCTCGACATTCGACCCAGGGGCCGAAGCACCTTGACCTTCAACATGGTGGTGGTGGCTCTCTTGAGGCATCCCGACTTCTGCCTCAAACCCAAGAACCTGCGCGCGATACTTGCACATCGCGCAGTTCATGGCGTTCTGTCCTTCAAGGATCTCCGTCACGCGCTCCGCAAAAGTTTCGATCACGAGGGGGTGGTCGCTCAGATAGGGCGCTTTCACGAAGGACATGTCGGGGTAGGCTTCCGCGACCATGTCAGTGAAGCCATAGATGCGATCGATCAGTACGCCAGTGAACAGAAAGTAGGGAAAGACCACCACACGTTTGTAACCAAGCTTCGCGACGTGCTCGAGACAAGGCTGGACCAGCGGAAAGGTCACGCCTGAATAGCCGACCTCGCACCATCCAAAGCCCATGCCTTCCCAGAGCATGCGTGCAATCTTCGAAACATTTGAGTTGGCGTCTGGGTCGCTGGCGCCACGACCGATGACAACCAGACAAGTGTTTTGGGGTGCGACGACACCGTCTTCCGCGTCTGCTTTGTCCATCGCAGCTTGCACGCGCTCGGCTGCCGCCCGGATCATCTTCGGATCAACGCCAAGCTCCCGGCCGTAATGCACAGTCAGGTCGTTGTTGGCTGCGTAGGTGTTGAGCACACTTGGAATGTCGTTCTTGGCATGCATGGCCGCGAACAACATACCAGGTACAGCCAAAATGGTGTCGCAACCTTGCTCACGCAGGTTATCTAGCCCGTCACGGATAACCGGGTTAGCAAACTCCAGATAGCCGTACTCGACAGGCCAATCAGGCAGGTAGGTAGGCAGCCGCTGCGCGAGCACAGCGAACTCATCGACGGCGGCCTGGCTCCGCGAGCCATGACCGCAGACCATAACGCCTATCTTGCTCACGTAGAGTGTTCGTTCGCTTCAGCAGGTGTGGCGTTCTCGCGCTCAGCATCCTTCAGTTGGAGCTTACGCACGAGGGCCCACACAACGATCATTGTGATAACGGCAAGAGCGGCAACAGCGATCCAGTGTGAATGCCCAGCGGCCGCAGTAACGTGGCCTGGGTGGGCGTGGGCTATTTGAGGCGCAATGGCCAAGAATGCGGGGATAATGAAGGCGGGCATTTTCATAGTGCATGATTCCTGAATTTTGCTCAGCGACAAGTTCTTTCGCGAACGACATCCAGGCGGACACATCCACCACGTGTATGACGATAGTCGCCCCGTTCTCCGAGTTGGATCGAAGGGGTTGGACTTCCCGCTCAGCCGAAAGGCATCGTCAATCATTCGGCTATCAAAGCGGCAGCCCGTTGACAAGCACTGCCGGGTCTTCGACACCCCACACGTGCTCAGAAAGCGACCGTCAAGCGTTATCACCATCAAAGCCACCAACAGCTTCGAGAACACCTGTAGACGTTCGTCAACGCTTACACTTCGCGAAGAGACTGAAGACGCTGCGCGGTTTGACGCCGTTCGAATACGTCACAAAGCGATGGACCGAAGAACCGGAACGATTTCACGATGATCCAACCCATCACTTTCCGGGACTGAACACCTAGCAGTTCCGGGGACATCCCGCCGGCAGAAGCCCGATCACCGGAGGAACACCTAGACGTAACCGTTTTCGCTGACTAACCTATTCCTTATGAGCTTCGATCAACGGGGCCAGGGCTGCTGACGTGGCATACAAGAGCGAACCAAAGCTCAGTACCAACCCTGCTGAAGCGGCTGATCGTGCCCCGTGCTCATAAAGAAGCAAGTCAACGATCTGGGAGGATCACTCCGTGACACGAACTACCGCACTTTTCGGCGGCCTTCTCGCCTCGACGATGCTGGCCACGACGGCCAGCGCCGATACCATTCGTTTCTGGACCACTGAAGAGCAGCCTGAGCGTCTAGCTATTCAGGAACAGATGGCCGCTGATTTCACTGCCGCAACGGGTATTGAAGTCGACGTCATCCCAGTCACCGAAACCGACATGGGAACCCGCGCGACCGCTGCCTTTGCAGCTGGTGATCTTCCAGACGTGATCTACCATTCATTGCAGTTTGTTTTCCCCTGGATGGAAGCCGGTATCCTTGATCCCGACGCTGCCTCCGACATCGTGGAAGATCTCGGCGCCGAGACTTTTGCGCCGGGCGCTCTGGGCATGGCGGAGATCGAGGATGACATTTATGCCGCTGTCCCGGTTGATGGCTGGACGCAGATGGTCGTCTACCGGGCTGATTTGTTTGAGGCGGCGGGTCTCCAGCCACCGACATCCTACGCGAACATCCTCGCCGCTGTAGAGGCGCTCCACAATCCGCCAGAACTGTTTGGGTTCGTCGCTGCAACCAAGATCGACGAGAACTTCATGAGCCAGGTTCTGGAGCATGTGTTCCTGGCCAATGGCGTTTCGCCTGTGGGTGCTGATGGCCTTCAGTCACTCGATGAGGCCGCGACGGTTGAGGCACTTGAGTTTTATAAGGCCATCGCCGAAGCATCGCCTCCCGGTGATCTGTTCTGGCAACAGTCCCGCGAGCTCTACTTTGCTGGACAGGCAGCGATGATCATCTGGTCGCCGTTTATTCTCGATGAGCTAGCAGGTCTGCGGGACTCCGCACCGCCCACTATTACCGATGACCCGACCTCCGCGGAGCTTGCATCCCGCACAGGTATTGTTACGACGTTCTCCGGTCCGTCCAACCCCGACGGCGCGGCCTGGGCTGACATCCGGTACATGGGGATCACCACCGGGGCCAATCTCGATGCAGCGCAGGCGTTTGTGGCGTATTCCATGAGCGATGGCTACACAGCAACGCTCTCCATCGCGCCGGAAGGCAAGTTTCCGGTACGCCGCGGCACCGAGGATGATCCAACGGCCTACGTCGATGCCTGGTCTATGCTCGATGTTGGCGTGGATCGCCGCGCACCCCTTTCTGACCTCTACCCAGCAGACGTCGTCGGCGAGATCGTGGCGGGTCTGGAAACGGCGGACCGTTGGGGCGTAATGGAAGGACAGCTCGCTGTTGCTTCGCAGGTCGTTAACTCGCAGATCATCAATCGCTATGTGCGCGAATTCATTGATGGTGAGCGGGATGCGGCTGCGACCGTTGCAATTATCAACGAAGAGCTGGCTGCCGCCGTCGAGTAGGCTGCCCGCCAAAGAAGCTGGTGGTGGTGCCGAGCGATCTCGTTCGGCGCCATCAATCCCCCTCCCGCACGTTCATCCCAAGCCTGATTGAAGCCTGATCGCTGCAAGATCATCGCCCAGAGGTTTCCGACGTGACCACGACCGACACGACTGACGGCGCTTCGCCGTTTGGCCCGCCAAAGGGCTCTGGCCCCATGCGCAAACGCGAGGCGAAGCTTGCCTTCGGCATGCTTCTGCCGACTGCGTTGATTGTCATCCTGATCGTGCTCGGGCCGCTGCTCGCGAACTTCTGGATTTCCGTCAAACCCGTAGAACTGGCCGATTTGCGCGCGCCGACAGCACTCGTGACCGAACGGCTGCGCGGCGATGCTGAGACTGTCGGCGATGTGGTCGAGCTCGAGTATCGCATCCGCAATTCTTCGCCCAACCAGCCGGTGGTTGAGGCGGGTTTCACCGATAACATCCCCAATGGCCTGAGAGTCACCGGTTTTGATGATCGGTGCATCCTCACGGGCCGGGAGATCAACTGCGCGCTCGGCGACTTGGAAGGCGGGTTCCGCGAGCGCTTTCGGCTTCAGGCCACAGTCGAGCAAGCGTTTCTCGATGCACCCAGCGATGTGCGCGACACCGATCCCATCATCACGGGCTCCGGCGTCAACGTGCTCACCAGTCTCGATTTCACATGGGCAAACTTTGAACGCGTATTCTCTGCGTCGGAGTTTTGGAGTGTGCTGCGCGTGACGCTCTACTACACGGTACTTTCAACCGCAGGCGCCCTTGTCGTCGGCTTGTTCGCCGCCCAGCTGATGAATGTTGCCTTCAAGGGGCGCGGCATCCTGCGCGGGCTTCTACTTTTTCCTTATGTTGCCCCGGTCATCGCAGTCGCCTTCACATGGATCATCCTGCTTGATCCCTTCTCGGGAACGATCAATGCGATGCTGATCGAGATGGGCCTCATAGGTGCGCCCATCAATTTCTTTGGAACAAGAGATGTGGATGTGACCATATTCGGGCTGACGTTTCAGTTCCCGGTCGCACTCTCAACCGTGATTGCCTTTGAGGCGTGGCGATACTTCCCGCTCTCCTTCCTCTTCATTCTTGCGGCTATGCAGTCGGTGTCGTCAGAGATGTACGAAGCGGCGGAGATGGATGGCGCGACACCGCTCCAGCAGTTCTGGTATCTCTCTCTGCCACAGCTTGTTGGCATCCTTTCAGTTCTGTTCTTGCTGCGATTCATCTGGACGTTCAACAAGTTCGACGACATTTTCCTCCTCACCGGCGGTGCAGCGGGAACGCGTACACTTACCGTGCAGGTCTATGAGCAAGGCTTTGCGCTTTCCAATCTTGGCGCAGGCGCGGCTGTCGCCGTCGTTGTCTTCTTCGTGCTTCTCATCTTTGCGCTGATCTTCTTCCGCTTCTCACCAAAAGAGGGAGGGGCCTGACGATGGCTGTCGCAACACTCTCCGCCGAACCTTCCGGTTTTTCTGTCGGGGTCGGCACGGTGATGAGCGCCGTTATTGGCGCCATCTGCGGGTTCATTGTCATGGTCGTCGTTGGTGTGTCGCTGGGGCTCATTACCGGAGCCTTTGCCGTGCCGCGCGCTGGCTCTGCCACCATCGCCGGCCTGTTTGCGGGTCTCTATCTCTCGACGGTGGCGCCCGCGCGGCGCGCCAGGCCGGTGACTCTTGGGCTTGCATCGCTGATCGTCGCGCTGGTCCAGCTTGCAGCAACCTTTGCGATGCCGTTCGGGCTCACACTGGAACAGGTACCCGGATGGCAGGCCGTAGCCCTGATGATCTTTAGCGCCCTCACCGCCTACGGCACCGCCCGTTGCATCGGTGATCTGCCGAGTGCGGGCGTATCACGCTACATGGCAGAGGCTTCTTTAATCCGAGTAATGAAGGGGCTGGGCTTCGTGATCTTCACAGTCATGGTCGCCCTTCCGTTCTATGTTATGGTGATGACCAGTCTGAAGAACCAGGCAGAGCTGATCGCCAATCCGCTCGATCTGTCCATCGATCTCAGCCAGGGCTTTGATGGATTGTTTTCCAGCTATTACGAACTGTTCACGCAGTTCAATTTTGGGCGCTACCTTCTCGTTTCGGCGATCGTTTCAACGGCGACCGTGTTCCTGACGCTGCTGTTTTCAATTCCTGGTGCCTATGCGGTTGCGCGCTTGCGCTTCGCCGGGCGCCATGCGTTCGCGCGGTCCATACTTCTTATTTATATGGTGCCCGCCATCGTTCTGGTGATCCCGCTCTATGCGGTGTTCTCCCAGCTGGGCTTGCGCAACTCCCTGCTCGGGCTGCTGATCGTTTATCCGGCCACGACCGTTCCGGTCGCGCTCTATATGCTGAAAGGCTATTTCGAGGGCATCCCGGCAGAACTGGAAGAAGCGGGCCTGATGGACGGGCTCACCCGTTTCGGGGTGATTTTCAAAATCACATTGCCGCTTGCGCTGCCCGCCATCGCGTCCGTTTCACTTTACGTTTTCATGATCGCCTGGAACGAGTTTTTGTTCGCGTTCATGTTCCTTGATGACCCATCTATTTTCACCCTTTCGCGCGGTGTGGTTTCGCTCAATTCATCAGAAGTGCCACGCCAACACCTCATGGCAGGAGCCGTTGTCGCAACCGTGCCGGTGCTCGTGATCTTTCTGTGGCTGGAACGGTTTCTTGTGACTGGCCTCACAGCTGGCAGCGTCAAAGGATAAACCCATGACCGCGGCGGAAAGCCTCAAAACGGATGAAACGGCGCTGGCGCAAGAGGCCCGGGAGATCCTGATCGCCAATGATCGTGGTGGGTACACGGTGCCAACAGCAGGTCTCTACCCGTACCAATGGAATTGGGATTCGGCGATTGTCGCGCTTGGCTTTGCCGCCTTCGATTTAAACCGGGCTTGGACAGAGATCGAAACGCTGGTTGCCCACCAGTGGCCGGATGGGATGGTGCCGCACATCATCTTCCATGAAGAGGTACCAAGCTACTTTCCCGGTCCCTCAGTGTGGAGCACGGGTAGGCCTGTTCCAACCTCCGGGCATTCGCAGCCACCGGTCGCCGCCTTCTGCGTTGAGGAGCTCTTGAAGCGCGATCAAGGCCCCGCAATGCTGGAGCGCGCATCGGCCATGTTCGATGCGCTGATGCGCTGGCACCGCTGGTGGCATGACTACCGCGATCCCGACCGGTTGGGGGTCGTGGCCATTACGCACCCTTGGGAATCGGGTCGCGATAACACGTCCGATTGGGATGAGGCGCTTGAGGCGGTCGATGGTTCAAACGTTGCGCCCTTCCAGCGGAGAGACACCAGCCATGTAGACGCCTCGATGCGTCCTACAGAAGACGAGTATAAGCGTTACATTGCGCTCGTAGAGTTCGGTCGTTCACTGGGCTGGGATGCCGGCAAGATCGCAGAGCACAATCCTTTTTTCGTGGCCGACCCTGGTTGCACGTTCATCCTGTTAGCGGCTGACCGGGCGATGCTGCGGATTGCGCATGCGCTCGCAAAAGCCGATGCCATCGAGGTTTTGGAAGACTGGATCAGCCGCGCGGAGGCTGGGGCACACCATCTGTGGGACCCGTCGCAAGAAACGTTCACGGCGCTCAACTTACGCTCGTCGCGCCACAGTGTCGGCGTCTCAAATGCTGCCCTTTTGTGCTTCTTTGCAGACGTGGGAAGCACTGATCAGAAACGCGCGATGTTGGGGCACTACCGGCGCTTGCGTGCCAAGACACGGTTCAGCGTGCCGAGCCACGACCCAGATGAAGCGCATTTTGATTCCAAGCGGTACTGGCGCGGACCTGTCTGGTCCTTCATGAACATGATGATCAGCAGGGGGCTCTTGGCGCACGGGCACGTACGCGACGCGAAAGAGCTGTGGGATGACACCCGTGCCCTGACGCACCTATCGGGTTTTGCGGAGTACTTCGACTGTAACTCAGGCACACCAGCCGGCGGCGATGTGTTCTCTTGGACTGCTGCCGCTTGGCTTCACTACGCAGCTGAGGGGGCTCCGTGGGCCCCCGGTACAGAGCCGCACGGACAATAGGGAGGCGCGGTATGGGTGCTATTGAACTGATCGGTGTCGAGAAATGGTTTGATGATCTGCAAGTCATCAAAGGTGTCGATCTGAAGATCGAGGATGGCGAGTTCGTTATCTTTGTCGGCCCATCCGGCTGCGGGAAATCAACGCTTCTACGCATCATCTCCGGCCTCGAAGAGGCGAGCCGTGGCGACATTCAGATTGATGGAACGAGCGTGGTGGCCGCCCCACCGTCGCAACGCGGCCTTGCCATGGTTTTTCAGTCCTACGCGCTCTATCCGCACATGTCGGTGCGCGAGAATGTCGGTTTCGGTTTGAAGACGGCTGGCGCACCCAAAGGCGAGATTGAGGAGAAGGTGAACTACGCCGCTGGCGTTCTAAAGCTCTCTGACTATCTCGACCGTCGCCCTAAGGCCCTTTCAGGTGGCCAGAGACAGCGCGTTGCCATCGGCCGCGCAATTGTCCGCGAGCCTAAAGCGTTCTTGTTTGATGAGCCGCTCTCCAACCTTGACGCGGCGCTGCGCGTGGAAATGCGCTTCGAGATTGCCAAGCTGCATCAGTCTCTTGGTTCAACCATGATCTATGTGACGCATGATCAGGTCGAGGCGATGACGCTCGCAGACAAGATCGTGGTCCTGTCTGCTGGCCGGATCGAACAGGTTGGCTCTCCCCGCGAACTCTACGAGAATCCGGGCAACTTGTTCGTGGCGCAATTCATCGGTTCGCCCAAGATGAACGTTCTGCCCTGCACCACAACGGGGGCCAGTTTCTCAATTGAGGGCCACGGCACCGGTCCGTTCCCGCACGAGGACAATGACGCAACGGCCACCCATATCGGCATTCGACCGGAGCACATTCTGGTTGATCAGCCGGGCGAGCCACACTTGTCAGGGACGGTGGACGTCGTGGAGTATCTTGGCGCCGACACCTATCTCTACGTGACGCCGAACGGTCATGAGACCATGATCGTACGCGCAGCAGGCACGGAAGTCTTCAAAGCCGGGCAGAGTGTGAGGCTAACCTTTGAAGAAGCCCACACGCACTTCTTTGGCAAGCATGGTATTGCCGTTCGGTAGGGCGCTGACACTCGGTCCGGCGCGCAGCGCGAAGTCGCACAACGATAGAGTTGGCAAGAACCAAGACCATGAGCAGTAGCTATGACTATCTCCCCAATTGGGGCGTATTTCTATCGTGCGTAAGACAGGGCAGGCGATACGATCGCGGGATAACGGCATGATCAAAGCGTTCGCATCCCGAGTAATCGGATCGTTCTCGGGGCCCAGCTTCCTTCTGGGTGTGGTATTTTTTACTGCGTCTCTGACGCCATCACTCATCCCTCGTGGGCCTGACACTCAGGGAATATTGGGGGGATTGGTGACCGCCCTTGGATACCTAACCGGACAAATGCTTTGGGCGCTATGGCGCGCGGCGGATCTTCCCGTTTTGCCCGAGCGATCCGCTCGAGCTGTTACATGGCTAAGCACAACGCTTGTCGCGATCTTGTTTGTTTGGGTCCTGTTTTCAAGCCTTTCTTGGCAGAATGACCTACGCTTGAAAATGGATATGGAGCCCGCCGAGTCCTTGAACCTTTTGCGCATCCTTCTCGCGGCCGCGTTGGTATTCGCGACAGCGTTCCTGGCTGGTAGGATGGTGGCTTCGCTCTTTCGGCTGATCCGCGCATGGTTCTACCGCACAATGCCACCACGCCGCGCAAACGTTTTGGGTTTCACCAGTGTCGTGGTGCTTCTAGTTGTTGCTACACACGATGGAATTCTTGATCGTTCCATACATGCTTTAGACGAAAGCTATGAGGCCGCGCAGGAGCTTTTTGAGCGCGCTCCGCCGAGCCCTACCGATCCGATGAAGGTTGGAGGTCCAACGTCTTTGATTGACTGGGCGGCAATCGGAACGCCGGGGCGTAACTTCATTACGTCAGGCCCGAATGCAGAGGCGATCACAGCTTTCACGGGAAGAGAAGCTCTCGAGCCCATCCGCGTCTATGTCGGCCGGGCGAACGGTGATACACCGCGTGAACGAGCAGACCTAGCTTTGGCTGAATTGCAGCGTCTGGGAGCCTTCGACCGGGAGGTTCTTGTGGTTACTAGTCCAACTGGAACAGGCTGGATGGACCCTGGATCCCATGATCCGTTGGAGTACATGCACAACGGCGATGTCGCGACGGTTGCTGTCCAGTACTCCTACCTGCAGTCGGCGCTAGCTTTGATCCTAGAAACGCAGACAGGCTTGGAACAGGCAGTCGCTTTGCAAGAGGTCGTGCATGGGTACTGGCAGACTCTCTCACCGGAAGACCGCCCGCGCCTATACATGCATGGGCTCAGCCTAGGCGCATGGTCATCAATGCATGCCACCAATCTTTTTCGTTTGTCTGGAGATCCGATAGATGGAGCGTTTTGGGCGGGACCGCCGTTTCCATCGAACTTCTGGAACGACGTGCAAGACCAGCGTAATCCAGGAAGTCCATGGGTCTTACCGGAAATCGGTGATGGATCCTTGGTGCGTTACGCTTCGCACATCAGCGATGCCTCAGACGCACCAGCAGAGTGGAGCGATATGCGCCTGGTTTTCCTCCAGTACTCCAGCGACCCGGTGGTGTTTTACGAACCAGCTAGCTTCTGGCGGCCACCTCAATGGATGCGTGAGGCCCCGGCTGCTGACATGTCGGACAGTCTTATCTTTATGCCGATCGTCACACAATTTCAGTTGCTGCTCGATATAGCGCTGTCGTTCGGATCACCACCTGGGCATGGTCATGCCTACTATTCTGCAGACTACATCGGTCCTTGGGTGCAAGTGACGGATCCTGCAGGCTGGACACGCGCAGATACTGAACGCCTAGTTGCTCATTGCGACAACGGCTATTTAGTTGGATGCTCAAACCAGGTGCGGTAGTATCGGTCTTACTGTTGACCGAAGCCCGAAGAAGCGGCCTGCAATGACGCGAAACACGGCTTGGGTTGCTGCAGCTCCCCTTTTGACCTTCATTGATTTGTACAGCCTCGCACGGCTTGCGACCATAGCAGATGCCTGCGGGCCGTGACGTCGATGATTACCTGTCTTCCATTGTGGCTGATCGTCTTACCTTACGAACAGCTGCATCTTGTCTCTGTGTCGGGCCATGGCGACATCGGCGAGATGGCGATCCATGCGGTACCGGCATAAAGCGCCATTTCCACTGCTTGTTCTTTGCAAACACCTAGAGCGTTTTCAGCAAAAGTGTATGCGGTTTTGCGGTTCGAAAACGCGTCAAAACAAAGACTTAGAGTGTTTCTTGTGGATCGAAGATCACGAGAAATGCTCTAGAATTCAAACACAGTTTGAAAATGCCCTGAAACTTCAGTCTCTCCGCCTGTGGCGGTGCGCAGCTCCACATCGCCCACAAGATGTATATGCTCGCTTGCGGCGATGTATGCGTTTAAACCTATGAACCCGCCCAGAATGGTTTCCTCCTCACTGGCGGCAAATTGGAAGGTGGTGCCGGCGAGAGAGGCCTCAACCTCATCCTCTAAGATCAAGCGGCCGTCTAGGCCGGCGCGCACCTCGATATCCACCCCCTCGCGCACATACGCACCGGCGATCTGCGCGCGGGCATTCAAGGTTTGGATGGCGCGCTCGTCGAAATCAAAGTTTGAACGGGTCGTCCCTGTTTCTGAATAGCTCTCCAACAAAGAGGCTGTGTAGACAAGCGATCCGGTGGCGCGCAGGTGAAAGCCATTGGAAAGTTCACGATCATAGTCCAGCGCCACCGATGGGCTGATGACAATGCCGCTGTAATCGGAAACCGCCGTTTCGAACCCGTTCAGATTGTCGGCGACAAGACGGTCGTGATCATAGGTTTCATATCCCACAATCAGGCTCGTTCTTAGGGTGAATCTATCGGTTAGATCGGTATGGCCGTACACCCCACCGAAAACGCTTCTCGTATCGGTCTCGATGGTCTGACCATCGTTTTGGCTGACACTGTCTGCGATGCCGAGCGCTACGCCGTATCGCCCGAAGCTCACATCGCGCTCTATGCCAGCAACGACACCTCGATAGTCGTGCTCCAACGGAAGGCTTGTCCCGCTGCCGTCGCGCTCCAACCGGCCACCCAGCGCTGCACCCCAGATCTGAGTATCCCCATCGTACAACTGTGGACGCAAAGCCGCGTCGGCGGCTGGCTCAAGGGCGGCCTGCTCTGAGGGTGCCCAGGCCGATGCAGGAAAATCCGGCGCGGCAAAGAGAGGGGAAGAGGGGCGGTCAGGCGCCCGCCTGTTGAGGGTGCCATGAATGGCAACGCTCAGAGCGTTGACAGCCGTGCCAACCAAGTCATGGGCGGCCCGGTCGAGCGTACTGACCGTATTGCCAATGACGACACCGGCCACGCTGTCCGCCAGATCGATGGTCTCGGTGTTTTCGAAGGTCACCGTGATCGTTGGTCCGGTGCCGTTGATGTTGGCGACGTCGGTTCCGCCACCCAGATCAACGATGCCGAAGATGACCGAGCCTTGCTCAATATTCACCGTTTGCTGCCCATCGCCACCGACAATCGCCTGGCTGGTATCGCCACTGGCAACGATAAGCCCCGAATTGGTCAGGGTACTGTTGTTAACACCTTCGTCATCAAGACTGACGGCAATGGAATTGGCGCCAGTAGCGGAGACAGAACCACTGTTAATAATATTGCCATTTGCTCCGCGAGTAAGAATTCCATCTGATGATTCTCCAGTCGCAATTACAGTGCCAATGTTAATGACATTAGAATTGTCACCAGATGCATCAATGGCTTCGGAAAGATTACCGTTTGCAGTTACAGTTCCGTTGTTAATCAAATTAACGTTATTACTAGATGTTCTAATACCTTCTGATTCGTCACCATTTGTGACGATAGATCCATTATTTGTTATTTCACTTGCATTTCCACTTGTATTAATGCCTTCTGCTGTATCATTTAGTGTTAAGATAATGCCATTATTAACAATAATATTAAATTCACCATTTGAATCAATCCCACTCGCTCCGCCTCCAAGTGTTGTGATGGTCCCGTTGTTGATGACGATGGAGCGATTGCCGTCTGAATCGATCCCCTGTGCATTGGTGTCGTTAGTGACGATGCTGCCGTTATTGGTAATTCTGGCATCAGAGCCTACTGAATCTATAGCTTCACCGCCGCTGGTGATGTTACCTTCATTGGTAATCGTGGCGTTTGCACCTTCTGAGCGAATGCCATCGTCACCGGCGTTAATGCTGCCCTCATTGATGATGATGGCGTTTCCGCCTTCGATTGCGCTTTGTGACCTAATGCCATCTCTACCGGCGTTAATGCTGCCCCTATTGGTGACGATAAGGTCATCCCCTTCTGAGCGAATGCCATCTTCACCGGCGTTAATGCTGCCCTCATTGGTGATGCTAAGGTCATCCCCTTCTGAGCGAACGCCATCGCCATCCACGATAATACTGCCATTGTTGATGATGGTTAGGTTGTCATTGATGGTCGGACTGCCGGGGTCTATTTCTGAATTGATCCCGTCTCCATCAGCGGAAATGCTGCCATCATTGACGATCGTGTTGTTTTCGCCAGTGGCGCTTACCGCATTATCGCCGGTAACAGTAAGTGCACCGCCCTCTTCGACAGTCAGGGTGTCATCCCCGTCCAGCACCTGCTGGCCGTTCAGGGTTTGCCCGTCCTGAATGGTGGTAACTGTCTGCGCCTGGGCTGGCAGGGTGAAACTTGTGGCGAGCGCGAAGAGCGACACGCCGGATAGACATAATATCTTACGCTGCACAAACTTACTCTAGAACTGAACTGATAGTGTTATCCTACTGATAAAACTAGTTTTATTTTGTCATATCTTAATGTTGCGTTGAAATTTCAGACCTGTGAAAAAATATAAACTAAGGTCCGCAATCTAAGATTGTAGATCGCATATGCAGCCGGTCTTTTCGTGCAGGAATGTCGTGTTTTAAGATGGATGCTACGTTACCAAGCTGAAAAAGCCGCACCGCCTATTTATCAGCAGGATTGGCCAAGCGTTTGGCTATCTCGACGAGGATGTTAGGGCCGCTACTCCAGGCCTTCATCCCATTGCCACCTGAGAGTGCGGTGGCGCATCCCAGCAACACAGACCTTAGGTGTTCAGGACCGCCATTTGCTGTGCCAGTGATTGATGATGATTTGAGCCTGCTTCGTTGTTGTGTGCCATTCGGCGTTGATAAATTCTCGGCGCAGCGTGCCGTTGAACCGTTGATTTTAGCCGTTCTCCCATGCATTGCCCATTGCCCGACAGGTGTTTGCAGAGCAAACACGGAGAGGATCGATCCGGAGTTATGTACCCAACACGTCTGTGATGGCGTTAGGCGCGTATAGGTGTCGAGCATCTGCCGATGGCGCTTTGCTAATCACAGACTAACGCGGACGAGATCGCATGGACAATGCTGCTGCGCTTGACGCAGAAACAGGGTTAAACACTCTCGTTGAACAGTTTGAGGCTGGTTTCGGGCCTTACTTTCACATGGCTGATGGGCAGTTGCGGCTGTTTTCCGTCTTTGATGATCTTCGCTACGACCGCTCTGACGCTGACATGATGTCCCCTGCCATGCGCAAGCACGCCATTGAGAAGTTGGCGGCGCTTGGCTTCAAGCAGAAGACGGGTACTGTGCTTGAAAACAAAGTGCGGGATGTGCGTTGCATCATTCCAAAATTTCATGCGCTGGGCGCATCGCCTTTTGACATCACGCGTTACGCGACGCGTCGGGCTCAGGATTTTTACATTCTCACACCGACCCAGACGGCTTGCCAGTTCATCGATACGTATCCGCTGGAGGACGCCGTGACGCGCGTACGTGCGCTCATTGAAACACAGCCGATCAACCTCTACCGGCTCATGGATTATTTGGAGAATAAGCCGTCTCACCAAGCTTTTTTGGATACAATTGGCCACCTGCGGTTTGTGCAGCGCACGGCGGTCGAGTCTGAACCACTCAAGCGCCGACGCGCGCTGGGCTGAGTGCACAGCCAAGGGGCGCCTGAGCCGGTGACTTAAGACGAACCTCCTTTGGAGAGTTTGTTGTTTGACTGTACAAACCCGCGCCAGTATGGCCAAATAGGCTATGGCGTCAGCTCATTACCTTCGCCGTATCAATGAAACTCGTGTTTTGAACCTGCTGTTCAGCGAGGGCCCTTGCTCGCGCGCGGATCTGGCGCGTGAGCTTGGAATCACCCGCTCAACAGCATCCAGTCTTGTGGCGGGGCTTGCAAAGCAGGGCCTTGTCATCGAGACGCAGGAGCGTATCGAGGCTGATCGTACTGGACGCCCTGGTGTCTTCATCAAGCTGAATGCACTCAGCCGCGCTTTTATAGGCATCGATATCGCGGTGGCCGAGTTACGCTTTGCAGCGCTCGACATGAATGCCGATGTTTTCGCCTCCTGCACCGTCCCTTACCGGCAGACGCCTCGACCGGACTATGTGGCCAAGCTGTTGAAAGAGAGCCTTGCTGATTTTCTGTCGCAAAACGCCATCAAGCCAGGCAGGCTGGAGGGCATCGGCATTGCGATTCCTGGCCTAGTGGAGCGCAGCGGCTTTGTTTCCTGCGCGCCCATTCTGGATTGGCACAACGTCGATATGAACGTCCTTCTGGACGGCGTGGTTGGTCATGAAGGGATTGAGCGTGATGTGCTCATCCATTTTGAGAATGATGCCAATGCCTGCGCTGTCTCCGAACATTACCGCCACGACGGTCAGCATCTCAGTGAGCAGGCCAGTAGTCTTGCGTTCTTTCTCATCGACAGTGGTGTTGGGCTTGGTCTGCTGATGGATGGTGTACCCCTCCGAGGTCACGGCGGGATAGCAGGCGAGCTTGGGCATGCCCGCTTTGCACCCAGCGATGCAGATGGCACGGCGGCTGACACGGGAACTTTTGAAACTCAAGTAGCGCGTGATGCTGTGCTTGCCTTATGCGTTGAACACCACGTTCCAGCTTCCACCATTCGCGAACTGACAGCTCTTGCCGAGCAAGGCCATGAGGGTGCGCGGCATGTGTTTGATCTTTGGGTTCGCCGCCTTGCGGTGGGCTTGTGTAATGTGACGATGATCGTGAACCCCAGCGAAATTGTGCTTGGCGGCCGCACGTCTGTTCTCGCGTCGGTCGATCCCGATCACGTTCGATCTGTCGTTGGTAAGCAACTGCACCCCATGTTCAAAGCGCCCCCCATTCGCACCGCTGACCTTGGCGTTTTCGCAGCTGCCGCAGGGGCTGCATCGGTCATGCACAATCGGTCCATGACCCTTGAACCGGCTGCACAATTTGCCACGCACGCCTCCACTCAGATTGCTGCTGCCGAATAAGTATTTCTACGCAATGTCCGTCTTTTTGCGACTCCTGCGTTGACAGGCGCTTTGTTTGTTGTGACAACGAACAAACTCGGCGAGGGGGAGTTGAGCGCGTGATCGCGCCAGCCTCGCAAACAAGATCAAGAAAGCCACGCGGCCGAGCGTGCTGGCAAAAGGGATGGTAGTTTATGAAACATTTTCTCGCATCAACTGTGTGTGTCACCGCGCTTATTGCCGGTGCCAGCGTGCCTGCCTGGGCCGAAGATGGCGTTGAGGTTATGCACTGGTGGACGTCCGGCGGCGAAGCTGCTGCTGTGCAGGTTCTTAAAGACAGCCTCGAGGCACAAGGCTTCCCATGGCAGGATATGGCCGTTGCTGGCGGTGGCGGTGATGCCGCGCGCACCACGCTGCGTGCCCGTGTCGTTGCTGGTGACCCACCAACCGCTGCTCAGCTCTTGGGCATGCAGGTGACGGAGTGGGCTCAGGAAGGCTTCCTTGGCAATCTCAATGATGTCGCCTCGCAAAACGGTTGGAGCGATGTTGTTCCTGCTGCCGTTCAGGGCTTTGGAGTGCACGACGGTCAGTGGGTTGCCGCTCCGGTGAACGTACACCGCCCAAACTGGCTTTGGATGAACCGCGAGGTTTTTGAATCCAACAATCTCGATGTTCCAACCTCCTGGGAAGAGTTCAACACGGTTGCTACACAGCTTCAGGATCTGGGCATCATCCCGCTTGCCCATGGCGGTCAGCCTTGGCAGGACGCCACCGTCTTTGACGATGTTGTTCTCGGTTTGGGTGGTGCGGACTTCTACCGTTCGGCGATCCTTGAGCTCGACGAAGATGCGCTATTGTCCGACACGATGGTCGCCGTGTTCGACCAGATGCGCAAAATTCGCGGCTTTGTTGACGACAACATGTCCGGCCGTGACTGGAACCTCGCCACGGCAATGGTGATCCGCGGCGAAGCTGCCATGCAGCTGATGGGCGACTGGGCCAAAGGTGAAATCACCGCTGCTGGTCTGACGCCAGGTGAACAAATTATGTGCGCGACAGCGCCGGGCACCGAAGGCTCATTCCTGTTCAACACTGACTTCTTTGCCATGTTCGATGTGGATACTGACAATGCTGAAGCACAGCAGGCACTGGCTGCCGGTATCCTCGATCCCGACTTCCAGGTTGCGTTCAACCTTGTGAAGGGTTCGATCCCAGCGCGCACCGACGTTGACCCATCTGCGTTTGACGTTTGTGGTCAGAAGTCGATCGCTGACATGCAGCAGGCTGCCGATGATGGCACGCTTCTGGGCTCGCTTGCTCATGGCCACGGCCAGCCAAGTGCGGTTCAAGGTGCGATCGTTGACGTTGTGACCCAGCACTTCAACTCTGACATGTCCTCTCAAGAGGCCGTCGATTTGTTGGTCACCTCGATCCAAGCTGCTCAGTAAGAGCTGTTAGATACAAAGGCCGGAACCTAAGCGTTCCGGCCTTTCGTTCCTTAAGGAACGCGGGCGGTCTTGACCTGCCTCTTCCGCCCCACGTTTCTTTCTCTTTCGCTCCGGCATCGGATCGCATTGTGTCCACAGAACATGGACCGCTGGCATCCGTCTTATGGTTCGAGGATAGACCATGTCTCAGCGTTTGATGTCGCGCTTAGCGCCGTTGACGGTAATGACGCCAAGCATCGTGATGATCACGATCTTCATTTACGGTTTCATCCTGTTTTCGGTGATCCTGTCGTTTACCGGCTCGCGGATGTTCCCGCGCTTCAGCTTTGTCGGGTTCGATCAGTATACGCGCTTGTTCGCCAATCCGCGCTGGGAAGTGGCGGTGGAGAACATGGCCATCTTCGGATTTCTCTATATTGCGCTTGCGACCGCCATCGGCCTGACGCTGGCGATCTTGCTCGACCAGAAGGTGCGCCAGGAAGGTTTCTTACGCACGATTTATCTCTACCCGATGGCGATCTCTTTCATTGTGACCGGCGTCGTCTGGCAGTGGATCATGAACCCCGGCCTCGGTTTGCAGAACTTCATGCGCGGGCTTGGCTGGGAGAGCTTCACCTTCGATTGGATTGTGCGCAATGATCTGGCGATTTACTGCGTGGTGATCGCCGGTGTCTGGCAAGTCTCGGGCTATATCATGGCTTTGTTTCTGGCGGGCCTGCGCGGCATCAACCCCGACATTATCAACGCCGCAAAGATGGATGGTGCGGGTACCGTTCAGGTGTATCGCCATGTGATTTTGCCTGAGCTTCGCCCGATGTTCCTCACCGCTTTCGTGGTGCAAGCGCACTTGGCCATCAAAAGCTACGATCTTGTCGTGGCTTTGACCAAGGGCGGGCCTGGTTTTTCTACCGAGTTACCATCCACGTTCATGTACACCTCAACCTTCACCCGCAACGAGATGGGGCTGGGCGCGGCAAGTGCCGTGATCATGCTGTGCACCATCGCGGCGGTCATCGTTCCTTATCTTTACTCGGAGATCCGCCATGAGCGTAGCGGCCGCTGATGTAGGCGCCATCTCGGCGCCTGCGAAAGCCAACAAGACCTTCGGCAAGCGCTTCGGTCGTTTCGCCGTTTATGCCTGCCTCGTTTTGGCGGCTCTGGTTTTCCTGATCCCGTTCGCCTCCATGGTTTTTACCAGTTTGAAGGACATGGATGAGATCCGCGCTGGTAATCTGCTTGCGCCACCGCAGTTGATCACCTTTGAGCCTTGGATCAAGGCGTGGAGTGAGGCGTGCATTTCGGTGCGCTGCGATGGTTTGTCGGGCTACTTCCTCAACACCATTTTGATCGTAGTCCCCGCCGTCCTCATTTCTGTCGGTCTGGGGGCGCTTAACGGCTATGTCCTCACCATGCATCGCTTTCCAGGGGCCGACTGGGTGTTTGGGGCGATGCTGTTTGGTTGCTTCATTCCGTTCCAGATTGTCCTCATTCCCATGGCGCGTATGCTCGGGCTCATGGGCTTATCGGGGTCCATTGCGGGCGTTGTGTTCGTGCATGTGGTCTACGGGATCAGCTTCACCACGCTGTTCTTCCGCAACTACTACCAGTCGGTACCGCGTGAGCTTGTGAAGGCAGCCAATGTTGACGGCGCGGGCTTCTGGCAGACCTATTGGCACGTGCTTTTGCCGATTTCCTGGCCGATCATCACTGTCTCGGTCATTTGGCAGTTCACCTCCATCTGGAACGACTTCTTGTTCGGCGTCTCGTTTGCCAGCGGTGACAACCAACCGGTGACGGTTGGCCTCAACAACCTCGTGAACACGTCGACCGGTGCCAAAGAGTACAATGTCGATATGGCCGGCGCGATTATCTCGGCCTTCCCCACCCTCTTTGTATATGTTGTGGCTGGGCGCTTCTTCCTGCGCGGCCTGATGTCCGGCGCTGTGAAAGGATAGGCACCCCGATGAGCGACTTAGCAATCGACCACATTTCCAAGTCATTTGGTGCGACAGATGTCCTTCATCGCATTGACCTGACGATTGACCGGGGCGACTTCTTGGTTCTCGTTGGTCCGTCCGGCTGCGGTAAGTCCACGCTGCTGAGCATTGTGGCAGGTCTCGAACAGCCAACGTCAGGGCGTATTCTGATCGGCGGCAATGACGTCACCACCGCCGAGCCTAAGGAACGCGACATCGCGATGGTGTTCCAGTCCTATGCGCTCTATCCGTCCATGACTGTGGAGCGGAACATCGGCTTTTCGCTGGAAATGGCAGGCGTCGCAAAGGACAAGCGCAAGGCGCGCGTGCGTGAAGTGGCCGAGCTTTTGAAGATCGAGCAGCTTCTGCCGCGTCGCCCGAGCCAGCTTTCAGGGGGCCAGCGCCAGCGTGTTGCGATGGGCCGCGCTCTGGTGCGTGAGCCGGAAGTTTTCCTGTTTGACGAACCGCTCTCCAACCTGGATGCCAAGCTGCGCGTTGATATGCGCGTGGAGATCAAGCGCCTACACCAGCGGCTTGGCACAACCATTGTTTATGTAACGCACGATCAGATTGAAGCCATGACCATGGCGACCAAGATCGCCGTCATGAAGGATGGCTTCGTGCAGCAGTTCGGGGCGCCAAAGGACGTCTATGACCGGCCTGCCAATGTGTTTGTTGCGACCTTCATGGGCTCTCCGCCGATGAACATCCTGCCAGCTGAGATTGTCGAAGCGCGGGGCGGCTTGGCCGTGCGGTTTGAGAAAGATGAGATTGCTGTGCCCGCGCACATTGATCTCGATGCCGTTCATGCCGGGCAGAAAACTTTCCTCGGCCTTCGTCCCGAAGCGGTGCATTTGGGCCAGTTACCAAGCGGTTCCCTCGCTTGGACTTTTGATCACACGGTGGACGTGATTGAGCCGACCGGACCGTCAACGCTCGCCTTGATGGAGTTTGGTGAAGACGAGTTCATTGCCAGCCTCCCCGGCGATGCGGATATCGTGGCCGGTGAGAGCTACACCTTCGCTGCAGATCTTTCCAAAGCGCTTTTGTTTGATCGCGAGACTGGTAACCGCATCGCGCATCGTCCAGGCACCGAGGCCCCGGCGCCTACGCTTTCTGTTGTCGGGGCGAAGGGCTAGGCGCTCGCGTCACTTCTCGAGCTGAACTTCATGTCTAATTCTGATACCCCGTTCCGCATTGGCGTCTTAGGCGCGGGTCCGATTGCGCAGTTTGGCCATTTTGAAGCCTGCTCGAAGGCCTCTAATGCCGAGCTTTACGCGATCTGCGATGTCGCCGAGGACCTTGCCTCGCGCATGGCCGTGACCCACGGCGCGGGTAACGTCTACACCAATTATGACGCGATGCTCGCCGACCCTAAGGTGGATGGCGTGATCGTCGCAACGTCAGATGCATTTCATGTGCCGGCAACGCTCGCCGCGCTAGCAGCGGGTAAACATGTCTTCTGCGAAAAGCCGCTTGGCGTCTCAGTTCAGGAAATTCTCGTCCTGGAAGAGGCTGTCATTGCCTCTGGCTTGGTGCTTCAGGTCGGCCATATGAAGCGCTTCGATCCGGGTATTGAGGCGGCCAAAGCGTTCATCGATACCAAGATGGGTGCGATGCAGGCGCTGAAGGCTTGGTACTGCGATTCCACTTACCGCTACACCAACACCGATGCTGTGCAGCCGCTCCCAATCCGTTCCGCCAACGCCAAGAAACCGGCAGGTGATCCGAAGGCGGATAAAGAGAGCTATTTCATGCTCGCGCACGGCAGCCACCTTCTCGATACCGCACGCCATCTGGGCGGACCGATTGTGGAGGTACGCGCGCGGCTTTCTAAGAAGTTCGGCGCATACTGCTGGTTTATAGAGGTTGGCTTTGAAAGCGGTGCGCTCGGCCATCTTGATCTGACAGTGGCCGTGCGGATGGACTGGCATGAAGGCTTCCAGATCTATGGCGAGCACGGGGCCATCCTCGGCAAGACCTATAACCCTTGGTATTACCGATCCTCAGAAGTCGACATTTTCGACGAGGAGACCGAGGCATCTACCCGCGTCCTTGGGGCGGATGGCCACTTCTTCCGGCGCCAGATCGAAGGGTTCGTGTGCGCCTGCCGGGGTGAGAAGACGCAGGCAGCTTTTCTAGAAGATGGCATTGCCTCGGTCCGCGCTATGGCCGCGATTCGTCAGTCAGTGGCGAGCGGTAAGGCGGTCGAGGTTGCCAACGCGTTTGGGTCGGTCTGATGCAGATTGGCATTTTCGGCAGGACCTTCCCTGGCACTGACCCTCATGGGGTGTTCCAAGCAGTGAAGGTGGCCGGATATGGTGCCGTCCAGCACAATTGGGCGTCTTGCGGGTTGTCTTCCATCCCTCGATACGTCCCCAGCGAAGCGATCGATGCGACACGCAACGCTGCTCAAATTCACGGACTGACCATGGCCGCTGTTTCCGGTACCGCGAACCTCATACATCCTGACCTTGCCGCCCGCAGCCAAGAGATCGAAGGGCTTCTTGAGATCATCCGCACGGCGCCAGAGATTGGCGCTCCAGTGGTAACGCTCTGTACTGGGTCACGTGATGCTGCCGACCGTTGGCAGGCGCATACGGACAATGACAGCGACGAGGCCTGGCGCGATGTGATCTCCGCTTTTGAAAGGCTGTTGCCCGAAGCGGAGGCGGCGGGTGTTGATCTGGGCGTTGAGCCGGAACTTGCCAATGTGGTCAACAGCGCGCAGAAGGCACAGCGTCTCATTGCTGAGCTTGGGTCTAGCCGTGTGAAGATCGTCTTTGATCCTGCCAACCTGTTTGAAGTTGCCTCGCTCGATGAGCAACGGAAGATCATCGGTGATGCTCTTGATTGTCTTGGGCCGCATATCGCCATGGCGCACGCAAAAGACCGTCTCGCCCATGGGAGTTTTACCACGGCAGGCAAGGGTGTTCTCGACTACCCGTTCTTCTTGGAAGGCCTGAAACGCGTTGGCTTTGACGGCCCGCTCATCACCCACGGACTGCGTGCCGATGAAGCACCGCAGGTCGCCACCACCTTGAGAGGTATGCTGATATGAATGGCACATTTGTCCGCGATGAGGTGAAGCTTGCCTACCGCGATGTGGGCGACGGACCGCCGCTCATCTTCCAGCATGGCCTTGGCGCGACCGCAGACCAGCCGTTTGAGATCGTCGGTGAGCTGGATAGTTTCCGCCGGATTACGCTCGAAACGCGCGGCCATGGTGATAGCGACCTGGGACCGGACGCGCACGTCTCCATCGCCACATCCGTCGATGACCTTGTCGCACTGATGGATGAATTGTCCATCGATCAAGCGATTGTTGGTGGCATGTCCATGGGCGCGGCGATTTCAGCCCGTCTTGCGCGTGTCGCGCCATCCCGTATCTCCAAGCTTATCCTTGCCCGTCCAGCCTGGAGCTTTGAGACAGCACCGGAGAATATGCGGATTTTCGGTGTTTTGGCGGATCTCGTCGCGGAGCATGGGCCTATAAAGGCAAAGGTTCGCCTTCAGGAGACACCACAGTTCGCCGATTTAAAACGCAGCTCCCCCCACAATGCGGCATCGCTTTTGGGCCAATGCGACCGACCACGTTCGGCGCACGATATCGCTGTGCTTCTGGGGGCTATCGCGTCAGACGGCCCTGGTCTCTCGGCGGACGACTACGCGCAGCTGTCCATGCCCACGTTGGTGCTCGGTAATGATCATGATGCCGTGCATCTGCTGACCATGGCGCACGATATCGCGCACGCAATGCCCGATGCGACGTTCAGCGAGATTCCTGCAAAGAGTGTTGATCGCGCCGGCTATCTCACTGCGCTCCAAAGGGCGGTATCGGACTTTGTACACGATGTCGGCCCCAGCATGAGCGAGGTTCCCTATGGCTGAACGAACACGGTCTTCTTCGCCTCACCGAGGGACCATCTTAGTCGCCGACATCGGTGGGACATCCATCAAACTCGGCGCTGCGCGCGATGGTATGCCGCTTGATGCGCGCCAGCGCCTACAGACCAAGCTTTTGCGTTGCGCCAAGCCGGTGGAAACGCTGGCGGGGATTCTCCGGGAGTTTGCTCACGCGCATGATCTTAGTTTCGATGCCACCGTACTCACGCTTCCAGGGCTCATCGATACCGATTTCGATCACCTTCTCAACATCACAGCGATCCCCGAGCTTGATGGGCGCCCGCTGGCGTCCGACCTCACAATGCATCTCGGCTCCCCGGTGTATCTAGAGCGGGATGCCGTTCTTCTTCTGGAAGGAGAACGCGTCGCCGGGGCGGCCGAAAGCCAAGATCGAGTCTTGGGTATCTTCTTTGGGACTGGAATTGGCGCTGCCTATGTCGATGCTGGCTTGCCGTTTCGCGGCGCTGGTTGGGCCTTGGAAATTGGCCACTGGCCGATCTCGCATGATGGCACAACGCTGGAGGGGCTGCAGCCTGACCGGCTTGAAGTTCACGCGTCTGGCCGCACGCTTGAGACGCTCGCCAATACGCATGGCTGTGCAGTAAGCGATGTCTTCACGACAGGCGCAACCATCCCAGAGCTTCAAGAAAAACTCGATGCTGTCGTTCGGCATCAAGCCTTTGCCGTTGCGACGGCCATCATCACGATGAGTCCGGCGCTCACGATTCTGGGCGGCGGTGTATTGGAGATGCGAGACTATCCGCTTGCGCAGCTGAAAAATCTCATACAACAGCGAGCGACCTTGGTTTCTGAGCGTCCACCGCGTTTGGTTTCTGCCATGCTCAGTTGGCAGGCCACGCTCTATGCCGCCCCAGCAGTTGTGGCGCAGCGTACAGGTGGCGTGTCTTCTTACGCTCAATCTGATTTCAATTTTGAAGGCTTTTTCCATGGCCGCGATGAGTGATAGCACCCTTAACCCTTTAGGTGTTCACGCGTTGGTTTGGACGGGCTCGTGGGATGAAGACGAGTTGAACCGTGCCTTCGAGAAGAGCCGCAAAATTGGTTATAAGCTCATTGAGCTACCCCGCTTTGATCCAACCATGATCAGCATCGATGCGCTTCGTAAAATTCTAGATGCGCACGGGCTGAAATGCGCGGTGACGATGGGCCTTGCCTGGGATGCGGACATTTCCAACCCTAGTAAGGACATCGCTGCTGCTGGCGAGAAGATGCTGGAAGATGCCGTCTCAGCAGCACGCGATATCGGCGTGGAGCTGCTTGGAGGAATTTTGTACTCCGCGCTAGGCAAGTACCCCAAAGCGCCGACGGCGGAAGGCCGACAGAACGCGGTGGACGCCATCCGCAGGATCGCTGAACGGGCGCAAGCCGCCGAGGTGCCGATGGTGCTGGAGGTGGTGAACCGCTATGAGACGAACCTTCTCAACACCACGCAGCAAGGCCTCGATTTTCTAGCCGATGTTGGCCATGCCTGGCCGAAGCTGCATCTTGATACTTACCATATGAACATCGAAGAAGGTTCCATCGCGAACGCTCTACGGCTCGCGGGCGACCAGCTTGGTTACTTCCACATCGGTGAGAACAACCGCGCGCAGCTCGGCACGGGCTCGATTGATTTCACAGCCGTTTTCGGCGCGCTGCGCGACATTGGCTATGATGGCTGGGTGACCTTTGAAAGCTTCTCATCGGAGGTTCTCGATGAAGGACTCTCCAACGACATCGCGATTTGGCGCAACACGTGGACGGACAATTACGCGCTCTCCGATCACGCATACCGGTTCATGCTGACTCACTTAGAAGCCGCCGCAATCCGTCACGGGTGAGAGCCTTCCAGTGTCGTAACCGCATCGCCGATGCTGACCTTGCCCGGTATGATGACAGATGCCGTCACGCCGCCATGGCCGCGCATCGCTGAATAGCCGCCAAACCCCAAGACCTCTTCCATGCGGCTGCAGGGCGCGCAGGGGCCGGTGATCTCGATGACCGCGCTGCCGAGCTGAACCTGTCGTCCTTTGAGCGCCAGGAGGTTGATGCCGGACACGACGATGTTGCGTCGAAGGTACGCCGGTTTTATCCCGTCTTGTCCTATGAAGCTCGCGATGACGGGGAGATGTTCAGCTTGAATGAGCGTCACCGCTCGCTTGCCGGTGCGCGAGCGATCGCCCTCTAAACCAGCTTCAGTAATTGCCGCTTTGTCGACCTCGACCATCGCTTCCCGCCGCGCCGGGCGCAGGCCAATCCAAATCACTTGGCCGGGTTTTGTTACGCGGGAGATGAGGTCCTTGAGAGTTTCAGGCATCAAGGGTGGCGATGATCGGAGCAAAGGAGCCGGAGAGAGGCGTGACCGTAAGCGCGACAGGCGCGGTGTCCGTCGCTCGCACCCATGCTGCGGCCACGCCGCCAATCATAGGGATCGTTGCCGGGCCTTGGAGGAGTGCTGGGCTTTCAACCGTCAGATAGAGCTGGTCCATGAGATAGGGCAGGCGATTACCGACTTGGTCTCGGGCCGTGATCCGCACGGGCCGATCCCAGTACGTGTCGTTCTTGCGGATAACTGGCGGAACCTCAATGTCTAGCGTTGTCGGCAGCGGGTCTTCCACATAGCGCCGCTCAATGACGGGCTCGCTGCCGACAAATCCGGTGATCACCCCATCGCGCCAGCTTTGGCCCCACACGATCCGCGTTTCTGCAGGTAGGTCGGTGGGTTCGATGATCACTGGCGGGTGGGGCAGATGTGGAAAGCGGTCGCGGGCTGGCTCGAACATCATCGGCGCGTCATCGCCATACTGGAAGGCGATGCGATCACAGTTGGTGAGCACGATCAGCGGGAAAATGCCGCCGACCTTCCTGTCCCCGAAGGACCAGTGAGTAACAGGTTCCAGGATAGGGCGTCTGGACGGTTCTATTCCCTGGCTGGCGTAGGCACAGGCGGCGAACTTGCGCGCCCGGCTCATCGACATCACGCCATGGTAGCAGATGCGGTCACCCGAGCCGAAATCGGCGTGGGTGTTGTAGTCAGCCATGCACCAGCCGATGGAACCGCTGATGCCCGGGTTTCCGTGGGCGGCGTCCAGCACCTCCAGATGGCGCAGCACATGCTCTTCCTGCCGTTCTTCGCCGTCGAATAGCTTGGTGGGGTACATGTGGCCGTTATACTCGGTCACGATGTACGGCACCGGATGAGGGAGGCCTGTCACTTCGCTGGGGTCACGCAGCGGCGTCCTCGGTCGGCCATTATGGCCAGGTATCCGACGGGTTTGCATATCCGGCGGCAGATGTTCTTCGCCCAGCACGAAGTCGTTCATCGTGTAGACGTCTTCGAGAAGGTTCGAGTCGGTGATGTAGCGCACACCTCCGGTCTGACGCGTTGGGTCGAGCTGCCGGGAGAGGGCGTTGGTCTGCGTGTAGAGCGCGTCGTCATCCTGCGACTCGTTGATGCGCACGCCCCATATGATAATCGATGGATGGTTCCAGTCGCGGCGGATCATGGATTCGACGTTTTTCAGCGTTTGCGCCTTGAACGCCTCGCCGCCAATATGCTGCCAGCCTGGGATCTCCTCGAACACGAGAAGGCCGATCTCGTCGCAGCGCTCAAGAAAGGCCTTCGACTGCGGATAATGCGAGGTCCGCACGAGGTTGAGGCCCAGCTCGAACTTGAGAAGATCAGCGTCCTGCGCCTGTGCTTCCGGTCCGAGCGCATAGCCAACATGCGCAAAGCTCTGGTGCCGATTGAGCCCAATGATCTGCACCGGTTCGTCATTGAGGAAGAACCCGTCGGAACGGAACTCCGCCTTCCGGATGCCGGTGGTGATGTCGAACGTGGCTTCTTGTGGGCCGTCCTGGTAGGTAACGCGGAAGCGGTGAAGCGCGGGGTTATCGATGGACCAGCGGGTGAGGTTATGGCCCAGCGTGACCTCTGCTTCCCCAATCTCGCCGTTGAGCGGGATGGTCTGCGCATCACCAATCGGATCCCCGAACCCGTCGAGCAGATCTAAAAGAAGCGTGCCAGTGATCGGCGAGCTTTGCGGATTAGACAACCACACTTTCACCCGCGCGGTAGCGGTCGCAGCCATCGGATTGATGACCTCAAGCTTGACGTTCTCAATGCTGATTGCGGGGCGCACATCGAGCCAGACATCGCGATAGATGCCTGCATAGGTGAGATAATCGATGCGACCTCCAAAGGGTGGGATATCGGAGTTCTCGGTGCCGTCGATGCACACGGTGATCAGGGCATCGGTTCCATCCAAATGATCCGTCAAACGCGCTTCGAACGGCGTATACCCATCTGCGTGATGCACCACATGGGTGCCATTCACCCAGACTTTGGCGTTCGCCATCGCGGCTTCAAAGTGAAGCACGACTTCTTGGCCTCGAAAGCGATCATCCCACGCAAGTACGCGTTGATAAGTGAACGGGCGTTGGTAGCTGCGCTCATCACCATAGTTCCAGGGAAGGTTTACGGCGTTGTGTGGCAAGCGCACGGTCGCGCCGGGCAGGGGTAAGGTGACCCAGGCGGGATCGAACCCCTCGTGGAAGACCCAACCGGTGTTGAAGAGCATTCGTTTCATCATCAGTTGGTCGTTGAGCAGGGGCTATCGAACTCGCCCACCGTCGGCGGTAAAGAGGAAGGCCTGGTCTGCCGGGATGCCGACCTCGAACGTCGCACCGTGGCGCGCCTTGCGGCCTTGCCGCGTTTCGATGGTGAGCGTTTCACCAGCATCAGAAGCGGCGTATATGTAGCTGTCGGACCCCAGATGCTCGGCGACATCCACCTTCAAGGAGAGCATGGTGCCGGTTTCCACCGATAGATGCTCCGGTCGAATCCCCACCTGGCACGTGTCGCCGACGTTCAGCTCTTTGCCCGTGACGGGAAGCTTGATCTCCGCGCCGTCTTGATTGGTGAGCCTTACCGTCAGCCCGTTGCCGTTGGCAGTGACCTGGCCATCCAGAAAGTTCATGCGCGGTGAACCGATAAAGCCAGCGACAAACGCATTGTCTGGATCGTCATACAGATTAAGCGGTGAGCCGACCTGTTCGATCCGGCCTGCCCGCAACACCACGATCTTGTCGGCGAGGGTCATCGCTTCGGTTTGGTCATGCGTCACATAGATCATGGTCGAGCCTTCCAGATCCGTGTGGAGCCGCGCGATCTCAACCCGCATTGCGACCCGCAGTTCGGCGTCGAGGTTGGAGAGTGGCTCATCGAAGAGAAAGACATCTGGATTGCGGACAATAGCGCGGCCAATGGCGACTCGCTGGCGCTGGCCGCCAGAGAGTGCTGCGGGTTTGCGCTTTAAGAGCGTATCAAGCTGAAGAATGTCAGCCGCTTCTTTCACGCGCTTGTCAATGTCGGCTTTAGGGTGGCCGTTCATCCGCAGGCCGAACGACATGTTCTCTTCGACCGTCATATGCGGGTAGAGCGCGTAGGTTTGGAACACCATCGCGACACCGCGCTCGGCAGGGTCCACCTCGTTCATCACCGTGTCGCGGATCGCGATCGTTCCGTCGGTGATCTCTTCAAGCCCCGCAATCATGCGCAGCAAAGTGGATTTTCCGCAGCCAGACGGGCCGACGAACACGACAAACTCGCCATCGTTGATGTCCAAGTCCACGCCATGGATCACATCCACGGGGCCGTAGCTTTTCTTAACATCGCGTAGGGTTAGGCCGGCCATTGTCGTGCTCTCTTTTTCTAACTCAGTGTCGGGGCCATGCGCATGGCTGCGTCGCGCGCAATCCGGCTGGCCGCATCTTTCAGTGTGGGTGCGAGGTGTTCCAGCGTCTCGATTTCGTTGACAGAGCCAGGCGTTGTCGCCGATAGCGCGCCAAATAAGGCGCCGTCGGCGGCAAGGATCGGCACCGCGATGCAGATGATGCCTGGCTCATGCTCTTCTTCATCGAAGGCATGGCCGCGATCGCGGATCGTTTCCAGCGCGCTGAGAAGGCTTTCTTTGCTGGTCAGCGTTTTCGGCGTGAACCGATGGAACGTCTGGCGTTGCAAGCAAGCATCGAGCGACGTTTCAGGCAGATAGGCCATCATCGCTTTGCCGACGCCCGTGCAGTAGGCCGGCCCGACTTTGCCGGGCCGTGAAAACATCGCAAGCCCGCGATTGCCAACGCGCTTGTCGATGTAAAGCACCTGACCATTGTCGAGCTGGGCGAGGTGGATTGTCTTGCCAAGATCAGCGTGCAGCGTGTCGAGCAACGGGCGTGCCGCATCGCCCAAGGATCCGCAAGCCCAAGCTGCATGGGCAAGCCGCATGAGGCGAGGTCCGAGTTCGTAGGTGCCCAAGCCGTCATGGTGGGTGAGCATGCGCTCGTCCACGAGTGATTTCAGCATCCGGTGCAGCGTGGCTTTGGGGAAGGGCAGGCGCTCATTGAGATCAGAAAAGCGCAGCGGTTTTTCAGACTCCGCCATCACATCCAACAAGCTAAGCGCTTTCGTGACGGGGCCATCACCCGGAGAGCGGACGCTTTCTTCCCTCTGCAAGTCTGGCATTGCCAAACGTACCATTGTCGTGTGGACCCCGGTTGCCTTCCCTCACCAGCCACCTCATTTGTCGGATGTGCTTGATGCTTGACAGACGCTAGTGAACAATGCCTATCATTTCAACCACCAAAACAAAGTTCCACTCAATGAAACTCACACGAGGGTCGTTGTGCGAGATTTTGAATAGGTCGTAAGAAGCAATGCGCTCGCGCCGTGGTCCGTTGAGGTCACTGGCGAAACAAGCCGCAAAGGTGTGGGCGCCGTTGGGAGAAACCGCGAACGAGACCGCTGGCCAAGAGAGCCGGCTCCGGATCGCATGGGAGGAATTTTCATGAAAGTGTCTGCAAAAGCAGCGATCAAAGCATCTGTGCTTGGACTTGCCTCGCTTGGTCTGATGACCTCGACCGCGATGGCTGATCTGACCGGTGATCTGCGCATCATCTCTGACATGTCCAACCCTGCACCGCGTGCGGTGATGGAAGGGCTTGCTGAAGACTTTGGTGCGTTGCACCCGGATCTCAATGTAGAGCTGGAGATTGTTGACCGCGAAGCATGGAAGACGCAGATCCGCAACGCGCTTTCTGCCAACCCACCCGATGTGGTCAACTGGTACGCGGCCAATCGCATGTTGCCGTTCGTCAATGCCGGCCTGTTCATGGATATCAGTGACTGGTGGGACGCAGGCGACTTTGACGGTCTTGGTGCTGTGAAGGGCGCGATGACCATTGATGATCGTCAGTGGGGCGTGCCTTACACTTATTATCAGTGGGGTGTTTACTACCGCGAAGATATCTTCAATGAGCTTGGCCTCTCCGAGCCTGCAACGTTTGAAGAAGAGATCGCCAATTGCCAGGTGATCCTGGATTCTGGCCGTAAGTGCTACACGATTGGCACCAAGTTCCTCTGGACCGCCGGTGGCTGGTTTGACTATCTCAACATGCGTACCAACGGCTTTGAGCACCACATGCAGCTAGCGCGTGGTGAGCTTTCCTGGACCGAAGACCCAGGCATTCGCCAGACCTTTGAAAATTGGCGCACCCTCATCGATATGGGCGCGTTCATTGACGACCACCAGTCCTACAGCTGGCAGGAAGCGCTACCCTTCTTCACCGATGGTGAAGCGACCGCCTATCTTATGGGGAACTTCGCTGTTGCCGCTATGCGCGACTCTGGCCTTGGTGATGATCAGATCGACTTCTACCAGTTCCCGCTCATCGATGCGTCCAAACCACAAAGCGAAGATGCGCCGACCGATACGTTCCATGTTGCCTCTGGCGCACAGAACGTGGAAGCAGCGCGCGAGTTCTTGAAGTTTGTTACCTCTGCTGATGTGCAAACGCGGATCAACTCCGGCACGGGTCTGGGCCAGCTGCCAATCAATGCCAATGCGTCGGTCGATAATGATGAGTTCCTGAACCAGGGCTTTGAAATGCTCACCACCAATGCTCAAGGCGGCGTGGCGCAGTTCTTCGACCGTGACTTCCCCGCTGAAATGGCGTCGGTTGGCATGGAAGGCTTGCAAGAGTTCATGGTGTTCCCGGACAATCTGGAAGACATCTTGCAGCGCATGGAAAGCGCGCGCGGGCGGGTTTACAACTAAGTCGATATTTTTGTCCGCCCGGGACTCATCTCGGGCGGGCGCTTTTCTCTGGGCAGCATCTGTTGTGGCCCTTTTCTTGAGGAACGCGCGGCCATGGCCACCCTACACGCCACAGTTGAAACCAGCGTCGCCAGCGCGAAGAAACGCAGCTGGTACAAGCGCAACGAGATTGCCGCGACGCCTTGGCTGTTCCTCATCCCCGGCATTTTAGTCTTTGCCGTCTATGTGATCTTTCCGATCTTCCAGTCGGTGTGGATTAGTTTCCACGAGTGGGATGGCCTCGGCGAGAAGACATGGGTCGGCATGGCCAACTATGAGCGACTCCTGACCGACGACCAAAAGTTCGAGGTGTCTTTCTGGAACAATATACGCTGGCTGTTCCTCTATCTGCTCGCGATCCCGGCCGGTCTCTTCATCGCGCTTTTCTTGAACCAGACAGTGCGCGGCATTCGCATCTATAAGTCGATGTTCTTCTTCCCATTTGTGCTGAGCCAAGTGGTCGTGGGGCTCGTTTTCTCTTGGTTCTACCTCCCGCGCGAAGGCTTGCTTAACGCGATTCTTGCATTCTTCGGCATGGAACCGGTGAACATTCTGGGCGACCCGGATCTTGCCACCTATGGCATCATCGCCGCTGGTCTTTGGCCCCAAACCGCCTACTGTATGATCTTGTATCTCACTGGCCTCAATGCGGTGGATCCGGAGCAGATTGAGGCGGGCCGTCTCGATGGGGCGAAAGGCTGGAAGATGCTGTGGTATGTGGTGCTGCCGCAGCTCAAGCCCGCGACCTTTATCGCGTTCGTTGTGACGATTATCGGCGCGCTGCGGTCCTTCGATCTCATCTCGGTCATGACCAATGGCGGGCCATTCGGCTCCACCCGCGTCTTGAGTTTTTACATGTTCGAGGAATCCCTGTCGGAGTTCGGCTTCCGCATGGGATACGGCGCGTCCATCGCGGTGGTCCTCTTCTTCATCATGCTCTTCTTCATCACTTACTTCTTGTGGTCGATGTGGCGAGACGAGAAGCGCGCGCGATAGGAGGCGAGGCACATGTTCCCCAAACCTATTGAGAAGTCCTCGCGCGCCGCGCAGCTGAGCTACCAAGCGCTGTTGCCCCTCGCGCTGATCGTCTGGCTTTTGCCGCTGATCGCGGTTGCCGTGTTCTCCATCAAGCCGGTCGCAGACTTCACCAACGGCAACTATTGGGGCCTACCGTCCTCGTTTGAGTTTTTCTCGAATTATGGCCGCGTGTTCTTCGAATCCGACATGCCGCGCTACATGCTAAACTCGTTTCTCATCACCATTCCGACGGTGATCGGGGCGATTGCGCTATCGTCACTGACCGGCTTCGCGCTGGGGATTTACAAGTTCAACGGAAACTTGCTGATCTTCTTCATGTTCATTGCGGGCAATTTCGTACCCTTCCAGATCTTGATGGTGCCGGTGCGCGATCTGACGGTGTCAATGAACCTCTATGACACGAAAACGGGGCTCATCCTGTTCCACATTGCGTTTCAAACCGGGTTCTGCACGCTGTTCATGCGCAACTTCATCCGCCAGCTTCCCTATGAGCTGATCGAGGCAGCGCGGGTGGAAGGCGTTGCCGAGTGGCGCATCTTCTGGTTCGTTGTGCTACCGCTCATGAAACCAGCGCTGGCGGCGCTCGCTGTGCTGATCTTCACCTTCATCTGGAACGACTATTTCTGGGCCGTCGTGCTGACCCAAGGGCCGGACTCGCAGCCTGTCACGGCGGGCATCACCAGCTTCAACTCGCAATTCCGCGCCGCTTATCACCTGATGAGCGCCGGTTCGATTGTTGCTGCGCTGCCACCGGTTTTGATGTTCTTCCTCATGCAGCGGCACTTCATTGCGGGCCTCACGCTCGGCGCTGTCAAATAGTGCTCCCATAACCCTGGTCATTGAGATGACCCCACCCATAAGGATTTTGCCATGGTGAAGATCGCCATGATCGGCGCTGGTTCGACGATTTTCATGAAGAACCTGATCGGCGACGCGCTTCAGAAAGAAGCGCTGTCAGATGCCATCGTCTGCCTGATGGATATTGATCAGGAGCGGCTGGAAGAGTCCGCGCTGGTGGCGCGCAAGCTTGTGGAGACGCTCGGCGTCGGCGCGCGGGTTGAGACGACGATGAACCAGCGGTCCGCGCTTGATGGAGCGGACTTCGTGATCGTCGCGTTCCAGATCGGCGGCTTCGATCCGTGCACGATTACCGACTTTGATGTGCCCAAGCGCTACGGTCTGCGCCAGACGATTGCCGACACGCTCGGCGTCGGCGGCATCATGCGCGGGCTTCGCACCGTGCCGCATCTTTGGTCGATCTGCCAGGACATGCTGGCCGTTTGCCCTGACGCGACGCTGCTTCAGTATGTGAACCCAATGGCGATTAACACCTGGGCGATTGCCGCGAAGTACCCGACGATCAAGCAAGTGGGCCTCTGCCATTCGGTGCAAGGCACGGTGGAAGAGCTTGCCCGCGATTTGGGCGTGCTGGTAAGCGACCTTCGCTACAAGGTGGCGGGCGTGAACCATGTCGCTTTCTTCTTGGAGCTTGCCGTGCGTACCCCGGACGGGTGGAAAGATGCCTATCCCGCTCTTTTCGACGGCTACGCGCAGGGGCGCTTCCCGACCGCAACGGGAGCAAATCCGCGCTGCCCAAACCTGGTGCGCTATGAGGTGATGCAGCATTTTGGGTATTTCTGCACCGAAAGCTCGGAGCATTTTGCCGAGTATGTGCCCTGGTTCATTAAGCGCGACCGACCGGACCTGATTGAGACATTCGGTATCCCGCTGGATGAGTATCCTACCCGCTGTTTGGAGCAGGTCGCAGACTGGAAAGCGCAAGCTGATGCGTACCGGTCAGCTGACCGGATTGAGGTGTCGCCGAGCCATGAATATGCTGCGACGATCATGAATGCCATCGTCACCGACGAGCCCGCTGTGATCTATGGCAATGTCGCTAACCAAGGCATGATCCCGCAGCTGCCAGATGGATGTGCGGTGGAAGTGCCCTGCCTGATCGATGCTCAAGGTGTTCAACCGACAACCGTTCAGGATATTCCGCCGCAGCTCATCGCGCTGATGCGCAGCCAAGTGAATGTGCAAGAGCTCACCGTCGCGGCGCTCATGGAACAGAACATCCAGCACATTTATCACGCCGCCATGATGGATCCGCACACGGCAGCCGAGCTTGATCTACGGCAGATCAGGGCGTTGATGGACGAGATGATTGCAGCTCACCAGGCGTCCGGTGATTGGTTGCCTCAATGGGTGCGTCGCCAGCATGAGGTGGCAGCATGACCACCACTTACAGCGATCTGGCCGGCAAGAGCATCTTCATCACAGGCGGTGGATCGGGGATCGGGGCAGCCCTCACCGATGGGTTTCTGGCGCAAGGCGCGAACGTAGCGTTTGTCCAGCGCTCGGATGCGTCGGCGTTTGTCGATGAGATGGAAGCCAAACATGGCCGTCGCCCGCACTTCATGTCGTGCGACATCACGGATTTGGACCGGCTCAAGGCTTGCATTGAAGAAGCCGCCGCGACCCATGGCCCAGTCGATGTGCTCGTCAACAATGCAGCAAATGATCAGCGTCATACCACGCTCGAAGTGGACGAAGCCTTTTGGGAATGGGCGATTGCCATCAACTTGAAGGCTTACTTCTTCACCTGTCAGTCGGTGATCCCTGGCATGCAGGCAAAGGGGGGAGGCGCGATCGTTAATATCTCCTCCATCAGCTACATGATGGGCCTTCCCGACTATCCGATTTATGCCAGCTCCAACGGCGCGATCACGGCGATGACCCGCGCTATGGCGCGTGAGTTTGGCGGCGATAAAATCCGGCTCAACGCGATCGCGCCGGGTTGGGTGATGACGCAGAAGCAGCTCGATATGTGGGCGACGCCGGAGTCGAAGGCTGCCCATTTGGAGCGACAGTCGCTCAAAGAGCATCTGGTGCCTGAAGACATTGTCGGTTCCACCTTGTTCCTTGCTTCTGATGCGAGTCGTATGGTGACAGGGCAGCTGTTAGTTGTGGATGGCGGAGTGGTGGCGACCGGCTGATGGTGGATCTTCTTTCCACCAGGTGGTTCGCCGTCGATTGGGGCACGTCCCACATGCGCGTCTACGCCATGGATGCAGATGACGACGTTATCGCGCGAGGCACTGGACCTGGGATGGGCGAGATTGCAGCTGGCGCAGGATCTCGCAGTAAAGCGTTTGAAGAGGCTCTTCTTAGTGCTCTCTCGCGCATGATGGAGACAGATGCCGTTCAAACCCGCGACCTGCCGCCGGTGGTGATGTGCGGCATGGTTGGGTCCCGCCAGGGGTGGCAGGAGGCTGGGTATCTATCGACGCCGCAGTCTCTTGATACGCTGCATGAGAAAGTGATCCGGGTGGACACGAGGCACTCCGGCTTGCAGGATGTGCACATCGTTCCGGGGATCAGCCAGAGCGACCCGCCCGATGTGATGCGCGGGGAGGAAACTCAGCTCGCTGGCTTTGTCGGCCAGGAGGCGCAGTTCGGGCTTGTGTCCGGGCGTGTCTGTCTGCCCGGGACCCATTCCAAGTGGGCAGTGTTGGAACGCGGTACGCTCAGGGGGTTTACCACCTATCTCACCGGCGAACTTTTCGATCTCCTGTCAAAGAGGTCAATTCTGGCGCACTCGGTGGGCTCGAAAACGATGGATCGAGATGTCTTTTATGAGACGGTGCGTGCTTGTGCTAAAGGTAAGCTGAACCTCAGCGAGGCGCTCTTTTCGATCCGTGCTAAAGGTCTGTTGACCGGGGAGGATGCGGCTGCGGCCCGCGGTCGTCTTTCCGGCCTTCTCATC
>JBCCLK010000020.1:0-44313 GCA_039026935.1 Pseudomonadota bacterium
CCTGTTGGGCAGACACGGGAGCCGACCATGCCAAAGCAACCGCGAAAAGAAAAATGCGCAGCATCTCTAACCCCTAATCATGATCACCCTGCGCGTCATCGTGGCGATGAGCATACGTCTCATTTATGCGCTGCTCAACATAGGCGCCTGCCTGGACGGGTTCATAGCGCGGTGGATTGGTGGCTGACTGGCAGCTTTCCAGGACCGCGATTTCAACATCCGGGTTAGTGCCGAAGAAGAGCGGGATCGAATAGCGTTGCTTGCCCGTTCGGTTGATGGCCCGGTGGATTGTTGATTTGAAATAGTCATTCGTCCAGCGCTCCATCATGTCACCGACATTGACGATGAACGCGCCTTCCACCGGTGGCGCCTCGATCCATTCGCCTGCAGAGTTTAGAACTTGAAGCGCGGCCTTATCGTCGGTGCACAGGATCGTGAAACACTCATAGTCAGAGTGCGCGCCCGTCCCGATCTGTTTTTCGTCGATCACGCCGTCCTGCGGTGGGTAATGCAGCACGCGCGTCACTGCCAAAGGCTTGGTGATTTTGGCGGCGAAATAGTCCTCAGGCAGCTCTAGCGCCAGCGCGAACGCTTTGAAGATCAACGCGCCAAAGGCGAGCGCATCGCGTTGGTAGGTGAGTAGGCTATCGCGAAAGTCAGTGTCCTCGTCCGGCCATTGATTGGGCGCGTAACCGAACAGGCCCTTCCCGAGGTCAGGGTCGTTCGCGTCCAATTCAAGCGCGAAGTCAAACGCTTCATGCATATCGCCCTTGGCTGTTGGATCGGTGTTTTCGCCAAGAAGCGGCGTGTAACCACGATTGTTATCAGACTTTTCAACCCCGATGGCTGCTTTGGTTTCGGCAGGCAGAGCAAAGAAGCGATGTGCCGCGCCAAAGGTAGCATCGATAACACCTTGGGAAACGCTGTGGTTGATCGCATAGAAAAACCCAACCTCCGTACAGGCCTTGCGCACCGCCTCACCCACTTTGACGCGCTGCACCAGGTTCCCCGAAAGCATGGGACCGAAATCAATGATCGGAATCGCCTCGAATGGCGTCGGCTTTGCCTCAAGGCCGGAGGAGAAGAACGCTCGCGGCCCATTCCCTGTGTCGATTGTACCCGTCTCGACTGTATCTGGCTCCAAGACTCTCTCCCCACTTGCTTCAAACGCTTGCATGCTTAGGAAAGCAGCATGTCACGCACCGACTGGGTCGCGCAAGCGAAGGAGAAACCATGCAAGAGATCATCATTCGTGACGCGACACGGGACGATCTGCCAGCCATTTTGGCCATCTACAACCATGCAGTGCTTCACACGACGGCGATTTGGAACGAAACCGTCAGCGACCTGAAAGGACGCGAAACTTGGTGGCGGGATCGCACAGACAATAGCCTGCCGGTGTTCGTGGTGGACGTCAACGGAACCAGCGCCGGCTTCGCCACCTATGGGCCGTTCCGACCCAATCACGGTTACAAGCACACGCGCGAGCTTTCCATCTATGTCGACGAACGGTTTCGTCGTCGGGGTCTGGCAACCCGTCTCCTGAAAGCACTGGAGACGCATGCTCGGGCCAACCATGTGCATGTCCTTGTAGGCGGCATCGAAGCTAAGAACAGCGCGTCCATCGACCTGCATCTCAAACATGGCTTTAGCGAAACAGCACGCATGAAGGAGGTCGGCCGCAAGTTTGATCGATGGCTCGATCTGATACTGATGCAGAAAATTCTGACCTGATAGCCTCGGGCTCGCCTAGAGATTTTCTCGTGAACGTCGGGTCGCTCGAAACGCTCTAAATCCTTGGTTTGTCACATGTTCCAGGCGCGAAACCGCACACACTTTCGCTGAACATGCTCTAGACCAAGGATGCAAGCCCCTCGCGGTAGGTCGGGAACAACATTGGCCCGAACGCGGCTTTGATCTTAGCGTTCGAAGCCCGCTTGTTCTCACTGTAGAAGGAGCGCGCCATCGGCGTCATGTCTGCTTTATCAAAGGGCACACCGTCGGGCGCCTCAACGCCTGCAAGCCTGGCCGCATACCGGATCACATCCTGCGGTGGGGCCGGTTCATCGTCGGTTACATTCAAAATGCCAGCGACCTTGTATTTAGCAGCCCCGGCCACAACACGGGCGATGTCGGCCTGGTGGATGCGGTTGAAAACCTGACCTGGCTTGATGATGCTGCGCGCTGTGCCTGCTTTCACCCGGTCGATGGGTGAACGTCCCGGACCATAGATGCCCGATAAACGCATAATGGCCGCTCTCGTGCCGTGTTCCGCGCATGCCGTCTGCCAGGCTTGTTCGGCAACCACCCGGTGACGCGACCGTTCGCTGCGAGGTTTCGCTTTGGTCGTTTCATCGACCCAATCGCCATCGTGATCGCCATAGACACCAATGGTTGAGAGATACCCAGCCCATTGCAACCAAGGCGCCTCGCTCAATGCATGATGGCGCAAGAATGGATCACCATCCTCATCTGGCGCAGCGCTCATGAGAATGTGCGTGGCTGTTGCAAGAGCACTGGTGAGCAAGGAGCTCGGCTGCGTTCCGTCAAATAGGAGCGCATCAATGCCATGAGCTTTGAGAAGATCGACCTTCTCTTGGGTGCGGACCGTCACCTTCGCCTGCCCGTCAATGCCTTGACCAATCGTGCCAAGAAGCGCGTCGTGAACAGCGCGGCTTGAGTAGCCAAATCCAATGATGACAAGCCGCATGGTAAAGCTACCTCAAGCGCCCGATTGCTGCTCCTTCAGAGCATCAAGGCGCGGCATGGAAATGGTATTATAGCCTGAATCCACATAGTGGACCTCGCCGGTCACGCCACCGGAAAGATCGCTCAACAGATAGAGCCCCGCGCCGCCTACTTCGCCCAGCGTGATGGTGCGCCCAAGCGGAGCGTGCTGCTTTTGAAAGTTGAACATCAAACGAGCGTCAGAAACGCCAGCGCCAGCCAGCGTGCGCATCGGCCCCGCTGAAATCGCGTTCACGCGAATGCCATCGAGGCCGAAGTCACTTGCCAAATACCGCACGGAGCTTTCCAGTGCGGCCTTGGCAACGCCCATCACATTGTAATTGGGCATGACTCGTTGCGACCCGTCATAGGTCAGCGTCACCATCGACCCGCCATCAGTCATGAGCGCGGCGGCGCGCTTCGCAGTCTCTACGAATGAGAAGCAGGAGATGGTCATCGTGCGCGTGAAGTTCTCGCGCGTCGTTTCAGAGAACCGCCCGGTCAGCTCATTCTTGTCGGAGAACGCCACGGCATGAACGAAGAAGTCGATTCTTCCCCATTCGGCTTTGAGCGTGTCAAAAACCGCATCAACGCTGGCGATATCTTCAACGTCGCAGTCCATGATCAGCGAGCCGCCAACACTTTCTGCAAGAGGTCGCACGCGGCGCTCCATCGATGCACCTTGATGGGTAAACGCCATCTGTGCCCCATGATCAGCCAGCATCTTGGCAATGCCCCAGGCGATCGAATGATTGTTGGCGACGCCCATAATGAGGCCCCGCTTGCCGGACATAAGCTGGGTCATGTCTGATACTCTTGGTTACGCGTCGGGATGTTTGAAGACGAGCACAGCATTGGTGCCGCCAAAGCCAAACGAGTTGGAAAGCGCCACACCGACCTTCTGATCGTGGCGCTCCAGCGCGATCGGCAGATCGGCCACGTCCGGGTCGAGTTCATCGATGTGTGCGCTCTCGCAAATGAAATCGTTGTTCATCATCAGAAGCGAGTAGATCGCTTCCTGTACACCGGTTGCGCCTTGTGAATGGCCGCTGAGCGACTTGGTCGATGAGATAACCGGAACGTTCTTGCCGAACACTTCGCGAATGGCACCAGCCTCTGTCACGTCGCCGACAGGTGTCGAGGTGCCATGGGCATTGATGTAGTCGACGGGCATATCGACGGTGGAGAGGGCCTGTTGCATACACCGCACCGCGCCTTCGCCAGATGGCGCGACCATGTCGTGACCATCCGATGTCGCGCCATAACCAATGAGTTCGCCGTAAATCTTGGCCCCGCGCGCCTTGGCCATCTCATACTCTTCGAGCACAAGAACACCAGCACCCCCGGAAATGACGAAACCATCGCGGTTCTTGTCATAGGCGCGTGACGCGCGTGACGGGGTATCATTGTACTTGGATGACATCGCACCCATGGCGTCGAAGAGCACCGACAAGGTCCAGTCAAGATCTTCGCATCCACCGGCAAACACACGATCCTGTTTGCCCCACTGGATCGTCTCATAGGCATTGCCGATGCAGTGTGCCGACGTCGAACAGGCCGATGAAATCGAATAGTTCACGCCCTTGATCTTGAAAAAAGTGCCGATGGTGGCTGATGCCGTCGAACACATGGCTTTGGGCACAGCGAAAGGCCCCACGCGCTTTGGCCCTTTGTCGCGGGTGATGTCTGCGGATTCCACAATCGTGCGCGTCGACGGACCGCCGGAACCCATGATGATGCCGGTGCGTGGATTGGAGACTTCTTCAGGCGCCAGGCCAGCATCGGCAATCGCCTGATCCATGGCGATATGATTCCAAGCCGTTCCGCCGCCATGAAAACGCATGTTGCGGCGATCGACGAGGCTTTCCACATCAATCTTGGGCATGCCATGCACCTTGCAGCGAAAGCCAAGATCAACATAGTCCTGTGCGGTGTCGATGCCGGACTTGGCTGTGCGCAGGCTCTCCACTACCTCAGCAGTATCATTACCAATGGACGAGACAATACCCATTCCGGTGACGACGACACGCCGCATGGCGATCTCCTTCGCGCTGAAAAACTATAGAGCGTCCCAGATAGGCCTAAGCTGCACTGTCTTCAAATAAGCCAACACGCATACCTGCCACGGTGAAGATGGTTTCGCCGTCCGCTTTGAGCCATCCATCAGCGATGGCGAGCTTGAGTTTGGAGCGCATGACCCTTTTCAAGTCGACGCCATACTCAACATGTCTGATGTTGGGCTGAACTTGGCCGGTGAACTTCACCTCGCCCACGCCAAGCGCCCGTCCGCGACCCTTTTCGCCGAGCCATCCCAAATAGAAGCCGGTAAGCTGCCAGAGAGCATCAAGACCCAGGCACCCAGGCATAACCGGATCGCCGATAAAGTGACATTTGAAAAACCAGAGGTTCGGGTTCACATCGAGTTCTGCGTTCACGTGGCCCTTACCGAAGGCACCGCCCTCTTCTCCGATCGAGCTGATCCGGTCGAACATTAACATCGGCGGGGCTGGCAACTGCGCATTGCCGGGGCCGAACATTTTTCCCTCGGCGCACTCGATAAGCTGGTCGTAGGTTAGTGATGAAGGCCGATCGGCCATGCTTTAAACTCCCGTGCACTGCGCCCATGCGGTCTTAGCCGTGAACGTCAGTGATATGTCGCATTTTGGTGGCGCGTCGTATCAGCTTAGAGGCGCAAAACAAGCCCTCTGGCGTCTTTACATCGACGGAGGACGCATGATCGGTGAGCGCTCACGGGAATTTAACTTTCAACCTGGTAGCCAATACCAATCTTGCATTTTTTCTGCAGCTATGAGCTGGTTCGCTTGACCTAGCTTGCAAACTTCGGCAAATTTAGACGGTCGTCAGTCGCTAGGCTGCCGGCAAACGTGGCGTCTTGCGTCACATACGTCCGGACGATTGGGTTTCAAAATGACAGCCTTACATGACGACGTTACAATGCCAGATGGTATTGACGCCGCCTCGTTGCGGGCCACGAAAGCCAAGCTGCGATCCGCCGGGTTACGGCCAACACGGCAACGGCTTGCGCTGGCGAGCATCTTGTTCGATGGCCAGGATCGGCATGTATCGGCCGAGTGGCTTTACGATTTTGCTAAATCATCTGGCACAGACGTGTCACTTGCGACCATCTACAACACGTTGCACCAATTCACGAGTGCAGGTCTTTTACGCGAGATCACTGTCGATTCGGCGCGGACCTATTTTGATACCAATGTCGGCGATCACCACCACATGTTTTTGGAGCACGAAGACCGAGTGATTGATGTGCCGTCCAGTTCCGTTTCGGTGAATCGACTTCCGGAAATTCCCGATGGGCTCGAACTGGTCAGCGTGGACGTTCTGGTGCGCGTGCGCCCGACCACCGACACGGTCGAGTAATTTTCTTCATACTATCAAACAAGTATGCGGGCGTGTGCGATTGAACGCGGCAGATGTTTATCGGGCCTCAAAACTTTCGCCCGGATACGCACCCCATAGCGATGACTGACGGATATGCCCCCGCCACTCCTGATCGGGGTCGGTGGACGCTAGTTCACACCAGTTGCCATCACAGCCGATAAGCTCCCCGACGACGCCGGGCTCCACGAGAAACAACGTGCGTGCTTCAGGGTCGGGCTCGCGGCGCGCGGGCACAGGTCCACCATCACTCCAGGGTGCAATGACCGCCGTTCGGCGCCCCACCAGAAGATCATGACGGATCCACCCCTCGTCGCCGTCCATGTCTCTGATTTTACGCCAGTTTCCAAACTCAGCCGTGATTTCCACCGGAAGACCAGAGCGCACAAACGTCCAATCAATGGAGTAAGCCCCGCCGGGCCCGACGCGCACATTGGCCTCACTGGGACGGATCGAAACGAAACGCGGCAAAGGGAACCCAGTGACCGGCCCAACCGTCACACCGTTCTCGACCAAGGGTGCTTGCGCCCGCGCATGACCTGCCATGCCCAATGGGCTAAGCAGACCGGCTGCGACCGCCAAGGGCAGCCACAATGAGGCTCGAAGCGAGAACGGCAAGATAGACGTGAAGCGGATTAGACAAGACATTGTTCGCCACGATAAAGCTGGCTCAACGCGCGTCTGAGCTTGCCAAAAGTCCAGCAGACCCAAACTCATTGCGCGCCTGAGGTACACAAGACACTTGGCCCTACAGCGTTAATTTTGGGTCAACCGGTCTGGCATTTGGCGCATAAACAGCTATGCCGGGGCACTCCCCAAACGACCGTCCTACATGAAGGTGCGCTTCCATGGTCAAAACCAAACCCCGTGTTGTCGTCACGCGCAAACTGCCAGATGTGGTGGAAACGCGCATGCGCGAGCTGTTCGACGCGCAGCTGAACACCGAAGACCGCCCGATGACCCAAGCGGAACTGGTCGAAGTGGTGAAAACAACGGACGTGTTGGTGCCAACCGTGACGGACAAGATTGACGCGGCTGTGCTCGCCCAGGCGGGCCCAAACCTCAAAATGATCGCGCAGTTCGGGGCGGGCGTCGACAACATTGATGTGGATGCTGCCAACAACCGCTCCATCGTTGTCACCAACACGCCTGATGTCCTCACAGAAGACACAGCCGACATGACGATGGCGCTGATCCTTGCAGTGCCGCGACGGCTGAAGGAAGGTGCGCGCTATCTGGTGGACAATGTCGAAGACTGGCCAGGTTGGTCGCCGACATGGATGCTCGGCCATCGGATTTGGGGCAAACGGCTCGGCATCGTGGGCCTGGGCCGCATCGGTCAGGCCGTCGCCCGGCGCGCGCAAGCTTTCGGTCTGTCCATCCATTATCATGGTCGGCGGCGCGCCGCCCCAGGGATCGAGGAAGAGCTTGAAGCCACATACTGGGACTCGCTCGATCAGATGCTTGCGCGGATGGACGTGGTGTCTGTACACTGTCCGCACACGCCCGCGACGTTCCATCTCCTATCTGCCCGTCGGTTGAAGCTGATGAAGCCAACTGCGTTCATCGTGAACACCGCGCGTGGCGAGATCATTGATGAAGCTGCGATGATCCGTATGCTGGAAAATGATCAGCTTGCTGGCGCGGGCCTCGACGTGTTTGAGCACGAACCCGTCGCTGACCCTAAACTGATCAAGCTCGTGCGTGAAAACAAAGTGATGCTGTTGCCGCACATGGGCTCGGCGACGATGGAAAGCCGTGTCGATATGGGCGAGAAGGTGATCATCAACATCCGCACTTTCTCCGATGGGCACCGCCCACCGGATCGCGTTTTACCGAGTATGCTTTAGGGCTCTGTCATGCCGAAACCGATCAAGGTAGCGAACATCGAACCGCGCACGAAAAGCATCTATCCGGAGCTCTTCGCTTCAGCGACTGACGGACGGGAAAAACGTGCCCTCGGGAATCTGTTCGATCTCACCCAGTTTGGCGTGAACCACACAACGCTGGCACCGGGATCATCATCTGCTTTGCGACATTACCAAACCTATGAGGATGAACTCGTCTACGTATTGAGCGGCACACCGACGCTAGAGATGGACGAGGGGCAGGCCGTCCTTAAACCCGGTGACGTTATCGGGTTCAAAGGCGGGGTTAAAAACGGTCATCGCATCATCAATCTGTCCGATGAGCCGGCAGAAATCATCGAAGTTGGAACGCGCAAACCAGATGTGGACGAGGTGGTCTACCCAGACGATGATTTGCTGTTGGTACAATCACCGGATGGCGGCAAGCGCATCTTCACCAAGCGCGATGGAACGCCATACTAGCGCTCAGTAGGTCATGGTTTCAAAACGCATCGTTAGTGCATTGACGAGCAGTAGCCTCCCCAGCAGCGGCTCTCCAGCCCCGGTGATGAGCTTGATCACCTCCATCGCCTGCATCGTGCCAAGCATACCAGTCAGCGCGCCAACAACACCGACCTCAGCGCAGGTCGGCAAGGAACCAGGCACCGGCTCGACAGGATAGAGATCAGCGAAGCATGGGAAGGAGCTGCCATCGTCACGTGCCAGATGAGGCGCGAGGATGGTCAGCGATCCTTCCCAGACAGACACGGCCGCTGTCACGAGTGGAATTTCTAGTTTCTCACAGACTCCGGCAATAGCCTTGCGTGTTTCGAAACTGTCTGTCCCATCCACGACAATATCAGCTGCGTCGATAAGATGCTGCGCATTGTCCTCCGAAAGGCGCTCATCCTTAAGGCTGAAGGCAGTGTTGGGATTGATCGCGCGCAGGTTCGCGGCAGCGCTTGCCGTTTTGGGTGTGCCAATCTCATCTGATATGTGCAAAACCTGCCGTTGGAGGTTGGACAGCGCGACGTCGTCGTCATCAATGATAGTGAGCGTCCCCACGCCCGCAGCGGCCAGATAAAGAAGGCATGGCGAGCCAAGCCCGCCCGCGCCAACAACGGCGACATGAGCAGCTTTCAGCTTCTGCTGGCCCGGTCCACCAATCTCCTTGATGACGAGATGCCGGGCGTAGCGTTCAATCTCTGAGGTTGAGAGAGCTTCGGCCAATTTGACCTATCTTCCGTGTTAAAGGCGATATGACTTGTGCGTTTTGCATGTCTTGCACGCGTAGGGCCACCCCGATAGAGGACTGGGATGCATACGTTAGCCGTCAAAATCTGCGGAATTACCGCTCGTGCAGCGCTCGATGCCGCCATCGAAAGCGGTGTCGAGATGATCGGGCTTGTCCATTTTGAGAAGAGCCCACGGCATCTCGACATCGAAACAATGCAGGTGTTGGCGCGAGCCGCGCGCGGTAAAGTTCAGATCGTGATCCTGACCGTCAATGCTGAAGATGGCCTCTTGGCCGCGCTGCACGATGCGGTTCGTCCCGATTGGTGGCAGTTCCATGGGGCCGAGGAAGCCGCGCGCATCGAGGCGGTCCGCAGCAGATTTGGACGCCCCGTCATGAAGGCGGTTGGCGTGTCCAATGCTGACGATGTCGAGCATGCAGCCCACATGGCATCAGTCGCCGACCGTCTTCTTCTCGACGCAAAGCCACCAAAAGACGCCGACCGTCCCGGAGGACTGGGCGCAACGTTTGATTGGTCCTTGCTCTCAAAGCTTGATGAGGACGTCTCGTTCATGCTGTCGGGGGGACTCACCATCGACAATGTCGCCGACGCTGTTCACCAGACAAGCGCAATGGGCGTGGACGTCTCCTCAGGTGTGGAAAGCGCGCCTGGCGTCAAAGACCCCGATTTGATCAAAGCCTTTGTTGCGGCTGCGCGCCAAGACGCTGGAGCCATCCAGAGCGCGCCCGCCCAAGCACAGATATGAGAGTAGTCGTATGACATCACCATCCTCTATCCAGTCTGCATCGACAGGGGTGAACTCCTACCGCACTGGGCCCGATGAGCAGGGTCATTTTGGCCTGTTCGGCGGTCGGTTTGTTGCTGAAACCTTGATGCCGCTGATCCTCGATCTGGAAGCCGCGTACGCGGATGCCAAGAACGATCCAGCGTTCCAGGCAGAGCTTGAGGGCTTGAATGCGACCTATGCTGGGCGCCCCTCGCCGCTTTACTTCGCAGAACGGCTAACGCAGGAGCTTGGCGGGGCGAAAATCTACTTCAAGCGTGACGAGCTGAACCATACCGGCAGCCATAAGATCAACAATTGCCTCGGTCAGATCCTACTCGCTCGCCGCATGGGCAAAACGCGCATCATTGCCGAGACAGGTGCTGGCCAGCATGGTGTCGCAACGGCGACGGTCTGCGCGCGGTTCGGACTGAAGGCCGTCATCTACATGGGCGCCACTGATGTTGAACGGCAGGCGCCCAATGTCTTTCGGATGAAGCTCTTGGGTGCCGAGGTCATCCCCGTGACAGCTGGAGCTGGCACGCTCAAAGATGCTATGAACGAAGCACTGCGCGACTGGGTCGCAACGGTGGATGAAACCTACTATCTCATCGGCACGGCAGCAGGTCCGCATCCTTATCCGATGTTGGTGCGGGATTTTCAGTCCATCATCGGCAAGGAGACGCGCGAACAGATGCTCGCCGCTGAAGGCCGTCTGCCAGATGTAGCCGTGGCATGCGTGGGCGGGGGCTCGAACGCCATCGGCCTCTTCCATCCGTTCCTTGATGACAGCGACGTTAAACTGATCGGCGTCGAAGCCGGCGGTCATGGCGTCGAGGTTGAGAATGGACACGCCGCATCGCTCTCCGGCGGGAAACCCGGCGTGCTGCATGGTAACCGCACCTTCTTGCTTCAGGACGAAGACGGGCAGATTTTGGAAGGGCATTCCATCTCCGCGGGGCTCGACTACCCAGGCATTGGGCCAGAACATAGCTGGCTGAAGGATATTGGCCGGGTGGAGTATGTGCCGGTCAATGACCGCGAAGCATTGGAGGCATTCAAGCTCCTGTCGCGAACAGAGGGCATCCTGCCCGCTCTCGAACCAGCTCACGCGCTCGCCTATGTGGCGAAGCTTGCGCCAACCATGGACAAGGATCAGATCCTTGTCATGAACCTGTGCGGTCGCGGCGATAAGGACGTGCATACCGTCGCAGAGGCGCTGAAAGCACAGGAAGCCACACATCAATGACCATCACCAACACAATCACCATTTGGCACAACCCGAAATGCGGCACGTCACGAAACGCGCTTGAAATGATCCGCGAGTCGGGTGAAGAACCAGAAATTATTGAGTATCTGGAAACGCCTCCTGGGCGAGAAAAGCTTGTTGAACTGATCGCAGCAACCGGCCTTTCGGTGCGCGAGGTCTTGCGCAAAAAGGGCACGCCTTATGAGGAGTTGGGCCTCGACAATCCAGACCTGACAGATGATCAGCTGATAGACTTCATGGTCGAGCACCCTATTCTGATGAACCGCCCCATCGTTGTGACGCCGCTAGGAACCGTTCTTTCAAGACCCTCTGAGAAAGTGCTCGAGGTTCTGCCGAGCGCTGACAAAGTCGATGGATTTGTGAAAGAAGACGGTGATGTCGTCACTCTTTGATCAGCGACACCATCAGTAGAAACATACGCCAGTGACCACACGTATCGAAACCCGCTTCGACGCCATCCGCGCCGAAGGACGACCTGCCCTCATGACTTATGTGATGGGCGGCGACCCGGACATGGAAACCTCACTTGGGATCATCAAGGGACTGGCTTCCTCGGGCGCTGACCTCATCGAACTGGGCATGCCGTTCTCCGATCCCATGGCTGATGGCCCGTCGATCCAAGCCGCTGGACGCCGTGCTCTCAAAGGCGGACAAACGCTGGGCAAAACGCTTGAGCTTGTGCGCCAGTTTCGTGCTGACGATAGCGACACGCCGATCATTTTGATGGGCTATTACAACCCGATCTATATCTACGGCGTTGAACGCTTCCTTGGGGAAGCACTCACCGCGGGCGTGGATGGTTTAATTGTCGTCGACCTTCCCCCGGAAACAGACGACGAGCTTTGCCTGCCAGCCTTGAAAGCAGGGCTCAACTTTGTGCGCCTTGCCACACCAACAACGGATGAGAAGCGTCTTCCCACGGTGCTCGGCAACACCTCAGGCTTTGTCTACTACGTGGCGATCAAGGGCATCACAGGTACCGCAAGCGCCGACCCAACGGTGGTCAGCGACGCCGTCACCCGCATCAAGGCACATACCGATCTGCCGGTCGCGGTGGGTTTTGGCATCAAAACGCCCGATGATGCAGCTGCCATCGGATCGGTGGCCGATGGAGTCGTGGTTGGGACGGCCCTGATCGATGCAATTGCCAATAGCCTTGATGAGGATGGCAAGGCGACCGATATGACGGTACAAGCAGCAGCAAGCTTGACGGCGGAACTGTCGGTCGGCGTGAGGCGCGCTCGCAGCGCGTAGTTTACTTTCGCACGATCCCTCCCACAGGAGTTAAGACCCCTTGAACTGGATCGATAATGTTGTGCGGCCCAAAATCCGCACGCTCTTCTCTTCTTCTAGCCAGACACCAGACAATCTCTGGATCAAATGTCCAGAGACCGGCGAAATGGTCTTCCACCGTGATCTGGAGAACAATGATTGGGTGGTACCGAACTCCGGCCATCACATGCGTATGCCGATCCGCAAACGCCTGGAAAGGCTGTTCGACGGGGCGCAATTTGAGCTGATCCCAACGCCCGATGTCGTCGCTGATCCACTCAAGTTCCGCGACGAGCGGCGCTATACCGACCGCATGAAGGATGCCCGCGCCAAGACAGGCGAGTTGGATGCGTTTCTCATAGCAGTTGGGACCATCCACGCGCAGCCGGTCGTTGTCGCAGCACAGAATTTTGCCTTTATGGGCGGCTCGCTTGGCATGGCGGCTGGTGAAGCGTTCATCAAAGCGGCGGAAATCGCAGTCGAACGACAACGCCCGCTGATATTGTTCGCAGCCTCCGGCGGTGCGCGCATGCAGGAAGGCATCCTATCACTGATGCAGTTGCCTCGCACAACGGTGGCGGTTTCTCAGGTGAAAGAGGCTGGGCTCCCATACATTGTGGTTCTGACCAACCCAACGACCGGCGGCGTAACGGCTTCCTACGCGATGCTTGGCGACATTCACATCGCGGAGCCGGGCGCACTCATTGGATTTGCTGGCCCCCGCGTGATTGAACAAACAATCCGGGAAAAGCTGCCGGAGGGCTTCCAGCGTTCAGAATACCTCTTGGAGCACGGCATGCTCGACATGGTGGTGGAGCGCAAAGATATGCGCGATATGCTGGCACGACTCGTCGACCTCATGACAAACCCTGTTGCAGCTCCAGCTCTTGCGGCCCCAGACGAGGTTATCGAGGTGCCTGAGATGGTAACCGGCGATATGGCGGAATCGGCGGACGAAGTCCCCGTGGAAAGCGATCCTCAGACCGCATGACGGACAATCTGCCGATGAACCCCATTCCAACTGGCCCCGTTCCGACCGACCCTATGGTTCCGACCAAGGGACCCGCGCTTGAGCTCCTGCAACGTTTCTCAACGATGCATCCGCGCGCGTGGGATTTGGGCCTGGAACGGCTTCAACGCCTGTTGAAGGACCTCGGCGATCCGCATCTGAAACTCCCTCCTGTGATCCATGTTGCCGGCACCAACGGCAAAGGGTCCTCAATTGCGTTTCTACGGGCCATTTTGGAGGCCGATAGTAAGGCTGCGCATGTCTATAGCTCGCCGCATCTTGTCCGCTTCAATGAACGTATCAGGATAGGTGAAGCATCAGGCGGCACGTTCGTGAGCGATGCGGAACTGACCGAAGCGCTTCTCCATTGCGAGCGCGTGAACGCTGGCCAATCGATCACCTTTTTCGAGGCGACAACCGCCGTCGCGATGCACCTTTTTGCACGCCATCCCGCGGATGCGACGTTGCTTGAGGTGGGCCTTGGAGGGCGGCTCGACGCCACGAACGTCGTGGAGACCCCGCATCTGTGCGCGATCACGCCAATCTCCATGGATCATATGGGCTTTCTCGGTGATACGATTGAGAAGATCGCAGCGGAAAAGGCTGGCATCCTGAAACGTGGAGTCACCGCTGTGATAGGCGGGCAGGATCCGAAGGCGCTTGAGGTGATCGAAGCGGCTGCCAAGCGTGTCGGCGCGCCGCTTGTCGTCCACGGCCAAGATTATATGGCCTATGAAGAGCATGGGCGGCTCGTTTATCAAGATGATTTCGGGCTTCTCGATTTGCCGCTGCCGAAGCTGACAGGTCGCCATCAGATCGCCAATGCTGGTCTTGCCATTGCCTGTCTGCGGCACAGCAAGCTTGATGTCGGCGATAGCGCGTATGATGCCGCGATGAGCAACGTAACCTGGCCCGCACGGCTGCAAAAGCTGAGCGGTAGCCTCGCTTCCCTTGCGCCGACCTGTGACGTGTGGCTCGATGGCGGACACAATGCCGGCGGAGGTCAAGCGCTCGCCGAGGCGATGGCCGATCTCGAAGATCGTGTGCCGCGTCCGCTCTACCTCATCTCGGGCATGCTGCAGTCGAAGGACGCGAGCGCGTTCTTCGAGCCGTTCAATGGCCTAGCGCGTCAGGTGGTGGCAATCCCGATCCCAGGGCATGAGAAGAGCTATGATACGGTGGGCCTAGCCGCGTCTGCATCCGAGGGTGGGACATTTGCCTCCGTTTCACCGAACCTCGAACAGGCGCTTCAAGAGATCGAAATGGGTGCTGGAGAGCCCGCTCGCATCCTGATCTGCGGGTCGCTTTATCTGGCAGGCTATGCTTTGGAAGCTGACGGGTACGAACCGCAATAACGCCATCCTTAGGAGTACCGCCTGTGAGCCGTGTGCACGATCTCATCGACGTTCTGCCAAAAGCCGAGCTGCATCTTCACGTCGAAGGATCACTGGAGCCACCCATGATGCTGGCGCTTGCGGAACGCAACGGCGTGAAGCTTCCCTATGCAAGCGTTGAGGACGTGAAGGCAGCCTATGAGTTCGAGGACCTTCAAAGCTTTCTCGACATCTATTACCTGGGCATGTCCGTGCTCATCGAAGAGCAGGATTTTTTTGACCTCACTTGGGCCTATCTCACACGCGTCAAACAAGATGCCCTGACGCATACGGAAGTGTTCTTCGACCCGCAGGGACATACCGAAAGGGGCGTGGCGTTTGAAACCGCGCTGGCGGGCGTCGTGCGTGCGCTGGATCAAGCCGAGAGAGAGCTTGGGATCACATCGAAGCTGATCATGTGCTTCTTGCGCCATCTGAGCGAAGAAGCTGCTTTTGACACGCTGAAATCCGCCGTCAAACATAAGGACAGCATCTACGCCGTTGGGCTTGATAGCTCTGAGAACGGACATCCACCTGCCAAGTTTGAACGCGTTTTCAAAGAGGCGCGGCATGAAGGTTTTATCACTGTCGCCCACGCAGGTGAGGAAGGCCCGGCAGAGAACGTCACGAATAGTCTCGATCTTTTGGGCGTCTCGCGGATCGACCACGGCAATGCGGCACTCGGCGATCCAGCCCTCACGAAACGTCTGGCGGACAGTCAGATGCCGCTCACCATGTGCCCCCTCTCGAACTTGTACCTCAAAGGCATCCCCACCCTTGCTGCCTCACCTGTAAAGAAGGCGCTCGACGCGAACGTGCTGGTGACGGTGAACTCCGACGATCCGTCCTATTTTGGCGGTTATCTCAACGAGAACTATCACGCGATCACTGACCCGCTGGGTTTAAGTGAGTCAGACATCATTCAGCTCGCCAAAAACAGCTTTGCGGGGTCTTTCATGAGCGATGCGGACAAGCAGATGTGGATCGATAAGGTAGATACGCAAGCGGCTCGTTTGGCGTCCAGCTAGAGCATTTTCAGCGAAAGTGTGCGCGGTTTCGCGCCCAGAAAATGCGATAAAACAATGAGATAGAGCCATTCACGCGACTCAAGGTTTATGAGAATTGCTCTAAGTCGTGGTATTCTCGTGGCTTGCCGCGAAAGAGGCCGTCCAATCGGCGCGATCCCACGCCGCGTAGACCGGGTGAGAGGCCTTCATATCGTCCCAAAGCCAGGCCATCCGATCAACAAACCATGTCTTGCCCAAGATAGTGCCGCTCCAGCTCATGATCGCGGTCATCAAATCCTGTTGAACGAACGCCCAGATGGTGCCTGCGAAGAAGAGGGCTGAAATGCCTGTTGTGATCCGTGCCATGATGAGGTGTTCAGCCGGGATTGCGATCTGCTTTCGGTTGAGAAAAACCCGCTCGCCCAACACACCGCGTGTCACCCAACTGGTCGTCTGCGTTGGCGGCGGGAAAAGTCGCGGATTCACGAAGGTCCAAACCATCATGAGGCCAATGGGGACGAGCGACCACCAGCCGATCCAGTGCATGCTCCATAGCGCGAAGAAGAGCGGGATACTGCCCAAGAACCGGGTATAGCCGCTCCAAGGGTTGGCGTGCCGCGCCCATGCAGCATCGTCCATCGCCATGAGGCGTTCGGCACTTTTAAAGATGTCCATCGGGTCTTCTCCCCGGCCACGCTCAGCCCGCGGCTAACGCCCTTGCGATGTCCGCGGCGACCTTGGCGTTGTTTTCCACCAGAGCGATGTTGCTTTTAAGGCTGCGGCCCTGGGTCAGTTCCACAATGCGGCCAAGCAGAAACGGCGTCACCTCCTTGGCTTGGATGTCATGGCGCTCCAGGTCCAATTGAGCAGCATCAATGTAACCTTGCATCTCTTCGAACGGTATGTCGCTCGCCGCCGGGATAGGGTTCGCCACCAGCATCCCGCCCTCGATACCAAGCCCGTCCCGGGTCTTCCGGAACGTTGCAATCTCGCGCGCGCTATCAAGCCTAAGCGGCGCATCCCAAGGTGAGCTTTGCGACCAAAAGGCAGGCATCTTGTCGGTACCATAGCCAATGACGGGAACGCCTTGAGTTTCCAGAACTTCCAGCGTCTTTGGGATATCGAGGATAGCTTTGGCGCCCGCCGCTACGACGATGACAGAACTGCGGGCAAGCTCCAGGAGGTCAGCGGAGATATCAAAGCTCTCACTTGCCCCTTTATGCACGCCACCAATACCGCCGGTGGCGAACACGTGGATGCCCACAGAGTTGGCGATCAGCATAGTCGCCGCGACGGTGGTTCCGGCATTCTCGCCGAAGGCTGCGGCATAGGCGAGATCGGCGCGGGACACTTTCCGGGCGCTCTTCGTTTTGGCGAGCGATTCTCGCTCCTCGTCATTGAGACCGACCGTGATCTGCCCATCAATGACAGCGACCAGGGCTGGCGTGGCTCCCGCCTCAGCAATGATCTTCTCTACAGATAGAGCCATGGCAAGGTTATCGGGATACGGCATTCCGTGGGTAATGATCGTGCTCTCGAGCGCTACAAGGGGAGCCCGATCCTCAAGAGCTTCCGCCACACTAGGGTGTACATGGATCAGATCATTCATGGCCGCAGAACTTTCACTTAATCGACGCGCACTGTATCGGCGCTGATATCAGGACGTACATCCAGAGGGCTCTCCACGGTAAGTGCCGCAAGCTTCGCTCCAAGACGGGAGGCGTCAAGGAGACTGCGGCCCGCCATGAGGCCATACAGCGTTCCAGCGATCAGCGCATCGCCCGCTCCGGAAACATCGACCACCTTTGCAGCCATGGCGGGGGGTTGCATTACCTCGTCTTCGCTGCAGACAAGATGACCCTCAGATCCCAACGTTAGCACCACAGCGCGCGCGCCGCGATGCTGTATAGCCTTGGCCAAGCTTTTGGGAGTGTTAGGGTTGCCTGCAAGAGACGCGGCCTCATCAGTGTTGGTGAAAAGAACATCAATCGGCGACAGGTCTTCGGGCAAACGCTGTGCCTTGGCGACAGAGACAGTGTCGACCGCCAGCTTGCGCCTTGATGATCCAGCTAGCGTTGTAATGTGCGCAAGCGTCTCCGCCGAACAGTTACAGTCCGCGAAGATCCATCCTTCCGGCGCGACGGACGACCAAGCAGCATCAACAACCGCGGGTTTAAGCTGATCGAAGATGCCCATCGCCGCCAGCCCGAAGGCGAGATCACCGTCCGCGTCGAACACAGCGGTATAATCGGCCGTCACCGCGTCCGCTGTCACTGCCAATGCCGTTACTTTGATGCCCAAGGCCTTGGCATGGAGACGGATCGTCTGACCCGCCTCATCCTCCCCGACGACCGATACAAGCCCAACGGAAGAGCCAAGCTTGGCGAGCACTTCGGCAACATTGCGCGCAACGCCGCCAAAGCTGTGTGACACACTGCTTGGGTTCGACGTTCCAGCGACGAGCGGTCCAATCGTGCGATGTTTGCGGTTCATCACAGCGCCGCCGATGCAGAGGATATCGCAGGTGGGTCGGTCAGCAAGCATAGTGCTGCCGGTCTAACGGCTCCAGGCGCAGCTGTGCAAATCTATTGAGCAGGATGTTCGCCTAGTCGAACACCAGCCCGCCGTCGACAATCAGGTTCTGCCCAGTCACACTGCGCGCCCAAGCTGAGGCGAAAAAGAGCACGGCATCGGCCATCTCGTCCGGCGTCGTCACGCGGCCGAGCGGCGTCTGGCTTGCCACAATGTCAAACACCGCTTCAGGCGTTGCAGCGCTTGCATCCGTCGTGCGCAGGAGTCCACCGGAGACCATGTTCACGGTCACCCCGATGGGTCCAAGCTCCTTGGCAGCAGTACGCGTGAAAGCCAGCAGCGCCGCCTTCGCTGCCGTGTAGTCATGGTAGGGTACGACCGGGTTTTGGACGAGGTTGGTGCCAATGGTGATAATCCGCCCAAAACCTTGCGCTTCAAAATGCGGGCACAGCGCCTGCAAACCGTTGAGCGCACCACCCACCGCCGTTTCAGCCTGTGCTGCGATCTCGCCCCACTTCAGGCTGTCAAGCTGCGAACGAGCATCGCCGTTAAAGGCGAAATCAGCCAGCGCGTTGTGCACCAGTACATCCGGCGCCCCAAGTGTTTTGGTGATCTCGCCGACCATCGCGCGCATCGCAGCAGCGTCGGTTACATCAGCTTGGAAGGCTACAGCGTTTTCTCCCAGTTCGTCAGAGAGCGCCATCGCCGCATCGCGGCTCTGACGATAGTTGATCGCGACCCGCGCGCCCTCCCGCGCGAAGGCCCTCGCGATGGCAGCGCCGAGCCCGCGCCCGGCGCCGGTGACGAGGATAGTCTGATCGGCGAGCGGCTTGTGAAGAGCGGTGTCGCTCATGATGCGATCTCCTTGAACGAAATGGTATGAAAGTGATGGGTGGGCCCGTGGCCATGGCCGACTGTGAGATGATCGGACGCCGCGATGGCGCCTGCGACGTAAGCTTTGGCACGCGCGGCGGCATCTGCCAGCGGCAGGCCGTGGCCGAGCCAGGTCGCTAACGTGGATGATAAAGTGCAGCCCGTGCCGTGTGTATTCTTGGTGAAATGACGTGGACCATCAAAGCGGTGCACGTCGTCTGCTCCAACCAGAAGGTCCGGGCTTATTGCGCCAGATAGATGCCCGCCTTTGATAAAGACAGCACCAGCGCCAAGCGCCAAGAGCGCGTTCGCTTGTGCAGCCATCTCGTCCTCGGTCCGAGCTTCGATGCTTCCCAACAGGTCTGCGGCTTCGGGCAGGTTCGGCGTGACAACCAGCGCGCGTGGCAGAAGACTGTCGCGCAGCGCGGAGACAGCATCCTGAGCAAGGAGACGGTCCCCACCCTTCGCCACAATCACCGGATCAAGCACCACCGGCGCGTCGAGCCCATCAAGAGCCTGCGCAACAGCGTCAATCACGGGTGCAGACCCTAGCATGCCGATCTTGACGGCATGGATCGTGATATCATCCCGGATCGCAGCGATCTGCGCTTTGATCATTTTTGGAGAGACGATCTCGACCGCCGATACCCCTCGCGTGTTCTGCGCCGTGAGGCCGGTAATCGCCGCCATCGCATATCCGCCATTGGCGCTGATAGCCTTGATATCAGCCTGGATGCCGGCCCCGCCCGAAGGGTCGGACCCAGCGATGCTCAAGATGTTTGGGATCATGCAGTGTTCCAATCATTGAGGAGAGCCCGTGCAGCTGTCTGTGGGTCGTCTGCACGCGAAATGGCGGACACCACAGCGAGCCCCGCGCAGCCCGCCTGTTTGATGGCGGCGGCATCGCCAAAGCCGAGACCACCGATCGCGATGGTCGGAACAGCGGAGGCGGCGGCAATCTCTGCCAAACCTTCAAAACCGATGGGCGGGGCATGGTCTGGCTTGGTCGCAGTGGCGCGAACGGGCCCTGCTCCAATGTAATCGACGCAGCCTGGTACATCGGCACACTGAGCAAGGTTCTCAATGGAAAGGCCGATGATAGCTAGCGGTCCAAGCCGTTCTCGCGCTTCTTCGGCGTGGCCATCTGATTGCCCGACATGGACACCATGCGCTTTCGAACTTTGCGCGACGTGTACCCGGTCGTTGACGATCACCTTCACGCCTGAGGGCTTAAGTTCGGTCATGAGCATCACGGCGAGGTCGTGGAACTCGCGGTCACTGAGCACTTTATCACGCAACTGCACAGCGTTCGCGCCGCCGTTTGCAGCAGCGCGTGCCTGATCGAGAATGCTGTGCGGCGCATCTGCGTCGGTAACGAAGTAGATCGGCCCGATCATGCGATCTCAGCCATCACGCTGGTGATCTGTGCGCCTTCATTGAGGAGATCGGGGGTTTGCGCGTGAAGCGCGTCAAGAAATGCCGATTGGAAGCTACCAGGCCCAGATGCATCGCTGCCCGCTGTCTCACCCGCCAGGCCGTAGCATGCAAGCGCAGCAGCGGTCGCCTCAAGAGGCCGCGCAGCGGTGCAGAAAGCTGCGATCACACCGTTGAGCGAGCAGCCCATGACTGTGATCCGCCCCATCAAGGGGTGACCGTTGGCGATCCGGAACGCTCGGCTTCCATCGGTGACAAAGTCGACCTCACCCGAGACAGCGACAACGCCACCCGTTTGATGGGCCAACTGCCGAGCAGCAGCTTCCGCATCGCAGACGGTATCGCCAGAATCCACGCCCTTGCCCGAGCCACCAAGACCGGCAAGCGCGAGAATTTCAGACGCGTTGCCCCGAACAACTGTCGGGTTGAGCGCCAACAGCCGCTTTGATGCCTCTTGCCGGTAAGCCGTCGCGCCGACGCCAACCGGGTCGAACACCCAAGGCTTAGCTGCCTTTGCCATGGTTTTGGCGGCCATTTCCATGGCGTCCACCCAGTCGGGTTCGAGTGTGCCGATGTTGACCGTTAGAGCCTGGGAGATGGTTGCAAAATCGGCCACCTCCTCGCGGGCGTGCACCATTGCGGGCGACGCCCCTACAGCCAGCAAAACATTGGCCATCACATTCATGGCAACGAAGTTAGTGACGTTATGCACGAGCGGCCGCGATGACCGCATGTCGTGTAAAGTCTTGCCTGGATTATCCATTGTGCCTCCCTCGTAACGATGGGGAGGTCAGGAACGCGGGGCGAGATTTCAGTCTCTCGATACAAGGTGCCGCTATCTGGGCACGTCTTGTGCGCTCAAGACTCCCTCCGCCAGCATGATCTGGTTCAGGTTCAAAGGGTTCATCTCAGCCCCTCACCGTGGGACACCCCTGTCTTGAGAGCGAAACTGATCTTCAAAGGGAGAATGTCAAGGCCCAGCCCGCGCCTTCATACCAGGCCCTCCCGCCTGCTTTGTCTTATCTGCCCACTCGACCCGCTCTGTATCGAGCTACCAACCAGACATGCGCAGGCACACAAGTGAACAGGCACACAAATGAAGAGGACTGGACTTAAGGCACAGCATGTAACGGACGCCAGATGCCCGTTCTTGTCACTGTTTTGGGATCGTCGCTAAACTTGGCCTGCGACGGCCAGTGTAAGCGGCTCGCTCGGGTTCCACATGATGCTGTAGGAGGTGGTCAGCGCACCATCGGTGTAGTCGCGCACGTTTAGCATCAGCGGCGCGCCAGCATGCATCGGACGGCTGAGCGTTAGCGGCGCTTCATTGTCGTCTGTGTAGAGAATGAAGCCGGCGTAAAGCGCGTTATCGTCCAGTGTCAGATCAGCGGCTGGGTCCTCAACGCTGCAAATGCTGACCGCGAGCACACCGTCCACCGAATCGTAGAAAGGCACCGACGGCGCGTCCAACGGGTGCAGCATCAGTGACATCGCATGCGCCGGGAGTGTCTCGTTTTCGACGCTCGCCGTCACGTTCCCAAAGAGGTCTTCTGCGATGGTCCACGTACCGCTAAAGAAGTCAGCAAACTGGACATGACCTTCGTCGTTGACGGCTCCTACCAGCTCTGCATCCAGGCTGGTGGATAACACGTCAGCGCGACCGCCCACAAAGAGTTCGATCGCGCCACCGCGCCGCTCAAGAATAAGCGTTACGTCATTGCTCAGCATGTCTGCGCCGAGTGTATCCACGCCCAGAGATGACGCCCGTGGCAAGGCCACGAGCAAGGTCAGGCACACGATGAACGACAGAGCGCCGAGAAGGCGTGCCACGCCAGGTAACGTGCGTAAGGATAAAAAGCCTGACACGGTCATCTCCAAAGGGTGCGTGCTTAGGACAGATAGCCAGCTGCTTCGGCTTCTTCCCAGATCTCGGCGAACGCCTGACGGGCACGGCCGCGCTGGCGAACAGCTTGGGCAGCTTCCAGATTGTCGAGCTTGCCGTCGCCTTCAACGATCACAACGCCAACCATGCCCAGGGCGAGGTGCGGTGTGCACTCATAACCATAGATGCCTGGCATTTCGAAAGTCACGTCGATGTCGGCGTTGATGGCGCCGTCCCAGGCTTCCGCACCTTCGGGGATCATGCCGTCGATGCTGGCGCTGTTGTGGCTGCGGTCCGTGGACAGAAAGCTCACCGTGTCACCAGGCTGAACAAGAAAAAGACGCGGTGCGAAGACGTTGCGGGCCCGGGGATTGTCAGGCGCAACGTTGAGCATGTCGACCTTGTGCGTCTCTGCTGCCAGTGCTTTGGGCGCGAAGGCGAGAGCCGATGTCGCGACGATGAAGTTTCTACGGTTCATGATGAAAGGCATGGGTGGATTCCTAGACTTGAGAGTGGTTACCGCTCGCGGCAGCGCTTAACACGATAAAGCTGTTGATGGGAGCCAACATTTACGTGTTTTCACGGTCATGACCCCCGATGATCCTGCGTCATGCCGCCTCAGGTTACGCCCCGGTATCAAGGCCCGGTACAACGATAAGATGGGCGTCTTTGGGATTGCGTCTTGGAATGAGAGCCGCTTACCCATTCCAGCTTGCAAGGCGGCGACTTCCTGCGTATAGGACACGTTTCATCAGCGGGCCGGCCAGTGTTGGGCTGCCGTGGTCGCTGAAAAGCTCATGCCAGATACAGTTTGGCTTGCGTCACCTAGCCCAGACGCTTACCCGCGTTTGGGCCAAATTTGAGAAGAGCAAAATGCCCAAAATGAAGACCAAATCGGGCGCGAAAAAGCGCTTCAAACTCACCGCTTCCGGCAAGGTGAAAGTCGCCCAGGCCGGTAAGCGCCATATGATGATCAAGCGGACGAACAAGTTCATCCGTCAGGCACGCGGCACCATGGTGATGGCCGAGCCCGATGCACGAGTGGTGCGCAAGCACTTCCTGCCGAACGGCCGCTAAGCCGCATCTCTTTTAGAAGTTTGGAGCTAACATCATGTCTCGCGTTTCCCGCGGCGTTACGAACCACGCCCGTCACAAAAAAGTTCTCAAGCAGGCAAAAGGCTATTATGGCCGCCGCAAGAACACCATTCGCGTCGCCATGCAGGCTGTCGAGAAGGCAAATCAATATGCCTATCGCGACCGCCGCAACAAAAAGCGCGCGTTCCGGTCCCTTTGGATTCAACGCATCAATGCGGCCTGCCGTGAGCAGGGCATGACCTATGGCCGCTTTATCAATGGCCTTACCAAAGCTGGCGTTGAAGTGGACCGTAAAGTGCTGGCTGACCTTGCCGTACACGAGCCTGTAGCCTTTACCGCGCTTGTCGATCAGGCAAAGGGCGCACTGGTTTAACCTGCTTAGCGATTGATCGCTTTTTTCAAAGCCCCGCCAGCGCCTGTTGGCGGGGTTTTTTCGCTTTTAGAATTCTGACGGGCCGGATAAAACCGCGCCACGCTAACACGACGCCTTGTCTCCAACCGGACCTGTTCTGCAATGACTGATGCTGCCGACCTTTCTGCCATTGACGCTTTGGAAGCCGAACTTTTGCGAGCCATTGAAGGCGCCACGGATGAAGCAGGCCTTGAAGCGGTGCGTGTAAACGCGCTTGGCAAAAAGGGCACCGTCTCCGAGCAGATGAAGACCCTCGGTAAGATGTCACCGGATGAGCGCCAGGTGATGGGCCCTGCGCTCAACGGTCTGAAGACGCGCCTCACCGATGCAATCATCACACGCAAGACGGTGCTTGAAGATGCAGCGCTTGATGCCCGTCTTGCGACCGAGACACTGGACGTAACCCTGCCGGTGCAGAGCGGTCCGACATCGGAAGGCCGCATCCATCCGGTGAGCCAAGTGATCGATGAGATCACAGCCATCTTTGGCGATATGGGCTTTGCGGTCGCAGAAGGCCCCGACATTGAGACCGATGAGCTGAACTTCACCGCGCTCAACTTCCCCGAAGGCCATCCGGCGCGCGAGATGCACGACACCTTCTTCTTCAATCCCAAAGAGGATGGAGAGCGGCTTCTCCTACGCACGCACACCTCACCGGTGCAAATCCGGACGATGCGCTCCCAGGAACCACCGATCCGCGTGATCATCCCTGGGCGGACATACCGGTGTGACAGTGATCAAACGCACACGCCCATGTTTCACCAGGTCGAAGGGCTTGTGATCGACAAAGAGAGCCATATCGGTCACCTGAAATGGATCTTGGAAGAGTTCTGCAAAAGCTTCTTTGAAGTTTCTGATGTGAACATGCGGTTCCGCCCCTCCTTCTTCCCCTTCACCGAGCCGTCCATGGAGATCGACATCGGCTGTGATCGCTCGGGCGACGTGGTCAAGTTCGGCGAAGGCAAGGACTGGCTGGAGCTTGGCGGCTGCGGCATGGTCCACCCCAATGTGCTGCGTAACTGTGGTCTAGACCCTGACGAGTACCAGGGCTTTGCATGGGGTATGGGGATCGACCGTATGGCGATGCTGAAGTACGGCATGCCAGATCTACGCGCTTTCTTTGAGGCGGATGTTCGCTGGTTAAAGCACTATGGGTTCCGCCCCCTCGACGTCCCAAGCCTCGTCGGCGGTTTGAGCCGGTGAGGAGCGAAATAAGATCGCAAATGCAACCTTAACGAGTGGTTGCTGTGGGTATGTAAAAATTCGTAATGCCTGTTAGCCGTTTCTTGGCATGGATGAGGTATTATCATCTCCGATCAGTTCTTGCTTGGTGAAACTCCCATGCGTCTGCTCTTTGTTGGTGTACTTGCCTTTGCAGCGGGCTTTGCGACCGCTTGGTCCACAATTGGCCCATCGCCCTCCGAAGAGGTGGTGGCCGCCATCGAAGCACCAACAGATACTGAGCGTCAGCGGCAGTTAGAGGAAGAACGCATAGCTGGAAATGCCCGGTCGTATGGCCGCGAGCGTTTTCCGGTGGATGGTCGTGGGCACGTCGTCACCGTTGCAGATATCGACGGGCGAGCGATGGATGTGCTTGTCGATACGGGAGCAAGCGTCATAGCCCTGCGTGAGAGTGACGCTCGGCGTGCAGGCTATCGGTTAAGAGAGTCCGATTTCACGGTCGCCATGAGCACGGCGAACGGAACAACCTATGCAGCTCCGATCATGCTCCGGTCCGTCGAGATTGGCTCGATACGCGTGCGCAACGTGCCGGCGGTTGTTGGACGGGATGACACACTTTCCAGAAACTTGCTTGGCATGACGTTTTTAAGCCGCCTGCACGGGTTTCGCTTCAAGGATGGCGAGCTGATCTTGGAAAACTAGCAGGTAGCCGATACACGAAGGGCATCTCGATCCAATCAGGTGCTGTATGCTGTTCCCCTCTCCTGTATCAACTCTCCCTGCCAACACGTCTGCCTTTGAGACAACGCCTCTCGTCAAGCCGACAGGCTTTCGCGAGTATGACGCGCGTTGGTGGTTTGGGCATCCGGGGTCGGACGTTCCGCCCGAGCTGAACCTCATGGGTGTACAGGCGTTGGGTGCCGGGCTTGGAATGCTTATCCACGAGCAAGGTATCAAGCCGGAGATCGTGGTGGGGCACGACTTTCGCGGGTATTCCTCGTCGATCAAATACGCGCTCATCTCCGGTCTGATGGCAGCTGGCGTGAAGGTGCATGACATTGGACTTGCGCTTTCACCCATGGCCTACTTCGCGCAGTTCGCGCTTGATGTGCCTGCCGTGGCGATGGTCACCGCCTCCCACAATGACAATGGCTGGACCGGCGTGAAGATGGGCACGCAGCGCCCAGTCACCTTCGGACCCGACGAGATGGGCCGCCTGCGCGACATCGTGCTTGTCAATGAAAGCAAAGCTCGCGACGGCGGAAGTTATGTCTTCGTGCCAAACTTCGCTGATACCTACCTCGACGACATGGCGTCCGGCGTTCAACTCAGCCGTAAGATGAAAGTCATCTGTGCGTGCGGAAATGGCACAGCGGGCGCGTTCGCACCGCAGCTTTTGGAGCGCATCGGATGCGAGATGGTACCGCTCGATGTTGAGCTTGACCACACGTTCCCGCGTTACAACCCCAACCCTGAGGACATGGAAATGCTCCACGCCATGGCGGCGGCCATCGCAGAGTATGGCGCCGATGTCGCGCTTGGCTTTGACGGCGATGGGGATCGCTGCGGTGTGGTGGACGACGAAGGCAATGAGATCTTTGCCGACAAGATCGGCGTGATGCTCGCTCGTGATCTGTCGGCTCAACATGAAGGCGCAACGTTCGTGGCGGATGTGAAGTCCACGGGGCTCTTCCTCACCGATCCCGTGCTTCAGGCGAATGGAGCCAAAGCGGACTATTGGAAGACAGGCCACAGCTACATCAAGCGCCGCGTCGCCGAGACCGGCGCTCTGGCAGGCTTTGAAAAGTCAGGGCACTTTTTTTTCAACACACCCTATGGACGCGGGTACGATGATGGGCTTGTGACGGCTATCGCCGTCTGCCGCATGCTCGACAACAATCCGCAAAAGTCGATGGCCGATCTCTATCGTGATCTGCCCAAAACATGGGGCTCGCCAACGATGAGCCCGAAATGCGCTGACGAAGTGAAGTATGATGTCGTGGACCGCGTAGTGAAGCGTTTTACCGCGATGCATGCGGGCGGCCAAAGCGTTGGCGGCATGCCAATCCGCGAACTCATCACGGTCAATGGTATCCGCGTTGTTTCAGAAGATGGGACCTGGGGCCTTATTCGCGCATCCTCCAACAAACCAGAGTTGGTCGTGGTGGTGGAAAGCCCGGTCTCTGAGGCGCGTATGCGGGAGATGTTTGCCGCGATGGACAGTGTGCTACGCGAGAACGAGGAAGTGGGCGCGTACAACCAGACGATTTAAGTTCGATGTGAGCCGACCCTCATGTTGACCATCTACAGCCCTGATCATATGCGTCATCATCCCAAGGTGGAGATGGCGGACGGCGCGCTGGTACCCGCTGTCGAGATACCCTCTCGCGCAGAGATGGTCTTAGGTGCCGTGAAGAGGCTAGGCGCAGGCCCCATCGAAACGCCATCTGCGCTCGATCGCGGGACTGTCGAGCGTGTTCACACATCGGACTATGTTGCATTTCTTGAGACCTTTTGGCATCGCTGGCTTGATGCCGGACGAGACCCTGAAGCAACCGACACCTTTCCCTTCGTCTGGCCGATCCGAGGTCTACGCGCCATCAAGCCCCGCCATCTGGACGGGCTGATGGGGCGCTATTCCTTCGATGCTGGGACGCCAATGGGGCCAGGCACCTGGGCGGCGGCCAGTGCCAGCGCTGCCACAGCGCAGACAGCGGCATGTTGTGTTGCCAGTGGAGATCGGGAAGCCTTTGCGCTCTGCCGCCCTCCTGGGCATCACGCGATGGCAGATGCCTATGGCGGGTACTGCTTCTTGAACAATGCCGCAATTGCTGCGCAGACGCTTCGGGAGGCTGGCGCGGAACGGGTCGCGATCCTTGATGTCGATTACCACCATGGCAACGGCACCCAAGCCATTTTCTATGGCCGGTCGGATGTTCTGTTCGTCTCCATTCACGCCGATCCGATGGATGAGTACCCCTACTTCTTGGGCCACGCCGACGAAACTGGAGAGGGCGCTGGCGAAGGAGCAAACCACAATCTGCCGCTGCCGTTTGGCACGCGGTGGCCCGCCTATGCCGAAGCACTTGCAATCGCCATGGATCGCATAGACAAGTTCAAGGCCGATGCTTTGGTCATCTCGCTTGGTCTAGACACGTTCGAGCGCGACCCCATCTCAAAGTTCGCGCTTACAAATGCTGACTTCAGCGCGCTTGGTGCCGCGCTGGGCCGGAACCCTCTGCCCACAACCATCGTGTTTGAGGGTGGCTATGCCGTGGAGGATCTTGCGATCAACGCGTGCAATACATTGACCGGTTTTTTAGACGTTCGCTCCGCCGGGTAACTCAAAACCGCGCAGCGCCTCGCGAAGATCCGACGGCGCGGTAAAGTGGTGCGCATGCATACCTACCGCCATCGCACCTTTCACATTTGGCATGCTGTCGTCGATGAAAAAAGTACGCTCAGCTTTCAGGCCCGTTCGAGACAAGAGTAGCTCATAAATCTCAGGGTCTGGCTTGATTAGCTTCTCCTCGCCTGAGACGACAATCTCACCGAAGTGGCCGAAGAAATCGAAACGAGCACGCTCAAGCGGGAACTTCTCAGCGGAAAAATTTGTGATCGCATGAAGCGGCACTTTCTGTGTTGCAAGGCTCGTCAGGATGTCGACCGTGCCTTGGATTGGACCCAAGATCGAGAGCTGCCAGTGGGTGTCATAATGGGCAATGAGATGGCGCTCATCGGGGAAGCGGCTGGATAGCTCTTCAATGCCATCGGCGAACGTGCGACCGCGATCTTGCTCCAGATTCCATTCGAAAAATCCGACCTGCTTAAAAAAGGCCTTAATCTCTTCGTCCGACAACCCAAGGGGTTTGTAGGCAGCATGCGCGTCCCACTGTAAGAGAACGTTACCAATGTCGAAGATGACAGCGTCGATCTGAGGATTTTTCATGAGAATTCAGGGCTTTCTTACAAGGAAGAGCGTATACGAGGGCGCTGTATGGCCGCCCTCCCGTGACAGATTCATGACGATGCCGAAAGCAGCAAACCTCGTAGACTGGGCGCGACATGGCGCGGTGGCGATAGTCTTCGCGACAAGCCTTTCGCTCGCGCATGCGCAAACTACGGATGAGACGATTGAAACACAATCTCTTGCCCCACCGTCCAGTACTCTTCCACCACCGGCTGGCCTCACGCTCGATTTGACCGAACAGACTCAAGGCTCTGCATCAGGGGCGGCTGAGGTCTTTAGGATCGGGTTTCTCGCTGACACAGCACCCCGCCACCAGCAGATCATGTTCGTGCCTTTTCGCGACCATGTGGAAGCGGTTTTAAACCGACCGGTCGAGATGATCGGCTACCGCGATGCACGCGGGCTTATGGCAGCGCTCCAGCGGGCCAACATCGCCTACGCCATGGCCCCGTCAAGTCTGCTCGTTGCAGCCGAACGCCACTGCGACTGCGTGACCCCGCTTGCGAGCCAACCCAATCGAGATGGCTCTGACGGTCTGATGAGCGTGCTCATCGCCTCGCGTGAGGGAGGATTGCGCGACATCGATGACGTTGATGGCAAACGCCTGGCCATTGTCGGTGAGGGAAGCGTCATTGCCCACCGCGTTGGTCTGTCTGAGCTCTGGACCCAGACCATTGAGATCAGCGACGATGGCCTTGTCTTTGCCGATAGTCTTGCCGCTGCGACATCTATGTTGCGTGATGGCTCTGTTGACGCCGTCCTAGGCTGGAGCCGACAGGCGGAGGGAGCAACGCTCTTGGATCTGGAACCTGCCAATGCATTGAGCGAAGAGACAAGGTCAGATCTGCGCATCATCTGGCGGTCACGCCCTGTGCCGAACTACAGTCACTTTGCCCGTTCAGCGCTCGATCCGGCGCTTATCGATCAACTCCAGGTGATGCTCGTTGATCTTGCTGGTCGCGACGGCGATGCTTTCGATGCTATTGACCGCGGCGTCGGGCGACCTTTTGAAGCGCGAACGGCGGACGATTACGCACCACTGCGAGAGGCCTTCCTGTTCTGGGATCGCACGGCCCAGCGGTCGCCGCCGTAACTTGGGTTGTTACAGGCGACGGTAGCGCGCCATCGCAGAGCGTTCCAAAGCCGCCACCGTCAGCTTGTCGAGGTTGAAAGCGTCACGCAGCAGTTGCAACATGCGAAGCTCTTCCTGCTTGAGATCAAGGTCGGCAGCTGCCACGTCCACCGCGCACGCGTAAGCCGTGTCCGCGAGGCGCTCAGGGATGGCCGCTTTCACAGCATCCATCACCGAGGCGAGGCCATCCTCTTCGGCAAGGGCGTGGCCGGTCGTTTCCGCCGTCGCTACAAGGCGGTCATGGGAGTAGTCCTCAAATACCGGGAAGGACGAGACAATCTCACCAATCTTGGCAAGTTCCACGTCCTTCATGGATCGGTCCGACGCCGAGACCATTACCATGACCATGACGAGCGCGTCCTGCGCAGAAATATCCGACATTGGAGCATTCCTTAAGTCTATCTGGAGTGTTTCGAGCGGTGCGACCTTTATCGCGCATCAAACCGCACCAATTGTGTTCCACGTTGCCCCAAGCTAGGAACGCGTCCACACGCATACAAGGGCAAAATCGTGCGAGGCGCGCGCCTCCCGATCCCCTCTCATCACGTTTGCCATAAGGGCCAACTTTTCATGCAGCATTCCATGCAGGCCGACCGTTCTCGCCAGGATCAGGGCGCCATGACCCAAACTGTGACCCATCTCGACCCAGACATTCTTGATGCCGCGACACGCGCCAAAGCGTGGCCATTTGAGGAGGCCAAAAAGCTTCTCAAACGCATAGAAAAATCGAAGAAGACAGACCCAGTCCTGTTTGAAACCGGATATGGACCCTCAGGCTTGCCGCATATCGGCACTTTTGGCGAAGTGGCACGAACCTCGATGGTGCGGCACGCCTTTCATGTCTTGACCAAGGGCGAAATCCCCACCCGGCTCATCGCCTTCTCCGATGACATGGACGGAATGCGGAAAATCCCAGGCAACGTGCCCAACCAGTCGATACTGGAAAGCCATATAGGCAAGCCGCTCACCCGCGTGCCCGACCCCTTCTCCGGGGACTATGAGAGCTTCGCTCATCATAACAATGCGCGGCTGCGCGCCTTTCTCGATCAGTTCGGCTTCGACTACGAGTTTATGAGCGCAACTGAATGTTACACGTCTGGGCTGTTCGATGAGATGCTCGTGCGAACGCTTGAGCGCTTCCAAAAGGTGATGGACGTTATGCTGCCAACGTTGGGCGCGGAACGGCAGGCCACCTACTCCCCCATCCTACCGATCTCACCGACCACGGGCCGCGTGCTTTACGTGCCGATGAAAGAGGTGAACCCAGCTGACGCGACTGTCACCTTCGAAGACGAGGATGGGCGGGATGTTACGCTCGATGTGCGCGGCGGCAATGCCAAGCTGCAATGGAAACCAGATTTTGGCATGCGGTGGGCTGCGCTTGACGTCGACTTTGAAATGTTTGGCAAGGACCACCAGACGAACGCTGTCATTTACGACAAGATCTGCCGCATCTTAGGTGGCACACCCCCTGAACACTATGTCTACGAGCTTTTTCTCGACGACAAGGGCGAGAAAATCTCAAAAACCAAGGGCAACGGCATCTCCATTGACGAGTGGCTCGCCTATGCCTCGCCTGAAAGCCTCGCGCTGTTCATGTATCAAAAACCGCGCACGGCCAAACGCCTCTATTTCGATGTCATTCCTCGCGCGGTGGATGAGTATTTCCAGCATGTGAGCGCATTTGAGCGTCAGGATGCGGACAAGAAGCTTTCCAACGCGGCGTGGCACATTCATTCGGGCGATGTGAAAGCCGTCGAACTGCCGGTCGGCTTCTCTATGCTTCTCAATCTCGCCAGCGCTGCCAACACCGAAGATGAGGACGTGCTCTGGGGGTTCATTACGCGCTACGGAACGGGCCTTAAGAAGGGCGATAACCCCGCTTTCGATCCGCTGGTCACCTCGGCCGTGCGCTACTTCAAGGACAGGGTGAAGCCGTTCAAGCAGTATCGCAGACCCACCGAGGAGGAGCGCGCGGCGCTGGAAGACCTCAACAGCAAGCTCGCTTTGCTTAAGGGTGCCGACGCCGCCACGATCCAAGACGCAGTCTACGATGTGGGTCGCTCACACTTCCCCGACCCTTCCAAAAAGGGTCCAGGCGGTGGACCTGGCGTGTCACTGGGCTGGTTTGCTGCGCTCTATCAAATCCTGCTCGGTGAAGAGAAAGGCCCGCGCTTTGGTTCGTTTGTAGGACTTTATGGTGTCGCGGAGACAAGAGAGCTTATCACTCGCGCTTTGGCCGGCGAGTTTGCCAGCTAATCGAAAACAAGGGTCTGGTAACTCTTAGTGCCTACTAATAGGAGGACTGAATAGTTTCGCGTGTTGTGTCCTATGATTGCTTTCAATACCATCACAGCTGAAGCCTTACAGGCTGCCAACATCAATCCGCGTAGTATGCTGGCAACAGACTACCTCAATCATTTTAATGAGGTCGTTATGATGATGGAGATGGTGCCGGACATACCAGCCATGATTGAGGACGTGCTCACATGGGAGCCGTGCAGCTACAAAGACCATTTTGAACAATCCGTCTTCGCCGATAAGGCGTTGGCAATTGCAGCCTATGAGGCGGCACCGGGCGACGTACGGCATCGGTTTGATGCGGTCATCGCAGAAATCGATGCCCAAGTGACGGACATTCAAATCCTACTTTCCAGCGTGAATGCATGCCAGCCTATGGATCCGGCGATTGCTGATCGTTTGATGTTGACGATTGTTGGTCAGCTGCGCCCCGCCATTGATCGCGCCAGCGCTTTGATCAATTCAAAGGACGATGCCGAAACGGATCTGGCCGCTGGTCATGAGGAAGGCGGCATGCGCGCGCAAGACACGATCGACCAGATGTTCGATGAAGGCTGTGCAGCAACGCACTAAGCCGGTTCCGTCCAGCTTCTGCGGCACCCGCACCTCGCGGCAAAGTGATCTACCCGTGTTTGGCCCGTTGAGCAAACTTACGTCATGGTTCACGTGCTTCACACGCGGAGACGTTCGTTCATGACATCCCTAGCTGCCTATACAGACCGACGCGACACGGTCGGCGCGCGGAGCTTCATTGCTGTTTTGACGCTGCTTGCAGCGCTGAGCGCGATGATGCTCCTGTTGGCCAGCCACGCGTCTGCTGATCCTAGCAAATGGCAGGCTGAGGGGTGGGAGACCGACTTCAGTAGGACCGTCATCGATCTTGCAGATGTGCAGGAAGGTGGTCCAGCGCGCGATGGCATTCCCCCCATCAATGGCCCAAGTTTCATCGGCGTCTCCGATGTGGAGCATCTCAGCCCACTCGACCCTGTGATGAGCTTTACGCGTAACGGTGAAACCCGTGCCTATCCGTTACGGGTGATGACCTTTCATCAAATCGTCAACGATGTGGTCGGCGGAGCCCCAGTCGCCGTGACCTATTGCCCTCTGTGCAATTCCGCCATGGTGTTCGACCGAACGGTTGGCAATGATGTGTTGGTTTTCGGTACAACCGGCAAACTGCGCAACTCCGATCTCATCATGTACGACCGCGCCACCGAAAGCTGGTGGCAACAGTTTTCAGGGGAAGCGATTGTTGGGTCCTATGGCGGCACGGAGCTCACCATTCTGCCGTCTCAAATCATGAGTTTTGAGCTGTTCGCTGAGGCCCATCCGGACGGCATAGTCATGGAAGATCCAAGCGAGTTCGTGCGGCCTTACGGGCTCAATCCCTATCAGGGCTATGACACGTCCGCCGAACCTTTCCTCTACACTGGCACTTACCCGGAGGGTATCGCCCCGCTCCAACGAGTGGTGATGGTGCGCGGCGGCAACGAGCTTTTTGCGATTTCAACCGCAAAGCTGGCGGAAGAAGGTTTTTTTGAGAAGGCTGGCATGGAGGTTCTGTTTCAGCCAGGCCAAGCATCCGCGCTCGACACGGAGGTGATGTCTGAGGGACGCGACGTGGGCAACATCACCGTCACGCAGGACGGAGAGCTTATTGTTCACGATGTGACATTTGCCTTCGTGGTACATGCGTTCCAACCCGATCTTGAGATTATCCAGTAGGCGGCATATCTGGGCAGCAAGCATTTTGTCGCTCCCAGGGCCACCATCAAGGATCAATTTCCGCCATGCTGCTCGTCCAGCTTTCGCATCGCGCACTGCTTTTCGTCACCGGTGGGGATTGCGAGCCGTTTCTCGATGGTCTGATTACCTCGACCTTGCCAGGTGTTGGCGAAGCCGTGGGCAACGCCCTGCTGACGCCACAGGGCAAACTTCTTTTCTCCTTCTTGATAAGCCGTCATGAAGACGGATTTGTACTCGACTGCGACGCGCGCGATGTCCAAGCACTGACCCAGCGGCTAACGCTTTACAAGTTGCGGGCAAAAGTAACGCTCAACCCGTCGGACAGGCCTGTCTTTGCAAGCCTTGGCACCGACATTGACGGTGGTGTGGCTGACTTGCGCCATCCTGCGATGGGCAAGCGCGTCTACAAGGATGTAAAGGCAACGAGACCGCTGGAGAGCTACCTCACCCATCGCGCGCGCCTGGGCGTTCTTGAAGGGCCAGATGAAATCTTGCCCAACACAGACTTTCCCCACGATGTCGCGCTCGACCTGACAGGTGCCGTCTCGTTCACCAAAGGGTGCTTTGTGGGCCAAGAGGTGGTGAGTCGGGTTAAACATCGTGGCACGGCACGTAAAAGACCGGTTCTGCTCCAAGGCGACACTTTGACGGTAGGTGCGAGCATCATGGCAGCTGAGCGGGCGATTGGCTCCGTCCGGCTCGTCGCACAAAACGCAAAGACAGGGGTCGCAGTTATTCGTCTGGACCACGTAACCGATGACATTCGTGTCGAAGATAATCCAGTTACCCTTTCCCTGCCGCCCTATGCCACGTACAGCCTTGGCAAAGACGTTGCGGACCAATCCGAAGCGTCGTGATCTTCCTAAGATCAAAGGGATGCTGGGGTTGCCGCGCAAGTCCAACAAAGGTGAACAAGCTGAACGGGTCTGGCAGCGCATGCTGTCCGGGCGACGGTTGGACATCGCTGACCCGTCTCCCTTTGATGTGGAGATCGAAGACATTGCCCATGGCCTTGCACGTGTCGCACGCTGGAATGGACAGACCACGGGCGACCACGCTTTCTCTGTCGCGCAACATAGCCTGGTTGTCCTTCATGTCCTTGATGCGCTGCACGATAATGCAGCGTCGCCCGAGCTGCGGCTGACGACGCTGCTTCACGATGCGCCCGAGTATGTGATTGGTGATATGATTTCACCGTTCAAAGCGTTCTTGGGCGAAAGCTACCGTACCATTGAGGACCGGCTGGCGACAGCGATCCATCTCAGACATCAACTGCCGCCATCGGTTGGTGAATCGCACCATAAAACGATCAAACAGGCCGATCGCATCTCCGCCTATCTGGAAGCGGTGCAACTTGCAGGGTTCACAGCTCACGAAGCAGGTGATCTGTTCGGCGTACCGCGGGCGGATCTTATCGACATGCGCCTTGTTCCCCTGTCGGCCATCGAGGCGGAAGAAGCCTTTTTAAACGCGCACGCAGAGGCCTTTGAGGCCCATCTAGAGGCTATAGCGGAAAGTCCTGCTGCGCACGTGCGGCACCGGTGACACGCAGGTTTGAAAGAACAGGTCGTCCATGAACCTTTACGTTTGCTCCCTTGCCGCCATCCATGATGTCGCCGCCCAAACAGGCGCGAGCCACATGCTGACCGTCATAAGTGGCGGAACGCAGGTGGACCGGCCTGCCTCCATCAAACCGGAGAACCACCTCTACCTGGAGTTCAACGATATCACCGCTCCAGCGCAAGGGCTTGTCCCGCCAAGCCCGGACCATGTGGAACGGATCCTCGCGTTCGGTCGGGCATGGGACCAATCACGTCCGATGATCGTGCATTGCTGGGCAGGCGTCAGCCGGTCCACCGCCGCCGGTTACATCCTCTCACATGCGTTGACACCTGGCAGTGATCCGCACGCGCTCGCGCTTTTGTTGCGGTCCAAAGCGCCCTGGGCCACGCCCAACGCACGGATGGTCGGCTTTGCTGATGAAATCCTGCAGGCGGGCGGAGCCATGAAGGATGCCATCACCGGCATTGGACGTGGCGCGATGGCTTATGAAGGCAAACCCTTCTCACTGCCCATCGGCCAACAGTCATAGGCCTGACTTGAGGTATGGCTTCAGGCTCCAACCAAACAATTGGAATTGATCTGACGGCAGCGGTGACGGCACTGGTTGGCGGTTCGCCGGCTATTCTAACGGTTGGACAACGCGCAAAACCCAATAAAAGCACTGATAAAAACAACGCCCCTGCCCTCCCGTCTGGGCCGTTCACGCCGCTCAAGCACCGCACGATTGAGCTCGGACTGCGTGGCTTTGTCGAAGAACAAACGGGCTTCACGCTCGGCTATATTGAACAGCTTTACACGTTCGGTGATCGCGGTCGGCATGCAACAGTACCGTCATCAGCACCGCATATGATGTCGGTCGGTTATCTTGCGCTAACCCGTGATGAGGGTGGCCGGCAAGCATCAGACAAAAACGGTGCAGGCAGTTGGGCTTGGCAAAGCTGGTACAGCTTTTTCCCCTGGGAGGACTGGAGAGCTGGCCGACCAGCAATTCTTGATCGAGCGGTTCTGCCAGCGCTTCAGGATTGGTTGGCGCGTGATCGAGACGTTGAGCCACCGGGCCGCTCGCTAACCCGCGACCAACGCGTTGCCTTCGCCTTTGGAGATCCTGGAAGTCAGACCTGGGATGAGGAGCGCGTTCTTGAACGCTACGAGTTGCTCTACGAAGCGGGGCTGACCGATGAAGCCGTGCGCGATGGTCGTGCCGCACCTCCCCCATCGGCAGCAACGATGCTCGGTCAATCCATGGCGCTGGACCATCGCCGCATCCTCGCGACAGCCATCGCTCGGCTACGGGGCAAGCTAAAGTACCGTCCGGTCGTCTTTGAGTTGATGCCGAACAGCTTTACCCTCACGGGTTTGCAGACGGCGGTGGAAGCCGTGGCAGGACGCCGCTTACACAAACAGAATTTTCGGCGCCTTGTGGACAATGCAGGCCTTGTGGAACCAACGGGCAGCGCAACCCAAGCCACTGGCGGACGACCCGCAGCGCTTTATCGGTTCCGGCGCAATATCATCGCCGAGCGACCGGCGGCTGGTCTGCGCCTGGGGCAACCGGTGGTGCGGTAAGAACCAAGTTCCAAAGTTTCAATAAAACTGGAGAGATCGTGGTTAGGCACTGTTTGCGCTGCCTTCAACTCGCCCCGCTTCGACCATCTTTGGTAAGGTTTGAGATGCGGGTTTATGCTACCTCTCATATCGGGTTCGGAGAGGGCAATTTAGGCAAGTGCATGGTTAGTCAGAAAGATCGCAGTCAAAAGGCAAATGGCAAGCCACGCAAGATGCGTCGCTATGGGAGCACATTTTTGGGTGTCACGCTTCCATCTGTCGGTGCTGCATTTTTTGCGGCCATGGTCTTCCAGGGGAACGTCGAGGACCAGATGAGGCACATGGACCTTGCCGACCGGGTCGCTGTGATCAAACAGACTCAGACGGTGGTGACATCCAACTAAGACCGACGCGCAGCCGTCTCACCGGCACGCTTAGATCGTGACAACCAAACGGCCCCGCACCTTGCCGTCCATAATCTGCTGACCAGCGTCCAAAAGATCATCGAACGCAATATGCGTTGTCATCGCATCAAGCTTGGCCATATCCAGATCATTGCTGAGTTGCTCATACGCCTTCTTGCGCAACGAAATCGGTGCCATGACCGATTCAACGCCGATGAGCTTCACAGCACGCAAAATGAACGGGTGCACGAAGGATGGCAGATCACCGCCTTGCGCCAGACCACACGCAGCAACCGCGCCGCCATACTTCACCTGTGACAAGACGTTGGCGAGCGTCTTGGAGCCAACCGCGTCCACAGCACCGGCCCAGCGCTCTTTGGAGAGCGGACGGACATCGGTGTTGAACGTTTCACGATCAACGATTTCTGCCGCACCCAGATCTTTCAGATAGTCTTCTTCCTCCAGACGTCCGGTTGATGCCACGACATGGTAGCCACGCTTGGCAAGAATGGCGATCGCGACCGAGCCCACGCCTCCAGCCGAACCCGTCACGAGCACTGGGCCATCATCTGGCTTCACACCAGCCTCATCAAGCGCCATCACGCACAGCATCGCGGTGTAGCCTGCCGTGCCAATGGCCATCGCCTGCGCAGGGGTGAGTCCTTCGGGGCGGTGGATCAGCCAATCGCCAGAAACCCGAGCGTAGGAGGCATAGGCACCCATATGGCCTTCGCCAACACCGAAGCCGTTGAGGATAACCTCATCGCCCTCTTTGAAATCGGGACGCGATGAGGAAACCACCGTGCCCGCCATATCAACGCCGGGGATCATCGGGAACTTGCGAGCGATCGGCCCTTTTGCCGTAATGGCAAGACCGTCTTTGAAGTTCACCGTCGTATGGCTCACTTTGACCGTGACGTCGCCCTCCATCAGATCATCGATGGTGATCTCATGAACAGAGGCGGGTTTAGCGCGCTTGCCATCGTCGCTAGTGATCCAGATCGCTCGAAATTTTTCCATCCCGGTTTTTCCCTGTGTGAAAGGTATGTCTTGCCCGCCTTACTCGGCCGGGCTTGCGAGCGGGCTTTCTGCGCGCGCTTCTCGGATGGGCCAATGCACGATAGCGGCGAAAATGCCAAGAGCGATTCCAAGATACCAGACCACATCGTAGGAGCCGGTAGAATCGAACAGACGCCCACCGAGCCAGACGCCGAGGAACGCACCGATCTGGTGGTTGAGAAAAACGATCCCCATGAGGGTGGCCATGTATTTCGGTCCGAACATGATGGCCACCAGCGCTGATGTTGGCGGAACCGTGGAAAGCCACAGGAGCCCCATGACGGACGAGAAAACGATGACGGTGAGCGGCGAGATGGGAAGGACGATGAAAAGCGTGATCGCAGCAGCGCGCGCAAGATAGATCAGTGCCAGGAAAATGGGTTTGGAGTACTTGCCGGCGATAACCCCTGAGGCCAACGAACCGACCACATTGAACAAGCCAATGAGCGCAAGAGACCAAGCGCCAAGCGCTGGGTTCATCCCGAGGTCGTCGAGATAGGCGGGCAGGTGTGCGGTGATGAAGGCCACATGGAAACCACAGACAAAGAAGCCGACGACAAGAAGAACGTAAGACCGGTGGGCGAACGCTTGTCGGATCGCTGCCGTCAGGGTCTGATCTTCAACGTAGTCTGCTGCGGCCGCCGACTCTGATTTGCCGCGTAGTGCAAACGCCAGCACCGGAATGGCGAGCATGATGACGGCCAAGAGCATCAGTGCCTGTTCCCATCCATACTCTGCAATCAAACTCCGACCCAGCGGCGCGAACAGGAACTGACCCATCGAGCTGGCTGCTGTGCCGATACCGAAGACCAGCGCTTGGCGCTCAACGGGCACACGCCGGCCAAACGCGGCAAGCACGATGGAGAAGGATGCGGAGGCCGCAAGCCCAATCATAATTCCAGCCGACAGATGGAACCAAAGCGGCGTCGGTGCCCACGCCATAAGGACGAGACCTGCGGCATAGATGATGCCACCTCCAGCAAGGACCCGGCCCGTCCCGTACTTGTCCGCAATCGCACCGGTGATCGGTTGTCCAAGCCCCCACATGAGATTCTGAATGGCCAGCGACAGCGCGAAAATCTCGCGCGTCCATCCCCGCGTCTCTGTGACCGGAACCAGGAAAAGCCCCAGGCTCGAACGAGGACCGAATGATAGGAGCGCTATCACGCAGCCGGCGATAATAACGACGATCAATGTGAGGTTCGTCGATCCTGACTGGTGCATGTTTTCCGTTGGCGATGTCATTGCTTATCCCCCCACGAAAGCCGCTATAAGATTATCATCGGTATACGTCACGCCGTCGTCGCACCAACAAGAATTCTTCGTAGCTCAAATCAGTTTTTTTGAACCGCCTGGCACGTATCCAGCCGTGCATGACCTGCATCAAGCGGCTCTGAAGGCGCATTTCAGGATGCTTCCTAAAGTTGATTGGGCCGTCTCAACGGGGCGATCGCATCCGGTTAAACCCGCCGGTGATCTTGTCAAAAACATGAAACATCGCTATATTAAAACTCAAGTTGAGCATAACCTTCTATGTACGGCTTATGCTCGCAATGAGAATTAATGCTCGATGCGGCCCGTTTCGGCCCACGCGACGCTTTGGGAAGGAAACCCCGCAATGGAAACGCCAAGAAGCGATACCTTTCGTTTGGAAAGCCCGCGCACCGTGGCTGCTGTGCCTGTCCCTGATTGGTATAACGCGCCAGCGCCGGCGTCACCGCGCCGTTTTGAGCCTCTACCAATGCCCGACCTGACCTACACGGACGAGGTGGAAGCTGCTGTCGGTCATCTTTACGAGAAGATGTCGCACGCTATCCCGCGCATCGAGTGGCCCGTGCATGCGCCTTACATCAAGGCGATCAATGAGCTTAAAAAAGTGCGCGGCGCAGCGATCCTCGCACACAACTATCAGACGCCGGAGATCTTCCACGGCGTGGCCGACATTGTGGGCGACTCGCTTCAGCTCGCTAGAGAGGCGACCCGTGTTGAGGATGATGTCATCATCCAATGTGGTGTCCACTTCATGGCGGAGACGTCAAAGCTCCTCAATCCGCAGAAGACGGTTTTGATCCCAGATATGAAGGCTGGCTGTTCGCTTGCTTCGTCTATAACCGGCGCTGACGTCCGCGCTCTAAAATCGGCTTATCCCGGCGTGCCTGTGGTCGCCTATGTGAATACATCGGCAGATGTGAAGGCAGAGGTGGACATCTGCTGCACCTCGTCCAACGCGGTGCAGGTCGTTGAAAGTCTGGGCGTGAAAAAGGTTGTCTTCCTGCCCGACCAATATCTCGCTCGCTGGGTTGCAAGCCAAACCGATATTGAGATCGTCGCATGGCGCGGTGCCTGTGAGGTGCATGAGCGGTTCACCGGAGAGGAGTTGCGCGCTTATCGGGAGAGCGATCCCTCTATCAAGATCATCGCGCATCCTGAGTGCCCACCGGATGTGATCGAAGAGGCAGACTACACCGGTTCGACCGCTGGTATCATTGACTGGTGTGTAAAGCACAAAGAGGGCCGCGTCTTGATGGTCACTGAATGTTCCATGGCAGACAACGTCGTGGCGTCTGCGCCGGACATTGAGTTTGTGAAACCGTGCAATCTCTGTCCGCACATGAAACGCATCACGTTGCCGAAAATCCTGGACACGCTGCTGACCATGGAAGGCGAGGTGTTGATCGCGCCAGAGATGGCCAAGCGTGCCAGGTCGTCAGTTGAAGCGATGGTCAGCCTTCTTACCAACTGATCTCAAATCTTGAAGGACGCGTCGGTCGGGTGGTCGCGTCCTTCACTCGCAGCGTGCAAGCGTAAAAATAGAACCTGAAAGTAGCATCCTCATGAGCACTCTTGTCGACGACGTTGTCATCGTTGGTGGCGGCCTAGCCGGGCTTTTTTGCGCCCTGAAGATGGCGCCGCGGCCCGTGACAGTCATAACCTCAACCACCCTTGGCTACGGCTCATCGTCCGCCTGGGCGCAGGGTGGGATCGCGGCGGCAATCTCTGAAGGTGATACGTGGCAGGCGCATCTTGCCGACACGGTCGCCGCCGGGGCAGGCCTTGTCGATGAGGGGATCGCGACACTCCTTGTTAAAGAAGCCAATGAGCGCATTCACGATCTGCTCACCTACGGCGTGCCGTTCGACAAAGACCTTCAAGGGCGACTCACCTTCGGGCGCGAGGCAGCGCATTCGGCCGATCGTATTGTCCATGTGACAGGCGATCGGGCTGGTAAAGCCATCATGGAAGCGCTGATCGATACAGTTCAAAAGACACCGTCTATTCGCGTGGTGGAAAACCATGTGGTTGAGGCGCTTCTCACCCAAGGTCGTCATGTGACCGGCATCCAAGCCCGTGCCGAGGGTGGCCAGGCCGAGACGGCGACCACCTTTCCGACACGTGCGGTTGTCCTAACCTGCGGCGGTGTCGGCGGGCTTTACTCGATCACAACCAACCCGATTGAGGCGCGTGGTCAAGGCCTTGCGATGGCTGCCCGCGCTGGTGCTATCCTCGCTGACAGCGAATTTGTGCAGTTCCATCCAACGGCGCTTTCCGTCGGTAAAGACCCTGCGCCCTTGGCCACCGAGGCGCTGCGTGGCAAGGGCGCAACGCTGATCCATGCCGACGGTTCACGCCTGATGGAGGGCATTCATCCAGACCTTGAGCTCGCCCCGCGCGACATCGTAGCGCGCGCGATCCATAGGGCGGTTCAGTCCGGAAAAGGTGCGTTTCTCGATTCCCGCCAGGCAATCGGAGAGGCTTTCCCCGAGAAGTTCCCGACCGTTTTTGAAAGTGCCCAGGAAGCGGGCCTTGATCCGCGAACAGAGCCTCTTCCGGTGGAGCCAGCTGCCCACTATCATATGGGTGGCGTACTAACAGACGCTGTTGGGCGAACCTCGCTTGATGGCCTATGGGCGGCGGGTGAGGTCGCTTCTACCGGAGCGCATGGCGCGAACCGCTTGGCGTCCAACTCGCTGCTGGAGGCGGTAGTCTTCTCAGCGCGAATTGCAGAAGATATTCATCGCTTGATGCCGGTGGCGGAGCAGCGCCAAACCGAGCTTGAGACTGATGGCGCGATGGTCGCGCTCACCCACTCCGATGAAGAAGCAGGCCGCGCAGTCCGCATGGTCATGGGCAAGCATGTCGGCGTGGAGCGCAACGGCGACGGCCTAGCGGCCGCTCTTAAAACACTCAGTGACATCAAGGACAACGCTATCAACCTGTCGGTGCGCAACATGGCGCTGGCCGCCTGGATCATTACGGCCAGTGCTGCCTTGCGGACCGAAAGCCGTGGCGGCCATGCGCGGGCCGATTATCCAGAGACTGACCCAGTGCAAGCAAGGCGCGCGTTCTGGACCTTGAGCCGGTTACGGCAAGCGATAGCTGACATGGCGGTGGCGGCGTGACAGTGCCGAACGATTTGCCTCAGCCCATCGTGGATGAGGCGGTAAAGGCCGCACTTTTGGAAGACCTTGGGCGCGCTGGCGACATCACGAGCCAAGCTTGCTTGCCCGACGGTGCGAGCGCCGAGGCCGTGATCCGATCACGCAAAGCCGGTGTGCTGGCGGGTCTGCCGCATGCGGAAAGCGCGTTTCGCCAAATTGGCGGAGGTCTCAGGTTTTCGACAATCCTTCGCGATGGTGACCCACTTGAACCTGGCAGCGTCGTAGCTGAGATCGAAGGCCCCGCGCTCGCACTCTTGTCAGCAGAGCGGGTCGCGCTCAACTTCCTCACGCACCTCTCAGGCATCGCGAGCGCCACAGCGACCTACGCTGGCGCCATTGCGCATACGAAGGCGAAGGTGACATGCACGCGCAAGACCTTGCCGGGGCTGCGCGCATTTCAGAAGTATGCGGTACGCAAGGGCGGCGGATCAAACCACCGCTTTGGGCTCGACGACGCGATCCTTATCAAAGACAACCATATTGCCGTGTGCGGCGGAGTCGTTGAAGCAGTTGCTGCTGCGAAAGAGTTCGCAGGGCATCTCGTGGCGATTGAGATTGAAGTGGATACGCTCGATCAGTTTCGCGCGCTTCTCGCTCTTCAAGACCAGGAACGGCCGGACGTTATCCTGCTCGACAACATGTCTCGATCAGCCCTCATCGAGGCCGTCGCGCTGCACGAGGCCGCGGGCGGACAACCTGTCGTCTTGGAAGCCTCAGGTGGGATCACGCTTGAGACGATCGCAAGCGTCGCCGAGACGGGCGTCGATTACATCTCGTCGGGTTGGCTAACGAGTTCAGCCCCCTCG
>JBCCLK010000021.1:0-44040 GCA_039026935.1 Pseudomonadota bacterium
AAGCTGATCATTTGCACCACAGCCAACACGAGAGGCTGGAAGCTGTTCTGCAGCATCTGGTTGACGATGCGCGAAAGCGGGCTTTGTTCGCCGGCGCTGACGTTAAAACGATGGCGATTGCATCCGTTCGGGCAACGCGCGAAGCCACCGCTCGTTCGGGCGGTGAAGATATCGGCGCGGTCGCAGGAACACCTATGGCTGGCGAAACCATCAACGGACAGAGCTTTGATGGCAACCGCGACGTCGCCATCTTTCCAGGTGACTTGCCGCAATCGCCATCGCTGCTAACCGGCCCGAATGCGAAGCACTACCCCTTGCGGTTCGTGCGCTTTCGCCCACCTCACGGCGACAACAGTGGGGGGACGAGCTCAAGATCGCTAGCTCATATCCGGCTCGACCGGCTCTTGGAGTTTATGATTGGGGACCAACTGGGATGAGCTGGACTGCGAAGCACCACACGGAAGGTTGAGAGAAAATCCAATGAGTGACCAGCCACAACAGGGGCGCGCACCCCAGGTGATGGAGCTTCACACGGTCGACCTAGAGCCTTTTGTCCTTGCCAAGCCGGGCGACGAAGACATCATCGGTGACGTCGCCCACCCCAAGAAAAAAAATATGGCATGGCTGACCTTGCTTGGATCAGGCATTTTTGGCCTCACAGTCATTGGTCTCACCCTTTGGGCTGAAGGCATCGTTAGAACGCTCATCGAACGTCAACCGGTCCTTGGCTATGTGGCCATCACCTTTGTCGCGTTCATCACGCTTGGCCTACTGGGTTTCATGGCCAGAGAAGTTCGTGCAGTCTTGCGGCTTAGAAAGCTCGACCATCTGCGCGAGGCCCTCGCCGAGGCTTATGAGACGGAGAACCTCAATGCTGCACGCGTTGCGCTCGAAGCGCTGGTTCAAGTCTATCAACACACGCCCGAGACAGCGCAGGGCAGAGCTCAATTTGCCAAACAACGTCGCGGCGTTCTTGATGCGCGGGACCTCATTGTCATTGCCGAAGACAGCCTGATGTCCAGCCTTGATGCGCGCGCAAACGCTGCGGTTTCCAGCGCAGCCCGGCGTGTATCCCTGGTCACTGCTCTGTCGCCACGTGCGTTGATCGACATTGCCATGGTCGCCTACCAGTGCATTCACTTAACGCGGCAGATTGCAGAACTGTATGGCGCACGTCCCGGCTTGCTTGGCGGTATCCGTCTTGTCCGTCACATGATGACACACCTCGCTATAACCGGTGGCATCGCGGCAACCGAAGGTCTCGTCTCGCAAGTTCTGGGGCACTCGCTCGCCGCTCGATTGTCGTCTCGGCTTGGAGAAGGCGTCATCAATGGACTGCTAACGGCCCGCGTAGGCATCGCCGCAATCGCTGTCACGCGGCCCATGCCTTTTCTGTCAAAATCTGGGCCGACCCTGCGTGATATGACAAATGGAATGGTCGGGTTTGGCCGCGTATCACCCGATAAAACGGAAAAAACCACATCTAAAGAGGCCGCCAAACAGACTACGCCCCCGAACTCGTAAGGAGGGCAATGATCTCGCCTTTACTGCTTGCGGTGGGTTACCCTGTGCGAGCCAATGGTAAATCGAAGACTGTGATACTGGCGCCCTCAACGATTGTCGTGACAAGAAGACGAACTTGATCAGGCCCCTCGGCCACCATCAAGAGCCGTCCCTCACTGCCATTGTCGGCTGAAAGACGTAAAAAAAGATCACCACGTGCCAGACGACCGTTAAGACCACCACTGATGTAACTGAGGGGACTCGTCAGCTCGCCATGGAACTGTTGTGTCATGTCGCTGAAGTAGAGAGACATCCCAATGCTTCCAGACTGGCTGGACGTCTGACACTGCGCGCGCAGGGAGAGTCTTGAGCTTTGCGTCAGACGACTTTCCACCAGGCATTCAACCGGAACTTCGCCTTGCGTCGTTGCTGCGCGCCCAAGGCCAAGCCACTCCCCTTCAAGGCTTTGAAGAAACCCTTGTTCAACCGGACCGGCTGACAGCGGGCTTACGGTCATCGCACCAACCGCGAAAACAGAAAATACCAACGCTATGCACCCGAACGCTTTCAGAGAAGCTTGGCGGAGACACGCGGGGATCAGGTGACGTTCAATGATGGGGAACATGATCATCAGCTGCCGGGAAGTTGCGATGGAAAGTCAAGCATGAGAGTTTAAAGTGCTTATGTTAGAAAACGACATACCGCCAACACATCACTACGCGATACACAAATCTTAATCATTGTTAGGTAGGCAAAACGCTGGCGCTAAACCCGTCGAACAAGGCTCCTTGGTCCAACAAATCAAATCGATCCTTAGTATTATTTTGCTTCAAGCCACACCTGCCTGAAACAATGCCTGCATCAAGACATGTCTGCTTGCAGCAATGTCTGTGCTGCGGCCTCGGCCGCGTCCAAGGCATCTTGCATCTCTTTGACCCAATGGTCATTGCCTGGATCATTCTCTGCCATCTCCGCAACAGTGGCTAACTGAAAAGCGCCAACGCCCTTCGCACTCCCGTTCATGCGATGGTAGAGATAACTGCGTTCATCATCGTTCAGCTCCGATTGAAGCTTACTGCGGGCATCTCGGACCTGATCGGCAAAGATCATGAGAATGTCACGCATCAAGCGAACACTGTTGCTTGTTTGGTACGCTAAATGATGCTGATCGATCACGCCACTCTTCACAAACCACCGTCCAACGCCAAAGTTGCAGACCTAAAACTCCGCCTAAGGATGATTTTACGGTCCGCGTTGCACCACACTTAGAAAGCCAAGCTTCCAAAGCGGACCTTGAAGCCAGACGTGCGAAGCAACACTTCACCGTCCGTTGTAGCCAAAGTCGCTTTCTCCCCCGTTAAAGCTAGACGACAGATTGACGGTGAGCGACGTTAACCATGATGAATAAATTGCTAACAAACGACCGCCCTCGGCTTCATTTTAACGCCTTGAGCGCATAGTTTGCAGAGTTGATAAGGGGCTTGTGCGGACGAGCGAACGCTAAACGTGATATCTGTGTGAACAGATAAAGCCCCGAGAGTTAAGAGGCGTATCCATGGCGAAGAAACCATCCGAGGCCAATCAGGCCGCGCTAGACGCAGTCGAAGAAGCGCTGGCGATTGACTTCGCCGACGAGACGCCCCCACCACCCACTCCAAAGGCAGCCGAGCCAAAACGCGCAGTGGCGCCCATGCCTCGCGCCGTGATGCCGCCAGCCAATGATATGTTCAGCGACGACACATCAACATCGCCGGCAGCTTCAGAAACGTTTGGCACGCAGCAAGACGAAGAAGACCAGCGCCTTCGTCAACGCCGTCGCCCCGCCAATGATGACTTACGAGCGACGAGCGCGCTGCTCCAGGAATTGAGCCGTAAACCGTCCAAGCTGCCTTTTGTCTTCGCTGGCTTTTTGAGCATTGCGTGGGCCGTGGCATCGGTTGTCGTGCTGCCGACACTTGCCGGACAAGATCTCAACAGCCTTCTTCAGTCAGAGAATTTCTTAACATCTCCCCTTTCGATTAGCATCGGCGCGGCCACACTACTCCCGGTGATGTTCTTCTTTGCCATGGCGTTCATGGTCTATCGATCTGGAGAATTGCGTCAGATTTCAAAGTCGATGGCTGGTGTTACGATGCGCCTCGCCCAGCCCGATGAGATGGCCAAGGAAGAGGTTATGTCCGTCAGTCAGGCCATTCGCCGTGAGTTAACGGCGATGGGCGACGGTGTGGAGCGTGCAATCGCGCGTGCTGGAGAGTTGGAAACGCTGGTCCAAACCGAGATCTCAAGCCTTGAACGCGCACACACCGACAACGAAGCGAAACTACGTTCACTGCTCACTCAGCTGACCGACGAGCGTGAAGACATTCTGCAAAGCGCGGAGAAGGTTCGCGAGGCGATCTCGTCATCCCATGAGAAGCTCAACCGCGACCTTGTAGAAACAGCTGACCAGTTGACACGATCGCTCGCTGATACCGGTGCGTCCGTGGCACACGGTCTTGCCGACAAAGCATCTCAGATCACCAATGCCTTGTCCAAGGCCGGTGAGACGATGAGCACAACGCTCCAGTCTCACGGTGACAGGCTCGTGGAGCAGCTGTCCTCGACTGGGCTTGAGGTGAGCGACAAACTCGCCATCATTGGCAGCGATGTTGTTCGAGAAATCAGCGAGAAATCGGCCGAATTCGACTACACGCTTAAAGATCGTGCTGACAGCGTATCGGGCGACTTGCGCGAAACCACTCAATCGGTCATCACCGAGTTCGAACAGCGCGGCGGCGAAGTAGCACGCGAGCTGGAGCACATCAGTCATGGCGTGACGGAGGCGTTTGCAACACGCTCTGAAGACGTCACAACGACGTTGAAGACGACGGCGGATTCGCTCCTCATTGACATGGAACTGCGCGGGGCTGCCATTACTGCCAAGCTTGACGAAGCAGGAACACAAATTTCTGACAGCATCAGCGAACGCGGCGGTGCGCTCGCAGAGCGGATGGAAAGCTCTGCCGAACGTCTTCATGCAGCGGTTGTTGAGCGGGGTGTCGAGCTGCGTGATGGCTTTGAATTATCAGCGAATTCTCTGATCGCAGCCGTTGATTCAAAGCTTGAAGAGCTGCGCCTAACGGCAGACGAAACAAGCTCGTCGATCCACACCAGCATTTTGAGCGATCTTGAGTTGGTCAATGCTCGGCTCGTTGATGGCCGCGACGCCGTAGACAGCCTCATAAAAACCGGCGCGGGCGATTTCACAGACAACATCCAACTGGTCGGCGAACGGGTTGTGAGCGCCATACTGGAACAAGGCGACACGGTCGGTGCCGCCTTCATCAACAGCGCGGAACATTACGCAAATATTCTTAAAGCAGACAGCGAAGCGTTGGTCGCTGCTCTGGACGATAGAACCTCTACGCTTGATGAACAAATGCAGACGCGCGCAGGCGCAATCCGGTCACTCTTGGACGACAAAGCACATTCGATCGACCTGGCGATGGCAGACCGCGCCGGATCGATAGAGGCCGCCTTCTCAAGCCAACGCAGCGCTTTTGAAGAGAGTATCGATCGCGCTGCCACCGAGGCAAGCAGCCTGATCAATGAACGCACCGCATTGATGTCAGAGCATATCACGCAGTCAACCCGTGATTACCTGGAGGAACTGGCGGACCGCACAGAACGGTTTATTAGTGCCGTGTCGGAAGCCAACCAAACAGTGGAAACCCACATGGGGTCACTGACTGAGACGTTTATGACCCAGTTCAATGGGGATACGTCCAGCTACCTCCAGACAATGGACACAAAAACCGACGCGCTTGTCAAAGCAGTCAGTGATCGCTCCGATCAGCTTATGGCGAACCTTAATGGTCTGACAGAAAATACAGAAACACGCTTTGAGGGTCTTACAGACGCGCTTGGAACACAGCTCAGTTCGCGCGCTGATGACTTTGTGGATCGGATGGAAAAAACGGCGACTGGGCTCGTAAGCAGAGTAGATCAGACAGCGGTAGGCCTTGTCATCCGCATGGATGAAAGTACTGGCAATCTGACAAATCAGGTGGAAGAAACATCGAGCAAAATCACCAGCCGTATCGATGAGGCGACAGACAAGTTTGCCGGTCAAGTCGATGACATGACGTCGAACCTCGTGACCACGATCGGTGAACGAACCAAGGGCTTGACGGACGCAATAGGCTCTGTAGGCGGCGATCTCACCAGGCGTGCTGAAGCAATTGACAATCAGCTGCGCAACCAGATCGATGGTCTTTCAAACGCCTTGCAGATGCGCACCGTTCAGCTCGAAAGCACAGTCGATGAACGTCTGTCGATCTTCGATACGAAGGTGAACAGGCGCATTGAGGATGCAACCAAAACCTTTGTTGCAAGAGCGGATGAACTCGACGGAGCCCTAACGAAACGCGGTCAGGAGATATCGCAGTCCCTCATTGATCGCACGCGTGATATCACCAGCGCCTTTGCCTCGGGCCGCGACGACACAGAAGTTGCGCTAAACGCGCGCCTCAATGCCGTATCTGAAGAGCTTAGCCAGAAAGCTGCTGAGATCGCTGAGACAATCAAAGCGCAAGCCGATACCCTCGAAACGATGATCCAAGAACGCGCAGAGGGCGTGACCGAGAAGCTTGCAGGCAGCACACAAGAGGCAGTCGATACCTTCGAATTCAAGGTCAATACCGCAACCAGTGGCATTGTCGCCGCCGCACAAGCCGTGCGCTCGGCTACCGATGATGAGACGCTTGTCGCGATGCGTCAGCTCTCTGAGCGTGCCGACGACCTTCGCGGCATGATGGCTGGGCAAGCTGATGCCATGGAAACCCTGCTAGATACCCGGGGCCAGGCTCTCGTTGCGTCTCTGGAAGGACGGACGAGCGAGTTCGCGCGCTCCATTCAAGAAGCAACGCGCACGCTTGAAGGGTCAATCGACGAACGCAATGTTCAGCTCGCCACCCTTTTCGCTGGACAGACCGACACGCTCGCACAAACGGTTGAAAGCGCGTCCAATCAGATCCGCTCGACATTGGATGGCCAAGCCAAAGAGCTGTCGCGAACGCTTGAAGAACGCTCAACGACGCTCGAACAGAGTGTAAGCACCGCCAGTCATGCGCTCGAGGGCATTATCGACCAGCGCACTGAACAACTGAATACAGTTCTTCATGATCATACACTTGGTTTGGCAAAAGGTATAAGCGCTGCGTCAAACACCCTTGATGAGACGCTGCAGGACCGCTCATCTGCGCTTGAAGCCAGCATAAATGTGGCGGCAGCTTCTGTTGAAGAGATCATGAACACCCGCGGTCATTCGATGTTGACTGAGTTGGATCGCAAGACGACTGAGCTAAACGAGTCAACTCGGGTGGCAGCGGACCTTCTCCACAACACGCTCACCGAGCGCAGCAATGATATGACATCCTCGCTAGCGCGTGGACGCACGCTTTTGAATGAAGATCTGCAAGCCCTTGTAAGCCAGGTGTCCCATGTAAACGGCAGCATTGAATCACTGCTGAACGATTCAGCAGAGACGCTGCAGGCCATGGGCCGTATCCTAGAGCAAAAGATCACGCAATTCTCGTCCTCACTAGACTCTGCAAGCCAAGAGACGGTGGCCAATACCGGCGTCCTGGAGCGCCAGCTGACTGCGTTGAGCAGCATCTCCACTGACGTCTTAGGCTCCATCATAGAGCTGTCGGAACGTTTCGAAGCGCATGGCCAGGTCCTCGCCAATGCATCACAAACCATGATGAGTTCTACCGATCGCCTCGACGGGACCATTGGCACGAAAATGGCTCAGATGAACGCGGTCACGGACACCATCTTGGATCGCACAAACCAAGTGGAAGAAACGCTTCAGGGAACCTCTGAACGGCTTGCTGCCCAGCTGATGGACGCTGAAGAACGGTCCGCGGGGATCGCCACGGCCTTGTCGATTGCTGCCGATGATGCCGCCAAAGGTGTCTTGGCGCAGTTTGATCAGTTGCGGGCACTTGTGCGGGATGAAACGGGTAAAGCTGGACAGATCGCGTCAGTTGCGCAGGAGAAGCTCGCTCAAGACTTGAAAGACGGTCTGCAGGCCGCGCTGTCGAGTTTCCACACATCCCTCAATGACATGCGCACGATGAGTGGTGAACTCACAACAGAGCTTGCCACAACACGCGAAGACATTCGCAAGGGCGTTTTTGAACTGCCTGAAGAGGCGCGTGAAAGCGCGGCGGCACTGCGCCAAGTGGTGAATGAACAAGTGGCAGCGCTGAAGGAGTTGTCCAGTCTCGTCTCCGAGGAAGGCAACGCGCGCGACGCCTCAACCTACCCGGTAACGCAAACCAGCGCTGCACGCCCTGCTGTAACCGCCTCGGTCAGCGCAGCACCGGCAGAAGATGCATCCAACGTCGACATCGTCACCAGCATGGAAAGTGTTCGGCAAGCGGTCAGCCCTCCAGTCACCGCACCTGCGATACCCAACCCTCCACTGACGGCCTCCGCATCAACGAGCATTGGGTCGGCCAACATAGCACCCCGAGATGACGACGCGCCCTCAGGCGGTTGGATTAGCGACCTTCTTCGGCGTGCGTCGGTCGACAAAACAGGTAGTGACATCCTCGATGTCATCCGTGACGCGCTCGCGAACGCGATCGATAACACCGTCTACACGCAACAATGGGACACCTATCTGTCGGGCAACAAGGCAAACTTCTCGCGTCGCATCTACACCTTGGATGGGCAACAGACGTTCGATGAGATACGACGCCAAGTGTCTCGCGACCCGGAGTTACGCGAAGCGGCTCAGAGCCACATTTCCGCCGTGGAAACGCGGTTGCGGGACATGGCAAGTCGCCGCGCAAGCCGCACAGAAACGCGCGAGCTTCTACTTTCCGATGAAGGTCGGCTCTACACGGTGCTCGGACAGGCCTTGGGCCGGTTCGGCAATACTTGAACCGTTATTAGACGGCCCAAACCGCAGCTGATAAAAAAGAGGTGGGTGAGGCAACACCCGCCTTTTTGTCTGCCGAGCCGTTGAACGCTAAGCGTTTTTAGGGTCCAATTTAGTGACCTGATAACGATGCGCTAAACGCGGCCTAAGACAAACACGACCATCTCGCTCAACAACAGATCAAGCGCGGCATTAAGCGCTTGCGCACCAGCAGCAGCGCTATCGTCGCGAGCTGGCTGGCGAACACGAAAACTCTGGCCAGCGATGATACGTCCGTTTGCATCGTTCATCAGCTTCAGATCAATGTCGATGACAGCTGTAGCACGCCCCTCACCGCCAATTTCTACTTCGAAAGCGCGGATCTCCGGGACCAAGCGGACATCAATGAGGAGCCCCTGCCCCGGCCGCCCAACGGCACGCACTTTGCCTGTCCGTTCCAGCGCCTCGGCAAAGCGGGCTTGGAAGAGGTCTGGCAAAACGTCCGACCAAAGTGCGCCTGGAAAGTAAGCGAGGGTAGCCGCGCTATCGCGCACGACTATACGGTCTGTAGCGTAAAAACGCACTGACGTGGGTTCGGCGACCAGAAGCTGGCGGCTTGTCGACGCGCCACCAACATCAATTGTTTGGGGCGCCCGCAAATCATAAACTTGCGGCGCCGACTCCAGTGCAAGTATCGAACACCCACCGAGCATGATCGTGGCAACGCCAATGATCGCAAACTTTCGCCAACCGCACGCGCTACGCGATACCTTTACCGCTGTCATCTGGCGCCCCTGATCCACACCTGTAGCAACAGGCGAAAGGAGAGTAGGCCCAATCTGTGACCCGACATCATTTTGTACGTCATCCTCAATGTCCATGTGGATGTTCGCGTGCATAGACCCGCGTCAACCTAACGCCTTTGGGGCGCGTACTCAGGCGCCCGCTCACCGCCGAACACGAACTGCTGCGGATTACGCTCAACGGAAAGGACTAGCCGTTCCAGTCGGTTAAGCACGCGGCGACCATCGCCGATCAAGGCCTCCGCATCGCGAAGTCCAGAGCCGGTGAAGCGCGCTAAACCATCCGCAATTGCATCAGACCGGCCTTCAAACGCAACCGCAACATTGCGCAGCGCCCTTGCAGCATCACGCGCATCAGCGATGAGGCCTTGGGTTTCTTCCTCCCCAAGAACACCATCAACGGAGGCCAGCAGGCCATCAATGCGCCGCGAGGCCACTTCCAACCGGTCTGCAATGATAGCGGCATCTTCAAAGATCGCGTCCACTTGCGGTGTGTTATCTTCCAGGGACTGAGTGAAGGTTGCGATGCTGTCAGCAGCTTGCTCAGCATTCGCCAAAACACCATCGATTCGGCCACCGGTCTGCGGCAGTTGGCTAGAAAATGCTGCAACGTCGCTGACAATCTGTCCAATCTGCTCTTCGTCAATGGCCTCAACCAGACCCCGTGCCTCATCAAGAGTGGTCACCAAGGTCTGTGAAGACGTCTCCAGATTGTCGAAAACGACGTCACCACGCGCGATCAGCGTTTCTGCCTGAGCGCCGATGCCTCGCAAGTCCGCTGAAGCATCTCGCACATTTTGAACGATCTGGCGGACATCGCCTGGTTCTACAGCTGCAATTAAGGTTTCAGAACCAGCGATGATGCCTTCCAAGCGCCCCGACAGACCAGAAATCTCGGTGGCAATTGCCCCCACACCCTGCATGAGTTGCTCAATGCTATCAGACTGATCTGCGATAGTACTCGTGATGGCGTTCACATCTGCAATGGTCGCCGACAACACAGGTTCATTGGTGAGGAGGAAATCCTCAACCGTTCCCATGGCGTTGTCGGCTCGAGCAAGAAACGTCCGCGCCCCGTCCACCAGATCCTGCACGGCGGATGGATCAGCGGTGATCACGACAGCCTCTTCGGTGCTTAAAACAGAGGGTGCGTCAAGAGAGCCGCCTCGCAGCCCAACAAAAGCGGTGCCCGTGATCCCTGTAAGACCTAGGGTGGCCGTCGTATCCGAACGCACCGGCGTATCAGCCTCGATAAAGGCGCGTGCCAGCGCTTTGCCAGGATCATCCGGGTCGAAGTCAACCTCGCGCACGTCACCAACGGGCACGCCGTTGAACAAAACCGGGCTACCGGTCGCCAAACCATTGATGGGACCATTGAATTCGAAGATCACTTCGGCAGAGTTGTCCTCCCCACCAACCTCAGCGACCCAATAGATGAAGGCCATTGCCGCGATCATGACGGCAAGCGCGAAGATACCGATAACGATGTGGTTTGCGCGTGTTTCCATATCAGGTTGAGTAAACCGGTTCTGTGTACCCGCCTAGTCAGGCGTCATGCACACCGCCTTCAAGCGATGTTTTTTTCGTGCATCGTTGCGCGAAAGACATCCAGATGCGTCACACCGGACGGCTCTCACGCCCCACCGCCCGACCTGAATTGAAGTAGCGCTGCACCCAGGGATGGTCAAACCGGCAGACTTCATCAACCGTTCCAACGGTGAGCACGCGCTTGTCACCAAGCACTGCAACCCGATCACACACTGAGAAAAGGCTGTCGAGATCGTGAGTAACCATCAGAACTGTTAAGCCCATGGCATTACGCAGATCAGCAATCAGATCATCGAAGGCTGCCGCTCCCAGCGGATCGAGCCCAGAGGTTGGCTCATCCAGAAAGACAAGATCAGGATCAAGCGCTAAGGCGCGCGCCAGAGCAGCACGTTTAATCATGCCACCCGATAGTGATGAGGGTTCTTTGAGTGCCGCATCCGGCGCCAGCCCTACCATCCCAAGCTTCACCGCAGCGAGACGATCCATAACAGGGCCATCAAGGCGCCAGTGCTCGCGCATGGGCACTTGGACATTTTGCAAAACGTTTAGCGATGAGAAGAGCGCGCCATGCTGAAACAAAACACCAAGCCGCGCTTCAACCTTCACCCGCTCACGCGCATCCATCCGGCAGAACGGCTCATCCAGAATGTCAATCGTCCCAGCACGCTTAGCGTTGAGCCCCAAGATAGCGCGCATCAGAACTGACTTCCCTGTGCCTGACGCCCCAACAAGGCCCAAAATCTCGCCGCGCCGCACGTCAAGATCCAAGTCTTTGAGGACTGTGAGGTCACCAAACCCCACCTCAAGGTCCCGCACTGAGATAATGGGAGGCTGGTCTACCGAAGGGTGAGCCGAGGTATCGGTGGGAGCGAAGATATCCATGAGCCTAGTAGTTCATTGAGGCAAAGAAGATTGCAAATACTCCGTCCAGCACGATCACAATGAAGATCGACTTCACGACCGCTGCTGTCACCCGCTGCCCAAGTGATTCTGTGCTGCCCTGCACACGAAAGCCTTCCACGCAGGCGATGCACCCGATAGCGAGCGCCATGAAGGGTGCTTTGATAAGCCCAACGAACACAGTCTCTAACAGGACCACATTGTGCATGCGTTCGATGAACACCGTGGGGTCAATGCCGGAGTAAATCCAAAGCGTTGCCATCCCACCCAAAAGGGCAGCGCCATTGGCGATCACTGTCAAAAGCGGCAGAGCCACGATCAGCCCCAAAATACGCGGGACCACCAAAACATCGACGGGGTCGAGCCCGATCACACGCATGGCATCGACTTCTTCGCGCATGCGCATTGCGCCCATCTCAGCGGTGTACGCAGAGCCTGTCCGCCCAGCGACCATAATAGCGGAGATAAGAACACCCATCTCGCGCAGGACAAGAATGGCGATGAGATCAACCGCGAAGATTTCAGCACCAAAAAAGCGCAGCTGCCATGCGCTTTGCTGCGCGACAATACCGCCAATGACAAGCTGGATGAGAACGATGATCGGCACAGCGCGCAAACCGCTGTAATCGACCTGGGTAACAAAGGCGTTAAAGCGCCAACGGGACGGATTAACGAGGGTTTGCCCAATCGAGGCAAGCACCATGCCCATCATCCCGGTCACACCCAGAACATCATTCCAGACCGCAAAAACGCCGCGGCCAACGCCTGCAATCAGGTCATCAAGGTCGAAAACTGGACGCGACGGGTGACCAAGATCGGCCCGTTCGCGAACAGCCTCGTAGAGCTCCAGCTTGTCGCGCGATAGCCCTGTTACGTGGACAACTTGCCCGGTCTTTCCCAGCGCGGTTTGAAGGTCAGATAAAGCAAGGCAACCGAGCGTATCGAGCTCGCCAAGCTGCGAAGCGTCAATCTGTAAAGGCGCAGATCCAAGCTCATGATCCCTAGATTTCAGAAGGTCAGGTTCCTCAACACCCGGTCGGACTGGACTGATTTCGCGCGTGATCCAACCAGAGGCATGCTCAAAGTGTTCAGTGTTTAGCGCATTGCGCACATGAAGGCGGGTCCAATCACCGCTGACAGCCAAGCCGGACGAGGTGCGCTCCAGCCGAGCTGGATGACCCTGGTGGACCACACCATCGGTTTGACGATGCAACAACGTATCGTCGCTCGTCCAAAGGGTCGTACTATTGCTCATAAATGACCATGATCCTCAAAAGCTGCAGCATTGGCCCTCACCACACCTTACGGTGCGTCAGAGACAAGGCACTTGGGCTCGCAAAGCGGCTTTCTCTCACACACGCAACTGCTACCACGTTGCTGGCGGCAGAGCCATCACAAGCAAGACTCTGGGTGATCTGCTAAACCAAAGCCGCTTTTGGGAGAGCTAGAACCCGTCACACGTCGATTGGCACTATGGATTTGCGCGAAAAGGAGGATAGAGATTGAGTATCTACACTCACCCCGCCTCCCAAGGGCTAGTAACCCCCCACCAGTTGAGTCTTTAAATGCCTGAAATCCAAAAACCTTATGTTGTATTTCTGGGCGATGTTCCCGATGCACTCGCCGCCAAGACCGCAACGGGCATTGTCGATTGGCGCCCAGATTGGTGCGTTGGACAAGTCCGTTTGCCAGGATGCAAGGCAGATACCGGCTTACCCGACGTCACAATTTCCCAGGCTGTGAGCCAGGGAGCAAAGACCTTTGTGATCGGTGCCGTGAACGCAGGCGGCAAGCTCCCTGATCATTGGGTTGAAAGCATTGTAAGCGCAATTGAAGCTGGTCTTGATGTCGCCAGCGGTTTGCATACGCGCCTGCAGGACGTGCCCGCAATCAAAGAAGCGGCAACTGCGAAAGGCGCAGCCCTCCATAATGTACGTCAAGTCGATCAAAAGCTCGACACAGGCAAAGGCCATAAACGCCCCGGCATGCGCCTACTCACTGTTGGAACTGACTGCTCAGCGGGTAAGAAGTACACAGCGCTGGCGCTTGAGAAGGCCATGCACGACGCCGGGATGAAGGCGAGCTTTCGCGCAACTGGCCAAACCGGGGTTCTCATTTCTGGCCGCGGCCTTGCCATCGATTCCGTTGTTGCCGATTTCATTGCCGGCGCAGCGGAGTGGATCGCGCCGGCCAACGAACCAGACCATTGGGACGTGATTGAAGGGCAAGGATCGCTCTTCCATCCATCCTTTGCGGGCGTGAGCCTTGGTCTCCTGCATGGGTCTCAGCCAGATGCTTTTGTGGTTTGCCATGAACCAACACGCACGACGATGCGCGGCGTGAAAACGCCATTGCCGAGCATTGCGCAAGTGATCGACATGACCATTCAAATGGGCAAGCTCACAAATCCACAGATCCGATGCGTCGGGCTGTCCGTCAACACGTCTGCTCTTGAGGATACAGAGGCAAGAAATCTGCTTGAGAGCCTATCAGCGGACCACAGTCTGCCTGCCTGCGATCCAGTTCGTTTCGGCGTGGAGCCGATCGTGAGCCACATTCAAGCAACCAGCTGGGTTTAAGGGCACCAAGCATGAGGATAGATAGCAAACTGGTTTGCAAATGCGCATGATTGTTGAACAAGATCGTTTCCGCATTCGAGGCGGCTTCGCGATCTCTCGCGGCAAGCGGACCCATGCACACGTCGTCACGGTCACGCTGAGCGACGGCGACCTTTCAGGACGTGGTGAGTGCACACCCTACGCTCGCTACGGTGAGACGGTGGAAAGTGTGGTGGGTCTTATTGAAGAGCTCAGGCCGGGCGTTGAGGCAGGCACGATTACCCGTGAGACCCTGCAAACCGCCCTGCCCGCGGGGGCTGCCCGCAATGCTGTGGATTGCGCCCTTTGGGACTTAGACGCAAAGCGCCAAGGCGTTTCAGTGGCCAGTTTGGCGAACGTACCTGAGCCGCAGGCCATCGAAACCGCATTCACGCTCAGCGTCGATACACCGGAGGCGATGGCCAAAGTAGCGCGAGACAACCGGCATAGACCGCTCTTGAAAGTTAAGCTAGCAGGTGATGGTGACCTTGAACGCATGAAGGCGGTCTGCAGCCATTCGGGTGACGCACGTATCATCGTTGACGCCAATGAAGCTTGGTCTCCTGCCAATGTATGGGACTGGCTTGGGGAAGCCGAGGCCCTTGGTATCGAACTTGTCGAACAACCCTTGCCCGCCGATCAGGACGCAATTCTTGAACACAAGCCGCACCCGATCCCGGTATGTGCAGATGAAAGCGCGCATGATCGAGCGGGACTTTCCAGCTTGGAAGGCAGATATGACTTTGTGAATATTAAGCTCGACAAAACCGGCGGGCTATCGGAGGCTCTTCACATGCGCGACCAGGCACGTGCGATGGGCTTTGGCATCTTTGTTGGCTGTATGATGGGCTCATCGCTCGCCATGGCACCGGCTGCTCTTCTTGCTGGCGGTGCGGACTATGTGGACCTCGATACCCCACTCCTACTGGATGAAGACCGCGAGACGCCGCTCACTTTCAAAGACAGTCTTCTCTTTCCGCCAAGCCGTGACCTGTGGGGTTGATGAAAGCTAGCCCATCTGCTCATCACGCTCATGCTGGCCTCCAGGAACACTAACGCGATCAACAACAATGATGATCGCGCCGAGCGTCGTTAAGGCACCCATAGCGATGTAGGCACCGGCACCAAGCGCCTCATAGAGAGGCCCACTTGCCAGCGTGGCCACCGCCATCAGTGCGCCTGAAACAACGCCGTAAACCCCTTGCGCCGCCCGAAGTTCACGCGGACCGGCACGCCTTGCAGCATACTCAATGGTCGCCAAATGGGTCATGCCAAAGGAGAACGCGTGAAGGATCTGCAGAAGGGCTGTAACACCCAAGTCCGGCATCATGGCGAGCGCGACCCATCGGACAGTACCACCGATCCCGCCCAGAATGAGGAGACCGCGGGCACCAATGCGGTCGATAAGCGGCTTAGACACCCAAAAAAGCGCAATCTCGCATGCAACGCCAAAAGACCATAAAAAGCCAATGGCCGTATCTGAGAAACCTTGGGCACCCCAAGAAAGGCTAGCGAAGCCATAAAGAACGGCGTGGCTGGCCTGCATCAAACCCGCGCCAACAAAAACGCTGAGCGCGCCTTTACGGCTCATCAAAAACCGCAAACCACCCACCAGCTTCGGGCGGTCACCTTCCTGCGCGTCAAGTGCACCGTCGGCTCCATCGCCAGCACCCGCCGTCCTTGGTGGTGAGCCACGATATGCGCGACCAGCAAAACTGCGCGGTAGAACGGCTGAGGCCAAAATGAGGGAGGCCAGCGTGACCAAGATCAGCCAAGGGATAACGACGGGTGTGTAGACTTCGACTGCGACGCCAGCGACGAAGCTGGCAAGAATGAAAGCAGCAGACCCCCATGAGCGCACTTTTCCATAGGACGCACCGGTGCGTCGCACATGCTGGATAGCCAACGCATCGCACAGTGGCAAAAGCGCGTTCCAACTGATCGCCATCACCGCAACGACGACCAAGACCGCCCACATATTATGAACAAGGTGCTCCGAGACGGTGAAAACTGTGGACAAGGGGAGGAAGGCGAAACACGATGTCGCCGCAACAGACAACCAAAGCAGAGGAAGCCTGGGGTCATCAAAGCCTTCAGCGCGGTCAGCCACAAAAGACGTTGTGAAGACCCGCATTATCAACGGCACCGCCACAAGAACAGCGATCCAGGATGGGTTCATGCCAACCGAGTCGAGCCATACTGGAAAGAACGGAATAAAAATGCCGAAGCTTGCAAGATAAGCGGCAAACAAAAAAGCGATGGTAACCGTTTGGTGACGCGCATCAGGTGCAATGGAAGGGGGTGGCTGCATAGGCCTAAACCGTAATCTAATAGGGTATCGGGCGATTCGCAGATTGCGATCGAGCGGACACGATTGGTGTACCGAATGAAGTGGGCGGCAAAATCTATCTCATACCATCCTGGCGAGCCGATGGAGGGTTGGGGCACGGGCAGCTTGAGGCGAATGCTTGCCCCAACGCATGTGCACGTCTGTTTCCACGCGCGCAAGCTGCAGCGCCCGTTCAATACATCACAAGCGGCGGGTCGGTCGCATGAGCGATGATACAAAAACGGCGCTCTCGCCGACTGTCGAGCCGCGAGGCATAAGCGACGAAGACTATGATGCAATCGCATCTGCGGTCATGGAAACCGAGCGCGGGCGATGGTTTTTAGCAGAGTATGCCAAACGCAATCGTGTAGCCGACACCCAGGTCGTCCTGACTGCGCTTGAACGGCTCGAGGCACGTCTTGGGAGCACCGCGACAGCTCCTGCAAGCGACGATGCATCGGTCGCCGTCCTTGGCCACAACGTGCTCGATCTTGCAGAGGCCATCGTTCAGGTAAAGCACGAGGTGCTTGAACTTGGCGGTGGCAGCGCGGACGGCGAGGATAGGTTCAACTCAGCACAGCTGGAACTGAGCGCCATCATAGACCAGACCGAGCAAGCTACGGGAGAGATCCTGGAAGCGGCTGAAAAGGTTCAAGAAGTACTGTGGACACTGCGCGAAGAAGGCGCCAACACCACGCATTGCGATATCATCGAAAGCAAGATCATCGATATCTACACCGCATGCTCGTTCCAAGACCTCACGGGTCAGCGATCGAGCAAGGTGATCAAGTTGGTCGCGTATGTTGAAAAACGCGTCAACGCGATGATCAAAGTCATGGGGCTCTCTGAGGCAGACGTGACCGCGACAGCGAAGACGTCAGTCGCTGAACCTGGCACCTCTGAAGCAGAGGGCAACGCATCAGCCGTTAGCCCTGATGGTGGAGATACACGGCCGGATGCGCATCTGTTGAATGGTCCGGCATTGGAAGGCCACGGCATCGAACAAGGCGATGTCGACGCCATGTTTGACACACCCGGTGCCAATGACGAGCCTCTTGCTCAAAATGACGCGGCTCAACCCACTATCGCGGACGATGGTGAAACGCAGCTTGATGAAGATGCGAAGAGTGAGGGCTCGCTTGACCAGCACGCGGCTGAGGAAGATACGGCTGAAGAAAACACGCCTGACAGAGGCTCTCTGGGCACAGAGGCTGCCAGTGAAGCCGCTAAGGAAGAAACCGACAGCGCGCCAGATGTAGAATGCATCGATGGCTCCGATATGGAGCTCGACAGTACTGTCGACGACGTCGCGAACCCCGAAACACTTGTCACAAACGCTGCGATCGTTGAGCTGCATGATGCAGAAATCCTCAACCAGCCCGCTGAAGTTGAGCATCTGGCAGGCGCCGTCGTAAAATCAGACACGCCGGGCACACTTGTCGACGTCGAACCGCTGGATTTTCAAGCGTCGCCCACAGCTTCTGATGTATCCAAAGAAATTGAAGACGACGATCAAGACTTCGGCCGCGTCAGCCATCGCGAAAATGGTCGGATGATCATCAATCTACCCGATGACTTTGTTGTAGACGAGGTCGAAACGCTCCCCGACAAGGGCGATGTAGATAAGGCGCCAGCGCCTGATGCCGATCCTTCGGACTCATCAAAGGAAGCCCGCTCATCTGAAGGTGCAAAACCCGCAACAGTCTCTCCCGAGGAACATCCGGGACAAGACATTTTTGATGTTGACGATCTATCAGAGCAGGCGTCCGAAGACGGCGATGCTGATGCGGCGTCAACACTTCTAGAGTTCGAACATGAGTCGGTCGAGGCCGCTGCCGCGCTCGATACCGAGCCGGATATGTTTGTTGCCGGTGAAGACGATGCCGTCACCGAAGAGACTGCCACCGGCCAAGACCGCGCAGACGGCCCTGAAAGCACTCCAGAAGACCTGTTAGAGATAGCCGAAGACAGTGAAGTTGAGCTTGACGCGGCCTTTACAGATGCCGCTTTCACTGAAGCAACCGCACAAGAAGCAGACGTGCTCGACGGCGAGATCTCAAGTTCTGATGAGGATGCAGATGTCGAGCAAGAGCTGGATGAAGAGGTCCTCACCGCCGCTAAAGATGCATTGGATACACTGGAAGAGGCGACCGACGAACCGGCCGATCAGGTAGCTGCGACAGACGATGAGATCGATCAAACCCAGGTCGAGCAAGCTGAGGCGCTGAGTTTTACGGACGAAGAGCGCATAGCCCTTTTCTCGTAAGTGTTGTGTCGAACGGGCAAACGCCGATCAAGGCGTGCGCTAGGGTGTTCAAGCCGTTGGCTAACCGGATAGGCTATCGGATGTTGTTGTCTATACGTCACGCGTTTAGAAGATGGTCCCTTTTCGCAAGGTGGCTCTCGGTTGAAGTCTCTAAGTCTGCGCGAGAGCCTGCGCGACCAACTCCGGATCCGTGTTGCCGCCAGATAGAACGGCAACCACTGTTCGCCCGTTGATGTTAAGACGGCCTGATAGGATCGCTGCAAGACAGACAGCACCGCCAGGTTCCACAACCATTTTCATCTCGCGGAACGCAAATGCCATCGCTCGAAGCACCTCTTGATCGCTAACGGTGAACCCACCGACGCTGTTCGACTGAAGGATGGGAAACGTCGCAGATCCAGGCATCGGCGTTAAAATGGCATCACAGATCGACGTATAACCCGCCTCGATCGCAAGACGCTCTCCAGCCTGAAGCGACCGCGTCGTGTCATCGAACAGCTCTGGCTCGACGGCAGATATTTCGATGTCTGGAAAGGCATGCCGCCAAGCCGTAGAAACCCCCGCCGTCAGGCCACCACCACCGCAACAGATAAGACCGAGCTCAGGACGCGCTCCGGCTTCCTCAAGCTGATGAATAGTCTCAAGACCAGCCGTGCCCTGCCCTGCCATAACGTCGGGATTTTCGTACGGGTGTACGAAAACTGCGCCCGTTCGAGCGGCAATCGCATGCGCAATCTCATCACGGTCTTCACGCGTGCGATGGTAGGGCACGACCTCAGCACCCGCCCGCTTGACCCGGTCAACTTTGATCGTGGGCGCATCCTCCGGCATGACGATTGTGGCCTTTGCGCCAAACAAACGCGCCGCTTCGGCGACGCCTTGCGCGTGGTTACCTGACGACACCGCCAGAATGCCGCGGGCACGGTCGTCATCGCTCATTTTGGCAATCGCGTTATAGGCACCGCGAAACTTGAATGATCCGGTCCGCTGCAGATTTTCGCACTTCAAAAAGACCGAAGCCCCCACCACTTCATCCAAATGGCGGCTTTTGTGGAGCGGCGTGCGAACAGCCTCCGGTGCGATCCGCTCCTGAGCATCCTTGATATCCGACAGGCTCAACGACATGAGGGCATACCTTGGCACCTAGTGATCATAATCAGGCACGCTCCAGTCAGCTTTCAATGGATAAAGATGCGTGAAAAACGCCTTGGCGCTTTCATACCAGCTATAGTCTTGTGCGAAAGCAACGCAATCCTCTCGCTTAAGCTCCAGCGCAGAAAGGGCGGCCGCTTTGAGGTCATGAGACAGGACACCCACCCGTTCGTCGGTGATAACGTCAATCGGCCCGGTTATGGGAAAAGCAGCCACAGGCAAGCCAGAGGCAAGCGCTTCCAACAACACGATGCCAAACGTATCGGTCAGACTGGGAAACACGAACACGTCGCTTCCAGCATAGTACTGTGCTAATTCCTCGCCCACTTTCGGGCCGACAAAGACGGCATCCTTGTGGGTCTCTTGCAAGCTCTCCAAAGCTGGACCGCCACCCACAATAAGCTTCGTACCGGGCAGATCGAGCTTTAAAAAAGCATCCAGATTCTTCTCAACCGCAACACGCCCCACATAGAGGAAGATGGGCCCTGGATAGGGCAGCGTCACTCCGCCCCGCGGGTAATAGCGGTCTAAATCAACGCCTCGTGACCATCGCACCAGGTTGTTGAAGCCTCGCCCCCGTAGCTCATTCTCTAAGCTTGGCGTGGCGACCATTACGCCCATGGCTGCGTTGTGGAACCGGCGCATGTAGGCGTAGCTCCAGCTTTCAGGAACAGGCGCCCGCGCAGCCACATACTCAGGGAAGCGCGTATGATAACTCGTCGTGAACCCAAGCTTGTGTCGCACACAGAAACGGCGTGCAACAGTGCCTAGCGGACCTTCGGTGGCGATATGGATAGCGCGTGGGGCTTCGGCTCGGATCGCCCGTCGGATAGACCTTGGATGAGCAAGTGCCAGCCGTATCTCGGGATAGCTGGGCATGGGCATCGTGCGGAAGCGCGCGGGTCCGAGGACTTGGAGGTCAATGCCAAACTTAGGTGCTTCTTTGACCATCCACTCGATGGTACGTACCACACCATTAATCTGGGGATGCCAAGCGTCGGACACGATCAGCGCCTTGGCCAGATTCGGGCCGTCGAAAGTGAGCATTGAAGCGTAAAGCCGCCTTTATTCGATCACGCCGCGCGCCGACGGCGACCCTTCGCGGCAGCGCCCGGCGATGTTGGGTCGAAGGTGAGCACCTCACCACCTGCTTTTGCGTTTTTGAGGTCTTCCTGACCAGCGGCGCTCAAGCGCGTCCATTTGATAAGCTCTAACTCGCCATTCTCGTGTTCGGCAACAGCCGTGCAGCTTTCTACCCAATCGCCCGTGTTCACATAACGAAGACCAGCCACATCATGCATCGTTGCATGATGAATATGACCGCAGATAACTCCATCAACCGAAGTCTTGCCAGCTTCGACGCTGAGCGTTTCCTCATACTGGCCAATGAAGCTCACCGCATTCTTCACCTTGTTCTTCGCCCAAGCCGACAATGACCAATAGTCAAAACCCAAACGACGCCGCACAAGGTTCACATAGGTATTTGTTGTCAACGCCAAATTGTAAGCCCAGTCACCTAGGAAGGCGAGCCATTTGGCGTGTTTGACCACCACATCATACTGGTCGCCGTGGATCACCAGATAGCGCTTGCCGTCTGCCGCCTCATGCACGGCAGTATCGACGATTTCGATCCCTCCCATCTGGAGGCCAAGATAGTCCCGCAAGAACTCATCGTGGTTGCCAGGCAGATAGAAAATCCGCGACCCTTTTCGTCCTTTACGCAACAGCTTTTGGACGACATCGTTGTGAGACTGTGGCCAATACCAACGTTTCTTAAGCCGCCATCCGTCCAGGATATCGCCAACTAGGTAAATCGTGTCAGCATCATGGAAGCGCATGAAATCAAGCAGAAGTTCAGCCTGACAGCCGCGAGATCCGAGATGGATGTCTGACAAGAAAAGCGTGCGAAACCTGCGAGCATCCGAAGAGATGTCGCTCTCTGCGTCATCAGAGCTAGGCGTCGCGATCTGGCTCTCAACAAGATCAGTGAACTTACCCCCGTGATCGCTCATCTCATGCTTCCTTATTGATCGCCTGTGTGCACCTGTCACGGCGGCGCTCTGTCTCCGACCTGTCATATAGGGTCGCGATCCGTGTTGGTCCAAGACCTTCACATGCGCAGGCTTATTGAGGATTCTGTTGTCGCTTTTGTGACACAATTGTTGGGAGCCGCCCGGAAAAACCCCTTGTGAACATCGGGCCGCTTAGATCGAGCCGCGCTTGACGGCTCATGCGCGCCCGTCCACGAACATACGTAAACAGTGTCACGGGACGGAGCGAGAGTTATGGATCTTGGGGTAAGCGGGAAATGGGCTATTGTTGGCGCGTCGAGCCGCGGATTGGGGCTTGGTTGCGCGCAAGCACTGGCGGATGCAGGTTGCCATCTGGTAATCAACGGACGCGACGAAGACGCGTTAGCAGCAGCTGAAGCAGACCTTGCAAAACGCGGGGCCTCCAGCGTGACCATCGTCGCTCAAGACATCAGCACCCAAGATGGTCAGGATGCCCTCTTTGAGGCGTGTCCAAGCCCAGACATACTCGTCAACAACAATGGCGGACCACCACTCAAAGCCTTTGATCAGTTAGATGAGGCCGCTATCCTCTCCGGTGTGAAGCAAAACATGATCACCCCGATCATGATGACTCAGCGCGCACTCCCAATCATGCAGGAGAAGGGTTTTGGACGGATCGTAAACATCACCTCCTCCTCGGTGCTCGCACCGATCCCAGGCCTTGACGTCTCTTCTGGCGCGCGCGCCGGTCTGACAGCGTTTGTTGCCGGCATCGCCAAAACAGCGGCCGCATACAACGTGACCATCAACAACATTCTGCCTGGCAAAATGGACACAGACCGGTTGCGCTCCAACGTTATTGCACAAGCCAAGCGCCAAGATATCTCGCTGGAGGACGCAACCAAAAACTCAATTGCGGTGATCCCCGCCAAGCGCTTCGGTACGGCGCAGGAGTTCGGCGCAGCTTGCGCGTTCCTATGCTCAGCACATGCAGGCTACATCACAGGTCAGAACCTTTTGATTGATGGCGGGCTTTTAGGACGTGCCTTCTAAGGACGCAGCCGTCTGAAGAAGAAGCCTTGCGCTCACTCCATGACAGCGGCTTTGAGAATGCACACCATGGTGGCGCGCGCATCGCCACCATGGTCAGCACCAGAAAGACACCGCACAGTGTGTGGCCGATCGCAGCAGTAGCGTACCGTTCCACCGGCTTCGACGACCTTGGCCTCTCTGCCAGCCGTCACCTCAAAACGGCCGCTAACGACCGACAGGCATTCAATGGAACCGCGCTGATGGCCCTCAGACTCAAGAACGGCGCCACTCTCGGCTTGCACATCGTACCATTGCAACCATTCAACCGTCTTTGACCAACCAATGATGGTAAGGCGCATTTTGCCATCTTCAGACGTCAGTACCGGCATGTCAGTTGCAGGAATATCCTCAACAAAATCAGCTTCCTGCACAGCTGACAAAACCCGATCAATCGACACATCCAGCGCTTGGCTCAGCCTCCAGATAGTCGCCAGCGTGGGGTTGGTCTCGTTGCGCTCAATCTGTGAGATGATCGATTTGGCAACGCCCGATTGCTCAGAAAGCTCAGACAAAGACAGATTGTAGGCCTTGCGAAGCCTTTGGATGGTCTTACCCAACTGCCCAGAAAACGCCTGCGCTTCGAGATCACTTTGGGGGCTTCGGCCCACTTTTTCCGCCATACACAATCCTTAAATGGCCAAACGAAGCCAGACCTAGCTCGGCGTACGCGCCTTGAGTGCCGCCTCGCGGGAGATGCCGATCCTATGTTCGCGATAAATCACGAACAGTCCCGCACCGACAACAAGCACTGACCCGGCAAGAACAGCAAGCCCGGCCGTCTCGTCGAACAGAAAGTAGCCGATAATCAAGGCAAATAGGATCGCCGTGTAATCGAAGGGCGCGACAACGGATGCAGGCGCCAGGCGGAAGCTTTGCGTCAGGAAGATCTGCCCAGTCCCACCTAGAAGACCCATCACAATCAAAAGCGCAGTCATCTCAATATCTGGCACAATCCAGCCAAACGGGACTGTCGCAAGTGAAAACAGACACGTAAATGCGGAGAAGTAAAACACCACCGCGGTCGTGCTCTCCGTACCGATCATCTGGCGCACGTAAATCTGTGCAAGCGCCATGAACCCAGCCGAAGCAAGAGCAAGAAGCGACCCAATGGCCCGGGTATCATCACTCAAACCGCCCACCAGCCCCAGATTTGGTGATAAGATGATCAAGACGCCGATAAAGCCCACGATCACCGCAGACCAACGATAGATACGGACGACTTCGCCGAGAATGATCACCGCCAGTGCAGTGGTGATGAGCGGCGCAGCGAAGCTAATGGCTGTGGCATCGGGAAGTGGTAGCAAACCAAGAGAGGCAAACCACAGACTCATTGCACTTGCGCCGATCAGTGCACGGCCGACATGCATGAGGGGGCGCTTCGTTGACAGCGCCGACCATCCGCTTTGCTGCCATCCAATCATGATCATGAGCGGTATCAGCCCGAAAAAAGCTCGCGTAAAAACCAACTGTCCGATGGGAACCTGATCGCCGAGATACTTGACGATCGTCACCATCAGCGAAAAGGCAACAACGGATAGAAGCTTGAAACCGATACCGGCAAGCGCCACGGGAAACTCCTCTGGTGAGCTGGGCTATAAGTGGGCAGGGCTACAGGTGGGACGAGCCACACGTGGTCAGAGCCTGAGATTAGCGAGAGATTGGAAAGACAGACCGCCCTTCAATCAGGTTTGGCACGCTTTCACCACACCGGATCGATCATGTCTTCCATGCAGCAGCCTATCATCTGCCCTATTTGTCACCCGAACATCTCTCGCCCAAGGGCTCTCAAAAGAGGGCTAGCGGGACCCAGCCATGGTGGTTAGGCTGGCCAAGGTTATCCCCAAACCGTTCTATGCAAACCGGGTATACACCGCCCAGTTGTATAACGACCCCTGAGACGTCCCAGACATGTCCCTGCTTGCCGCCCTCACCCACACGACCCACTACGCCTATGACAGGCCTGTAACACTGGGACCCCAACTTATCCGACTGCGTCCCGCGCCGCATACACGCTCGCGTATCGCTTCCTACGCACTGACCGTCACCCCGCAAGACCATTTTATCAACTGGCAGCAAGACCCGCATGGGAACTGGGCCGCCCGTATCGTCTTCTCCGAGCCAGTGCACGAATTCGGCATAACGGTGGACCTGCTTGCCGATATGGCGATCATCAACCCATTTGATTTCTTCATCGAGCCGGAAAACGAAGAGCTACCTGTCGTCTATTCGGATCTCACGAAGCGCGATTTAGCAGCTTTTATGGAGCGCGAACCCCACGGTCCCCTCTTTGATTCATTTTTGCAGGACATCGACACAAGCCTTCAAAATACAACAACTTTCTTAGTGGGCTTGAATCAAAAAGTGAGCCAGGCGGTCAACTACATCATCCGCATGGAACCAGGCGTTCAGGCTCCAGAGGAGACGTTGCGGATCGGTAGTGGATCTTGCCGTGACTCAGCCTGGCTCCTGGTTCATATCTTGCGGCATCTGGGCTTTGCGGCGCGCTTTACCTCTGGCTATCTCATACAGCTGAAGCCAGACGAGAAGGCGCTCGACGGACCAACAGGCACCGACCACGACTTCACCGACCTTCACGCCTGGACAGAAGTCTACATCCCAGGCGCTGGCTGGATCGGGCTTGATCCAACGTCCGGGCTTCTATGCGGCGAGAGCCACATCCCGCTGGCTGGAACGCCCCATTACGAAAGCGCCGCACCCATAGAAGGTCGCGCGAGCGCGGCCAACGTCGATTTCCACTTCGATATGAAGGTCGATCGGGTGGATGAGCGCCCACGTGTGACGGCCCCCATCTCCGATCCAGCCTGGGACGCGCTTCTGGCGGTGGGGGACGCGGTCGATGAAGGCCTTGAAGCCGATGATGTCCGCTTGACCATGGGCGGCGAGCCGACGTTCATCTCCATTGATGATCTGGAAGGCGAAGAGTGGAACACATCCGCCGTCGGCCCAACAAAGCGCGGCCTTGCTGATGAACTCACCCACCGGCTTGCAGATCGCTTCGCGCCAGGGGGTTTACTGCACTATGGTCAGGGCAAATGGTACCCGGGCGAGAGCCTGCCACGCTGGACCTTTGCAATTTACTGGCGCGCCGACGGGAGGCCTGCCTGGCGGGATCGCAGTCTGTTCGAACGTGAAGAAACGCAAGTTATCAGTGAGCAAGCTGCTAGCGAGGATACTTCTGAGGACAGAACGGACGATGCAAAGGCTGTAATCGAGGCCGTTGCGACGTCGCTTGGTGTCGATATGACCTTCATCATGCCAGCTTACGAAGACCCAGCGACGTGGCTGGTGAAAGAAGCCAATCTTCCAGACAATGTAACGCCAGACAATTCCAAATTGACGAACCCGGAAGATCGAGCGCGCCTCGCGAAGGTCTTTGATCGAGGCCTCACAACGCCGACCGGCTATGTGCTGCCCATTCAACGTTGGAATGCGCAAACAGAGGCGCCGCGCTGGATGTCGCAGGCATGGAGCTTACGCCGGGAGGCGCTGTTTCTAATGCCAGGAGATTCCCCTGTCGGTTATCGGCTGCCACTTGATTCCTTGCCGCATCTGGAAGCCGACGAATACCCCTTCATTGAGCCGGACGACACACTCGCTCGAAAACCGGACCTGCTACCACTTGAGCAAGTCCGCCAACGCCTTGCAGCACCCCGTCTAGCAGACATCGAACGAGCTCAGGAGCAGGTCTATCAGAGCCTTAGCGGCGAAGATGACGAGGACGACGGCATTGTTCGCACTGCGATTTCGGTTGAGATTCGCGACGGCAAACTCTGCGTGTTCATGCCGCCAACTCGATCCGTAGACGACTATTTGGAGCTTGTTGCAGCCGTCGAAGAGGCCGCCAAAAGCACGGGCCTCAAAGTTCAGATCGAGGGATATCACCCGCCCTCCGACTCGCGCCTCAACGTTATCAAAGTCGCGCCCGACCCGGGTGTGATTGAGGTGAATGTGCATCCCGCGACCTCTTGGCGTGAAGCAGTGTCGATTACCGAAGCAGTTTATGAAGAAGCGCGGCTAACGCGTCTTGGTACCAACAAATTCATGGTTGATGGGCGCCATACAGGCTCAGGTGGCGGCAACCATGTGGTCGTCGGGGCGGCGCACCCGGCTGATAGTCCGTTTTTGCGGCGCCCGGACCTTCTCAAAAGCATCATCACCTATTGGCAACGTCACCCATCCCTCTCCTATCTGTTCGCAGGCCTCTTCATTGGCCCGACGAGCCAAGCGCCGCGGGTGGATGAGGCGCGCCACGACACGCTCTACGAGCTTGAGATTGCGATGTCTGAGGTGCCTAAACCGAAGCTGGCGGGTATGTCTGAGGTGCCTGCACCGAGGATGGTCGGTACATCGGAGGCACCCGCATCGAACGAAGGAGAGGTGCCCAAACCCTGGCTGGTAGATCGGCTCTTCCGTGACCTTCTGACCGACGTCACCGGCAACACGCACCGCGCCGAGATCTGCATCGACAAGCTCTACTCTCCAGACGGTCCAGCAGGACGCCTTGGTCTGGTTGAGTTCCGGTCGTTCGAGATGCCCCCGACCGCGCGAATGAGTCTCGCACAGCAGCTTTTAATCCGTGCGATCGTCCTGATGTGCTGGCGTAACCCTCAAGAGCCACCGCTCGCTCGCTGGGGTACAGCACTGCATGATCGGTTCATGCTGGGCGCGTTCCTTTGGGAAGATTTCTTGAACGTTATCAGTGACCTACAGTCTGCTGGCTTTGCCTTCGATGCCGACTGGTACCGCGCGCAATATGAATTTCGCTTTCCGCACTTTGGCGCGATCAGCCACAACGGGGTAAGTTTGAACCTGCGCGGCGCTCTGGAACCTTGGCACGTGCTCGGTGAAGATGGCGCAGCCGGTGGAACGGCACGCTATGTGGATTCCTCTGTGGAACGTATCCAAGTGGAAGTGACAGGTTACAATCCTGCACGCCACCACATCACCTGCAATGGGCGCATCGTCCCGATGCACGCAACAGGCGCAGGCACTCATGCTGGCGGCGTGCGTTACAAGGCCTGGCAGCCATGGCGTGGTCTGCACCCAACAATCCCGATCCACGCGCCGCTCACCTTCGACATTGTGGATCGCTGGAACGGAAGAGCTTTGGGCGGCTGTCGCTACCATGTCGGTCATCCAGGTGGACGCAATTATGAAACGCCTCCAGTCAACGCCTACGAAGCAGAAGCGCGAAGGCTCGCTCGTTTTGAAGCGATGGGTCACACGGCAGGCGCCGTGCATGTGCGAGAAGAACTAGCGAACCCCTATTTCCCCTACACACTCGATTTGCGCACACCGGCACCACAGAGCCGCTCATGACCGAGCACCAGCACCGCAGAGATGATCATGTTTCGGCAAACTCGTTGCCAGCCGACTGGCGTGAGCATTACACCCCGATCCCGGGAACATATGATGAGCTCGTCGATCACACTGGGGAAATCAGACCAGCTTGGCGCGACCTGAGTGCGCGATGGGATCAGCTGGAGCCGGATGACCATGCCGCAAGGTGGCGCAGCGCAGACCGCTATATGCGCGAAACAGGTGTGGCGCACCGCGTTTATGGAGCTGATCACAGCGTTGAGCGTCCTTGGCCGTTGAGCCATCTGCCACTCGTTATTGGGCATGAGGAATGGCAACGACTCGAAGCCGGGCTTATCCAACGCGCTGATCTCCTAGAAGCGGTTGTGCAAGATGTTTACGGCCCACAGGCGCTTATCAGGAGCGGCGAGTTACCGGCGCGTCTCGTGGCAGGTTCGCCGGGGTTTCTGCGCCCACTTGTGGGTCTGCCCCCCCGCTCAGGTCACCACCTTCACTTCATCGCCATCGAAATTGGGCGTGGGCCTGACGGGCGTTGGTGGGTGCTGGGGGATCGCACGCAGGCTCCATCTGGGGCAGGCTATGCTCTTGAGAACCGCATCGCATCCCAGCGCTCAGTAGGCTCTGATCTGCGCGCCTTGCGCGTGCATCGCATCGCAGGCTTCTTTCAAGCCTTTCGGGATTCCCTCAACCGCATGCGCGATCCGGGCTCGACGCGCATAGGGCTCCTCACGCCCGGCCCTTTCAATGAGACCTATTACGAACAGGCACTCCTCGCGCGTTACCTTGGCTTTCTGCTTCTGGAAGGCGGAGACCTCATCCATGAAGGTGACGCGATTTATGTGCGCACGGTGCGCGGTCTGAGACGCGTTGATGTCCTTTGGCGGCGTCTTGATGCTTCCTTCTGCGATCCGGTAGAGCTTCTACCAGAATCGCGCCTTGGGGTTGCTGGCCTCGTTCAGGCCCTGCGGGCCCGCACCGTCACATGCGTCAACAGTCTAGGCGCAGGCTTGCTGGAAAGCCGGGGACTTTTGGCCTTCATGCCTCGGCTCAGCATGCATCTCCTCGGTGAACCGCTTGCCTTACCCAACATCGCCACATGGTGGCTTGGCGATGGGACAATGCGCGAGGAAGCGCGTATCAGTGGTGTGGATACTGCCAGGCTGTCTGCGTTTGGTAGCGAACTGCCGATGGATAAGATGACCAACCCTTGTGTGGAGACATCCGCCAGTCATTCCGACGCACAGGTCGAGCAGGAGGTGGTGCGCCTCTCTGCGATGCCGACCCTTGATAGAGATGGGGACGGAGAAGCTTTTCGCCTTCGGCCAAGGCCTTTCAGTCTTCGGGTTTTTCTCTCCCGAACACAAGAGGGATGGAAGGTGCTGCCAGGCGGCTTCTGCCGCGTCACCGACACAGACGATACGCGCGCACTGTCCATGCATACTGGCAGCCGATCAGCCGATGTTTGGGTTCGCTCCGACGGCTATGTGCGACCAACGAGCCTGCTGTCACGCTCAGCGAACGAAGAAGTTCGCCGCGTGCCTGGCACTCTGCCAGCGCGTGCTGCCGACAATCTGTTTTGGCTTGGCCGCTATGCAGAACGCGCTCAGCTTTCGCTGCGCCTTGCCCGGTCCCTCATCATGCGCCGAGGCGAGGCAGAGGGCCTCGACGATACCGCTTTGAGCGCGGTGACAGCTCAGCTTAAAACATGGGGTTTTGAAGAAACCGACGACGAGCTCACACTCGTAGACGCGCTCATGGTCAATCTACAACTTGCACACGGCTCCGCCTCGGCCATCCGTGATCGGTTCTCACCGGATGCATGGCAGAGCCTTAATCGCTTTGTCATCGCGCGCGATGGAAATCAATTCATGGCGCGTGATGCGCTTTCAGAGATCAATGAAGCGCTCATGATGCTTGCCGCCTTCGCGGGCCTCATTGGTGAGAACATGGTACGGCTGTCTGGCTGGCGGTTCCTTGAAATTGGCCGCCGTCTGGAGCGCGCTATCGGCACGGCCCAGGTTTGTCAAACGCTCGCCTTCTCCGATCACCTAAAGACAACGGAAGAAGCAGGCGACGATGGAACCGCGCAACTGGAGCTCCTGCTGGACTTGGCGGACAGTGTCATGAGTTACCGACAACGCTACGCGGTCACTACGGACCGAACGACAGCGCTCGACCTCATCGTCCTCGATCCCAACAACCCCCGCTCCATTGCTTTCCAGCTTGAGAAGATCAACGACCATATTCACGAGATCTCCGATCACCGCGCGTTTGAACAAAGCAGTGATCTGCAACGTTTGAGCTTCTCTTTGTGGAGCAAAGCACACACGCTACGCGCTGCAGACCTCAATAGCAGCACAGTCATTGATGTGACGAATGGTCTTTATCGCGTTTCGGAAGCTCTAACGAGTGCCTTCATTCGTCCCATCGCGCCAAGCGCGCTGCTGCAAGAGCAGCGAGGCTGACGCATGCGTTTTTCTATCTCTAGCAAAACACAGTACGAGTATTCAGGATTGGCCACGCGAGGCTACCACATGGCCCGTATGATGCCCTTGTCCGACCGCACGCAACGTGTGCTGACCTCGCAAATCACTGTAGAACCACGTCCTCAGCACGAGGGTATGTTGCAGGATTATTTTGGTAACACAGTGCATTGGTTTCACTTGGACACAGACCACAGTGATCTTTCCCTCACAATGACGGCCGAGGTGGATGTGACGCGGCAACCGGATCTCATCAGCGATGCTGCCATCTGGGAGCTGTCACGCGACAGGGCGCACGACATCAAGGACCTCTCACCAAACAGCCCTGCGCATTATCTTTGGCCGACTTCGCTTACAGTTGCTGATGGCGCCATCGAGGCCTTTGCGCGCGGCATCTTCACGAGTGAAAGCCCGATAAGACGGGATGTACTTGCACTCACAGAAACGATCCAGCGCGAGTTTACCTACGCCCAGGACACAACTTCGGTTGATACAAGCGCACAAGAAGCTTTCGCGCAGCGCACCGGCGTATGTCAGGATTTCGCGCATATCATGATCGCGGCATGCCGCAATGTTGGCCTCCCGGCACGCTATGTCAGCGGCTATCTGCGCACCCTTCCACCACCCGGACGCCCTCGCCTTGAGGGAGCGGATGCTATGCATGCCTGGGTGTCGGTCTGGGTCGATGCTGCAACCGGATGGATCGATTTTGATCCAACAAACGGATGCGCCGTTCTGGACGAACATATCTCCGTCGCCGTCGGCCGTGACTACACCGACACAGCGCCTATCCGCGGCGAGGTTGTTGGACACGGCTCCCAAAAGCACACGGTTGCGGTGGATGTTGTGCCCGCCTGAAGCGCCGGAAGGAGAGGGTTAGGTGGACGTCGCAAGGAGATCCACCTTCACATGAGCGGCGTTCAAAACAACTTGCGAGGCGAAAATAGGCTCGCCTGAGTTCGACGCACTCACACTGTCCACGAGAAGAACGGGCGCGTGACTTTGAAGACGCATGTGCAAGGCTTCCGCCTTGGTGGCAAGACGTGAGGACAAACTCGTTTGTCTATGAGCATACTCCGTAACGCCAAAGTGCTTTAACGCATCAGCAAGTGACGCCTCTTTGCGAAACGCTGTGTCCATGCGCACGAACTGTCCATGGGGAAACCAATACGTGGCAAGGCCACGAGGCTGATCATTGGCAGTCAGCAGAACATAGAGTTTGTGCACCGCGGCCATTGGTGACATGCGCAGGTCCGCACCAAGCTTCTCGCCTGCTTCCTCTATGTCGTATCCAAGTAGCTTCATCCCTGCGGTTTGACCAACTGCCTCAACACAGCTGAAAAAACGACGCGGATGACTTGGATCGTAGCTAAGGCGCGCACCGCCCGTGACGAAGGTGCCTCGCCCACGTGCCGTTGTTAGATGATCCTCACGCACAAGAACCGATACGGCTTTTCGAATGGTGTGCGGATTGACATCGAAATGCTCCGCTAAGGTATCGACGCTTGGCACACGAAAACCTGGCGGCCACGCGCCGTTTGCGATGGGCTCACGTAGCAGGGAAGCAATCTCTCGCCACAAAGCAGACTCCCCACGTCCCCGTAGCCGTCCGGCACGGTCGAAACGCGGTAACTCAATTTTGATTGAGTTCGTCTTGGTCGAGGAGACTTCCAGCACCGGCCCTATCCAAACAAAACCTATGGCAGATCTTGAACCGCCATAGGAGGTATGTAGGGCACAAGGCGTGCAAAGCGAGCACAACCTTGGATCGAAATAACGATGAGGCTTTAGTGCACGTTTGTTCCAGGCAACAAAACCTGATCAATCACGTGCACGACACCGTTCTCAGCTTCGATATCAGCAGAAACGACAGTCGCCTGATCGACCGTCACCGAGCCATGAGATTTGCTCACACGCAACGTGTCACCGGAGCTGAGTGTCCGCACAGGGATTGTACGTCCTGGCAAATCCGTCGAGCGTAGCTCACGGGGCAAAACATGATACGTCAAGATTGCCACAAGCTGATCGCGGTTTTCTTCAAGAAGAAGCGATTCAACAGTCCCTTCAGGCAGTGCTGCAAAGGCTTCATCTGTGGGCGCAAAAACCGTTATATTGTCAGTGGTTGCCAGTGTGTCGGCAAGTCCTGCAGCGGTGGCAGCAGCCAAAAGTGTGTTGAAAACGCCTGCCTCAGACGCGGTCTCAACAATGTTAGCTGCCTGTGCACCAGACGCGATAAAGGTCGTGCCAACGAGGGCAAGCAATAGATTACGCATGGAATACTCCCAAGAATGTAACAGGGTTGGTTTGGGTTCATGTGCTTCGAAGAAGCGGTTCATGCCCTCAGCGACCCCGGGAGCCCACGCGCCATATTTGACACATCCTCGCTGTTGGCATGCGGGCATACGGCGTCATTTACGAAACGGTTTGAAAAAATCACGGTTCCGTGAAGATGCGTGATAAGAGTCGTGAAAATTTTTAACCTTTGGTTGTACCAGCCTTGCAAGATGAACCGTTCGTTAGCCGGCCTGGCGAGGACCCGAAGAGGCCAAAACATCGAAGGTGTGACAGACCAAGGGTCGCTTCATATCGCCCATAAGGGCCTCGGTCGCCTCGAGCTCAACAGTTGGGATAGCCTTCCACTGCGCTTCGCTTTCCCAAAGGATGACCGCCTGGAGTTCATCTGGCCGGTCGCGCTGCGCCCAAACCTGTTTGGACACAAATCCATCTTGAGCGGCTAGGAATGGTGTCCAGCTTCGCGCATCTGCCTCAAGCCACGCCGCGTGATCAGCTTTCACAACTTGGAAGGTCAGCCGTTCAACAACCATGGAAACCCCCTTCCAAAACGCCCGCATGTCACCATGCACACTCATACCAGTGCGCGCGCAACCAAACGTGTCGATCAGACCCCAACCCGACATCAAGGCGCAACACTCGAAAGACAAAAGGATGGTGGGTGATACAGGGTTCGAACCTGTGACCCGCTGATTAAGAGTCAGCTGCTCTACCAACTGAGCTAATCACCCGAAGAGTTGCAGGCGCGGGAGATACACCCGCGCCTGGATACGATCAATTGCGATGTCGTCGCAGTCCATGCCCGCTGGGCAAACCATAAGGGGTGCCACTCAACTGGCTTGGAGCACGTCCACCGGAGGCCGCTCCCGGCGCATAGCAAGCTTGTTCAGTGCGGAGACATAAGCCTTGGCAGATGCCACAAGTGTATCGGCATCTGCTGACCGACCGGTGACAATACGGCCATCCTCTTCAAGCCGCACGGAAACCTCAGCCTGTGCGTCCGTCCCTTCTGTCACCGCGTGCACTTGATAGAGAGATAGGCTCGCTTCATGTGGCATAATGAGTTTGACCGCATTGAAAACCGCATCAACAGGGCCTGTGCCGGTTGCCTCGCGTGTCTCATGAATGCCTTCATTGTCCATGGTCAGGATCGCCTTTTGCGGACCACCCGTCCCTGCGATAACTGTCAGGGCCAGGACATGATTGCGCTCACCCTGCGAGACGATCTCGCTCTCAACGAGCGCTTCAATGTCTTCGTCATACACATGCTTCTTGCGATCAGCGAGGTCTTTAAAGCGGTTAAAGGCGTCCTCAAACGCATTGTCACCGAGCGCAAAACCCAGCGCGACCAACTTTTCTTTGAAAGCATGACGCCCGGAGTGTTTGCCCATGACAAGACTCGTCTCACGCACGCCAACGTCCTCAGGCCGCATGATCTCATAGGTCTCAGCGTTTTTCAGCATACCGTCCTGATGAATGCCAGACTCATGGGCAAAGGCGTTCTTGCCGACAATGGCCTTGTTATACTGAACAGGGAAGCCAGAGACAGCAGCCACCAGTTTCGATGCACGCGTCAAAAAGCTAGGATCAACAGCGGACGCATAGGCATAGGCGTCCGCGCGGGTGCGGATCGCCATAACGATCTCTTCCAGCGCTGCATTGCCGGCACGCTCACCCAGACCGTTGATAGTGCACTCCACCTGCCTCGCGCCGCCAGCGACACCAGCCAGCGAATTGGCAACCGCCATGCCCAGATCATCGTGACAGTGGACGGAGAAAGTCGCTTTGTCTGAGTTCGGCACCCGTTCGCGGATGGTCTCAAACATGGAACGATACTCATCCGGCGTCGCATAACCGACCGTATCGGGCAGGTTGATCGTCGTTGCGCCGTTTTGGATCGCCGCATCCACACACTGGCACAAAAAGTCAATGGACGTGCGGGTCGCGTCCATTGCAGACCATTCCACATCGTCGACAAGGTTGCGCGCGCGGGCAACGGTCGCTTTGATGATCTCGATAACGTCTGCTTCGCTCTTGCGCATCTGGTGCGCCAAGTGGATGGGCGATGTTGAGACGAAGGTGTGGATCCGTCCACGCTTAGCGAACTTCACCGCCTCACCTGCCCGATCAATGTCGGCGTTGATAGCGCGGGCAAGACCGGCAATGATCGAGTTCTTAGAACGACGGGCAATCTCGCTCACAGCTTCGAAATCACCGTTGGAAGCAATGGGAAATCCAGCTTCGATGATATCAACGCCCATCTCTTCGAGAAGCTCAGCAACTTGGAGCTTTTCGTCAAATGTCATCGACGCGCCAGGCGACTGCTCGCCATCGCGCAGCGTTGTATCGAAGATACGAACATAGTCCTTGTGGGACGGGTCAACAGAGGAAGATGTCATGGGTGCGGTCTCCGCGTCGGTTGCCGGCCTTTGATTTTGGCCTGCAGGCATTCAAAAGGAGGGTTCAGACCTTTGAATTCCCCTAGATACCCGGCTGCGCGTTTTGCGCACCGACGGCACCTAGGGGCCGATAAGGAGGAGGCCTAATGGCGAGGCTTTTGCAGGACGGTTGAGAATGCACAGCTCAGCGGTATGGCTGTTAAGCCCCGGCGAAACCTTTTCTGCACTCAATGTCAAATGCCAGATCATCCGATCAGTCTCTGCGTTTTGGGCCGATGTTACCCAACAATGCTGCTGGCAAAGAGTTAATCATTTGCAAAAAGGATGGCAAGCAGAACCATGCACTCGTTGAGCTGAACGATCAAAGGTACAAGACGCCCTCACCCAGACAAACGACGTTCCCGCCAAGCCGTGCGCTATGCAGGGCACCCGACGGCCCTACCGTCAGCTCCAGCTCGATCTGTGAGGGGCGGCCCATCGCGTAGCCTTGCTCAACGCATACGCGTTGCGCGCCCTCCATTGGCGCATCGAAGTGCATGATGGCACCCGCCAGGGATGCAACAGCAGACCCAGTAGCTGGATCTTCGCGCACCGAACCGCCCACCGGCCACATCATTCGTGCCGCAAACTGAGCTCCAGCAGATATCGTCTCGCGCGTGTAGATGTACACACCGTCATGCCCCAGACCGCCAGCAAACGTCTTGGCGAAAAGAGGACCGTTCGGCACAACCTCATTGAGGGCCGCAAGATCATGCACAGGCACACAGAAGTATGGCATGCCACCATCAAACCCAGTTGGCTCGTGGTTCTCAAAACCAACCTGATCAGTTCTCAATCCAAGCGCGAGCGCCAAATCACCTCGATCAGGCGTCCAGTCAAAACGCTCAGCGTGGGTGACGAGATCGAACTCGGCAAACCCATTTAAGCGGTCTGTCGCATCGGACGGCACACGCACCGCAGCTCGGATAAGCCCGATCTCTTCTTCCATCAAGATAAGCCCGTCCGATAAGCCGTTCGCGACCTCATCACGCGCTAGGGCAACGGCTGCTCCAACCGTTGGGTGACCGGCAAAGGGAAGTTCGCGATCAGGTGTATAAATGCGCAGTCTTGCCGTATGCAGAGGGTTGGCGGGGCTTAAGAGAAACACCGTTTCAGAGAGGTTGAACTCCTTGGCGATCGCTTGAAGCTGATCACCCGCGCCGCCCGCATCAAGTCGGGCAGCATTGTCGCCAGCACGCACATCCACAACTGCGAGCGGGTTACCTGCCAATCGCTCGTCAGTGAAAACATCATACAGACGATAGGAAATGGTTGGCGGCATTCGTCATCTTCGCACGTCGGCTCAGCGGGGAGACCGGGCACCCATAGCGGTACCCGGTCAGTCAATCTGCGGAAAGCAAACCTCAGCGAATGAAGGGCGAACGGCAGGTCCTGTAGCGACCAGAATAGGCCAGAAACTGGTTGGTGGAGTGGTTGTAGGAACGATAACGCCCGTAACAGTAAGACACATGCTGACGCCAAACGTTACCTCGGCCAACATGACTTCTGTGAACATGGCGTCGATGCGCATGACGTCGGTGAACGACACGCGGATGCACGTGACCTCGGCCAAAGTGACGCGGGTGAGCGTACCCACGACCGTAGCGAACGCCATGCCCGCGGTGAACGTGATATCGAGGGCCTCGATGTGCACGATCCGTCAGAACCGTGGCCGCCACACCTCCTACAACCAAACCGGTGATCAGCGCGGCACGGCGACTGTTACCGGCCTCAGCAGGTTGTAGCGTTGCAAGCGACAACGCGCCTGCAAGTACCGTGGTGCATGCAATGGAAAGCAATCTTTTCATCGATATCGGCCTCCTGGAACCGGTGAGTTTCTCCGCCATCCATCGTTACGGTAACACGGTGTTAACCATCAAGCACCTGTGGAGGATACCGAACCCGATCACGTTTTGTGCGCTGACGGTTGCGGCGCTTAACGAGAGGCCTAAGAGAACGCCTCAATTCGCAGGATAAGGACCTTTCCATGATAACCCATGTGACAACCGATTTGACGACCCAGCTCTCGGTCAACGTCAACGCCATTGCCTACCTGCGCAACCGGCGCGATCTGCCATGGCCAGACCTCATTGATCTTTGCCGCCAGTGCCTGCGCGCAGGCGCGGTCGGGATCACAGTGCATCCGCGCCCAGATGAGCGGCATATCCGGACCAGCGATGTGCATTCCATAGCAGCGCTCTTGCGCGAGCCGGAATTCAGCGGACGTGAATTCAATATGGAAGGCTATCCCGACGAGCGCTTCCTCTCACTATGCGAGGAAGCCGCTCCCGATCAGGTGACGCTTGTTCCTGATGATCCTGCGCAGGCCACATCCGACCATGGCTGGGACTTTGCAGCGCATGAAACGCTCTTGCGGAATTCCTGCGCCCGTATCCACGCCATGAAAGCCCGAGCGTCGCTCTTCGCCGACGCTGATCCATCCTCAGCGGGTGGTGCAAAGACCGTCTCCGCTGACCGGATCGAGCTTTACACTGGCCCCTATGGCCACACGTTCGATGAAAGGGCTAAGGCGAAGGAGCTTGATAAGCTCGCACAGACAGCTGCCGCTGCAGATGCCATCGGGATCGGCGTCAATGCGGGGCATGACCTGACACTCGACAATCTGCCCCCGCTCATCGAAGCCGCACCACAGATTGCTGAAGTGTCTATCGGCCATGCTCTGACCGCGGACGCATTGACCTACGGGTATGCCGAGGCGACCCGGCTCTACAGGCGCGCCTGCGGGCAAATGATCTAACAAACCGCGCGCCACACCCACCCACACCAGCCCCAGCCTCAGCCAAAGGCAAAACGAACGCCGGTTGACGTCGCACAACTTTGGTGATTGAAACTGTACCGAACCGTACTGTACGCCTTTTTGGGGCGCAAAACGTGAGACAGTCAGTGTGAGCCAGTCAGCGCAAACTTTGCCGAATAGCCAGAGCGACGACATTCCAAACAACGAGTTTACTGCGCGCCAGAACGCCGTGCTTGCTGTAGGTCTTCGGTTGATTGTTGAGGGTGGCGAGAAAGCCCTGACAACGGCAGGTCTTGCCAAGGCGGCGAACTGTTCCAAGGAGAGCCTTTACAAATGGTTCGGCGACCGCGACGGAATTTTGTCAGCGATTGTTGTCTTCCAGGCTTCCAAAGTGCGTGGCGCGGAAGAACGCGCCTCCCCGGCTACCCAACAGGCCTTTGAAGAAGCACTGACCATCTTCGCTGAAGATCTCCTTTCCGTCCTGTTGTCGGAGAGCTCACTGGCGCTGAACCGTCTGTCAGTGGGGGCTGTCCGTGGTCAGGAATCAGGCCTTGGCGCCGTGCTGGTTGAGCATGGTAAGCGCCGGATTGAAACCCGCGCCATCCATCTTCTCACCCATGGCAAGCGTCAGCGCTTCCTCAGCTTCGGCGAGGCGCACGAAGCCTATTCCACACTTTACGGGCTTGTCATCGGTGACGCACATATCCGCGCGCTGCTGGGCGATACGCCAACCGTTCACAGCCAAGACTATCCAAGCCGGGCCAAACAAGCGGTAGCTCGCTTCCTGGCGCTCTATTCAAACGTCAATCTCTAGGAGAGCTTTCATGCGCGTCTATTACGACCGCGATGCGGACACCAATCTCATCAAGGACAAGGCCGTCCTCATCGTTGGCTATGGCAGCCAGGGCCACGCTCATGCCCTTAATTTGCGCGATTCCGGCGTCAAAGATGTGCGCATCGCCCTGCGTGACGGCTCAGCAACTGCCAAAAAGGCCGAAAGCGCTGGCTTCAACGTCATGACGCCTTCTGAAGGCGCCAAGTGGGCCGATGTCGTCATGATGCTGACGCCCGATGAGCTTCAAGGCGACATCTACGCCGACAACCTTGCCGCCAATATGAAGCAAGGCGCGGCACTCCTCTTCGCCCATGGCCTCAACGTACATTTCAACCTGATCGAGCCACGCGTTGATCTCGACGTTTTCATGGTGGCCCCGAAAGGCCCTGGCCATACGGTCCGTTCAGAATATCTGCGCGGTGGGGGCGTCCCAACGCTGATTGCGATCCATCAGGACGCCACTGGCAATGCGCATGATCTTGCCCTCTCCTACGCCTCCGCGAACGGCGGTGGCCGCGCTGGCATCATTGAGACCACCTTTAAGGAAGAGTGCGAAACCGATCTCTTCGGCGAGCAGGTCGTGCTTTGCGGTGGCTTGGTGGAATTGATCCGTGCAGGCTTCGAGACGCTGGTGGAAGCAGGCTACGCTCCGGAGATGGCATACTTTGAATGCCTTCACGAGACCAAGCTGATCGTCGACCTCATCTATGAGGGAGGCATCGCCAACATGAACTACTCAATATCTAACACCGCTGAGTATGGCGAGTATGTCACGGGCCCACGCATCATCACGCCGGAGACGAAGGCAGAGATGAAGCGCGTTCTGGAAGACATTCAGTCTGGCAAATTCACCCGTGACTGGATGCTGGAGAACAAAGTTTCCCAGACATCGTTCAAGGCGACCCGCGCGCGCAATGCCGCTCACCCAATTGAGGAGGTGGGCGAGAAACTGCGCGGCATGATGCCTTGGATCTCAGAGAAAGCGCTGGTCGACAAAGAGAAGAACTAATCAAGCGGCGAGGTCGGGCAGATAGAGGTTGTGCCGAAGGCACAGAGCAAAAAAGGGCCCCGGAACCAAGCGCAAGAAAAAGGCCCTGGACGTAACAGTCCGGGGCCTTTGTCTTTCTCTAGGCAGCTTCTGTCTGGCGTCGCCATGTCGGGAACGGATCCGGCAGGTCTGGATACGCATCTGGCCCAGGCGCCACATCCGCAGGCAGCAGGCAAGCATCAAGCTGCGTTTTCAAGGCTGGCCAATCGATACCAGAGCCGATGAAGACCAGCTCTTGCCGACGATCACCCCATGGTTCTTGCCAACGCTCGTCTAGATACTTCTTCACACCCGGATCGTCGGGCCAGCGCGACTTGGGAACTGATGCCCACCATGTCCCAATCGGGGCCACGCCGGTGAGCGCTCCTGCTAGGGAGAACTCCGCCACCCAATCAGGCTGGGTCGCGATCCAAAAGTGCCCCTTAGCCCGGATCACACCCGGCAGGGGACTGTTGAGGAGTGCATGGATCGCCTGCGGCTCAAACGGACTACGGGCCCGATAAACATACGACGTGACACCATACTCTTCGGTTTCCGGCGTATGATCAGCGAAGCCGTACAGCTCTTTCGCCCACATGGGGTGCTCGTGCGCGACCTGAAAGTCAAACAGGCCCGTGTCCAGAATATCATCCGCCTTTACCTGCGAATGGTTTGTCTCAATGATCTTGGCATCCGCATTCAGGCTACGAATAATCTTCAACGCCGCGTCTGTGCGATCCGGTCCAGCAGCGTCGGTTTTGTTCAGCACGACGACATCGGCAAACTCGATCTGATCGGTGAGCAGATGCACCAGTTGACGATCATCATCATCACCGAGCGTTTCACCGCGGTGATACAGGAAATCCCGGCTGGTGTAATCATTGAGCAGGTTCACAGCATCGACCACCGTAACCATCGTATCGAGGCGCGCGACATCCGATAGGCTCTCGCCCTCTTCATCGCGAAAATCGAAGGTAGCAGCGACCGGAAGCGGTTCGGAAATGCCGGTGGACTCAATGAGAAGGTAATCAAAGCGCCCCTCTCCGGCGAGCCTGCGCACTTCATCCAACAGATCGTCGCGCAAAGTGCAGCAAATGCAGCCGTTGGACATTTCCACCAGCGTCTCGTCGGTACGCGAAAGTTCAGTATCAGCGCGAACAAGGTCGGCGTCGATATTGACCTCCGACATATCGTTCACGATCACCGCTACCTTGCGGCCATCGCGATTGTTCAAAACGCGGTTTAAAAGCGTAGTCTTCCCGGCTCCTAAAAAGCCAGAGAGCACGGTCACAGGTAGGCGAGCATCCGTCATGCGTTCCCGATCCATCATGTCACGAAGTGTCCGAAATATGTTATGTCATAACATAAGATGACCATTACGTAGTAAGGACAGCGTTGCAGGTCAAGCAGATGCGTCTCGTGGGTTGAGGATGCCTGTGCGTAGATTGGCTCATGCTCCGAACGCTCCATCTGTTAAGGAGGAGGCCTGATGCCAAAGTAAGGGGACACCACATGGCAAAACTGGCTTTTCTCGGCCTTGGAATGATGGGGAGTGGCATGGCCACTTGCCTCGTCAAAGCAGGTCATGAAGTGACGGTTTGGAACCGCTCACTACAGAAGGCAGAAGCGCTGGCACAGACAGGCGCGGCAGTTGCCATAACCCCAAAGGAGGCAGCGCTCGGCGCGGATGGTGTGTTTTCCATGGTTGCCGACGATGGCGCCTCGACGCATTGTTGGCTCTCGAAAGACGGAGCGCTTCAGTCATTAAAGGAAGGCGCATTCCTCGTTGAGTGTTCCACCATTTCCCACGGCCACAGCGCGACGCTCGCAGCGGCAGCAAAGGCCGCCGGACTGCGTTACATCGACTGCCCCGTCAACGGACCACCCTCCGCAGCCGCTGAAGGTCAGCTGGTCTTGCTCGTCGGCGCCGACTCACAGGACTTGGAAGATGCGCGCACGTGGCTAGAGACGCTCTCTAAATCGATCCTCCACTTTGGCCCGGTCGGAACGGGAACGGCTTACAAGCTCCTCAACAATCTACTCGGCGCTGTACATGTGGCGGCCATTGCTGAAGCCGCTACCGTGGCACGTCGCTTAGGGCTGAACGTTGAAACCATGACCGCTGCCGTCAAAAGCGGTCCCATTGGAAGCCCACACACGATCCGAATGATCCAACCCATGCTAGAGGGCCGCCCGGCGGACACGTTCGGCCTCGCTATCAGCTTACGCGAGAAAGACGCGCGCTACTGCCTAGAGATGGCCCGTGGTTTGGGGCTAACCATGACTGTCGGCGACGATGCGCACGCTTGGTATGTCGAAGCCTCAAAGGCTCATGGCACGGAGGATGACTCCTCCATGCTCCCCATCGTTGAAGGCCACCAAGGCCAAGCGCCTAAAGCGTCCAAACCGTTGGAGTAATCCTTGCCGCTGCAAAACAGGGTTGATCCCTTTTCACGCATGCATGCCGTTTCTGCGTGTGGCCTCTTCACCGGCAATCGCGGCATCCTGCATGACCCGGCAACCAAGACGCTCAAGCACCAGCGCTGGGCGACGGAAGGCTGGGTGATCTGCACGCTGGAGCCGCTCCCTGGACGCGAGAAACGCCCCAATCTGATGCTACCGAGCCAGTGGACGGAACTGTTCTTTCTGGACGAAGCGGTTGGCCTTGCCGCCGGTCACCGTCCTTGCCATGCCTGCCGCCGAGAACGAGCAATTGCTTTTCGCGATGCGCTTGGTGTTGATCGAATAAGCAAGGTTAACCCGCGCATCACGGGTGAGATGAAGGGCTATCTGCGCGCACGTTCGCCGCTTCCTCGACCGACCTGCGATCCGCGCGCATTACCGGATGGAGCATTCTTCGCGGTCGGCAGGAACGCCTATTTGAAATGGCGCGATGCAGCCTACCGGTTCGAGTTCGAGGACTATGACGCACCACAAAAGTTACCCGAAAACGGTCTACGCCTCACACCTGAAGCGACATGCGATGCGCTACGCGCTGGCTACATGCCTATTCTACATCCTTCGATCAGTAATACTTCTTCAACTCACGGGTTTGAATGACGAGCAGGAAATGGTGCTTACGGAGAAAACTGATGGAGTCCATTAGAGCGATCATCGACGCCCTTGTGGGAACAAAGCTAAGTGAATGGTCGATAGACCTCTCCGCGCGAATGCGGATTAAGCTGTTTCTCAAAGAAAGGGGCCAGCGACGCTACATTATAATGCGGATGTCAGCCCCAGGTAATTATCAATATACTCGCTTTAGAGCTGATGAAGCTAAGGAAATCGCTGAAGCTCTGTCCAGATTTGCGAGAGAAGCTAACGAAACAGCACAATAGCACTTACTTATCGACTTCGTAGAACATATCGGTCACCGAACAATCGTCAGGCGCTCCGCAGCGCGGGTCACGGCCGTATAGAGCCACTTGTCACGATAGTCTTTAAACGCCCAGCTCTCATCAAAGAGCACCACATGGTCCCACTGCGACCCTTGCGCCTTGTGCACCGTGAGCGCGTAGCCAAAGTCAAACGCATCCATGGATCGTGGTACAGGCGGCGCGCTCTCTGGGTCTTCAAAGGCCATCGCCGACAATCGCACCTTTTGGCTCAGCCCTTCATCTTCAGCACGGACCAGCGCTTCCAAAGTGTTGCCCTTGCGCCTGCCCACCGACGATACGTTCCAGAGCGACCCGTTCAAGAGGCCCTTCTCGGACCGGTTGCGCAAGCACACCAGCTTATCGCCAGAGGACGGTAGA
>JBCCLK010000022.1:0-43836 GCA_039026935.1 Pseudomonadota bacterium
CGTCTCCACAACCAACATCCCCTGACCGCTCCCTCTCGTTCCAGAGGAAGCTTCTGATCAGAATTATCAGGGGGTCACTTTCGAACGCCGATCACCCCATAACAGGGGTCAATCTTGCATGCCGATGCACACTCGAAAGCCGACCGCATCCGGGAAGCGCGCCGCGTACGGTGCGAGCGCATTGACGGGCCGGTGTCAGAGGATTGCAACTTCCTTCTGCCAATGGCCTTCCCTGAAGGCTCGCCCATGCACCCGGCCTATGGTGCCGGGCATGCGACGGTTGCTGGCGGCTGTGTGACCATCCTCAAAGCCTTCTTTGAGATGTTCGATGATGAGGACTGCACGACTGAGAGCATTCTTAGAGGCCCTGATGGTCGACCGATCATCTACGAAGCCGATGTTAGCGATGGTGGAAGAACGCTCGATAGCTTGAGCTTGGACGGTGGTCTCACCATCCAGGGCGAGCTCGACAAGCTCGCGGCCAACATTTCCATCGGGCGGAACATGGCCGGAGTGCATTACTATTCCGACTATTTCGATAGCATCCGCATGGGCGAACGCGTCGCCGTCGGGATCCTGGAAGAGCAGGCCCTGACCTACGGCGAGGATGTACGCATGTGCTTCACGTCCTTCGACGGTGATCTCGTCATGATCGAGGGCAACAAGCATAAACGCGCAACGCTCACCATCAAAGATCGCGACGGGAAGTGCATCCCCATCGATGAGTGGTGGATGCGCCATGTGCCCGGTGAGGAGCACATCAATCGCGCGGCCATCTGCTGCTGATCCAACCCCAAACGGGCAATCGGTGGCAGGCTTCAAAGCGACGCCGCCCAGGGCGCTCCTGGCAGCCACCGTGTGCTCCATTCGTCAATGACAATGTGTCCGACGACCGCAAACAAAAGGTTTTTTGTCATGGAACTCAAACAGCAAAACGCCGCGCCAACGCGCAAAGTGATGGCCGGTACCTTGGCGGGGGCGCTCGTGACGCTACTCGTCGCGTTCTTTTCAGATCAGGTGCCGCAGCTCGCCGAGCCAGGCGTCGGCGAGGCCTTGGTCACGCTTATCAGCGCATTGATCAGCTACTTCGTGCCGCCCGGTGTCAACGACGGGATCGTCCAAACATCGCCCTAAGATCTCAACCCTAGCGCCGGCAATTAGCACTCCTGAACCCCAGACTCCTCCCCAACTGGCATCGATATCGGCGCTCCGGCATTGATCTCGATGCCTTTTTCCTAGCGCCAAAGCGACCTCCTGATCGAGTATGGACACTCAGCCGCTCATCGTCTGCCTAGCTCGTCGAGGAGATCCACGAGATCAACATCTGCCCGCTCAGTGAGCGAGACATACGTGAATGTCATCATCTCGCGGTCCTGAACCATGGAGGCGGGATAGCGCAGATAGGCGAGGTCACGCGAGCCGAACGCGGGCGATGCCGTGCCCAGCTGCCATTTTCGTTCTGCCGCTGCATCCACCAGATGCATGGTCAGACCGTCTGAGCCTTCGCGGCTGAAGGGAATGCCCGCCAGTTCCAGAAACGCCGGTTTATCGTCGGCGGTGCGGAAGCTCTCGATGAAGGTGGCGGCCAGCGCTTGAAGCCGGTCGAGCTTCTCCTTCTTCGGGTCGGTATGCACATGGCTGTGCATGTGATCGTGCCCATGATTGTGGCCAGCTCCATGAGAATGACCATGAGAATGCCCGTGAGAGTGTCCATGAGAATGACCATGCGTGTGATCATGATCGTGTGTATGCCCACCATCATACCCGTCCAAAGAACCCTCTCTGTGCATCACGGCTTCAGCTCCCACCCTTGGCCACCCACATCCGGGCCGTGCGGGATCGTCACGGGCTTGTCGATGATGGATGTGTGTGAGCCCATCTTGCCATGGCTCACCAGTGTGCCGAGCACATCGACAATTACGCGGGTCGCCAGAAGCGCTGTGATGTCGGACGTATCGTAGGGCGGCGAGACCTCCACCACTTCCAGTCCGCAAATGCCTTCCTTGGCGACGAGCGACACAAGCTCCAGCGCTTCACGGGGCAGGAACCCGCCCGGCTCTGGCCAGCCCGTGCCAGGAACGAAGCCGCAATCAACGCTATCGATGTCGAAGGAAATGTAGACCGCGTCTGCATCTTTCCAGGCAAGCTCCAGCGCGCGCGCAGCGGTCTCGGCAAGGCCCAGCTCTTCGATGTCGCGCATGGTCAAGATGTTGGTGTTGCGCTTCCTTGCCTCTGTCACGCCTTCGCGCGGCACCTGCCAGCCTCCAATACCGACCTGTACCAGGTTCACCGCTGGCACGTTCACAAGGTCGGTAGCATGGAACCATGGGGTGGTGTGCATGCGCTCATCGAGATCCTTTTCCTGGATGTCGATGTGCCGATCAAAATGGACGATGCCGATCCGCTTGGACGTGCATTCTGCAATGCCACGCACGCAGGGGAAGCCGATGGAATGGTCGCCGCCGATCATGATCGGCAGCGCGCCGGATGAGGCTACATGGCTTACGGCGCGCGTGATCTGATCGAACGTCTTTTCAATGTTCGCCGGGATCGTGAACACATCGCCCACGTCGCAGAGCGTCATTTGTTCGCGAAGATCGATGCCCATCTCATAATTGTAGGGTGTGTAGAGCGCGGAGATTTTGCGCACGCCCTGCGGCCCAAAACGCGTGCCCGGGCGGTAGGTCGTGCCGCCGTCAAACGGGATACCAATGATCGCGGCATCATAGGCGCTAACCTTGGTCACATCCTCGATGTAAGGCGCCTTCAGGAACGTGTTGATGCCCGCATAGTGGGGTAGCTCGCCGCGCGCGAAGGTTGGGATCGACTTGTCTTCCAAGCTATCCGAACCGGTCAGCCCCATGCGTAACGCCCACTGCCGCTCTTGCTGCCAAGCAGCCGAGGGCAGCTCGCCCTCTTTCTCGGCAGCTTTCCAACCGCGCATTTGAAGCTTGTCAAAATCGGGATGGTGCTGCCGCGCGCGATGCCCTTTTTGCATGCGGGTGGACTTGCGCGAGGCACGTCTCTGTCCGCCGAAAATGGGATCATACATAACAGGGTCAGACATGGGTGGGCTCCACTTCAGTCAGGTGTGTCATTTGTCTTTAAGGCTCAGGCGGTCGCGCTAAACCGCTCCAGGTGGTCGTGCATCTCGCCCCGGTCTTTCCGGTCGAGCGGCAGGTCGTAGGTGATGGTTGCGCCATAGCGTTCGGGCGCTTGCGCGTCGTGCCGCGTCTTGTCGAACACGAGCACGCGCGTGCCGAGCTTGAACGCCTCGTCAATATCGTGCGTGACCATGAAAACCGTCATCCCACGCTCTTTCCAAAGGCCCAGAAGCAGCTCGTGCATATCGAGACGGATGCCGGGGTCGAGCGCACCAAATGGCTCATCGAGCAAGAGCACATCGGGTTTCTTCATGAGCGCCTGTGCAATAGCCAAACGCTGCTGCATCCCGCCGGAAAGCTGTGTTGGGTAACGCTTGCGCGCGGCGGCAAGGCCGATCTTCTCGAGCGTCTCATTCGCCGCGTCACGCGCCGCAGTGCGCGCTCCACCAAAGACGCGGCCAAACGCAGCGCTCGCCTCAAACTCGCTGGCGAGAATGAGATTGTCTTCCACAGTCAGATGCGGAAACACCGAATAGCGCTGGAAGACGATGCCGCGATCCGGCGTGGGTTCGCGCGGCAGGGTTTCACCGTCCAGCAGGATCTCGCCGGAGCTCGGCAACTCCTGCGACAGGAGCATGCGCAGGAAGGTCGACTTCCCGCACCCCGACGCGCCGACGATGGTGCAAAACGCACCTGCCTCAACGTCGAGCGACACGCGCTCCAAAACGATTGTATCACCGTACGTCTTGCCGACATTGCGCACGGCTATTCTCGGGTAACCGGGCCGTGGCAGTTTGGCAGCGGGTTGCTGGCTAGCATCCATCAAAGGCTGTCCCCTTGCAGGTGATGCCACGGGAAGGCGCGCTTGGAGAGCGCAAGCAACAGCCGGTCGAGGATGTAAGCGAGAAGCGTGATCCAGATAACGTAAGGTAGAATGACGTCCATCGCGAGGAACCGGCGCACCAGAAAGATGCGGTAGCCAAGCCCGGATGTGGAAGCGATGGCTTCTGCGGAAATGAGAAAGATCCAGCCCGGCACGAGCCCAAGACGGATCGCGGTGATGAGCTTGGGTAGAACTTGTGGCAGCACCACGCGCACCATCATCTGCCACGTGTTGGCGCCAAGCGTTTGTGCTTTGATGATCATCTCTTTGGGAATGTCCATCACCGCTTGCGCCATGGAGCGGGTCATCACCGGCGCGGTGCCAAGCGCAACGAGCATAATCTTGGATGCTTCGCCCAGACCCACCATGATGAAGAGGATCGGCAGGATCGTGATGGGGGGGATCAAAGATATGGCCGCTACGAAGGGCGAAAGCGCCGCGCGGACATAGGGCAGAAATCCAATGAGGATGCCGATGGCCAGCGCGAACAAGGTGGCGACGCCGACCCCGATACCGAGCCGCCATAGACTGTCGAACGTGTCGACCCAGAGAAGAAGATCGCCGGATCGCCTGTCCGGCGTGAAAGCCATGCGCCAAAAGGTCGATCCCATCTGCTCCAGCGAGGGCAGCAGCTTGTCTGCTGGGTTTTCCAGGCGGCGATAATGGCTCGCCACTGCATAGATAATAACGCCCGCTGCAAAAGGGATCGCAGCGAGCGCTAAGGCCGTTACCCGGCTGGGAAAGCGATTGATAAGGCGCATGACCTAAAGCGTTTTCAGCAAAAGTATGTGCGGTTTTGCGGTTCGACAACGCGACAAAACAAAGACCTGGAGCCCGTTGCGTGACGAGAAACCACGCGACAGGCCCCAGAGCGTTATAGCAACAAGCGCCTACAATGCGCCGTCGGCTGCCATCTGCATATAGGTGGTATCGAAGCGCAGCTGCACATTGTTCGGGTCACCATAGATGCTGCCATCGGGGAAGCTGACGCCAACAAACTCTGGCGATGGCGCGCCTTCGCCCAAAATGCCTTTGTCGAACAGGAACTCAGCGACAAACTGCATCGTGGTTGGCAGCTCAGGTGCACTGGTGAACGCGACCGCGTCCGCCGGCTCGAAGAACATGGTCGTCGTGTCGAGCTGCGCCTGGTAGCCAGCAATATCTGTTCCTGATGTAGCGGCAAGGTAATCGAGCACTTCGGTGTCGCCAGCGGCCATCAAGCCCATCACTTCATACCAAGCGCCAACCAGCGCTTTGCCGAAGTTGGGGTTAGCTTCCAGCACATCGGTGTTGACCATCATGATGTCGATGATTTCACCTGGGATATCTGAGGAATCAAACACCGGTGTTGATCCGGGCATGGCCGCGATCTCAGAAAGAAGCGGGTTCCAGGTGACAACCGAGGTCACGTCGGTGGTCGCGTAGGCTGCGATCATGTCGGCATCGGATGTGTTGACGACGGTTAGATCCCGCTCGCTCAAACCCGCACCATCAAGTGCGCGTGCCAAGAGATAGTGCGACACGGATAGCTCAACCAAGTTCACGTTCTGGCCTGCCAGATCAGCAACGCTATCGCCGTCTTTCAGCACGATCCCGTCATTGCCGTTGGAGAAGTCGCCAACGATAAGGGCCGGTGTATCAACGCCGCCACCGGACGGGATTGATAGGGCATCCATGTTGGTCATGGTGCAGCCGTCAAACTCGCCAGCGGTGTATTGATTGATGGATTCGATATAGTCGTTGATCTGCACAATCTCGACCTCGATGCCATACTTCTCGGCCCATTTATCCATGATGCCGAAGGTTTCCAGATAGCCCCAGGGCATCCAGCCCACATAGATTGACCAGCACACGCTGAAGCTGGTGCGCTCCTGGGCAAGTGCCGGAGTGCCGCTCACAGCACCGAAAAGGGTTGCGGAGCCCACGACCGACGCCAGGGTCGCGGCCTTAGCTGCTGCCTTGAATGACTTGAACATTGTTACTCGCCTCTTTCGTCCATTCGATCAGTTCACCTAAAGATGGCGACCGCCGGTTGAAGTGAGGTTTGAGCACGCACGCCGGGAGATGGTCTGCGCGCGCAAACCTGTGCAGTTGTCTCCCGGGATTTTGCCCCGCCGTGTTCACCGACCAACTCGACCGGTTGGCAACTCTCGGACCTGCATCAGCGCCTGTAGAGGCGCGTGACCGGAACCCTAGCTGCCCGCTGCACAACCGATAGTGTCGCAATGAATGGGCTATTCCATCAAGACGGTCTCGGGGTGCAAAACCGCTCCGATGTTTCGCAAGTCGCGCTGAAACTGCCTCCTTTTGTGGCAGATGGGCCTTATCTGCAGAAACTTGAGCAGAACGCTTGCGCCGCATGGCCAACGCGATTGACACATATGCGTGCCCCATCAAGGTTCACCGTGGGGAGGCAGTGGGTATCCAATGGACATGGGCATTGCGGGGCGAAAAGCCCTTCTGACGGGCGCCAGCAAGGGCATGGGACGGGCGTGCGCTCTCGCCTTGGCGCGCGAAGGCGTTGAACTTACCATCGTTGCTCGTGATGCCGCGACCTTGGAACAGGCAGCCGTCGATATTCAATCGGCCACCAGCACGATCGTCACTGCCGTTTCAGCTGACGTCACAACGCTTGAGGGACGAGCCCAAGCGTTGGCGGCATGCCCGCAACCCGATATCCTGCTCAACAATGCAGGGGGTATGCGCCCGAGCGACTTTCGCGATGACAGCCGTGAGACATGGATCGAGGCGCTCGATCTCATGATGTTGTCACCCATTGAAATGATACGCGCGACATTCGATGGGATGATCGAACGCGGGTTTGGCCGGATCATCAATATAACCTCGCGCGGCGTAAAAATCCCCAACGCGGACTTGCCACTCTCCAATGGTGCGCGCACTGGACTCGTCGGGTTTTGCGCTGGGATTGCCCGTTTGGGCGTTGCGAGCAATGTGACGATCAACAACATCCTGCCTGGCATCGTCGATAGTGATGGCCAACGCCAACATGTGGAGACATTGGCGCAGTCGACCGGCCAGAGCTTTGACGAGATATGGGCTGCTCGCGCCGCCAAAAGCCCTGCCAAACGCTTTGGCAAGCCTGAGGAGATTGGCGCGCTCTGCGCGTTCCTTGCTTCAAGGCATGCAGGCCTGATGACGGGGCAATCCATCCTCATGGATGGCGGCGACTATCCAGGAACGCTTTAGTTTGGCGATGAAACAGGCGATCCTGGACCGTTCTGCGCTGTTGAGCCGTCCGACATGACAACGCTGGTTGTGGGTGCTGGTGTGATCGGGCTTGCGACGGCCTATGCCCTCCATAAGGACGGTGTCGAGGTCCATGTTCTTGAAAGACTGGATGGCCCGGGCCAGGCCACGAGCTTTGGCAATGCTGGCGGGTTGTGTCCCGGCTTCGCCGGACCTTGGGCGGCGCCGGGGATGGTGAGCAAAGCGATCAAATGGATGGTCTCATCGTCCGCGCCGCTAAAAGTTCGCCCCCGTCTGGACCTTGCGCAGTGGGCCTGGCTCGCCCGTTTCGCCTATGAATGCCAGGCCGAGCGCAGCGCCCAAAACAAGCGTGCGATGCAGGCCATTGCGCACTACAGCCAAGACACGCTCGCCGCGCTCATAGAGGACACAGGCATCTCGTTTGATCATGGTAAGGGCGGGGTTCTGCAGACCTTCAGGTCAGATCAGACGCTTCAAGCAGGACAGCGCGCTGCACGCGTTTTGGGTGAGCTTGGTATCGAACATCGGCTTATAGAGCCGCACGCCCTCGCGCAGATCGAGCCTGCTCTTGCTACCTCATCAACTCAGTTCAAGGGCGGGCTTCACTTGCCCCATGATCAAACTGGCGACTGCGCCGCATTCTGTGAAGCGCTCATGGACTGGCTTTCTGACCGAGGTGTTCGGTTTTCCTTCGGTGTCGATGTCACGGCTATCGCGTGCCACGCTGGCGCTTTTACGACCCTGAAGACGTGCGTTGGTGATCTGACGGGCGAACAGGTGGTGCTGACGGCCGGGCCTTTCGCCAACCGGCTCCTCAAACCTTTGAAGCGGTCGCAGCCGATCTATCCAGTCAAAGGATACTCACTCACATACACGCTGCCTGGAGAGAGGGTGGGGATACGCTCATCGGTGATGGATGAAGATTCAAAGCTCATGTTTACCCGCCTTGGCACGCGTTTGCGGGTAGGGGGCCTCGCCGAGGTCTCCGGATTTGAAACGTCGCTTGAACCCAAACAGATCGCCGCGATCACGTTCGAGACCGAAATGCTCTTCCCAGATGTGAAGCTTTTGCAAGAGCCGCAAGCCTGGTCGGGACTTAGACCGATGACCCCGGATGGGCGAGCGCGGATCGGGGCGGCAGCGGGGCTTGATGGCGTGTGGCTCAACCTCGGTCATGGCTCCAATGGATGGACGCAAGCTGCTGGAGCTGGACAGTTGTTGGCCGATCTTGTGGCGGGACGAACGCCGGCCATTGATGCAGCGCCCTATCGTCCAAATTGAGGAGGCCTGCGGGATGCGAGGATGCAGCATGACAGTGCTAGAGCGTTTTCAGCAAAAGTGTATGCGGTTTTGCGATTCGAAAGCGCGTCAAAACAAAGACTTAGAGTATTTATTGTGAATCGAAGATCACGAGAAATGCTCTAAGATACTCAAACGTGCGTCAATGAGGCTGTCATCACCATGCTGAAGCCAAGGCAGATTGAGGCTTTTCAGGCTGTCATGCATCATGGCGGCATTGGCCGTGCGGCAAGTGCGCTCGGCATTGCTCAGCCCGCCGTCAGCCGCCTCATCGCAAGCCTTGAGAGTGAAATCGGCTTTGAGCTGTTCGAGCGTAAAGGCCGTGGCCTCACGCCGACGCCTGAGGCTCATCTCTTCAAACGCGAGGTCGATGTGTTCTTTTTTGGCCTGGACCGTTTGGCTGGTGCGGCTGACGCCATCCACAAGTCCCGGCGCGGCCACCTACGCTTATCGGTCATGCCAGCGGTCGCCATATCCCTCGCGCCAGTGCTGATTGATGGGATCACCAAGACCTTTCCAGACTCAGCAGTGACGCTCAACGTGCATACCGGCCCACGTATCGTGGATCTGGTGAGTGCCGGTCAGTTCGATTTTGGCATCGCCCATTTGGACCAGCCACGCGCGGATGTTGAAGTGCTGGGTTCTTGGGATGTTGAGTGTATGTGCGTGATGAGGTCTGATCATCGGCTGGTTGAAAAACAGGAAGTTACGCTGACAGATTTGGCCGACGTCTCGCTCATCCTGCTCGCTTCGCACACCAGCACGGCGCAAAAACTGGATCGTTTGTTCGCCAGGGCTGGCATCAAGCCGGATGTACGCATTGAGGCTCAGCCATCTTACGCTGCGTTCTATCTGGTAACGCATGGTCTTGGTGTGACAGTGATTGACAGCCTGACGGCCAAGAAGCTGGAGACGGAGGAGGTTGCCATCCGTCCCCTCAAGCCGCGTCTTGATTTCAGCTTCAAACTTGTTCGGCCAGCGTCCGCCCGCCCGTCACTTATCGCGGACCAAGCCGCAACGATCGCTGCGCGCATCATTGGCGATGGCCTCAAGGATTATCTATAACATTTAGGCATGAAATGTAGTAAAAATTACGTTTGACGGCATGCAAACTATATCTCACCTTACCGTTGTTTGGCCCGTTCTCAACAGACATGGAGTTTACCCATGGTGCTTTCCCGGACCTCGACGTTTCGCAAGGCAGCCTTCGCGCTTCGCGCTTTAGCGACCGGTTCTTTCGTTGCATTGCTTGCTACATCAGGGGCCTTCTCCCAAGATATGACGCTGCGTTTGCATACGCTTGTGCAAGATCCGCATCCCTACAATGATATGGCCGCCTTCATGGCCGAAGAGATCAGCGAGCGCACCGGCGGTTCCATCGCCATCCAATTGTTCGATGCGGGCCAGTTGGGGCAGGACGATGCTGTGATTGGCGAGATGGGCCTGGGCACAATCGACTTGATGATCAGCTCCACCAACAATGCCGTCAGCGCCGTGCCCGAGTACCAAATTTTCTCCGTGCCTTATCTCTTCACGGGCTTTGGCGATCTCATGGACCGCGTTGGTCCCGGCAGTCCTGCGGAAAGCTATTACCGGGATGTCTATGAAGCGAACGGCCTCAACATGCAGATGTTGGCGCTCGGCGGGTCCGGATCGCGCAATATGTCCAACTCGATCGGGCCGGTGGAAAGCCTGGCCGATATTCAGGGCATAAAGATGCGTACCCCGCCATCGCCTATGATCTCACGCACCTGGGAAACCTTGGGCACGCTTCCGGTGAGTGTGGCGTGGGGCGAGTTGTACGCCGCTGTTCAAACCGGTGTTGCCGACGGGCTGGAAAGCTCCATTCCGGGCTATGCGGGCGCGCAGCTGTTTGAAGTTGCACCCTATCTGGCGCTAACGGCGCACACGATCCAGGTCAATCATATCTCCATGAGTGATCGCGCCTGGGGCCGACTGTCCGAAGACCAGCAGCAGATCTTTTTGGATGTGGCCGCAGAAGCTTCAGCGTTCGGTGTGGAGCGTGCCGAGTTTTACGAGACGTCACTTGTCGATCAGCTGCAGTCAGAAAATGACGTGACGGTTACGCGACCGGATACATCTGAGTTCAAGGCTGCTTTAACGGACCTGCAGTCGGAACTTGCCATTGAGCTCAATCTTGAAGCGGCTCTGACGGCGCTTTTTCCTGATCAGTAGGTCTAAAACGAACCCATAAATGGCGACCGGCTCGGACCGCTGAGCCGGTCGCTGACCACCTTTCCATGCCTCTTCACACTCCCACTATACCCACTCTGGGTTCGTCCCAATAAAAGCGGAGCAGCACGCATCATGTTGACCCGTGTGAACGATCTGGTGGAACGCGTTGCGCTTTGGGGCCTTGCCCTTTTGTTTGCGGCGCTCATTACAGTTGTCGGCGTCCAGGTACTTGCTCGGAACGTGTTTGAAGTACCGATGATCTGGACGCTCGATATGGCGCAGCTGCTCTTCTCTTGGTGTATCTTTGGGGGAGCTGCTGTCGCCTTTCGTCAAAAGCGGCACTACGAAGTGAATGTCTGGCCGGCGATAGGCGCGCTCCATATCATCCCGCGCCTTGCTGGAACGCTTGGTAGCGTGGCGGTGATCTACGTCCTTGCCTGGCATGGCTTTCAGTTCGCGCAGATCACCATGTCGCGGTTCAGTCAGTCGCTGCAGATTTCTGAAGTCTGGTTCATCGCGCCGATCCCGATTTGCGGGGTCTTGATGGCCTTGTTCCTGGTTGAACAGATCATGGACGATTTGCGTGGTCGACCGCGCGATCCTGGCGACCCGACCATGGATGGTGCTTCTTGAATTCGCTCGTCCTATTGATCGGCGGCTTTTTCGTGCTCGTCGCGTTTCGCGTTAACATCGGTTTCGCGCTGATCCTATCGTCGGTGATCGTCTTGGTCGTGGAGGACTTGCCGCTCGCGTCCACGATCAACCAGATGTACTCAAATATCGACAGCTTCACCCTGCTTGCCGTGCCGTTCTTCATGTTCCTCGGGCGGATACTGAACAAGGGCTCCATCACCGAACGACTGCTGACATTGTCCAATGCCACGGTCGGGCACATCCGGGGTGGTCTGGGTCACGTGAACGTTTTCATCTCGATGGTCTTCGCGTCCCTATCCGGGTCGGCTGCAGCGGATACCGCATCGGTCGGCTCTATCCTCATTCCAGCCATGAAGAAGGCAGGATACTCCCCAGCGTTTTCCGCCGCACTGACAGCGGCCTCCTCAACGCTTGGGGTGATCATCCCGCCGTCGATCATTCTCATCGTCTATGGCGCGTTCGGCAATGTCTCGATCGGCGCGCTGTTCTTGGGCGGGGTCGTGCCAGGCCTTACCATTGGTGTTGCGATGATGGGCTACACCTACCTCACCGCGCTGCGCGAGGGATATCCATCGATGGCGTTTCCCGGCATGCACGCGTTGGGCAAAGCGCTCTACCGTGGGGCTGCGCCGATGCTGATCCCCGTCTTCGTGCTCGGCGGCGTAATCGCGGGCATTTTTACACCGACTGAAGCGGCGATCAGCGCCGTGGGCTGGGCACTGATACTCACCTTCATTATCTACCGCGATGTGCCATGGAGTGAGCTTCCCAGGCTTTTGATGCTGGCCGTGGTCGATTTTGCTGTTCCGCTTTTTACCGTCGCTGGCGCTGGGATTTTTGGCTGGTTGATCGCGTTTCTGGGCGCGGCTGACATCGTGGTGAATTTCATCACGTCGATCAGCCAGGACCCGAAGATCATCATCTTGTTGCTGATCGGGTTTCTGCTTCTGGTTGGGACTGTTCTCAACCCGATTTCGGCGGTGCTCATCTTCTTGCCGATTATTCAGGCTTTGGGCGACACGGCTGGCATGAACCCTGTTCATATGGGGGTTCTGGCCACGATAACCCTGTCGGTCGGCCTCATCACGCCGCCTTATGGCATCTGCCTTTTGATCGCCTCGCAGATTGCTGACGTCCAACTGGGCAAGGCGATGCTCGCCGTTCTACCTATTGTCGGGCTGACCGTGAGCATCGCAATCGTCTCTGTGTACTTTCCCAATCTCGTCCTCGCGTTACCCCGTATCGCTTTCCCCAACATCTTCCCGTGATCCCAAGAACGGAGATTCCCCATGACGCACAAAAAACCGACTGGAAGTTTCGTTGCCCTTGTTACGCCGATGAACGACGATGGAACCATCGATTATATCGGCTTTGCTGATCTTCTCGCGTTCCACAAGGAGCATGGTACGACCGCGGTTCTCATCATGGGCTCGACCGGTGAAGTCTCAATGCTCACGCCAGAAGAGAAGCGGGACATTATCTCCAGGACCATCAAGATGGCGCCGGACGGCGTGCAGATGTTTTATGGCTGCTCGGGCAACAACACGCAGGCCACCATCGACATGGTGCGCTATGCCGCCAAAGAGGGTGCGGATGGCGCGATCATAGCGGCCCCATCTTACATCTGCGCGCCCAACGCCGACATTGCCGATTATGTGGAAGAGGTCTGCGACTCGTCCGATCTGGCGATAGGCTTTTACAACAACCCGCCACGCGTCAAATCGGACCTGCATTGGGACGACATGCTGCGGCTTGCCAAGCACCCTAACATGGTTGTTTTGAAGGAAAGCACGACGCGTGTCGGGCAGGTGGCGCAGATGTGTGCGGCACAGCCCGATATTTCCATCATGTGCTGCTGCTCGCCCAACTTGGGTCTTGTCGTTCCCACCATGTCGCTCGGCGGCCATGGCACAGCGAACATGACCGGTAACATCATCCCACGGGAGTTCGCCACGATCTCCAAACCTTGGGACGGCCCAGACGACGCTGAGAACTTCAAGCAAGCCTATCTGCACAATCTCGACATGCTTCACTTCGCCTACTCGGCGGTGAACCCCGTTCCCATCAAAACACTCATGCGTGCTGTTGGCCTGCCGTCTGGTCCGCTGCGTAAACCTTTGAGACCGCTTGATGAAGCGGGCCTGAAGCGTGGGCTTGATATCTTCGCCAAGCTTGAGCTCGACCGGATCTATGGGCTCAAGCTGAACCCGGATCTTGCAGCGTAAGGGAGTTCCGCCATGCCCCTTGTCCGCATCACCATGGCTGAAGGCCGTTCGCAAGATCAAAAGGCGGCGCTTGCGCGCGAGATCACAGACAGTCTGGTGCGCCACTGCGATGCCCACGCGGCGCATTGCTATGTGATTTTCGATGATGTTGACCCCGATGATTGGTTGATCAACGGCGAAACCATCACGCAGCGTCGGGTCAAGCGCGGGGAACAGCCTGCACCTGAGATCAACACGCAAAGCTGACAGCACAGCCCATGACTATCGACAAATGACGAACCACAAAGCCGTTAGCCTGTCCCACTGGGGCGCATTTGAGGCTGATATCCAAGACGGGCGCTTGGTTGCTGCCAGGCCTTGGGAGGATCATGGCGCGAACGCACAGATGATCGGCGCGCTTCCCGAGTTGATCTATTCCTCAAGGCGTATCGACAGGCCACATATCCGCGCAAGCTTTCTGGCCGAAGGTTTCCGGGCGGGCGGCGAGGCTCGCGGAACCGATAGCTTTGTGCCTGTGGCGTGGGACACGGCGCTGGATTGCATTGCCTTTGAAATCGATCGTGTCCGCAACGATTATGGTCACACGGCCCTGTTTGCAGGCTCCTATGGCTGGTCAAGCGCGGGACGGTTCCATCATGCGCGCTCGCAGGTGCGGCGTTTCTTCGGCGCCTTGGGAGGCTTCACCGATCAGGTGAGCAACTACAGCTGGGGCGCTGCGCAGATCATCCTTGAGGAGGTTCTTGGCTCAGCCGACGCGGTCAGTGGAGCGGCCACAGCGTGGGATGCCATCGTTGGAGAGACGGATACCTTCGTCGCCTTTGGCGGGCTCAACCCCAAAAACTGGCATGTGACCTCGGGTGGCGCAGGCCATCACCCTATGCCAGCGCATGTGGAGCGCGCTGCAAAAGCGGGCACCCGGTTCGTCATCATCAGCCCCTTTGCCGATGACGGCCCACCGGGCATTGAGGCTGAATGGCTGGCGCCGCGCCCCGGCAGCGATACGGCCATCATGATTGCACTCACCTATGAGATGGTGAAGCGCGGGCGTGCGGACCGAGCCTTCTTGAACCGCTACACATCCGGCTTTGAGCGCTATTTGAAGTACCTAGAAGGCGCGGAAGATGGCGTTGAAAAGTCCCTCCAATGGGCGTCCGCCATCTGCGACCTACCCCTAGAAGCGTTGCAGCGCCTTGCCGATCAGATTACCACTGGCAAGGTGATGCTGACGGCGGCCTGGTCGCTGCAACGGGCACAGTATGGCGAGATGACCTACTGGGCGCTCATCGCGCTGGCGGCGGTTCTCGGCCAGATTGGCGAGCAGGGTGGCGGCTTCGGTTTTGGCTATGGGTCACTCAACGCCGTTGGGCACGGTGCAGCCAAAGGGCTCATCCCAAGCCTGCCCAAACTGCCCAATATCCATGGCACCGCCATCCCGGTCGCGCGGGTTGCAGACATGTTGGAGGAGCCAGGCCGTAAAATCCCGTTTCGCGGCGCAACCGTCACGTTGCCGGACGCCAAGCTGTTCTATTGGGCGGGCGGCAATCCGTTCCACCACGCGCAGCATCTGTTCCGGCTGGAAGAGCTTTGGAAACGGCCGCAGACGATCATTGTCAACGAGCAATTTTGGACGCCGACCGCCTTGCGCGCCGATATCGTCCTGCCCGCCACGACAAGCTTTGAGCGCAACGACATTGGCGGTTCATCGCGTGATCGGCATGTTTTCTTCATGCCCAGGCTCATTGATCCCGTGGGCGAGGCGCGTGATGACTATGCGATCTTTTCCGGTTTGGCCAAACGCCTGGGCGTCAAGCGGACGTTCACCGAAGACCGCGACGAGCAGACGTGGCTAAGACACCTCTGGCAGCAGACCGAGAGCGCAGCGTGCAAACAGGGCCTTAAGGCGCCTGACCTTGAAGCCCTCAAGACCATGGGCGTTTGGAAGGTGCCAACGCCCGAGCATCCCGAAGTGCTGCTTGAAGCCTACCGGCAAGACCCGCAAGCTCAGCCACTGCCCACGCCCTCAGGTAGGATCGAGCTGTTTTCCAAACGGATTGAAAGCTACGCGTTACCCGATTTTCCGCCGCATCCTGCTTGGCTTGAACCAGATGAGTGGCTGGGGAAAGCGCAACAAGGGTGTGCGCAGGAGGGGCGCTCCCAAGAGGAAGCGCTGGCGCTCCTCAGCCGTCAGCCCAAACATTTCCTGCATAGCCAACTGGCACAGACCTCGCTTGCTCAAGAGCCATCTATTCTCTTGCATGAACGTGACGCAAAGGATCGCGGCCTTGTCGATGGACAACAGGTCTGCGTGCGGTCGGCTCAAGGTGCTTGCCTTGCCCGCCTCACCACCACACGCCAGTGTCGACGCGGCGTCGCGGCGATGGAAACCGGCCCGTGGTTCATCGGTAGCGCGCCGTTGGACGATGCCATGCGCTTGGGCCACACGAAGCGACGGTGCGACGAAGGCGGCAACCCCAACGCACTGACCCATGACCGACCGACCTCCTCGCTCGCCCAAGCCACAGCGGCTCAAACCTGCCTTGTTTGGGTAGAGGATGTGGAGACCGTTGCGCCGTCACAAGATGAAGAAGAGCCTAAAGAGGCAGCTCCGTTGTCTCTTTGATTTCTTCCATCACAAAGCTTGCTGAGACATCAGAAATCGGCACTCGCTCGATCAGCCGCTGATAAAAGGCATCGTACTCGCGAACACTTCCGATGCGGACCCGCAGGATGTAGTCAAGATCGCCTGTCATCCGATAGGCGCCGGTGATCTCCGGCAAGGACTTCACCGCCTTACCAAAGGCTTCCAGCCATTCTTGATCGTGGCGGTTGGTGCGGACCAGAACGAAACTGGAAAGATCGCGGCCCACCGCATCCGGATCGACAAGGGCAACGCGCTAGCGCACCACGCCCGCCTCTTCCATGGCCTTGATCCGCCGCCAACAGGCATTGCGGGAAGGTCCGACTTCAGGCACTATTTGACCGTCCGCTTGATGGCGGCGGGTCTTGAGACGCTGCGGGTTTTGTGAAGGGGAATTCCTATGGCACAGCGCATCATTCTCATCCATGGCCGCAGCGTGAAGCCGGCCAAAAGGCAACAGACGCGATTGGTCAAAGAAGCCCTCTTGCAGGGCTTGAACCGTGTCGATGCCGCCAAAGCCAATGCCGTCCGTGGCGGTACGGTTAAGGTCGATTTCGTCTATTATGGCGACATCAACAATAAGATTTTGGGCGAACACAGCACGAAGGACCGGGAAAAGCTTACCGCGTCCGATCCCGACTTCAACAATGCGCCATGCCTTCCGCATGAAGACTATGATGAGGGGCTGGAGGCCATCGGCCACGTCAAGACGTTCAACAAGCGCACCTACCGTAAGATTCTGGCAGAAAACAAAGATCTTCAGTTCATCGACGATGCATCGCGCGCGCTATCAACGGTTGCCTCACTTTTGACCGCGTCGTTTCTCAACGAGGTCGCGATTAAGCGTGGAACCGCGGATATGGGCGCCTATTTAATGCAACGGTCCGTTGGCTCGCAGGTGCGCGAGCGTCTTCAGGCGCCTTTGCGCAAGGCGCTCAAAGCCGGCGATGACATTTGTCTCGTCTCCCACTCCATGGGGTGCATGGTCGCCTATGATGTTTTGTGGAAGTTCTCGCGTATGAGCGAGTATCGCGACCTGCGCGAAAACGGCAATCGCGTTGCAAGCTGGGTGGCGCTTGGTAGCCCGCTTGGTGAGGCGGGCGTGAAGGCCAATCTCTACGATGCCGATGAACGCGCCTATGACGGCGGGACGGACAAGCACCCCAAGAACATTGTGAAGCATTGGCACAACATCGCCGCGCATGACGATTTCATCTGCCACGATGCGACGATGAAAGACGATTACAAAGCGATGCGGACGTTCGGCTATGTTGAGACGATCAAAGACCACCGCATCTACAATTGCTGGACGAGGAACGGCACATCAAACCCGCACAATTTCTATGGCTATCTGGTACACCCGTTAACGGCTGGCCTCATCGCGGATTGGATCGCGGGGTAGGGGGCTAGCTGATGCCCGGCACGCCTATAAGCGCCGCGAACCCCTCAAAGATCGACAGGTAGCCGGTCAATATCCACGGAACGCCGTTGGCGATTGCCAACAGAATGCCGGCAAGCAGCAAGGGCGGCGTCGCGTAGCTGAACACTGAGAAAGCTGTCAGCCAGCCTGCCGCTCTCGCCCTGTTGATCTTGCTGGTCTCGCCCGCTTCCACCAACCCCAAGACACCGGTTTTCGTTTTTTCTGGCAGCCACACCACAGCGCTGAAACACGCGCTGGACAGATGCAAAAGCGTGGGTAGGGCCGTGGTGAACAGAACGGCAAACACCCAAAGGTGGTTTTTCCAGCCGCCGGGCGTTTGAAGGTCGGTAAAGAGCCCTCCCAGATCGTAAGCAATTGCGCCTCTCCACACATTGAAGGCGTGGATCACGCCGATCAGTGCGACGCCCAAGGCTGTGAAGAGGAAGAGCGCAAAGAGCACATCCAAAGCGCCTGACCGAAAAGCCGTCCGCTTTTCAAGGCCACGCCGCAGCAGGTGTCGCGTGATGCCTATGGAGACGAAGTCAAACGGAGCATTCACCAGCGGCAGCACCAGCCAAAACAGGAGGGCTGGAAGAAAGTTAAACGCATAGAACGGTGCTAACCCAAAAGCCGCTCCGATGGCGAAGCACCACAGAAGCGCGTATGCCAGCGCGCCTTTCGTGTGACGCGTTGCATAGCCGACCAATGTTGCGCTCGCCCCCGCGCCTGCTCCTGCACCTGCGATTGCGCCTGCGAATGTGCCTGGGATTATGACCGCGACTGGGAGTGCGACTGAGAGAGCGACGACGAATGCGACTGCACCTGCGACTTCGAATGTGACTGCGAATGCGAGTGCAAATGCGACTGTGAATGCGCCCGCGAATGCGACCGCGAGTGCGACTGCGAATGTGGCTGCGAATGTGCCTGTGACTGCGACCGCGAATGCCAAACCGAGCCAAACGAGGTCCACGCCTCGTTTGGCTCGGATCGGCAACCCCAAATAACTGGTCAGCTTCCACGCCGTTAGCGCGAGCCAGACCTGTGTCACAAGAAGCGCCCAAGGAGATGTGCCAGCCAAACTTGCATCAACGATGCCGGAAAAGTTCGTGCTTCCGGTCAAGGCCCATTGCGCCAGGAAGGCGAACGCCGGATAGGCGATCGCCACCTTCAGGCAGAGGTCGAAAACGGGCCAACCAAAGGGCGCTTTCGAGAGGCTTGAAGCCTCTTCAGCGGTTGCAACACGAAGATCAGACTCCCAGCCGAGCCCTTTAAAGAAGCCTCGGGGCTTTGGCTCATGGTCCGCGTTGGGCCGCACGAAGAGCCCGTCGATCCGATCAAGTGCCTGTCCCAGTCGCTGCCGATACGTGCTGCCATAGTCAGGGCACGAGAGCCGGGAGGTGTACTTCTGGCGCTCATCGCTCTCCTGCAGAGCAATGTTATGGTAGCTGAAAATGAGAGCGATTATTCCGAATAACCCTCCGGGTATGATGATAGCCGTAAGGTTAGCAAGCAGGTTTAGAAAGGCGTCCAAGCAAAGGCCCTCAGCATGGTTAGATCATGTGTAACAAAGCGTGAGGTCAATTCAATGTGTTAGCACGGCTGATCATGTCTTTGGCTCCGATCTCTTAGAACGGCTACCTGCCTTTGTTCGCTGTTCTGGGCGTTCCAGCGGTCGGGCCGCAGGCCCGGAGCAAGATGAGAAGGGTTGGTCGGGCCGCAGGCCCGGAGCAACCAAAGATGGCCCAACCGGACCTTTTCTGGCTCTGGGCCTGCGGCCCAACCGCTAGTGAAAATCCCGGCTCTTGGGGATCACGCGGATATCGCGCGGGTGGCGGTTGTTGAACGGTGGGACGGGCTTGTTCACCTCGTCAGCGCGGGCGAGCGGCGGACGGATCGCATCTTCTGACAGAAGCGAAAACGCCTCGCTCTCATCGTAAAGTTTGCGCGCCACGACGTGGATCACAGCTACCTCGCGGTCGGGCGGAACGCCCGGAGCAAGATGAGAGCATTGGTCGGGCGGCACGCCCGGAGCGGTGTGGAATGTCATCTGGACAGTGCCCTCAATCGCCATCAGCCGCGACCCCATCACCGTCTTGCGGTTTTCTTTGAGCACCTTTGGCCAGACGATGATGTTCACCACCCCCGTCTCGTCCTCCAGCGTCACGAACACGACCCCCTTCGCGCTGCCCGGCCTCTGTCGAATGAGGACGAGGCCGGCCACGCGCACCCGCTGCCCGAACTTGAGAGATCTCAAGTCCGCCGCCTTGGTGAAACCGCGCTGAGCATAACGGTCGCGCAGGAACGCCATCGGGTGCGCCTTCAAGGAGAGCCGCATGGTCTGGTAGTCGGCGACCACATGCTCAGATAAGGGCATGGCGGGCAGGGCAACGGGCAGGTCTGCCCCTTCATCGGGTGTGTCGGCATGGGTGAAGAGCGGCAGGTCTGGCGCGTCTTTCACCGCTCGCGCATCCCACAGTGCCGCCCGCCGATCTTTGCCTAAGGAGCGGAAGGCATCGGCGGCGGCCAGAAGCTCCACCCCACGCGCAGATACGCCCGCCTGGCGCAGCGCCTCCACGCTCTCAAACGGCGCATCCCGCCCGGCCATGAGCTTGGCGGCCTCTGCCTCGCCAAAGCCTTCCACCTGACGGAAGCCGAGCCGCAGCGCGAACTCATCCTTCACCTTGGTCTCGACTGCTATGGGTTCCAGCGTGTTGTCCCAATCGCTGATGTTCACATCGACGGGCAGCACCGTGACCCCGTTCGCGCGCGCCTCGCGCACGATTTGCGCCGGGGCGTAAAACCCCATGGGCTGGGAGTTCAAAAGCCCGCAGGCGAACACGGCTGGATAGTGATGTTTGATCCAGCTTGAAATGTAGACAAGGTGCGCGAAGCTTGCCGCGTGGCTTTCAGGAAAGCCATACTCGCCAAAGCCTTCGATCTGGCTGAAGCAGCGCGCGGCAAATTCTGGATCATAGCCGCGCTTCACCATGCGGCTTACCATCTTCTCCTTGTGTGCTGACACCATACCCTTGGCGCGAAATGTGGCCATCGCCTTGCGCAGCTGGTTCGCCTCCACCGGTGAGAATTCCGCCGCGACCATGGCGATCTTCATCGCTTGTTCCTGGAAGATCGGCACGCCGAGCGTGCGCTCCAAAATATTCTTCAGCTCATTTTCGTCATGCTCCGGGCCGGGCGAGGGATAAACCTCCTGTTCTTTGCCCTGGCGGCGGCGCAGATAGGGATGGACCATGTCGCCCTGGATCGGGCCGGGCCGCACGATCGCGACTTGTATGACCAGGTCGTAGAATTTTCGCGGGCGAAGGCGCGGCAGCATGTTCATCTGCGCTCGGCTTTCCACCTGGAACACGCCCAGGCTCTCGCCCCGGCACAGCATGTCGTAAACGGCGGAGTCTTCCTTTGGCACGGTATCGAGCGCGAGCGGGCGACCGTAATGCGCGTCCATCAGGTGGAAGCACTTGCGAATGCAGGTCAGCATGCCGAGCGCCAGCACATCCACCTTCAAGATGCCCAGCGCATCGATATCGTCCTTGTCCCACTCGATGAAAGACCGGTCCGCCATCGCCCCATTGCCCACGGGCACGGTGTGCGTCAGCGGGTTTTGCGTGAGGATGAAGCCGCCCACATGCTGCCCCAGATGACGGGGCATGCCGATGAGCTGATCGGCGAGCGCGATGGTGCGCTTCAGGTGCGGGTCATTGAGGTCAACGCCCGCTTCCTTGGTGTTGATGTCATCGGCCGAGGCGCCCCAACTGCCCCAAACCGTCTTGGCGAGCGCAGCTGTCACATCCTCCGACAGACCCATCACTTTGCCCACCTCGCGGATCGCCATGCGCGGGCGATAGTGGATAACGGTGGCGCACAGCCCGGCCCGGTCGCGGCCATATTTTTCGTAGATATGCTGGATCACCTCCTCGCGCCGCTCATGCTCGAAATCGACGTCGATGTCAGGCGGTTCCTTGCGCTCCTCTGAGATGAACCGCTCGAACAGCAAGTCGTGCTGCGCCGGATCAACGCCCGTGATTTTGAGGCAGTAGCACACCGCGCTGTTGGCCGCCGAGCCGCGCCCCTGGCAGAGGATTTTGTGGTCGCGCGCATACTCCACCACGTCGCGAATGGTGAGGAAGTAGCGCGCGATCTCCATCTTCGCGATCAACGCCAGTTCCTTCTCCAAGGTGGCGCGCACCTTATCGGGGATGCCGTCTGGATAATGGTCCTTCGCGCCTTCGAAAGTGAGGTGGGCGAGTTGCTCGTCGGGCGTGCGGCCTTCCGGCACGGTCTCCTGCGGATATTCGTAGCGCAGTTCATCAAGCGAGAACTGACAGGCATCAGCGATAGCTCTGCTTTGCGTGATTGCGTCCGGCCATTCACGGAAGAGTCGCTGCATTTCACCGGGGCTTTTGAGGTAACGCTCGCCATTCTGGTGGAGGAGTGCGCCCGCCTCGCGGATGGTCACCTTCTCGCGGATGCAGGTCATGACATCCTGTAAGGGCCGCCGCTCTGGCACATGATAGTGGACGTCGTTGGTGGCCAAGAGCTTGAGGCTGTGGCTTTGCGCGAGGGTCTGAAGCTGGTTGATCCGCGCCCGATCATCGCCCTGGTAGCGAAAAGAGGCCGCGATGTGGGTGAGAGTCGGCAGGCACTCTGTGATCCTCGGCAGCTGACGGGCGAACTGGTTCACATCGTCTCCCGGTACGGCGATGAGGAACACATCATCGCACAAATAATCCGCCGCCATATCGAGCGTCAGATCGCACACGCCCTTTCGCTGCCAAACGCCGTACTTGTCGTACATCTTGCCGGCGGACAGAAGTTTGCACAGCGCGCCATAGCCCGCCCGCGTGCTCGGGTAGGCGATGAGTGAAGGTGCATCCAACAGATCGAGCCGACAGCCGATCACCGGGCGCATTTTGGCCGTTTTGGATTCTGTATGCACGCGCACCACGCCCGCCATGGAGTTGCGGTCGGCAACGCCAAGCGCGTCATAGCCAAGCTCATAGGCGGTGATCACCAGATCGACCGGGTCCGACGCACCGCGCAGGAAGGAAAAGTTGGTGACGAGCCCCAGTTCCACGAACGGTGCGCGGGCGTTAGGCTCATAATCGCCATCCGGATCAAGCCGGCGTTTTAACGGGGCAGGAGACCCATCAGGCATGGCGCATGGCTTTCAGTTCAACTCGTTTGTCCACCTTTTTTAACTCTGCTCTGGGCTCTTCAGCGGTCGGGCCATGGGCCCGGAGCGGGTAAAAGATGGCCCAACCATATTTTTCCTTGCTCTGTTCCTTCGGAACAACCGCCACGTCTCTTCGCTCTGGGCTCTTCAGCGGTCGGGCCACGGGCCTGGAGCGGGTAAAAAGATGGCCCAACCATATTTTTCTTGCTCTGTTCCTTCGGAACAACCGCCACGTCTCTTCGCTCTGGGCCTTCGGCCCAACCGCGGGGGTCATGCATCGATCCCATGCAGGAACCAGTCGGGTGTTTCACCGCGACCATCGCCCACAAGCCCTTCCCGGTAGAGCCAGTAGCGTCGGCCATCGGCATCCTCCACGCGGTAATAGTCGCGAAGGCGCGCGCTCGATTTTTCTTGCCACCATTCCGGCGCGATGCGCTCCGGTCCTTGTGCTTTGACGAGGCGGTGCGCCACCCGCCGCCACACCATCTGCGCTGGTGGCCCATCGGGCACGGCATGCACCACCTGCACCCGCTCTGGCGCAGGTAGGAGGCGCAACGGCGTGACATCGTCGCGGCGCACAGGATTTTTCGCAAAGCTGGCTGATGCCGAAGCAGCTCCGGGCAAGTTGTCAGTGTGCCCGTCAAGCGAGCTTGCAAGAGGGCTTTCAAGAGGGCTTGCAAGGGGGCTTACAAGAACGCACGCCCGCTCCGGCACATGGCTGCCACGGTCAGCGGCAACACGCACACCTTGTGGCCCTAGTTTTGCCATCAGCCGGTCAAGGAGTTGGCTGAGTTCCAGCGCGTCATGCGCGGCCCCGTCGAACCGGTCTTGGCGATGGGCAAAGGGCTCATGCATGGTGGCCGTGAGCGCTGCTGCATCGATGCCAAAGCCCGCATCGAGACCTTCAAGCCGTCCTTTGAAGAGACCAGCGAGATGCTGCGGGTCGCGGCTTGCCTCACTGACGGAAACATGGGCCTCCACCGGCAGCCCATCGACGCGAAACCCAGTCATGATGAGTTGCCGCGCCCCTACGCCTTGCGCTGTCATGAGGGCACAAAGGTCGGCCGTCAGCGCCCGCAAAACTTCTTCCAAGGCTTCCACGGTGACCACCGGTTCGATGAGCCGCTTCACCACGCGCACCGGCACATGCTCATCCACCGGGACCAGCGGTTCAGCAAGCTTTCCCATGGCCTGATCAAGCCGCACAACGGGGTTGTTCGCGTGCGGATTTTTGACGTGATCTCGCACCTTGCGGAACCGGCGCAACAAAGCGTTCTTGGGAACATCCAAAAGCTGGCCGATGGTCTTGAGACCAAGCCGCCTCAGAAGTGTGATGGTATCCGTGTCCAGTCGCAGCGCAGCGACGGGCAGAGAACTAAGAGCCTCTGCCAGAAGCGGTTGTTCCGTAGGAACAGAGCTATTCTGGCATGGGATAATGCTGCCCGATGGACTGTAGCGCGCCAGGGCCCAGGCCGCGCCGATGGTGGGGGCGATGGCGATGCGCGCGGTGAGATCAAGCGCGGCGAACCGAGTGCGCATATCCTCAAGCATCGCCGCTTCACCGCCGAACAGGTGATCGCACCCGGTGGTGTCAAGAAACAGCCCGTCGCGGATCCCTGTGTGCGGGTCCGCCCTGCCATCAATCTGCGTCCCATCCCTTTGGGTCCATGGCGACCAGCGCTGCGCCCAGTGAACGAGCCGTGTCAGATCCTGTATGTCCGCCTCAAGCTGCGCATCCACCACCTGAAGATGCGGCACCAGTGTGCGCATGTCGGTGATGCGTGAACCGCGCTGGAGCCCAAGCCGTGCGGCAATCTGGTTCACATCATGGATCACTGGGCCATGGGCCGCCTCACGCGCGAGCGCGATGGGCTCCTTGTCGATCAAAAGCTCGCCCGCCTGCTGTGGATTGCGGCGGCGCCAACGCTGAATGGCGAAATGCGGGAACCAGATCGAGACGATGCGTCGTTGGGTCATAATCTACCTCGAACGTGCCGGGTTTGCTGCCGCGTGAACGGAAAAGATCGGCCCGCCAACGCGGCGCGCCGGGGGCCTTACTGTCAAAGGGATGGGGGACGGAAGGCCGCGAGCACACGCGCCAGCGTTTGCGCGCCGCTGAAAGCGAGGGCGCGCCGCCTGCGCGCACCAGAAAAACCGGCACACCCTGCCGTTCAGCGCGCAAGGCGAGCCGTTTGGTGGCGGTGAAATCAAGCGCGCGGGGATCGCCCCAGATTTCACCGATAATGCCGCCGAGCGCCTGGCAGCGCAGACCCTCTTCCATTGCCCACAGAACCTCTTCGGCGCGCTGTCCGCAGGCGAGAATGAGCCGCTCGGATGCCATGTTGAACCGGGTGAGCGCCTGCGGTGCCGGCAGGCCGTTTTCCATCGCCGACAACCGGTCCTGCACCCAAAGAATAGATCCTTTGGGCTTCATTTGCGCCACTGCAAAACCAATGGCTCCGGGGTCGCGTGCGTCTAGCAGTATTTCGGTTAAGGTCTCTTGCAGCGTGTTGTGGCGCTTCGCTGACACGTCCCGCGCGTCGTTCGCCAGAGCGCTTGGTTCGAGAGTCTTTAACCCCAGATCATTCAGCCCATGTGAGTTCAGCCCATGTGAGTTCAGCCCATGTGAGTTCAGCCCATGTGAGTTCAGCTCATGTGTATTCAGTCCGTGTGCATTTCTATGTGCATTTGGTCCAGCTGGCGGCCCCTGTGTCAGGCTCGCGCGCTGATCAAATCGCATGGCATCTTTCAGTCTCGATAGCACGCTGGATTGACGACCCGAGCGAGGCGGAAGGTCTCCTCCAGGCTCATTATCTTGACTGGGCTTCAGGCTCACAAGGACAGACACAATGTCTCCATTCGTCAGGCATAAAGACGCCGACGTTCTCAAATGTTCATGATATGTTCTTATTACGCCGTAAAGTTGAACGAGAGTCAATTGCTCAATTTCATGGAGCGTATGCCAACGACAGCGCAGACGAGAATCACCAAGCCTTATCAAAGGCTAAGCAGTTTATCTTTTGGAGAAATGTGCGTTGCCGGGTGAGGCTTAGGGTCCTGACCCTAAGAGGTTGCGCTTTCAGGGATTAGAACCTTATCCCACGCCTCTGGCTTACCAAACAGATAGCCTTGGAAAAGCTTGCAGCCTTCACGGGTAAGCGCCTCACGCTGTTCTTCTGTTTCAACGCCTTCAGCAACCACGCTGGCGCCCAAATCCGCGCCGAGCGACGTAACCGCGCGCACCACAGCGCAGCTGATCGGATCATCCACCATGCGCGCCACGAAGGACTGATCAATCTTGATCTTGTCAAACCGGAACTGCTGCAAGTAGCTCAGTGACGCATGACCGGTACCGAAGTCATCAAGCGCCAGATGCAGGCCCATATCGCGCAAAGCTGCCAGTGTCTTCCGCGTCGTTTGATCATCGGACATGATGGCCGTTTCGGTGATCTCCAGCTCGATGGCATTTGGTGCAACGCCAAACCGCTGCATCGCATGCTGAACCCGTTCCACAAAGTCGCTCTCGCGCAATTGTACCGGCGACAGATTGATCGCGATCCGTTTGCCATCTGGCAGGTGTGCCGCCGCCTCCATCGCCTTGTTGATCACCCAGCCGCCGAGCGCGATCATCTGGCTGGATTCTTCGGCCAGTGGCACAAAACGTTGCGGTGAAACGGATCCGCGGGTTGGGTGCGACCAGCGCAGAAGCGCTTCATAGACCATCGCTTCGCCGGTCTCAGCATCAATGATGGGCTGGAGGTGAAGCTCAAAGTTGCCCGTGTCGATCGCGGTGCGCAGATCATCCTCCAGCGCACGTCGCTCTTTGAGAATATCACCCATTTCAGGGGTATAGATGACATAATTCTGGCGGCCCTGCCGTTTGGCCTCATAAAGCGCCACATCTGCATCGCGCAGCATCGCAGCTGGCTCTTGCCCGCTGTGACGTGCAACGCCAACGCTCACGCCCACATTGACCCGCGTGTCGCCAATGAAGAACGGCTCTTTCATCATGTCAACGACACGTTCAGCCAGCGCTTCCACATCCTCAGGCTTGCGTACGCCGTATTGCAAAATGGTGAACTCATCGCCGCCAAAGCGGGCTAACAAATCAGTCGATTTGATCGATCTGCGAAGCCGCTTGGCCGCAGAAATCAACAGCTGATCCCCGGCCTGGTGGCCGAGCGTGTCGTTGACATCTTTGAAGTGATCAAGGTCGAGACAGTGTACCGCCACACTGGCCGCCATCTGCGGCTGCAAGAGTGCGTGGCGTAGACCTTTGAGAAGCTGAAAGCGATTTGCAAGGCCCGTGAGGTGGTCATAGTGCGCGAGGTGATTGATCTCTTCTTCGGCTGCCACGCGCTCGGTGGCTTCGACCACAGTCCCCTCATAAAATAAGGGTTTGCCGCATGGATCGTACACCAGCCAGGCATGCTCGGAGACCCAGATCGGATCGCGCGTCTTGTGACGATACACTTGGGAGATAAAGTCTGTTACGTGCCCCTTGTCATGCAGCTCGCGCATGAAGGTGTTGCGCCGGGCGGGCTCCACATACCATTCCTTTGCGATGTCGCGCACATTGGCCAGCAACTCTTCTTCGCTGTCGTAGCCGTTAAGGGCCACCAGGGCTGGGTTGGCTCGGACTTGCTGACCTTCAAGTGTCACACGATAGATGCCCACGACAGCGTTCTCGAACAGGCCGCCATACTCGTTCTGTGCGATTTGCAGGGCCCGTTCGTCCTGCTGATCTGCGCTGCCAGAGCGAATAAGAAGATACATACCGCCTTCATCACGCGGTACAGCGTCAAGCGTGAGTTGACCTCGCCCTTTTAGGTCCACAGTGGCCGTTCGGTTTCCGGTGATTGTGGTCGGAGCTGTGGATAGCTGAGACAGCAGCGTGTTTGGTTCTGCAGTGTGTTCGCCAAAGCCAGCTTCCAGGCAAACCCGCAAGGGCTGGTTCAAAACCCGTGTCGACCCTTGAGCGCCCAGATCCAGAGCTGTGATGGCCTGCGCATTTAATGTTTCAACGTGCCCCGCACCGTCAACGATGATCAGGCCATCGCTGAGTTTGTCCATGAACGCGGGCGGGAGAGGGGTCTTTGATGAAGCGGACTTCCGTTCTGATGTCGTGCTTTCTGATGATGCGGTCTCAGGGTCAGACAGGAGAGCTGTCCCTTGACGGATCACATCGAGAGCCGCGCTGGTGCTTACTTCGTAGCAGGTGCTGACTGCCCTGAGCAGGGCCGCAAGATCGACGGTTCCGCCCGGTCCGGTTGCCTCTTCAAGTTGCTGATGCACCAGCGGATGCAACTCTAGCGACCGCATTGTGGATTCCGGGTCGGCGATAGCGCCTGCATCTTTCGCGAGGTTCTTCGCCATCAACTCAAGCGTCTCCGATGTCATCGCAGGGCCAGTCGCGAATGTCTGTTCGCGCTGAGCCCGTTATTCGCCCCATCCGTCAGTTTAGTTGATGGCCTTTAACAAGCTGTTGCCTGAAGCCGCGCATATGCTGTTAAAAAACAAGACAAAAACATGCTTTGGCGATGGTGATCGCGCCCCAAAACCGAATACGCTTTTGCTGACAAAATTTTAGCCCAATCTGTCCCGTAGCGCGTAGTAGCTCATGGCCAGGAACAAAAGCGGTGAACGCAGCGCCGTGCCGCCAGGAAAAGCCGGGCAGGGCAGGGCGCTCATCACGTCCAGCAGATCGCTATCGTAGGTCAGCGCATCGGCGACGATCTTGCCAGCAAACGGCGCCATAATGACGCCTTGCCCTGAAAATCCGGCTGCCACGGTTACCCGTTCACTCATGCGTCTTATGAGCGGCAAACGGTTTTGCGTTATCGCGAGCGTCCCGCCCCAGGCAAAGTCGATCTCCACGTCAGCAAGATCAGGATAGACCTCTTTCAGGTGTGGGCGAACGAAGGCCTCAATGTCCCTGGGGAAGGTTCTGGAGAATTTCTCTCCACCGCCGAACACGAGCCGCCCATCCGCCGTTGGCCGCCAGTAGCGCACGATGAATCGCGTGTCGGCGGCGGCATCGCCAAAGGGAAGAATACCGCCTGACCGTCCGACGCCCATCGGCTTGGTGGCCACGATAAAGTTGGTAATCGGCAGAATGCGGGCATCGGCGTCCTTATTCAGCCCACGCATATAACCATTGCCGGCGAGGACCACCTCTTGGGCTCTCACCGTCCCGCCAGCAGCTACCACCTCCACACCCTGTGCCGTATCGCGAACGTCTTGCACCTCTGTTTCGTCGAAAAACTGTGCACCATACGCTTCAGCAGCTTTGGCCAAGGACGTGACAAGCTTGAGCGGATGCAAGTGCCCGCCTTCTGGGTCGCGCAGCGCACCGACATGTCCTGCGGTGGTAAGCGCCTCCTCAGTTTGCGCCGCGTTGAGAACCTCAAGTTTCTCCACCCCGAAACGCGCATGCGCATCGCTCGCTCCTTCAAGTTCTTCTTCAAAATCCTCTTGGCTGCGGCATGCGGTGATCAGCCCTGGCGTTAGATCACAGTCGATGTCCGCCTCTGCAATGACCGAATGCAGATGGTCGAGCGCTGCCTTGCTCGCCTCTCTCACCTGATGGGCTGTGTTCTCGCCAAGTTTTTTGGCAAACCAGGAAAGTTCTTGCCGCATACCAGGGTGAAGTTGGCCGCCATTCCTTCCAGACGCGCCCCAGCCCACGCGCGTGGCGTCAAGCACAACCACGGACTTGCCGGTCTTGGCCAGATGATAGGCCGCTGACGTTCCGGCAAATCCAGCGCCAACAATGCACACATCGCAGGTGAGATCCGCATCCAGACGAGGTCGCAGGGCCTTCAGATCATCGGGCAGGCTCGCCGCGTACCAACTGCCTGTATGTGCTACCAAAGCCAGCCTACCATAGACCCCGGCGTTTCAGTTCAGCGCCGGTTTCGTCGAGCACCCTGCGAACCCGCGCGCCCAGCCATTCCATCTCATCGGATGTGATGACCAGTGGCGGCGACAGAATGAGCGAGTCGCGCACCGCGCGCATAACAAGGCCATTTTTCAAAGAGATGTCGCGGGCAATCGTGCCGACAGTGCCTTCATCGGGAAAGCGATCACGGGCAGACTTACCGGAGGAGTATTTGCCCGGTACAAGTTCCAGCGCCCCGAGCAGCCCTTTTGTGCGCGCTTCACCCACCAACGGATAGTCGCTGAGCGAAGCAAACATCTGCGCAAAGGCCGGTGCGGCCAAGTCGCGGACATGGGCGACAACGCCTTCGCGTTCCATGATCTCAATGTTGGCAAGTGCTGCCGCTGCGCAAGCTGGATGTCCAGCATAGGTCGTTCCGTGGAAGAATTCGCCGCCCTCATGCTCGATCACCTGCGCGACCCGGTCATGCACCAGAACCCCGCCCATCGGCAGATAACCAGAGGTAATGCCTTTGGCGACAGAGATAAGATCTGGCTCGATGTCATAGACGGTGGAGCCGAACCATTCACCCAGGCGCCCGAAGCCTGAAATGACTTCATCGGCGACGAACAGGATGTTCCGTTCGGCGAGGATATGTTTGATCTGCGGCCAATAGGTTTCTGGTGGAATGATAACGCCGCCAGCGCCCTGGATCGGTTCGGCCATGAAGGCCGCGACCTTGTCCTCGCCAATCGCATCAATGGCGTCTGCCAGTGCTTGTGCAGCGTGCTTGCCAAACTCCTCGGGGGACATGTCGCCACCCTCGCCGAACCAATAGGGTTGGGCGATGTGGTGGATGCCAGGGATGGGTAGGTCGCCCTGCGCGTGCATCGCCTTCATGCCGCCAAGGCTTGCCCCCGCGACGGTTGACCCGTGATAGGCGTTCCAGCGGGTGATGATCGTCTTCTTTTGAGGCTTACCTTTGATATCCCAATAGGTGCGCACCAAACGCAGCGCCGTGTCGTTCGCTTCCGACCCGGAGGAGACGTAGAAGATCTGATTGTAGGGCTCCGGCGCTAGCTCAGCGATCTTCTGAGAAAGCGCGATGACGGGCGGATGGGTCGTTTTGAAGAAGGTGTTGTAATAGGAAAGCTCGCGCATTTGCGCGGCCACTGCGTCGACGATTTCCTCACGCCCATGGCCCACCTGCACGTTCCACAGGCCCGCCATCCCATCCATGATGCGGTTGCCATCAGAATCGGTGAGCCACACGCCGTCGCCTTTGACGATGATCCGTGAGCCTTCCTGACGCAACGATCCATGATCGGTGAAAGGGTGCAGGTGGTGCTTGGCATCCAGCGCCTGCAGCGCATCGGTCGGGTAGGTGTTAGAAAGCTCGGTCATGGCGATTTTGTCTGACATTGAGGTTTGAAGTTTGCCTCATCACGATGGTCGGTTCGAGGCAGGCAGACGTGCTTTCCTCACGTTATGCGTTCATCATGCTGTTTCCCGCTATCCCCAATAATGTCCCAGCACGCTTTAGAGCCGACAAAGATGTGATGCTTGACCTCTAAGTCGGATACCTCGTCAGGCAGAAGACCAGCAGGCACGAACATGCGTGCCTCATCATTGGGTCCGGGCAGCGAAGAACCGCACACAGAGCAGAACGTGGATTCCCAGTCGGCATCGGGTTTCTTCCAATGCGTGATCAGGCTCTGGCCGCTCAACCAACGAAAGTCTTCTTTACGAACGATCACGACAGGCATGCCATTGCTGCCCGTATACTTTCTGCAGATGCTGCAATGACAGACATAGACATCAGTAGGCGCTTGTTCGATCTGGAAGGTGACAGCGCCGCAATTGCATCGACCTGAGATCATCCCCTCGGCGCCCTCATGATTGAGTATGGACCCTAAACGCTCAACAGAAGGTGTTCACGTTCCCACGGGCTGATCACCCGCATGAACGTTTCATACTCACCTTCTTTGATCGCTTTGAAGGTGTAGACAAAGGTTTGGCCTAACAACTCCACCACGTCCTCATCTGCGGTCAGTGTTTCCAGCGCCTCCTGTAGTGAGCGCGGCAGCCCGTGCGGCAGATCATGCCCCCAGCCTTCAACGGGTTCATCTGGCTTCATCGCCTTTTGCATGCCCAGATACCCGCACACGAGCGAGGCCGCGATGGCTAGATAGGGGTTGCAGTCAGAGCCCGGCACGCGGTTCTCCAGCCGCCGTCCTTTGGCCGACGAGTTGGGCACCCGAAGGCCCACGGTGCGATTGTCATAGCCCCAATGTGTGTTGATGGGCGGTGACCCAAGCGCCCCGCGCGCAAGCCTTCGATAGCTGTTCACATAGGGCGCCAGGATCGCCATCACGTTGGGCAGATAGGCCTGTTGTCCAGCGACGAAGCCTGCGAATAAATCGGTCGCCTCACCATTCTCATCTGAGAAGATCGTCGCACCATCGTCCGCCTGCACGACAGACTGGTGGATGTGCATAGCTGAGCCTGGCTCACTGCTCATGGGCTTGGCCATAAAGGTCGCGTACATATCGTGCCGTAGAGCCGCTTCGCGGATGGTGCGCTTGAAAAGGAAAACTTGATCGGCAAGCACCACCGGATCGCCATGGCGCAGATTGATCTCCATCTGCGCGCGGCCCTCTTCGTGGATGAGGGTGTCGATCTCCAGGTTCTGCGCTTCGGAAAAGGCGTAAATATCGTCGATCACCTCGTCGAACTCGTTGAGTGCGGAGATCGAATAGCTTTTGCGACCACTCTCTGGTCTGCCAGAGCGGCCGATGGGTGGCTCTAGCGGATAGTCTGGATCGTGGTTGGGTTTAACCAGATAAAACTCGATCTCCGGCGCCACCACGGGCCGCCAGCCCTTGGCCTCGTAGAGCCCCGCCACATGTTTGAGAACCTGGCGCGGCGCGCTCATGAACGGATCGCCATTGCGCTCATAGGCATCATGGATGAGCTGCGCCGTTGGATCACTTTCCCAGGGCACGATGCTCAAAGTGGCGTAGTCCGGGCTGAAGAGAAGATCGCCATCGCGCGGGTCGTAGCGGAAGTGTTGGTTTTCTTCTGGATAGTCGCCAGCGATGGTCTGGCGGAAGAGCGCTGACGGCATCGTCATCGCTGCGCCGGAGAAGAACTTTGCCACCGGCATCATCTTGCCGCGTGCGACGCCTGCCTGATCTGGGACTATGCATTCAATGTCTTCGATGCCTCTGTCTGAAAGCCACTGGAGTGCCTCAGCCGCGGTCTGTACGCCGCGCTCAGACCGAATGGGGGCATCCTCGGAGAAGGAGGTTGGCAAAGTGGCTTGGTGTTGAGGCTTGTCCATAAGGGCTCCGTTGGACCATCGGCTACGCCTGCAGCCGGATATCGACTTTGAAGCAGAACCTCACAGACCGATAAACCTGTTCGACACACCTCTCAAGGCGGCGCGTTTTTGGCCTCTTTGAGGGACTTTGCGACACTGCTGCCATATTCGGGTATGTTGCTGGGTCTTGAGGTGCTGAAATCATTGAGGAATTTGCCAAGTGACGCGCGATGTCGCAGCGATGTTCGCGAATGTTGCGTTAAAGCGCTGCGGGACGCTGCAACCATCATCTGTTTCGCTCGACAGCGGTGCAGAAAGCAGCCCATAAGAACCGTGAATTTTCTAGGTTGTTACGTGGTCTTTTATGCCCGACCCTCAAACTCTTGAAGTGTTTCTCACCGATCCGAACGGCGTGCTGCGTGGCAAGTGGTTGCCAGGTAGTGCCCTCAAAAAGCTGGAGAAAGGCGTCGCTTTTCCCTTCTCGCTCATGGGGTGTGACGTGTGGGGGCGAGAGGTTCATGAGACGGGCCTTCATATCTCCTCGGGGGACAAAGACGCGCTTTGTCTTCCCGTTGAAGGGCGCACCGTGCCGGTGCCTTGGGCGACCCGCGAAACGATGCAAGCGATGCTCGCCATGCACCATCTCGATGGCACGCCCTTTATGGGTGATCCGCGCAGTGTCCTCGCCGCACAGGTAGAGAAACTCTCCACCCGTGGACTGACGGCGCAGGTCGCGGTTGAACTTGAGTTTTTCGCTTATCAGATGAGCGTTGATGATGGTCGCCCGCATCCGGTGGGCACGCTAGCCGCGGGGCCTGACCATCAAGCTATGTACGCTCTAGCCGATCTCGATGCCCATCGCCCGATGATGGAAGCCATTGAAGACGCAGCGCAGATCCAGGGTCTGCCGATTTCAGCGCATGTATCAGAGGCCGCGCCGGGTCAGTATGAGGTGAACCTGTCCCACACCGATCCGCTCGCCGCTGCCGATGACGCCGTGATGCTGAAGCGGCTGATCGACGGTGTTGCCAAAGCCCATGGTCAGCGCGTCACCTTCATGGCCAAGCCTTTTTCCGATCATCCGGGCAATGGCATGCATGTCCATGTGAGCATGCTCGGTGAGCGCGGGAACATCTTCGCCGGTAATCCCCATGAATCGGCACCAGACGGGCCTGCGAAACTGCGGCATGCTGTGGCTGGGCTCCTCTCGACGACGGAGGAGGCTCAGCTTGGATTTTCTCACAGTTTCAATGGCTTCCGCCGGATGGAGCTGGGTTCCTATGCGCCTGCGTCGTTGTGCTGGGGTGAGAACAACCGCTCCGTCGCGATCCGTCTACCGCAAGCTGAACCAGCCGCTCAGCGTATTGAACACCGCGTCGCGGGCGCCGATGCCAACCCCTATATTGTGGTCGCGCTTGTGCTCGCCGGGATGCTGAAAGGCCTGGATGACGCGCAGGAGCCACCTGCTGCCGTCGAAAAGAACGCCTATGAGGATGAAAGCCTCAAACGTCTCACGGCTGACATGGGAGTCGCGCTCGATTGGTTCTCTGGGAGTGGCTTCGTTACGGACGCGCTGGGCGGTGAGTTCCAACGCCTTTTCACTGCGATCAAGCGGGTGGAGGAACGCAGCTTCAAGAGCCACATCATGAGCCTTGAGCACGCGACCTTTTTGTAAGCCAACTGCTCAGCTTTTCGGCGTTTTGCAGCGCCTGCGTAGCAGAATTTACGCTTGTCCGTGCCTGGTCTGCCGAGTAGCTTGGCTTGTGAAGGCCCAGCGTTATCAAAGGGCTTAGGAACAACTGTAACCGCAAGGAGACGCATGCTGATGCGCCGTCATTCATTCGTTCTGGCAACTCTCACCGGCGCGCTTGTCGCCTCCACAGCTCTCCCGGCTGCCGCGCAGGAGCTGCGTATTTTGAACTGGTCCGACTACATCGACGAGGCCGTCATCGAGCAGTTCGAGGCCGAGACCGGCATCGACGTGACGTACGATGTGTTCGATTCCAACGAAGTGCTTGAAACCCGTCTCCTGGCAGGCAATAGCGGCTACGATATTGTGGTGCCGACGGCGGACTTCCTGTCGCGTCAGATCCAGGCCGGTGTTTTCCAGCCACTCGACAAAGACATGCTGCCCAACTTGGCCAATCTTTGGCCAGCTGTGAACGAGCGACTGGAGGTCTATGACCCCGACAACACCCATTCGATCAATTACATGTGGGGTACGACGGGCCTTGGCGTGAACGTTGATATGGTGGCCGAACGCCTGGGTGAGGATTTCAACTACAGCACGTGGGACCTGGTTTTTAACCCCGAGATAGCTGGTCAGCTGGAAGACTGCGGCATTTACTGGCTCGACGCTCCGACGGAAATTATCCCGGCTGCGCTTAACTATCTAAATCTCGACCCGCGCTCGACTGATCCCGATGAAATTGCCCAGGCGCAAGAGCTTTTGATGAGCGCACGCGGCACGGTGCAGCGGTTCCATAACTCTGAGAACATCAATGCGCTCGCCAATGGTGATATCTGCGTTGCAATCGGTTGGTCAGGCGACATGCTGATCGCGCGGGACCGCGCTGCTGAGGCGGAAAACGGCGTGAACGTGGACTACACAATCCCCCGCGAAGGCGCGCTCATGTGGTTCGACCAGATGGCCATTCCAGCCGATGCACCGAACGTGGAAGAAGCGCACTTGTTCCTCAATTTCATCATGCAGCCGGAGACCATGGCGGCGGCTACAAACTATGTGTTTTACGCTAACGGCAATCTGGCTTCACAGGAGTTCGTGCTGGATGAGATTCTATCCGATCCGGCGATCTATCCAGATGAAGAAACGACGGCGGGCCTTTATACGTTGCCAGCCTATGATCCGCGTACACAGCGGATCGTGACCCGCACCTGGACCACCATTAAGACCGGCCAGTAGGCATTCATGACTACCGGCAGCTGATGCAGTTGCCGGGCTTTTAGTGGAGTGTTTAGGGGGGCTCTCTTGAGAACCCCCAGGGTTTTGGGGGAACACTATGGCCAGAACGTTAGGTCCGGTGCGCCGTGCCTTCGCGCCCTGGAATGACGAGAGCGCCGAGCCGCTTATTCGGTTCGAGGCCATCACGAAACGCTTTGGTGATTTCACCGCCATCGACAGTGTTTCTCTCAATATCTATGAGCGCGAGTTCTTCGCGCTTTTGGGGCCGTCGGGCTGTGGCAAGACCACGCTGATGCGCATGCTCGCCGGGTTCGAGACCCCGAGCGAAGGGCGTATTCTCCTCGATGGCACTGATATCTCCACCGTGCCGCCGCATAAGCGCCCGGTGAACATGATGTTCCAGTCCTACGCGCTCTTCCCGCACATGTCAGTTGAGGCCAACATCGCCTTCGGACTGAAGCAAGATGGCTTGTCTAAAGCCGACATCGCCGCGCGCGTCGATGAAATGTTGACGATGGTAAAGCTCCAGCCCTTTGCCAAACGGCGGCCTGATCAGCTTTCTGGCGGGCAAAGGCAGCGCGTCGCTCTCGCCAGATCGCTCGCCAAACGCCCGCGCGTTCTCCTTCTTGATGAGCCGCTTGGCGCTCTTGATAAAAAGCTGCGCGAAGAAACCCAGTTCGAACTGATGGATCTGCAGGAGCGTCTTGGTATGACATTCCTGATCGTTACCCACGACCAAGAAGAGGCGATGACGGTCGCGGACCGTATCGCAGTCATGAACCATGGTAAGTTTGAGCAGATTGACCCGCCCTCGGTCATCTATGAAGAACCCAATTCACGGTACGTTGCGGACTTTATCGGCGATATCAATTTGCTGGATGGTGCGGTAGAGCCCAGCGATGCGGGCCTCGTGTTTCTCGGTGAGCATCTATCAGGGCCGGTTCAAGTGGACGTCGATGGAGCTGGTCACGCTGGCACGGCGACACTTGCGATCCGGCCAGAGAAAATTGCCATCAGCCATGATGAGCCTGAAGCGAGTGCCTCGCGGGGTATGCTGTCCGGGCGGGTGTGGGATATTGCCTATTTAGGCGATGTCTCGATCTTTCACGTGCGTCTGGCCGATGAGCCATGCGAGGGCGCTCAAGAGGATGACGTGCCGGTTGTACGAGCAACTGTGGCCAACACGACCCGTCTCGTGGAACGGCCCATCGCCTGGGACGACAAGGTTTGGCTCTCTTGGGATCAGAGCGCTGGCGTGGTTTTGACCCGATGAGCATGGCGCGGCCAGCTGCGAACTGGGGCAAGCGCCTTGTGGTGGCTATCCCCTACGTGTGGTTGCTGATCTTCTTCCTCGCACCGTTCGCGATCGTGGTGCGCATCTCATTCTCCGAGGTTGCGATCGCGATACCGCCTTACCTGCCGGTGTTTGATCTGTCCGAGGGGTTTGAGGCGTTTTGGCAGGGTGTGCAGCGGCTCTCGTTTGACAATTACACCTGGCTTGCCGGTGACCCGCTCTACATCAACGCCTATCTGTCAAGCTTGCAGATCGCTTTTGTCTCCACGGTGCTGACGCTGCTGATCGGCTTTCCAATCGCCTATGGTATGGCGAAGGCACCACGTGGCTGGCGACCTATCTTGTTGATGGGTGTGATCCTGCCGTTCTGGACGAGCTTTCTCATCCGCGTCTACGCCTGGATCGGCATTTTGCGCCCTGAGGGGTACCTCACCCTGTTCGCGCAATCGATCGGGATCATCTCGTCGGATGATCAACTGCGCATTTTGGGCACGAACACCGCCGTCTATATCGGGATTGTCTATTCCTATCTGCCGTTCATGGTGCTGCCGCTCTACGCTGCCCTTGAGCGGATGGACATGTCGCTTTTGGAGGCTGCGCAGGACCTGGGTTGCCCGCCGCTCAAGACCTTTTGGGTGGTCACTGTCCCGCTCGCTCTGCCTGGGATCATCGCCGGGTGTTTTCTCGTGTTCATCCCGGCGGTGGGCGAGTTCGTCATCCCAGATCTTCTTGGCGGTTCCGACACGCTTATGATCGGTCGAACCCTGTGGAGCGAGTTCTTCTCCAACCGGGATTGGCCGGTCTCGTCGGCGGTCGCGGTTATCCTGCTTCTCGTCCTCATCATCCCAATCGTTGCCTTCCAGCAGGCGCAGCAGCGTCAGCAAGAGGCGGCGAGATGACGGATGGCATGCCTTATGAACTGTCCACGTTTTCGTCGGGCCATACCTTTTTGGATACACCAGCAGGTGACCGATCTGCACGGATTTCCATCCTCGGTGCGCCCATGGATTGGGCGACCACCAACCGTGCGGGTGCCCGCGATGGCCCCCATGCGGTGCGCCGCGCCTCGCGCCTATTGATAGACGGCGACCATCCGGTACTTGGCACAAACCCCATGGCGCTTGGTCTGTCTGATCTTGGTGATGTGCCGGTTATGATCGGTGACATTGCCGAAAGTCACCGCCGGATAGAGGAGACTGCAACGGGCCTTTCTCATGTCTGCGCTATCGGTGGCGATCATTCCGTCAGCCTGCCGCTGATCCGAGCGGCGTCCAAAACGCATGGTTCCTTGGGCCTTATCCACTTCGATGCGCACACCGACACATGGCCGGAGAATTTTGGTCAGACGCTCGCTCATGGGACGCCGTTCTTCCACGCGATTGAGGATGGGCTGATTGACCCGACGCGGTCCATCCAGATCGGCATTCGTGCGCCGATGGAGGGTGATCTCTTTGCCAAAGCGGAGGCAACCGGGCTCAAAATTCTTTCTGCGGATGACGTGCATGAAATGGGTCCGCAAGCAGTCACAAAGATGATCAAAGAGGTTGCCGGCGATAGCCCTTCATACCTTTCGTTCGATGTGGATGCACTGGACCCAGCCTTCGCGCCCGGCACTGGAACGCCGGAGATGGGTGGTCTTTTCAGCTGGCAGGTGCGCAAGATTCTAACCGGGCTTTCGGGCGTCCAGTTCATCGGTATGGACGTGGTTGAGGTAGCGCCAGCCTATGATCACTCGGAGATTACGTCTCTCGCTGCAGCGACGGTCATCTGGGATTATTTGGCGCTTTTGGCGATACGAACTGGTGATGCATCATGAGCCGGGGCGGTGTGCACGGCATGAGCTGGTTCAACGTCACCTCGGTGACGTTGGGTTTCGCGTTCCTTTATCTACCGATCCTGATCCTCATTATTTTCTCGTTCAACGAGTCGCGACTCGTCACTGTTTGGGGTGGGTTCTCCACCCGCTGGTACGGCGAGCTGTTCCAAAATGAGGGGCTGATGGACGCCGCCTGGGTCACAGCGCGCGTTGCCTTCGTCACCGCCACTATCGCCACCATTTTTGGAACCATGGCCGCCATTGTGATGGTGCGGTTTGGCAGGTTCCGTGGGCGCACCTTGTTCAACGGTATGATCTATGCGCCGCTTGTCATGCCGGAGGTGATCACTGGCCTGTCGCTGCTTCTTTTGTTCGTCGCAATGGGGTTTGCACGCGGCTTCTGGACGGTGGTGATCGCCCACATAACCTTTTCCATGTGCTACGTCGCGGTGGTGGTCCAGTCGCGCCTCGTTACCTTCGATGAAAGCCTGGAAGAGGCAGCGCAGGATTTGGGCTGCCCACCGGGCAAGAGCTTCTTCCTCATCACCTTACCTGTCATTTTACCGGCAGTAGCAGCGGGTTGGCTCCTCGCTTTCACCCTGTCGCTTGATGATTTGGTGATTGCAAGTTTCGCCACCGGACCGGGCGCCACCACATTGCCGATCAGAATCTACTCGCAAATCAGGCTTGGCGTGACGCCGGAGATCAATGCGGTGTGCACGATCCTGATCGGTCTTGTGACGGCAGGATTGATAACAACGTCATTGGCCTCAAAGCACAGGCTTATCCGCCAACGCGCTGATTAGTTTGCCTCTGGCGGCAGTGGCTCAACACGGTCCAAGTTGGGCAGGATTTGCGGGTCTGACCAAGTGCCTCGCACGGCAAAGGGTACAGCCACTGCGCCGTCCTCGTCCTGCGAAACCGCCGCGCTTCCGGCGAGCCGTATGGATTGATCTGCAAAAGCCGTCCAACCCGATGCGGTCACTGTGGCGGTGTCTGTTTCAAGGCTTAGGTCGGACATGCGAAGATAACCGCGGCTGGTCGTAAAAGTGCCCGACAGCATATCCACGCGCGTCTGCCCAGCCGCACTGAAGGCTGCGACATCAAAGCTGCCGCCGGCGATGCTCTCGCCGAGCTGGTCAAGATCAATACCGTTGAGAAGCCCGCTGGTAAGTGTAGCGTTTGCTTCTCCGTTTAAGGTGGCAAAGAGCGCCGTGACGGTGTCGCCTTGTCCCTCAAGCCGACTGGTCAGATCAAGGACGCCGGAGACCGGGGCATCTTCAAACCAGCTCGAAAGCATCGGCTCCAGTGCGATGTCATTTGCTCCCACGTCAAGAATGGTCCTAGCAGACTGAGGGCCTTCGGTTCCACGCAGGACCTCAAGCCCGCCTCGAACAAACCCACCATAGGCTTCGGCCTCGGCAATCCCCAGAAGGAAACGCTCGTCGGTGAGCAGGACCGACCCTGCCGTTTCGCCCAATGTGACGTTGGGCATCATCACTTGCCGTGATGAAAAGCGCACATCGAGAGCAAGTTGCCATGCGAAAAGATCGGGAAGTACCAGGAACTGCCATCCGCCGGGTGCGGCCTCGGTGGTGGTCGGCCTGAAGCTGTCTATGTAGGGGCTGAGATCAAGCTGTGCGAAGTCAAGTGTGCCTTGGAGCGAGGCTGGTTCTGGCAGTGCAGTCCTTGTGTCCGGCTGCACGATCTGACCGTCTTCCTCTAGATTTGTTTCGTTTGAGCTGCCCTGGTCGGGCGTCGAGGCCATCGAAGCTGCATCGAATGTGAGTACGCCTTCTGCCTCATTGCCGTCGATGGTTAGAGTGATATCCGTAAGGTCGGCCGAAAGGCCGGCAGAGTTAATGTTCGCATCCAAGGAGAACGCGCTGAAGGTGGAGCCTGCCGCGATGTCCGCCCCAAGCCATGCCGCCATGCGCCGCAAGGATGGACCCTCAAGGCCAAGGCGCCCGCTTGCCTGCCAGGGAAGGTTGCCGCCTCCAAAGCTTCCCGGCGACAGTGTGCCGTCGAAATCAAGTTGGAGAGGTGCAGACTGGACAGCCAACACCACCCCGCTTGTCGATCCTGTTTGAGTGAGGGCGGCAGGTTGATCCAGCGACGCTGAAATATCCACGGCCTCGCCCCTCCAGATCGCAGAACCGCTCAGCGCGGCGCGGGTTGAACTGGAAGGCCAGGTTAACGTGACGGTGGCGCTGGTCACCGTTTCCTCGATGCGGCGGACCTCATCAATAAAGTGCAACGTCCCATCGGTAATGCGGAGCCGTCCCAGTTGGACAGACCGCGTATCGTTCCCGTTCGGGTCTAGGGCGCTCATCAACTCACCTTCGCGCAGCACCCAGTTGGAGACGCCCTCACCATTGCGAACGAAGCGGAACGTTGGCCGCGTCATTTCGAAGGAAGACAGTTCAATCCGGCCGAACAGAAGCGGCAACGGTCGCACCGCGCCGCGCAGGGTTTCTGCCACAACAAGAGCGTTCTCGACGCCTGGCAGATTGCCCTCAATGACAAGGTCTGAAAGCTCCACCGATAGATTGGGAAGCACCTTCAGCACCCGGTCACCACGCAGCGTCACCGCCCGGCCCGTTAGATCGGAGATCTGCCGCGCCACTTCTTGACGAACGGTCTGCGAGGATATGACCGATGGCAGCGCCAGCAGACCGGCAGCGAGCAGGGCAACAAGCGCAAAAAGACCAAGAACGAGCCGGCGAAGCATCGGGAAGGCTTTCTCAACAAACACGGCAACACCAAGACGGCAGGCGCGCTCTTGGAGCGTCCCTTGCCATGCTTGGGTTGAAAAAACCAAGCCCAAAAAGTGAAGCGTGCTGACAGCCAATGGTTGCCGCGCCTTCGAAAACCCGCAATAAAAGCGCAACTTTAAAAAGTTCAGCTTTCAGCTGGTCCCCCTACAGGCGCATCATCCGCATCACCGATCTCGCACCATGACAGATCTTGTAACACCCTCTTTCCCGACGGAAACGCGGAAGAGACCGGCACGAATCCCTGGTTCAGGGTTTCTGGGCGAGAACCCGCGCCTTGCGATGCTGGTAACTGCACTGACGGCGTTGGTTGGTGTGCCGCTTGGCGTGATCGTTTTATCGTTTTTGCAACCAGGCTCCGCTGAAACGCTATCAGGTCTGACCGATACAGTGCTTCCCGGCTACATCCGAACGTCTCTGCTGCTATGTTTGTATGTCGGCCTTGGTAGCACGATCATTGGAACAGGTGCGGCATGGCTTGTAACGACGTGTCAGTTTCCCGGACGTCGTCTTTTTGAGTGGCTCCTGGTGTTGCCGCTTGCCGTGCCAGCCTATGTGATGGCGTACGCTTACACAGACTTTCTTTCGCATCCGGGCGCAGTGCAAACTTTGCTGAGAGATGTCACTGGTTGGGGACCTCGGGACTATTGGTTTCCGCGCATCCGTTCGCTTGAAGGGGCTGCAGTGATGTTCACCTTCGTGCTCTATCCCTATGTTTATCTGTTGGCACGGACGGCCTTTATGACCCAGTCGATTACCGCGTTTGAAGCGGCTCGTGTTCTTGGTCAAACCCCATGGCAGGCTTTCCGCAGGGTTGCTCTGCCCATGGCACGTCCCGCCATTGTCATCGGATGCGCCCTAGCTCTGATGGAGACACTCGCCGACTACGGCACGGTCGCGCATTTTTCGGTTTTTACATTCACGACGGGCATTTACCGGTCATGGTTCTCGATGGGGGATCGCGTCGCGGCGGCGCAGCTTGCCGGTAGCCTCCTCATGGTTGTTTTCGTCCTAATCTGGATAGAACGCATGCAGCGCGGCAAAGCGCGCTATCTTGCCTCGCGGGCGAACAAGCCGGTTGAGCGCTTTCAATTACAGGGCGCGCGCGCCTTTGGAGCTTTCCTGTTCTGCATGGTCCCGCTGACGATAGGTTTCTTCCTGCCAGTTGCGCTTCTCATCGACCTTGCTGTCACGGACGGCCATAGCCTTTTTGGGCCTCGGTATATTCGGTTCATTGGCAATTCCATAACGCTCGCAAGCCTGGCCGCGCTCTTAACGGTTGTGGTCGCGGTCGCTCTCCCGACGGTTCAACGGCTTGCCAAAGCCCCGATCCTGTTGCATGCGATGCGCTTCGCATCCCTTGGATATGCAATCCCGGGGTCCATCGTCGCCGTCGGTATCCTTATTCCCATGGCTGGCTTCGACAATGCGCTCGACGGTTTCATGCGGGCGCAGTTCAACCTCTCAACCGGTCTTCTCTTGACCGGCACGATCTTCGGCCTGCTCTACGCGTATGTCGTTCGGTTCATGGCCGTGGCGCTGGCACCCGTGGAGAGCTCGTTTGAACGGATTAACCCGCATATCGACGATGCAGCACGCGTTCTAGGAGCCAGCAAGCGGCGTGTATTTGCCGCCATCCATGCACCTCTTTTACGCGGTGGTATCTTAACCGGCGCGCTCATTGTTTTTGTCGATGTTATGAAAGAGCTGCCCGCGACGCTTATCTTGCGGCCTTTCAACTTCGAGACGTTGGCGACCCAGGCCTTCCGACTAGCCTCGGACGAGCGACTTCATGAAGCTGCAACGCCATCACTTGTCATCGTCGCTGTTGGGCTGTTGCCGGTTTATCTCTTGAGCAGGCAAATCCGTCAGCTTCAGAACGAACGCTCACCTGAAGTGCCCAAGACTTATAAGGCCAAGACTTAGGGTCAGGACCCATTAATTTTGCGGATCATGGTAGGCGTTCATTGGTTTTTCTGGAAGGCGCAA
>JBCCLK010000023.1:0-42945 GCA_039026935.1 Pseudomonadota bacterium
CGCACCTTTCCTGAACAACGGCTCTTTTTGCGGTCGGACACGGAAACAAGGTTCATACGGCTTTCACCGCTCACGCAATTCATCGGCGTGACGGGCAGCGCCATGCTCCTTGGGTGGACCATCGTTTCGTCGGCGATCCTGTTGATGCACTCCCTTGGCGCAGGTGATCTGCGCGAACAAGCGCTGCGAGAGCAAGCATGGGGCGCAGTTTCACCCGCTCAGCCATGGCAAAGGCGTAACCGGCAAGCGCATAACCTGCGTAGAAATAGACGTAACGCGAGGCAAACTCATCGACGAGCAGATACCCAGTGTGGATAGGTGCCATCTCAAGTGCAGCACCGATGGCCAACATCGCCCAGATGGGCACGTGCTTGGTGAGCCGTGTGACGATAAAGAAGATGGGCAGAATGTAGATGAACCAAAGTGTGCCGAACGGCTGGTAGAGTGCGTCTATAAGCACTCCGGGGATCGCTTCAATTGAGCCAGTGAGAAGTCCACCTTTGAGGACGCCCTGAATCGTCATCCAGATCAGGTAAAAATAGGCGAAATGCACCACCTTGCGGTCGATATAGCGCCGCCACGGGGCATCAATTGTTCGCATCAAGAACAGGCCCGCGATGAAGAAGAAGTCGGGTATGCGGAACGGCGCGGCCCAGGCGACCACTGCGCCCATCCAGTTATTCTCACCGGTGTCCGCTTCGATGCCAAGCGTGGTGTGCATCATTACGACGAAGAAGATGCAGATGCCTTTAGCCACGTCCACCCAATCCACCCGGCCTTCTGGTGTGAGGAAAAGCGGTGGTTGTTTGGTCGGATTGTAACTGACTTTGGTGTCGCGGGATGTCGCGTCGGCAGTTGTGGCAGCAAGACGCATCTGACGGTTCTTTCCTTCACGCGTGAAATGTAGAGCACACTGGATTCAGCATCCCGTTCTTACCCATCGCGAAAAGTACCAGCAGACAGCCGTTTTTTCGACGAATTGTACCGGTTAGGGTTAAGTCATCGGAAAGTCGGGCGAATAGCCTTTCGCAAACCCCAAGATTTACTTTGTCTTAAGGCGATGGCCGCTTCTTGGAAGGAAGTGGGCGAGCTTCCCGCACATTCCACTGTTAACGTTCACGAGGCCTCCATGCCGCGCTCCGACGACCGGCCAACCGTTTACAGACGTTCCCGCAAAGGTGGAAAGCGCGATGCTGGCCCACGTTCAGGAGAGCGGATCGAACCGACGTTTGACGGAGGCCCCGAGCGTTCGGACGCTATGGGTCACGCAAATATGCTCTACCAGAGACCATCACCCAAGCAGCAAACCTCTTCCCTTGGGCCTCAAGGCAAACTGAAACGCCGTTCGAGCGTTGGTGGCGGGCGACGAGGTAGAGGCCGCAAGAAATCAGGCGGTCTTGGTAGGTTGGCTGGACGTGCCGTCTATTGGGGCTTTGTCCTCTTACTCTGGGGCCTGATCGGCGTTGCAGGCATCATCGCCTATCACGCCATGCAGCTTCCGCCCGCGTCTGAATGGCGGGTGCCGGAACGTCCGCCGAATGTGCGCATTCTGGCCAATGACGGTCAGCTTTTGGCCAATCGTGGCGACACAGGTGGCGAACAGATCCGTCTTGCCGAGCTGCCCCACTACCTGCCTCAAGCCGTGATCGCCATTGAGGATCGCCGCTTTCACTCCCACCTTGGGCTCGACCCCATTGGACTTGCCCGCGCCATGGTCGTGAATGCGCAAGCCGGTCGCTTCGTGCAAGGTGGCTCAACGATCACGCAGCAGCTCGCCAAGAACCTCTTCCTCACCGCTGATCGCACCATCAGCCGGAAAATCCAGGAACTTATCCTAGCGGTTTGGCTTGAGACGAGCTACTCAAAGGACGAAATCCTCGAACTCTACTTGAACCGGGTTTACCTCGGCGCTGGCGCTTACGGCGTGGATGCTGCAGCGCGACGCTACTTCGGCAAGTCTGCCTCGCAGGTGACACTGGCCGAGGCCGCGATCCTTGCTGGCCTGTTACGTGCACCATCGCGGTTTGCACCGACCCGCAACCCACAAGGGGCGGAAGCACGCGCTGCGACCGTGCTGCAAGCCATGGTCGAGACCGGTTTTATCACCGATGAAGAGCGCCGACTTGCTCGCTCCAACCCCCCGGCGACCATCGACCGGGCGCGTCGTGGTTCATCCAACTATGTCGCTGATTACGTCATGGATGAGCTTGACCGTATTCTGCCGCTCATTGAAGGCGATATCACCGTCGAAACGAGCGTTGACCCCTACCTTCAAGCGCGTGCGGAACTGGCTTTGCGCACGGCGCTTGCGGACCAGGATGACCAAGCTTTGCAGGGTGCGGTTGTCTCTGTTGACGGAACAGGAGCCGTACGTGCGCTTGTCGGGGGACGAGACTACGGGCAAAGCCAGTTCAACCGCGCGACTGATGCCTTCCGTCAGCCAGGCTCAGCCTTCAAGCCGTTTGTCTATCTAGCCGCGCTCGAACATGGTCTCGCGCCTTCGACGGTTCGCAACGATGCACCCGTGCAGATAGGCGATTGGTCTCCGGAAAATTATTCGCGCGACTATCGCGGACCGGTGAACCTTGCAGATGCGCTCGCCTTGTCGCTCAACACTGTCGCTGCACAGCTTGCCTACGAAGTCGGGCCGCAAAGGGTGATCAACACGGCCGAACGGCTTGGCATACGCTCGGAGATGGCGCGCAACGCTTCCATCGCGCTGGGGACATCGGAAGTCTCTCCGCTTGAACTGACCTCAGCCTATGTGCCGTTTGCCAATGGCGGCTTTTCGGTTGAGCAGCATGTGGTGCTGCGCATCCGCGACGAGGATGGCCGAATCCTCTTCACGCGCGACACGCCTGCCTTTGGGCGTGCCGTTGATCCAAACCATGTGCGCGCAATGAACGGCATGCTTTCCCGCACTCTCATCGTTGGCACCGGTCGCCGGGCAGCACTCGACAACTGGGTTGGCGCGGGCAAGACGGGCACAACACAAGGTCTGCGCGATGCCTGGTTTGTCGGGTACACGGCAAACCTCACGACCGGCGTGTGGATCGGCCATGACGACAATGCGCCTATGGATGGCATCACGGGTGGCGGTGTACCGTCGCAAGTTTGGCAATCCTACATGACCGACGCGCATATTGGCGTCCCGATCGCCATGCTTCCAGGAACAGATGCGGCAAGCCTAGCACAGCTTGATCCGGCGCAGATCATCGGCACCCAGCCTATTCCAGGCGTTGGCTTACCACCGCAGGAAGTGGGGCGTTCTTCTCGGGATGATGATCCATCCGCCATTGTACTGCCGTCCCAAGATGGTTCAAATCCGGTCGCGCGGTTCTTGGGTTCGCTTTTCTAGAGCAGTTCTCGTGATCTTCGCTTCACAACAAACGCTCTAAGGCCTCGTCCAGAGAGAACACGTTACCCGAAGTGGATCGAAAGAAGCTCTTTCTCCACTCGCTTCAAAGCGCGCTTTCCAGCTTTCCAATTGGGGTCAAGCTGGGCGACAGTCTGCCAGAACCGAGGCCCGTGGTTCATTTCAGCCAAGTGCGCTACCTCATGGGCGACGAGATAGTGGCGGGCGAGGTCGTCTGCCATCATCACGCGCCAGGACAAGGTAATCACTCGCGCCGACGAGCAAGAGCCCCATTGCGAGCGAGGATCGCGGAACCGTAAAGCCGACGGCCGTTTACCGATCTTGGCAGCGAGGGTCACAGCGAGCGGAGTTAGTTCAGCTTCCGCTTCCTTGCGCAAGAACTGCGCGAGACGCGGCATAACCCGGTGCGGCGCACCGGGGACTTCCAGCACATCGCCCTCAATCATCTCGACGTAACCGCGTGTCTTTCCCGTCGGTACGATGCGGTAAAGTCGCCCGCGCAGCGATAGACTCTGCGGGTAGCGTTCGCCTGACGATGGAAGCTCTGGCGCATTGGCATCAATCCAGGCAGCGCTCTGTGACAGGAACGCAATCGCCGCGCTCGCCGCTGTCCCAGGCGGAACGGTAAGTTTCCCCTCGCCTGTGCGTGGGTCAAAGCGCAAGATCATACGCCGCGCTTGCGCATGCCGGCGCACTTTTAAGCGACGCTGTTCACCGCGAACCTTCACAAGGGTAGGCATCTGGAGCGGTGGAAGCGATGCGACGAGCCGAGGTCTTGCACCGCGCGTGAGGAGTGGCTTGAACATGACGTGCTTCAGCCTTTAGACCAAGGAAGAGAATCACTGTCGTTTTAGGAGATCATCATAGTATGAGCAGTATGCCACGATTTCATCTTGCATTTCCCGTCGATGATCTGGCGGCAGCGCGATCCTTCTATGGCAAGCTTTTGGGCTGCCCGGAAGGCCGGTCTACCGATGACTGGGTCGATTTCAACCTGTTCGGTCATCAGATCGTCGCGCACCTGGCACCCGATGAAGTTGCAGAAGCGGCCAAGAATGGCGTTGATGGCAAAGCTGTCCCTGTTCGCCACTTTGGCGTCTTGATGGACTGGGACGACTGGGAAACGTTGCACACACGCCTCTCCGAAGAGGGCATGGACTATGTGATCGAACCTTATGTGCGCTTTGCGGGCGAGCCCGGGGAGCAAGGCACCTTCTTCGTCAAAGATCCATCGGGTAACGCGCTTGAGTTCAAAAGCTTCAAGAACGACGAGATGGTGTTCGCCAAGAGCTTCAACTGATTGACCTTTGGCAGGTCAGGAAGGCATGAAGCCTCCCACGGTGACAAACGCGATAGCCACAGCGGTGAGAGTGAACAGGTGGATGAAGAAGCTCAGGATCGTCTTGTCGCCGATGCGCCCGCCTTTCCGCTGGGGTAGGACTGTCACGATCGGGGGCCGCAAGAACTGTGCTTAAAGTTTTTATTCGTCGCTAGAGACAAAAACCGCCCTCTAAAGAGGCCCTTGGGGCATCCGAAGAGAGCGGTTCAGTGGCTTTCGCTACAGGGAAAGCGCAGATAAAAAGCGTATGGCCTTACGTCACGGGCTGCATTCCACTCTGATCGGAAGGATGATCGCCATTGTGGTTGTGGCGCGCCTTCATGAAGGCATCAAACTCTTCCTGATCTTTCGCGCGGCGCAGATTGCGTAGGTGCGCATCGAAGTCATCGACCATAGCATCGAGCTTGCGACGCTCTTCTTCCAACCGCTCGATTTCAGCTTTGCGGAACTCATCGAACGCCACATTTCCCGTGGCGCGGTCGCGGCTTGAAAAACCGTTCATATCCATCTCCCGTTTGAAGCGACCAAAGCCGCGGCGCATATCATGTTTCACATCCTCAAACCGGTCGCCCCAAATGATGTAGGCCAGCATGGCAAGACCCAGCGGCCAAGCGATAATGAAGCCGAGCACCATCAGACCGATGGTTGCCGGGGTCCAGGCAGGACGAAGCCAGCTCTGGCGGCGGCCGGTGTAATGGGCAGATTGCGTCATCATGGTGAGGTGTGTCCTTTCGTGGTTCGTGTCACGAGAAGACGTGGGTGAGGCATGCTCAAACTTCAAGAAACGAACAATAAAAAAGGCGCCCGATCGGCGCCTTTTCTCATGATTTCAAAGCTTTAAAATAGCCATTAAGCACGCATTTCTTGACCTTGCGGTGTTGCTGACAGACTTTTTGCCTGTTCAATCCAACTTTCTCTTTGGACACGCCCCTTAAACGAAAGTTTAGCTTCCAACGTCTCCAACTCCGACTGGCCTAACCCTGCAATCTGCCAAAAATGGAAAATGCCTTGCTCGTTGAGCATGGTCTCAAGCTTGGGGCCAATTCCATTGATGAGTTTTAGATTATCGGCCTTGCCGGAAGGTTGCGCCAGACCATAAGGATCGGCTGACGGTGCCGCAGGAGCGCCCTTCTTGGCTGCTTGACCAGGGACTGACCCACGTTTGGGCCGGCTTAAGAGCCCTGTGATCTTGCCTTTTTTGCCGCCTTTGCGCTTCCATTCGGCTGACAGCATGAAATCGGTCATACGCGGCTGGATCTCGGAACGGAAACGAGAGCCATTGAACACACCGTAGTGGCCAACGCGCGGCTGTTCGTAATGCGCCTTCATATCCTCAGGAAGGTTTGAACACAGACCGTGCGCCGCTTTTGTCTGCCCACGTCCGGTGATGTCGTCCTTTTCCCCTTCAATGGTCAACAGCGAACAACGGGTGATTTTTGAGGGATCAACAGGCCGCCCCCGGTGCATCATCGTACCTGTGGGGAGAGCGTGGGTTAGGAACACCGTCTCGACCGTTTGGAGAAAGAACTCCGAGGTAAGGTCCATAACTGCAAGATATTCGTCATAGAACTGGCGGTGCTTGCCAGCGCCATCGCCGTCACCTTCAACGAGGTGATTAAAGAACGAGCGATGTGCGTCAATATGGCGGTCAATGTTCATTCCCAGAAAGCCCGAAAGCTGAAGGAACCCTGGATAAACAGGCCGCATGAATCCGGCATTGGGGAATGGCACGATCTTAATCAGGTTGCGGCGGAACCAGGCCTGATCCTTGCTGTTGGCAAAGGCGTTGACTTCGGTTGGCGCGATGCGCGAGTCAATCGGCGCGCCCATCAGGGTCATTGTTAGCGGGATCGCCGGGTCGTCATCGGCTTCCATGAGCGAGACAGCCGCCAAAACTGGCACACCGGGTTGACAGACCGCGACGACGTGAGTGTCTGGTCCGAGCCGTTGCAGCATCGACCGCACATAGATGATGTAATCGTCTAGATCGAAATTGCCGGACGCGAGCGGCACATCGCGAGCATCGGACCAGTCAGTGATGTACACATCATGGCGTGGAAGGAACGCCTCGACTGTGCCGCGCAAGAGCGTCGCATAGTGGCCCGACATGGGGGCTACCAGCAGCACTTTTGGGTCGGTGTAGAGACGCGTTTCAGGAATATCTCGTTTGAAATGCACCAGACGACAGAAAGGGCGCTCCCATATGACCTCTTCAGTCACCGCGCAGCGCGTTCCACCGACGAGCGTGCTGTCGATGTCAAAGGCCGGCTTGCCATACCGGCGTGTGATGCGCTCAAAGACTTCTGCGCTTGCCGCCAGTTGCTTGCCGACAGGTGTAGCGCTCCACGGATTGAGCGGGTTCGAAAAGGTGAGCTTGGTCAGATCAGCGGCTGCGCGTGCTGGCGCCAATGCCGCGTGGGTCATCTCGTACAGTGTGTAAGCGGGCACAAAACCCTCCTTTGATTTCCCAACTGGCTTTCCGTCAGCAGCGCTCGGGCAGAACCTGACACGCCAGCTCTCTGACCGACCACCGGTCGATTCGCATTACTTAAAGATACGCATGTCGCAGAACGCGAGAGTTAACGCCCGATCTTTGTGTCATCCAATTTAGGGTGCGGTTGTTAAAATATATTTCAAACCCAACATCTTTCGACTGCCAGATGTCGGAGCTCAATGGCATGCTGTGCTGCTAATGTGGGCCTAGTCTCGCAACGATGACAAATTGTCTCGGGGAGGTCATACACCATTCGACTTTGGTCCTGGCATCGATATGACCGTTGTCCGTAAGAAGAACGTGGCCCCTAAGAAGCGTGTGACACGTCGCTCACCCCTTCTCTGCTTCACATGTGGGTTGAAGACATTTCCTGGCGACAAATATCTCCATGTCCTCGGTAAGTCCGTAATCTTTGCGCCCGGTACCAGGCAGAGCATAGGCGGTCGCAACAGACCAAGTGTAGCTTTTGAAAGCCTCTACGCAGTATTAGAGAGGAAAACACGCCTCCAATTGGCCGGCCTCGCAACTCTACAGAGCATTATCAGTTGTATGGATGGCACAATGCTGCACTGCACACAAGACGTATTCAGCAAGACATCTTCACCAAGCAGGCAAGAGTTAGGCGAGAGTGATGACGGATAAGCCACAAGACGTCCCGCCCTTTAAGGCCAGTTCCCTCACTGTCGGTTTGCCAAAATGGCAGCAGGAACCTTCCCTTCAGGGTCTGGGGGCATTGGCGGCCAGCAACAGCCAGCGCGTGCGACTGAAGACTCTGGTCCGTTTGCGTTGGCTGGCAATCGCAGGACAGTTGATCGCGGTGTTTGCAGTCGCGTTTGGCTTTCAGTTTCCGCTGCCTTTTGTAGAGTGCCTGATGTTAATCGCCTCATCTGGAGGGCTCAACGCCTGGATGGGGTGGGCCTATCCGCGATCGACCCGCATCTCTGATAAGCGCGCTGCTGTCATCCTTGGTTTTGATCTCATCCAACTGGCGGCGCTGCTTTATCTAACCGGCGGCCTCGACAACCCGTTTAGCATCCTGCTACTCGCGCCGGTCCTTATTTCAGCAACCATCCTGCGCCTGCCCACCACCATTTGGCTGGGCACGCTGGCATCCATGCTGATCACAGTTCTTGCTTTGTGGCATTTCCCTTTGCCCTGGGCAGATGGGTCACAGCTGGTTTTTCCGGTCGTGTATCGGCTTGGCGTATGGGTCGCACTTCTCATCGCAATCGGATTCATCTGTACCTACGCGTGGAATGTTACCCGCGAGAGCCGCAATCTCACCAATGCACTGGCCGCCACGGAACTTGCCCTGCAACGCGAACAACACTTGTCCGAGCTCGACGGCATGGCAGCCGCTGCGGCACACGAGCTCGGCACGCCCTTGGCCACAATAACAGTAGTCGCCAAGGAGCTCGCCCGCGAGGTGGACCCCTCAACGCCGCTGGGTGAAGATATCGAGCTTATCCGTAGCCAGGCCGAACGGTGCCGTACCATCCTCACCAAATTGGCATCGCTGGGCGGCGGCGAAGACACCGTGATCACGACCAAATCGCTGGAGGCCGTGCTGGATGATCTGGTTGATCCGCACCGTGCTTTTGCCGTCCCTATCGACATTGTAGCCCAAGGAGAGGGCGCGCCACCTCTCATACGAACTGACCCGGCGCTGTCCTATGGCATTGGCAACCTTATCGAAAATGGCGTGAATTTCGCGCAGTCCCGTGTACGCGTCGTGGGCTCATGGGGAACACATGACGTGTCCATTTTGATCGAAGATGACGGGCCTGGGTTTCCGTCTGATGTTCTATCAAGGCTTGGCGAACCCTTCGTTTCAAAACGTGAGCGATCAGCGCGACCGCAAACGGAGACCAGTGGCGGGGTCACGTTCCCCGCGGGCCTTGGAAGTGCATCAGGGGGCGGGTTAGGGCTGGGCTTTTTCATCGCCAAGACACTGCTTGAAAGGGCAGGCGCTCGCGTGTCCGTTCGCAATGGCGGCGACACATTGAAGGGCGCGTCCGTCACCGTGCACTTCGAGCGCTCCACGCTTGATCGCACGCCCAAACTGACCATTGATCCAGAGACGTAGCGCGGGTGTGCGTATGAGCGTGCCGGTAGCGAAACCTAGACGCCTGTAAACACTGATCTATTTAAAGACAAAGGTCGTATAAAGATTAGAGCGGCCTCTTTGAAGTAGAAATAGAAAGGTGACGTATCGTGCCGGATAGTGCTGGCCTCCTAGAACTTTCTACCATTGCCGGAGACGGCGAAGCACCGCGCGAGCAAGAGCGGACGCTTCTCCTTGTCGACGACGACAAACCGTTTCTAACCCGGCTTGGACGCGCCATGGAAACGCGTGGCTTTACCGTTGAACTTGCCAGTTCTGTTGCTGAAGGGTTGGCTATGGTTCGTCGCCAGCCGCCCAATTTCGCGGTGGTTGATATGCGCCTTGAAGATGGCAACGGTCTGGACGTGGTTTCCGCTCTGCGTGAGGCACGACCCAACGCGCGCGCCGTCGTTCTCACGGGCTATGGGAACATAGCGACCGCTGTCAGCGCTGTTAAAATGGGCGCAACAGATTATTTGGCGAAACCAGCGGATGCGGACATGGTTGAAAAGTCGCTCATGCAAGGCGACGATGGCCGCACGGGTCTGCCGGAAAATCCTATGTCAGCAGACAGAGTGCGCTGGGAACATATTCAACGCGTTTACGAGATGTGCGATCGTAACGTCTCAGAGACAGCCCGCCGTCTCAACATGCATCGGCGGACACTGCAACGTATCCTCGCCAAGCGGGCGCCTCGCTAGCGGCAGAGCGCCTTGGTAGCAGCTTGTCGGCCAAAAGCATCCTTGGCTCGCAGCGCCTTTGAAGGACTTTAGACATCCGGGATCGCAAAGTTTGGGTCTTCCATGCGTTGAAGTCTGCCAATGGCTTGCCTTGATACACGCAAGGTGATGGCTTTACGCCGACTTGCGTGGAGAGGTCTGTGGATCGGCTCGCGTATGGGGTGGGCGCCAAAGGCGTCGGCAACCATCAGACCTTCTGTGGAAGGAAACGGTTCAAGCGGCACGTCAGGCAATGTGGCGAAAGAAAACCGGTCGCAAAATTCAAGATATTCATTCCACTTATGATCGGCTTGCAAATCGGCAAGCGAGGACTTCACTTCGATAATCGTGATGCCACCATCGGGCGCGATCGAGAGGATATCAGCCCGACGTCCGTTCACCAGCGTTAGCTCGAAAAGGCACACTTCGCCGTTCTGGCTCAAGTATCGGCTGACTCCACGACGTGTGACGAGCGCGCGGTCGGACTGACGACCGTCGGTGGATGTTTGAGCGTCAGCTGTATCGTTCATGGGTATCTGCATCGTCACCCGTAAGACTTTCTTCGCAAGCCTATGCGTTCGAAGTTGATTTGGCAGGCGTTTTTTAACCTGATTCGGCTCCACTCCCAGCATGGTCAACCCAGCGCCCACGCCACCCAACAGCCTCAGGCCCGCTCAACCGGTCCAGCCAGCATCGCCGCTGCCGCAAGCCGGTGGCACGCAAAGCCAACCGGCGAGCGCTGGTGGGGCGGTCGTAAACAACGCAGCCGCAGCAGTTCGCACCGTTTCCGCCGAAACACTTGTGAGCTTTCTGCAAACGCTCGGGCGCCCCGTTTCGGGGACAACACAAGCTGGCGGATCATCAACACAGCTGCCTGTCCTCTTAAACACTGGGGTCCCAGGTTCTGGGGTCCCAAGTTCTGCTAGCCCCGGTTCGCCGAGCGGTGCCGCTGCCAACACAGGGGCAAGTCAAAACTCTGCGCTTCCATTGAACACGCTGCAGACCGCTGCAACGACAACACGGACAGTGATTCCGCTTCCGGCGGGGTCGAGCACGATACCAGCAGGGATACTTATCTCCATTGAGGCAACGCCTTTGCCGTCAGCGCAAGCAAGATCATCAGCCGCACCTTCATCACAGCAACCGCCATCCGGTCTGACGGTTACGGTACACGGCGCTCCAGCGACATCGCAGCCGAGCCTCGCAAGTGCGGCCGGACGGCAATTACCCGTTTCACAACTGTTTGCCCAATTGGCACAGATCACCGCTGCAGGCTCAAATGGCGGGGCAAGCGTCGGTCAGCCTTTGCACAATGCTCCAGCACTTCTTCAGGCAGCTGGGCAACTTTTAGGTCTCGCACTGGATGCTGATGCTGTTAGCGCCCGAACACTGCAGACGAGCACGACGGCATCAAGCCTGCCGACAGCTCCGTCCCAGCTCTCAACCCCTTTGCAGAGCCATACGTCAGGGGTCAGAGCATCCGGCGATCTTGCCACTGCGCTTAACGCCTTTGTCCGCGCGCTTGGGCTGACCAACGGCGCGTCCTCAGCGCACACCGCCGCAGGCACACCATCACAGACTCCGGGGTCTGCGACGTCAGGCTCTATCCCCTCCGGCGGTAACTCTGGCATTTCATCCGCGTTGGTCGCGGGCCAACAGACAGGGCAATCCAGCAGTGCGGCCTCTGCCAGCGCAGCATCCACGACATCTCCGACGCCTATTCCTGACGGAGCTTTGGATCTTTCCAACCCGGCTGAGCTTCAGGCTCTGCGCGCTAAAGCAGAAGGAGCTTTGGCCCGGTCGCAAATCTTGCAGGCGATCGGTGGGACTGAGGATTTGGCAAGCCTACGCAGTGACGCTGCAACCGTGCAGCGCGGCGAAGTGCCGTTCATGCTCGGTCAAGAGGCAACTGTCTTCAGCTACCATGCGGAACGTGATCGGAAGGGTTCAGATGGAAGCGATGCACAAACCAAAAGAAGCTGGCGGTTTCGTTTTTCCTTCGAGAGCTTTGTTTACGGGGGCATCGAAGGGCTCGTTGCCCTTCATTTGCCCTCGGACACATCCACAGGTGAACCAGGGTTGAATGTGGCTGTTTGGGCGGACGAGGAGAACGTGCGTGATACGCTGATCGCATCTAAAGAGGGGGTGTTGAGCGCGCTTAGGCTCTTAGGCTTCACAATCGATAGCCTCACTGTGACTGCGCCACGAGAGAACTTTGCGGAGGATGGGTCGGCCTCATCAAGCACCCACCTCTCCAAGACGCACCTTGTGGACGTCGCATCGTGAGTGAGACAGCCGCCCCGCCCAAGATCGCCGTGGCGCTGCGCTACGCGGATGATGACGCGGCTCCCATTGTTGTCGCATCGGGTCGCGGTTCTCTTGCAGAGCGCATTGTCGCTGCCGCGGAAGAGGCTGGAGTGTCTATTGATGAAAATCCATTGCTTGCAAGTGCCCTTGAGAATGTGCCCGTGGATGAGCCGATCCCCGAAGAACTTTACCAGGCTGTTGCCGAGGTGATCAGTTGGATCCTGCGAACAAAACGTTACGCTTCAGGGCTTAAGCTAGAATGATAAGCTGATTCATTGACGACACCGGCGCGACACAGCGAAAAGGCGCGCGCGCAAAAATCAAGCCAACACACGAGGAAATCGACCTGTGGCGTCCATGCAACATTGGCACACAGATTAACCACGCGGCCATCGCCTATGGCCAGATCACCCATGCAGGACTGGTCTCAGTCATCAAATATGGTCATAATCTCGTCATGATTTCGAAGCGCCTCCTGGCCGAATTTATGGTTGTCATGGTGGCATCCATGTTGCTCGCCGCGAGCACGATGGTGCCAACGATGGCCTATGCGCAGAAATACGCCGATCATCTTTCCAATTATGGTGGAGTCGATGCAGAGGCTACGGCCTTGTCGGGGTTTGGGGCGCTTTACCTCAACCCTGATGCGCCGATGCTTCCTGTGATCTTGGCCGGTCCATCGCAATTGGACATGGACGCTGTGGTGCCATCACCATGCTCCATGGATAAGACTGTGCTCACACGCACTGGCCAGAACCAACCGTTGATGGGAAGTATTGTCGTCCTTGCCCATCTAAAGTCTTATCCCACGGGTCTCGATCCGTCCGCCTTGAGGGGACCGCCAAGGCAGAACGCCTGAGCTACTCATCACAATTCGCTAAAAACACACCTCTTCGTTTTTGGAGTTCAACTCATGATTTCTCGCCGTTCTCTTCTTCTTGGTGCCGCTGGCTCAGTCGCCATGGCCAGCACTGCCAAAGCTGAAAGTTCTAGGTTGGCATTCCTAGACTCACTTAATGCCGACACGACCGGCACGTCTGGCAGCGCTTTCCGCTTGGATCGCCAATGGATGCCGCGCACTATTGAATACACTGGCCGCGAACGCGCTGGTACGATCGTCGTCGATGTGGCTGCGCGCTATCTCTACCATATACAGGAGGGTGGTCGTGCCCGCCGTTATGGCATCGGTGTTGGCCGCGACGGATTCCGCTGGTCGGGCGCCGCTACCATCGCGCGCAAGGCTGAGTGGCCAACCTGGACACCTCCGCCTGCCATGATCCGGCGTCAGCCGGAGCTGCGCGAATGGGCTGGCGGCATGCCTGGCGGTGAAGACAATCCGCTTGGCGCGCGTGCGCTTTACCTCTACCGCGGTGGGCGCGATACGCTGTACCGCATTCATGGCACAAACGCGCCATGGAGCATCGGTCAGGCCATGTCATCAGGCTGCATCCGCATGATGAATGAGCATGTGGCAGAGCTTTATGAGAATGTACGTATCGGCTCGCGCGTGATCGTTCGCCAAGTTTCAGCATAAGCTGACGTGACCTCAAAGTTTTCGAGAGCCCGGTAGCCATGCTGCCGGGCTTTTTCTTTGTGCGTTCGGATTTTGAAGCGCTGTAAACCGTTGACACACAGTGACGAGGTCTCAACGCTGGCGACCTATGCAGCGCACCCTCAACACATCCGACAACGTACCCGTTTCTCATGATGATTTGGGCAATGAGTTGGATGCCGATGACGGGCAGGCCATGCGCGCGTCCAAGGGCAAACCACGAGAAAAGCGCCGCTCTAAGAAGATGAGCGCCAGGCGGCTGCACAACATCGCTTTGGCGTATCTTGATCGCTACGAAGCAAGTGAAACCGGCCTAAGACGCATCTTGGAGCGACGGGTTTGGAAAGCAGCGCGGGCGCACGATGAAGACCCACAGATCTATCAGAACATGATCGAGGCCGAGGTCGAGACAGCTAGGAACGCGGGCTATGTTAATGACAAACGCTTTGCTGAAAACCAAGTCTACCAACAACGCGGGCGCGGCGCTTCGGCCAGGGCTATCGCCGCGCGACTCAAATCCAAGGGTGTGGACGAGAGCCTCATTTTTCAAGCCCTTGATGACGATGAGCGCGATGACGAGCAAGCAGCCTTGCGCTATGCGCAGCGCAGGCGACTTGGGCCTTTTCGGCTCAAAGGTCGGGCTGAACGACGTGAACGGGACATGGCCGCGTTGTGCCGCGCAGGCTTCGCGCTCGATACTGCACGCAAGATTATCGACAGCGCATCTGATGATGCGCCTGACGGCATGACGGAGGATAGAACCTCGTGAAGCGAGAGCTTCTCTCCCCAACTCAGATGGCATCCTGCGACGCTTACACCATTGAAGCAGGGACGCCCGGCCCGGTTCTCATGGAACGGGCGGGCGAGGCTATAGCGGACGTTGCTAAAGACATGCTACCAGCGGCTGCGGCTGTGATCGTGCTCACGGGGCCGGGCAACAATGGCGGCGACGGCTATGTTGTCGCGCGACTGTTGCGCGAATATGGCGCGAATGTCGCGGTTTTTGCGCTCGATATCGCAGCGACATCTGGCGATGCAGTGTGGGCCCTTGAGAGATGGGGCGGCAAGGTTGAAGCTGCTGAGGTTCTGCTTGAAAAAGGGGAACCAAACGAAACGCATCTTGTCATCGACGCCCTTTTTGGCGCGGGGTTGAAGCGGGCTCTTTCAGGCGCGGCTGACGACTTGGCCTCTCTGGTCAACACAGCGAAGATACCCGTCCTCGCGGTTGATCTTCCAAGCGGCCTTGACGGGCGAACTGGCCGACCGCTCGGCCGCGTGATCCAAGCAGACCGCACGGTCACTTTTCACCGGCTCAAACCAGGGCATGTTCTCTATCCAGGACACGATCTTTGCGGGGAGGTAACACTTGCGGACATCGGTCTTGATGAACGCGCCATCTCTGCCTCTGGCTACACGGCGTCGTTGACTGGGCCGTATCTAGCGAAAGGGCGCAGCGAGCTTTCACCCAGCGGCCATAAGTACACCCGCGGTCACGCACTTGTCGTCGGCGGGCTACCCGACAAGGCCGGAGCAGGATTCCTTGCTGCGACAGCAGCCTTGCGTGCAGGGGCCGGCTTGGTGACATTTGCTGCGCGTACATCCACCGTGGCTGAGAGCGTCGGGCTTTATCCCTCGCTTATGCGTGCGACCTGCGACAACCAGAAAGACTTGTCCGCTCTTCTGGCAAATCCAAAAGTATCTGCCTGTGTACTGGGGCCAGGCCTGCCGCCTGATGAGACAACCCGGCAACTTGTCTACGCGGCCCTTGATGCGTCGGTATCACTTCTTCTGGATGCTGGCGCTTTGACGGCGTTCGCCGGGCTTTCCAGTGGGCTGTTTGCGCGCATCAAAGAGCGCGACCACCCCGTCGTCGTGACGCCGCACGAGGGCGAATTCACGCGTTTGCTTGGGCACAGCGAAGGCACGTCCAAGATCGAGCGATGTGAGTGGGCGGCGAGGCAAAGCGGCGCCACTGTGGTGCTCAAAGGGCCAGACACAGTGATTGCACATCCCTCTGGCGCGACCGGGACCAGCTTCATCAACGCCAACGCGCCGCCTTGGCTTGCCACCGCTGGATCCGGCGATGTCCTGGCGGGGATCATCGTGGGCCTTTTGGCTGGGCTTCAAAGACAGGGTGGGCGAAATGTCGCCGAGGCAGCGGCTCTGGGTGCTTGGCTTCATGGCGATGCCGCACGCCGTGCTGGACCGGGCATGATAGCAAGTGATCTGGAGATGGCATTGCGCGGGACAATGGCCGCGCTGTCATCGACGGATTTCACGCCGCTGGAAGCGCATCAAGGATAAAACAAGCCTTTAAGACTGGCTTAACTCAAACCTCACCGAACCGATCGGAAGGCCAAACCTTGTCACAACCGCTTCGTTGATGACCAAACCATCTGGTCGGCGGAAAATAACATCAGCGAAGCCAAGCCGCGTCGTCTCACCGCGTGAAACAACGTCGGCGACATAATCAAGACGCACCTCCTCACCGGACTCGACGACTGTGGCGACGCCCACGGTGTCCTCGCGAACGCCATCCCAACTGTTGGGGCCAGTGCGCGTAAACACCCAGGTTAAACGGTCGGTCTCGCCATCATCAAAGAAAAAGTCTTCGACGATGGTGAGTGTTTCGCGTCCGTTCACCGTGCTGAGGCTACCGGATAGACGGGCATCAAATCCACGTTCGATCCCAGCAATAGGTACCGAAAAGAGCCCGCGCCCGACCGTTTCACCGATGAAAGCATCCACCAGTGTTATCGGCACAGTCGGCGGCGTTGGCGAGGGCGGTCGCGTCGCGCAACCAGCAACAAAAAAAGGCGCGCTCACAAGGAGCGCGCGACGGGTCAAAGACATGAAAGATGAGCCTTAAAGGGCAGAACCAATACGCGCCCGACCGGTCTCACCATTGTCACGCAACCAACGCAGTGTGCTTGCGCCGGTACGGGTCAACTCGAAACACATGGGCGAACCATTGTACCAGTTGTTGAACTGCTGGCAGAGTTGGTTACCATCGATCCACCAACGACCTGCATCTTTGGGCTGCACCCAGCGACCAAGCCCTAGCGCTTCGCCATCGCCATCAACGCGCCCATTGGACCTGTAATTCAGCGGAAATTCGCCGCCAAAGGGCGTTGCCAGATACACCGTATGGCCGATGATGTCCGAGCGGATCTCCCCGGCTGAAAAGGACGAAGCCTGGGCGGGAACGGCCATTGCAAACAGAGCGGCCACGAGAACGAAGAAGCGCATGATTTCACCTTACACTCTTGGAACCAGATTTTTCTAAGCGTTATTACCCATACGTCCGGATTGCTCCTCGGTTCATCGCGAATCGAGGTAAAATCAAGGCATTTTCATGAACTTGAACGATGACGCTTTTGTCTCAAACCACGAGGATCGTTGAGCCGTTGGCGACCCGGCCATAAAGGTGGATGACATCCTGATTTAACAGACGGACGCAGCCAGAGGAGACCGCCTTCCCGATCGACCAGACCTCGTTCGTGCCGTGCAATCGGTAAAGCGTATCCACACCGCCCTCAAAAATGTAAAGAGCGCGCGCGCCAAGCGGATTGTCGAGCCCGGGCTCCATGCCGTTGCGAAACTCTTCAAGCTCCGGCTGCCGCTCAATCATCGTAGCGGGAGGTGTCCAGGTCGGCCAAGGCCGCTTCCACGCGATCCGCGCACGTCCAGACCATTCAAAACCGGCACGACCCAGACCAACGCCATAGCGCATGGCCTTGCCACCTTCTTCAACGTGATAAAGGTAAAAGTCGTTCGTATCGACGATCACGGTGCCAACGCTTTCCGTCGTTGCGTACTCAACCTGACGGCGATAGTAGCGCTCCTCGACTTCCCGAAGATCAACCGCTGGTATTGGAAACTGCTCTTGCGGCAGAGCAGCGTACATGGACGCAAAGCGTAGCTGCTCTTCAGTCGACAGCGAGGCGATATGCGCAAGCCCAGGCCGGTTGCTGCCGGACATGCATCCAGAAACAGCAAGACCTGACAGGGTTGCTGCGCCAGCGATAAACTGTCGGCGCGTTGGGCGGCGTGAAACGCTCGGTTCTGCCGCGCGCATCTGCTGCTGCGCGGTTGGACGACGGAGATAATTCTTAATCATAGGAATGTGAGACTTTCTTCAACATACACAAGCAACACCAAGACCATGACGCACATGAACCGGCATCGTTTCAAAGCGTGATTAAAGTCTCGGCGGCCGTATCAGCGCCGAATGGTTCAAACCGTCTGATCGTGCGTCGAAACGTGCACGCAAAGGTTCGGTGTATGTTGCATCAATCATGTCGATGTCAGCAGTAAGCCATAAGCAGTCCACAGAGCACGGTGAGGGCGAACCGCGTTTCGACACAAGATCCTCAGCCATCCTTGCATCTGGACCGGCAACAAGCACCGGATTGTGTAAGCCGGTGTGTGCATCCAGCTCCTGGAATGCACGCGGATCCTTCTGTTCATCGACATTGTCCATCGCATAGACGGTCTCAACGCTCTTAGACCCATCATATGCTTTGGCGAACGCGACCCCACCGCCGTGCAAGGTCGTGACAAGTGCGATCATAAAAAGAGCGAGGATTCGGCGCATAGGAAAGGTCAGTTGAGACAATTGAGGCGATCATTTGGCTTGAGAACTTCGGGCACTCTAAGCCGAATGGATTAAGGGCTGGTTAGTATTTCTCATTGGTAAACACCAACACTAACGTGGGCTCATGCAACACAAATTTGTGAGGGCTAAGGGCGGCCGCCCTATCGCAGTGGACTGGACCAGCCTCACCCGGCCTGGCCAAGACCTGGTACGTCCGTCACCTGATCACACGCGGACACTCACTTTGGTCAGTCTGCACTTTCACCCTGAGCCGATTGGGACCGCTGTACCGGTTTCAGACTTTGCCGCCTGGTGCGTCGAACAGGGGTGGGACGTTTGCACGTTAACGGGCCTGCCGCACTATCCATCGCGGCGCGTCATGCCAGAGGCGCGCGATTGCCGAGTGCATGACCAAGACGGGCGGACCATGCGATGGCGTGGTGTACGCGTTCGTCGCTTGTCTCACTTTGTTGCACGGTCCCCCGGCGCCTTAGGCCGCTTCATAACCGAGGGCAGCTTTGCGATTCGCTTGGCCATGCATGGGCTCTTCAGGACGGCTTTACATCAGAAGGTTGTTTCTGTTTGTCCATCGCTGTTAGCCGTGGCGGTCGTTAGCTTGTTCCGACCAACCCATCACACCGTTATCGTTCACGACCTTCCATCAGGCCTTGGCGCGGGTGTGGCGGGGGCGAACACCTTCCTGGTGGCTCTGGTACGCAGCATCGAGCGTTGGTCGCTGTCCCGCGCGGACAGGCTAATAGCCGTCTCGCACGCTCTCAAAGAGCAGTTGACCCACGCTGGGGTTAGTACCCCCTGCGTTGTGATCCCGCCCCACATCAATGAGCAGGCAATTTGTGTTCTGCCGGAGCGATCTGGACTGGTTACAGCTCTGTACAGCGGGGCAGTTGGGCTAAAGCAAGGTTTTGAAACCCTGCTTGATGCCGCCGCCTTGATCGAACAAACCCAAGACAACAAGGTTCGTTTTGTGGTGCGTGGCGACGGTGGTACCGCACGCGAGCTTGAAAAAGCCATCACTGACCGCGCCCTTGCATGCGTCAGCTTTGAACCGTTGGTCGCAACCGATCAGCTTTCACGGGGACTTGCAGACGGGCACATCCACATCATCCTTCAAAGGCCTGAGGCCTCATCATATGCAATGCCCAGCAAACTGTTTGCGACCCTTGCCGCCGGGCGGCCTTTCATCGCCACAGCGTGCCAGGAAAGCGATCTGGGTCGGTTGACGCGCGCATCGGGCGCTGGGCTACTGGTGCCCTACAACGACCCACACGCTCTCGCGCAGGCAGTGATCAGGCTGTCTCAAGATGCACGTCTCAGGGTAGAAATGGGCGCGCGTGGCCGACGTTACCTAGAGGCTGAACTGAGCCGAGGTGCGCTTTGCGCAAAGACGCTGGAGATCGTCGAGAATAGAGATCCAATGGAACCGCGCCTGCGTGCTGGTGATGCTGATTGAGACTGCGCTGGTACAGCAGCACCGACTCCGCTGGACCCAAACAGGCACTCGGTTACTGCCAAGGATACAGCCAAACAGAGATGGTGCCTGCGGTGAGAGTACGTTTGAACTGCCTAACGCCGGGCGAACCGAAGACCTGTTCAGCGCATTACACGGTTAGAACCATCAACCCGAACACAGAAAGTTTCGTCGTTTTCTAAGTGTTCAGTCCCGGCATTTGACGGGTTGGACCGGACCGGCATAAGCCTTGGCGACCGGCGCTTTTGCAACGCCCTGCCTTTCCAGATGCTGGGCAATAGCGAGTGCGGAAACCTCCTTCCACGGCGCGGCTATGATCTGCACACCTATTGGCAGGGGTTCGCTCTCCAACCAGACCGGCACGGTGACCACGGGAAGACCGACAAAAGATATCGGCTGCGTGAAAATCCCAAGATTGGGACGAACGGGAAGCTCAACGCCATCCAGGGTGAAGGTCTTTTGTCCGATCCTGGGTGCCGAACACGGCGTTGCTGGCGCCACCAGAATATCGGTGGTTTCAAAGATCGCGCGCATATGCGCCTGAAAGTAGCGCCTGAATTTCTGCGCTTTGGCGACCCACGCACCAGGGATCATGGCCCCGGCGAGAAACCGGTCGCGCACGTCGGGATCATAGTCTTGATGATGAGCTTTCAAACCATCAAGGTGGAGGGCTGCCCCTTCGGCCATGGTGATGAGATAAGCGGCGGCGCGGGCCTCTGCGGCGTGATCAATCCCAACGACCCGATCCGCGTTGAGCGCACTGCACACCTTATCGACCGCTTGAAGCGCTTGGCGGTCAGCCTGCCGCTCGAAGTAACCACCGGCTTTGGCGATCCGAAGGCCGTCGATGCCATGGTCTGCTGGGCCATGGGTTACTGGGCCATGGGCTGCTGGGCTGTGGGCTGCTGGCACAAGCGAGGTCTCTGGCCGGTCCGCACAGACAGGATCAGCCGGATCGGCGCCCATCATCGCGGTCGCACTCAGCGCAAGATCGTCAACGCATCGCGCCATCGGCCCGACATGATCGAAACTTGCCACGAACGGGAAAGTCCCCGCGCGCGACAGTCTGCCATAGGTTGGCTTGAGCCCAAAAAGTCCGCACAGCGAGGAGGGTACGCGGATCGACCCGTTGGTGTCGGAGCCCAAGGCGAGCGGCACCATGCCCGCCGCAACCGCCGTCCCCGAACCGCCCGACGATCCGCCGGACATGCGGTCTGTGGCATGGGGGTTTCGCGACGGCCCGTAATGGGCGTTTTCCCCAGTGAAATCGTAGGCATACTCCCCCATGTTGAGCGCGCCGACGAGAATGGCTCCAGCCGCTTCGAGCCGCAAGATGAGCGTCGCGTCCGTTTCCGCAGGCGCCCTCGCCCGATTGATCTTTGATCCGGCAAGGGTCGCGATCCCGGCGATATCGAAGAGGTTTTTCGCCGCGAAGGGCACCCCGGCTAGAGGACCCAGATTTTCGCCCGACGCCTTTGCATCGTCGAGCGCCTTCGCCCGTTTGAGAGCGCGCTCACGCACGACATGGGTGAAGGCGCCCAAATCCTCGTTAAAAGCATCGATCCCTTCAAGGCAGCGCTCGATCACCGTACACGCCGACGTTTCGCCGGAGCGTACCTTCTCGGCGATACCACGCGCGGTGTCCATCATGCGACGAAAACCGGAGCCAGCTCTGCCTCATCGTCAAGCTCAAAGGCGAGAAGCGGGGCGGCGATCCCGTGGGCCGCCATGAGATGTGCTATGATGCCAGCGCGGTAGGTTTCATCGAGCGGTAGGTCAAGATAGGCCAGGAACATCTCCGTCATGGCCGTGACGGATGCCAGATCGGCTTCACGGGGCTCACTCATGCTGGCACCGTTTCGCGTGCCAGACACGCTTCCAACGCGTTAAGGGACGTGGTCCAACCGACAATACCGCCCTGAGCAGTGATCATCTCAATCGTCGCCGTCTTGAAATGCTCAAAATAGCTTTCGGTCGCCTCCTCGATGAGAAGACACTCAAAGCCACGATCATTGGCTTCGCGCATGGAGGTTTGGACGCACACCTCGGTGGTGACGCCGGCAAAGATGAGATGGGTGATGCCTGCGTCCAAGAACCGCTCCATGAGCCCTGTGTTCCAGAACATGCCTTTTCCAGGCTTATCGATGACCCATTCGCCCGGCAACGGTGCAAGCTCCGGCACGATCTGATTGCCCGGCTCGCCGCGCACCAGGAGCCGACCCATAGGTCCGCCCTCGCCAATGCGCACCGGTGCGTTGCCGCGGGCGATTTTGGATGGCGGGCAGTCAGAAAGATCGGGCAAGTGCGCTTCGCGTGTGTGAACGATTGCCAAGCCCGCGTCACGGCAAACCCTTAAAAGGCGGCTGACTGCGGGTATGATGGATACAAGTCGCGACACATCGTTGCCAAGCGCATCACCGAACCCGCCCGGTTCGATGAAATCGCGCTGCATATCTATGACGACCAAGGCCGTTCTGGCAGGCTCGAAAGAGTAGGCGTAGGGCTGCGCATCGGCACTCAGCATGGCTCTCAGTGCCCCGCCATGTGAGAACCGATTGTGGTTCTGTCCGTTTCGCCTATGGGTGCCTCATAGGTGATCTTTCCTTCCGACATGACGGCAACCCGGTCCGATAGCTCAAGAATCTCGTCGAGGTCTTCTGAGATCAGGAGGATGGCCGCCCCCTTGTTGCGCTGGTCTATGATCTGCGCCCGGATCTCCGCCACCGAGGCGAAATCGAGCCCGAAGCAGGGATTGGCAACGATCAAGACATTCACATCGCTGGATAGCTCGCGGGCGAGGATCGTGCGCTGAACATTACCCCCGGATAGGTTCTCGATCGGCGTTTCGGTGGACGGCGTCTTGACGCGGTATCTGTCGATGAGGGACTTCGCGTTGGAGCGCATGATACGCGGCTTCAGCCACCAGCCAATATCGGCCTGGGGAGGCTGATCGAAGGTGCGGAACGCGATATTCTCAGCCACGCTCATGCGCTTGACGGCCGCGTTCTTCAAGGGCTCTTCGGGCAGCCCGAAGACTTTGAGGTTGGAGTAGTCTTTTCGCGATGCATCGAAAGTCTTGCCGCCGACAAATATCTGGCCGTCCGTCATCGGCCTCTGGCCAGACAGGGTCTCAAGCAGTTCCGTCTGACCGTTGCCTGACACACCGGCAATGCCCAGAATTTCCCCACCTGCGATTTTGAGATTGATGCCCGTTATGGCCGGTAGGCCTTCATTGTCGTTGGCGCAAAGCCCTGCGATTTCTAAGGAATTGTCCGACTGAACGTTGGCCGAACGGTCGGCTATGGCACGCATCTTGGCATCACCGATCATCATGCGCGACATGTCCTGCACCGACAGGTCTTCAACGCGCCCTGTGCCTGCAAGCCTGCCACGCCGCAGGACCGTGACGGCATCGGCGAACGCGTTCACCTCCCGAAACTTATGGGTGATCATCAACACAGTGATGTCGCCGTCGCTCGCCATGCCGCGCAAAAGACCTAAGATCTCGTCCGCTTCGCCCGGCGTCAAAACAGATGTCGGCTCGTCCAAAATGAGGAAATGCTGGTCGAGATAAAGCTGCTTGAGAATCTCCAGCTTTTGCTTTTCGCCAGCCGAAAGATCCGAAACCAAAGCGTTGAGAGGAACCTTGAAGGGCATGCGATCCATGAACGCTTCCAGGTCTACGCGCTCACGGGCCCAGTTGATCACCGCTGGTGTGTCGGACCGCGAGATAACCATATTTTCAGCGGCGGTGAGGCAGGGAACCAGCGTGAAGTGCTGGTAGACCATTCCAATGCCGGCGGCCTGCGCATCGCCTGGAACCTTGATGCGTGCCTCGCGATTGTCCACCAGAAGCTGGCCTCTGGTGGGTTGGTAGAAGCCCATGATGCACTTCACCAGGGTCGATTTACCCGCCCCGTTCTCGCCTAAAAGCGCATGGAACTCGCCCGCTTCCACTTTCAGCGAAACATCGTCGAGCGCTAACAGAGTGCCGAACTCCTTGCGCATCGAGATCGCCTCAAGCGGGAAGGCGCGCCCTTGGTGCGATGACGCTCGCGCAGCGCTGGCCAATCGGCGCCCCGCCGGAATGTCCAAAGGTAAGGTCTCGGCTATCGCCATCAGGCAGCCGCCTTCAAGGCCGGCACGACCAAGGTCGACGGTGCCACCGCGCCGAACACGCCGCCTTGCATTTTCACCATGTCGATGGCGGCCAGGTGATTGTCATACTTCGTTGCCCCGCAGGCATCCTCCACCAGCAGACATTCAAAGCCGCGATCATTGGCCTCGCGCATCGTCGTATGAACGCACACATCAGTGGTGATGCCCGTCAGGATGAGGTTTTGGATGCCCGCCAACCGCAGAAGCATCTCAAGATCGGTTGCGTAGAACGAGCCCTTGCCGGGTTTGTCGATGATCGTCTCGCCAGGCAGCGGAGCAAGTTCGTCGATAATCTCCCAGCCCGGCTCGCCGCGAACGAGGATCTTACCGCACGGGCCTGCATCACCGATCCCCGCACCGATGCGCCGCGACCGCCAGCGCTTGTTGGCGGGAAGATCGGCAAGATCAGGCCTGTGACCTTCGCGGGTGTGAATGATGTGAAAGTCTGCGCTGCGCGCCGCTGCCATAAGCGCTTTAATCGGCTCGATGGGCGCCCGCGTCAGCGACAGGTCGTAACCCATCGTATCGACATAGCCCCCCTTGCCGCAGAAATCGGTCTGCATGTCGATGATGACGAGGGCAGTGTTGTCCGGCGTCAGCTTTCCGTTGAATGGCCAGGGGTATGGATCGGCATCGACCATCGCCACGACCATCGGCAGGGTCGCAAGCGCCTCAGCACTCATTCAGCAGCCTCCGGCATGGTCGTCTCCCCGTACTTGCGGGTCGGTTTGTCAAACCCGCACGAGGTGCCGTCCGTGTGGATGACCTCATCTTCCCACGGCAGATGATACTTGCCCGCGACCATATCGTGCATGAAGGTGTAAGGGCAGTCTTGCGCGCCGCCATCGACAGCAGTGAAGCCGCGATGCCCAAGCTGATAGATGTTGTTTTCCACCGACCAGTGAACGCGTGCCTCGCGCACCAGATCGGGCCGCACCTCAGCGGTGATGATCTCGTCGGCCCGTCCCGAGGTGCCGTGGGCAAGGACACTGCCATCGAAATTGACGATCATGCCCTCGCCCATGGAATCGAATGTGCCGTCCGATCCGCACATGCATACATTGGCCGTCACCATCAGGTTCTGGAAGGCGTTGGCCTGGTTGGTGAACCGCCAGCTGTCACGGATCGGCGCGGTGTAGCCGGCCGTCCGCAGCATGATCTCCGCGCCTTTATAGGCGCATTCGCGGGCCATCTCGGGGAACATGCCATCGTGACAGATAATGAGCGACAGCTTGCAGCCCTTCGGTCCGTCGATCACTGGAATACCCAGATCGCCCGGCTCCCATGGTTCCACCGGCACCCATGGGTGCAGCTTGCGGTAGTAGAGCTTTACCTCACCGGCATCGTCGATAATGATACCGGTGTTGTAGGGGTTACCGTGGGGATTGTACTCCATGATCGAGAAGCAGCCCCAAATGGCGTTGTCGATACAGGCCTTTTTGAAGGCGGCAACTTCCGGACCGTCCATGGAGACCATGATGTCGGGGTTGGTATCCATCGACAGGCCGTGCAGCGCGTACTCAGGGAAGACGACGAGGTCCATCGTGGCCATGTTGCGCCGCGCCTTGCCGACCATATCGACGATTTTCTGAGTCTGGCGGGCCACGTCTTCTGGCACTTCAACCACCGGAAGCTGCAGCTGCACCATACCCAAAACGACGCCGTTGGGCGTCTTGTTCAAACCTCCAAGTGAATTCATTGGACTGCTCCTATTTGGCGATGGACAGCTCGCCGGGCGCTTCGCGCGCCGACTTGCCGCCGGTGGTTGCGATCATGATGAAAAGAGTGAGGATGTAGGGGGCAGCGTTGAAGAAGTAGTAGCCCTGCGAAACGCCGACCGACTGAAGCGCCGGGCCGATGGCGCCAGCGGCTCCGAACAGAAGCGCTGCGAAAATGCAGCGGATGGGATTCCAGCGGGCAAAGATGACCAGCGCGACCGCCATCAAGCCCTGGCCGGAGGAAAGGCCCTCGTTCCAGCTGCCTGGATAGGAAAGCGATAGAAACGCGCCTCCAATTCCGGCAAGAAAACCACCCGCCGCCGTTGCGAAGACGCGCACCTCCACGGGGTTAATTCCCATGGCGCGGGCGGAGGGCTCTGAATCGCCCGTCATCCGCACGATCAGGCCAATGCGGGTGTTGGCGAAAGCCCACCAGAGCAGAACCGCAAGCGCGATCCCGAGGAAAAAGAGCGGGTTGATCTGAAGCGCCTGTTCCAGCGCGGCGTTCGAAGACCAGCCCCCCATGGGGATGTTCTCCAGGCGCGGCGCGGAGGGTTGGATGTAAGGCTTGCCGAAAAAGAAGGCCAAACCGATGCCAAACGACATCATGGCGATGCCCACAGCGATGTCGTTCACCCGCTTCAGGCTGCAAATGGTGCCGTGAACGAGCCCCAAAAAGATACCCGAAAAGCCCGCGAACAAGACACCCAGCCAGGGCCAGCCGGTGTGGAAGGAAACGGCGTAGGCAACCATGGCCCCGAGAACCAGATTACCTTCCAGACCGAGATTGATGCGTCCGGACTTTTCGGTGATCGTTTCACCCAGCGCGACGAAAAGGAACGGTGTGGAAACGCGGATCGCGCCGCCCAACATGGCGATCAAGATGGTGGTGAGTTCCTCTGGAGACATCACGTCCGCTCCATGTCGGCTTTGGCACGGAAAACCGCGAAGCGGTCGTAAAGCGTGTCGCTTGCAAGCAGCACCACGAAGATGATGCCCTGCAGCACCAGCGCGGTGGCGTCAGGCATATCCATGCGCCGCTGGATCAACCCGCCAGAAGCTGCAATCGCGCCGAACAGGATGGCCACAGGCACCACCATGATTGGATTTTGCCGGGCTAGAAACGCAACCAGGATACCGGTGAAACCGTAGCCTGCCACCAGGGATGCGTTCGCCTGGCCATGAACGGCGGCGACCTCGAAATAGCCCGCAAGGCCAGCGCATGCCCCGGCGATGATCGAGCACGCCACGATGAGCTTACCCACCGGCAGACCTTGAGCGAGAGCCGCGCGGGCGTTGCCGCCCGTTACCCGCGCTGCGAAGCCGAAGGTGGTGCGCGTCATCAAAATCTGCAGGACAACCGCCAGGAGAATGCCGACGATCAAGCCCCAATGAACCGACGTTCCGGGAATATCGCCCACCATGTAAGCATCCCCGATGGGAAGGGTTGACGGCTTGTTCTGCGAGGCAGGATCGCGCAGCGCACCTTCAACGAAGAAGTTCATGAAGGCGATGGCGATGTAGGTCAAAAGCAGTGTGGAGATCGTCTCGTTGACGCCTCTTGCATGCCGCAAATAGCCCGCGATGGCGTTCCATAGCCCTCCGGCGGCCATCGCAATGAGGACCATGGCGAGCATCGTGAAAGGTGCAGGCGCCTCGCTGGTCACCAGCGGGATTGCCAGCGCTGCGGCGGCAAAGCCACCCATGACGAGCGCGCCCTCCGCGCCGATCATAACCAGGCCTATGCGTGCCGGTATGGCGAATGCAAGACCGGTGAAGATCAGCGGGATGGAGCGTTGCAGCGTGTTTTGAATGGAGAAGCTGGTTCCAAAACCGCCGCGCCAGATCAAACTGAAATACTCCGCCGGGCTCTTTCCAAGCACCAGGAGGAAGAGCGAGAAAATAAGCCCCGCGAACAGCATGGCCGCAGCAGGTATCAACCATGCCTGCGCCATGGTGCGAACGCGTTCTCCGCCGAACAGGGTGAGAGAATTGGGAGGAGAACTTACGGCGTCGGCCATGGAACCTCAGCGGATCGGGCAAGGTGAAACTAGAGTGTTTCGTGTGATCTTTGATTCACAAGAAACACTCTAAGTCTTTGTTTTATCGCGCTTTCGGACCGCAAAACCGCATACACTTTTGCAACAAAACGCTCTAGAGGTCGGCGCTGAGGGTAACCTTCCGCGCCGATCCTTCACAGATTGGCCGATCAGGTGGTCGACCCAATCACGCCTTCCAGAAGATAGCCCATGCCATCAAGCTCAGGATCGTAATTATTCATCGCGCCGCTGATGACGAGATTGCCCTCATTGTCGTTGAGCGGCCCCACAAAGATGGGTTCTTCGGCTATAAGAGCAGCAATGGCGGCGTCAGCTGCCGTGATGGCTTCTGGCGTGGCGCCAGCGCCATAAGGCGTGTTGCGCAGCATGTCATTGTGGTAGCCGCCAACCACCACGTTCGGCAAGGTTTCACCCTCGCCGAGGGTGTCGGCGAACAGTGAATAGATCGTCTCCCACTTGTACTCAGCGCCGGTGATGAAACCGTTGGGGGCAAGCGTTGCCTGCGAGGCATTGTGGCCGCAGGATTTGATACCGCGAGCTTCGGCTGTCTCAATAACCACTTTAGGCCCATCGACATGGCAGGTGAGCACGTCGCATCCGGCATCGACAAGCGCGTTGGATGCCTCAGCTTCGCGCACGGGTAGTGACCACTCGCCGGTGAAGATAACCTGAACCACCGCGTCCGGGTTCACCGAGCGCGCGCCTAAAAGTACCGAATTGATGTTCGACAAAACGGTCGGGATCGGCTTGGCGGCCACGAAACCGATGCGGTTCGTCGTCGTGGACAGACCGGCCGCGACACCGTTCACATAATGCGCCTGGTTCAGATAACAGAAGTAGCTGCCAAGATTGGCGGGGTGTTCGTCGGCGTTCCACAAAGGCGCCGCATGCCGGAACTGAACGTCGGGGTACTTCTCGGCAAGCTCAACCATGAACGGGTTGAAGTAACCGAAAGACGTGCCAAGAATGAGGTTGGCTCCGTCGAGATTGATCATCGACTCCATGGACTGAGCAACCGCCTCGGTCTCAGGCACGTTTTCCTCTTCAATTACCGTGACGTTGTCGACGCCTTTCAGAATCTCCATGGCGACGGCGTGAGCCTGGTTCCAGCCGAAATCATCCCGTGGACCGACATAGACCGCACCCAGCGTGATGTCCTCCGCCGCGTGGGCCGACGTCATGAGCGTTGGCGACAAGGTAGCCGCGGCGGCACCAGCTGCTGTTGATTTGAGAAAGGCACGGCGAGAGATCGGCTTTACTGGCATTGTTAAACTCCTACTCCCCAACGCGGTTGGGCTATGACAAACACCGAAGTTGTCGGTTGGCTGCCCAGTAGGGTGGCAAAATGCGTGCCAAGATATTAACACTTGTTAACATATTGAAATGGGGGGAAATTCTAAAGCGGCCTATGCGAGCGCGGCTCAGCTATCCAGATCACGCGGATCAACCAGCGCCACATTGCCCACAACATAGGCAAAGTGGCGCTGTTGTATACCATTCCAAGCCTGTGCCATCAGGTAACTGCGAGACGATACAGACATGCAAGACCGTGAGCACACACGCGACTTGAACCTCATGTTTGAAGGATCATGACGCTGAACCTTAAACGGCGCGCATTAAGGCGCGAACTTCTTGGCAGCCGCCGAGTGTTCATGGATCAGTTGCGCGACATCAAAGCCGGGTATTTGGCCATCAACGACCCGCCATGTACCAGCCACCATGACACGGTCTGCGCGGTTGGCCCCACAGTGCACGAGCGCCGCGATTGGGTCATGACTGCCGGAAAAACGAAGCTCGTCGAGCGTGAACATCGCAAGGTCCGCCTGCTTGCCGACAGCGATCTCGCCAATATCATCGCGGCACAGGCACTTAGCGGATCCTGCCGTCGCCCATCGAAGAACATCCCGGTGGGTCACAGTGTCGGCCCGGTCATAGCCCAAGCGATTGACCATCAGCGCATGGCGCACCTCTTCCATCAAATTGGAGGAATCATTTGAGGCCGAACCGTCAACGCCCAAACCGACCGGACTGCCAGCAGCTTCAAGTTCCAGCGTCTTGCAGAAACCGGACGCCAGCACAGCATTTGACGTTGGGCAGTGGCACACCCCAACGCCATGATGTCCCAGCTTCTTGCAGTCATCATCGGTGAAGTGGATCCCGTGCGCGAGCCAAGCCCGAGGCGTTAGCCAGTTGCACTCTTCAAGCCAGTCAATCGGGCGATACCCGAAGACCTCTTTGCAGTACTCTTCCTCGTCCTTCGTTTCGGCAAGATGGGTGTGCAATGCGCAGTCATGCTTTTCGCCCAGAAGCGCGCTTTCCTGCATGATTTCGCGGGAGACATTGAACGGCGCACAGGGCGCGAGCGCGATCTGGATCATCGCCCCGTCAGACCGGTCATGATATTGGTTGAGGACCCGCTCACTGTCGGCGAGAATGGTGTCAGCGTCCTGTACAATGTGATCGGGCGAGACAGCGCCATCCTTCTTCGACAGCGACAACGATCCCCGCGTGACTGTTGCTCGGATACCAAGCTCCATCGCTTCCTGAACCTCGATGTCGACCGCATCCTCCATGCCCTCGAAAACCATGTAGTTGTGGTCCATCGCCGTGGTGCAGCCGGACAGGAGAAGCTCACGGTAAGCTAGCTTTGCAGCCAGACGAAACATATCGCGATCAAGCTTGCCCCAAATGGGATAGAGCGCCTGGAGCCAAGGGAACAACTCCTTGTCGCGGGCCGCGGGGTGGGCTCGGGAAAGCGTTTGAAAGAAATGATGATGGGTGTTGATCAGCCCCGGCAAAATCGCATGCTTGGACGCGTCAAAAACTTCATCGACCGGCGCTAGCGGCTCCTTGCCCAACGCGATGAGTTCAACGATCTTACTGTCTTCAATAACGAGGCCACCACCCGCATCGTCCGCCAAAATCGCAAGTGGGTTTTTGATCCAAAGACGCATGACCCTTGACCTTTAGAGGGATTGAACTTGGTTTGAGGCTTGCAAAAGCCCGGCCACATCGCCCGCGTCGCTATTCAGATCCATTTGGGAACCGTCACTTTTTCAAAGGTACGCAAACCTTCAATGAGAGCAGCGGGGTTGTTCTCCACGACGATTGAACTGCGGTGGGCTGCCGGCAAAAAACGCTGCGCTATCATGTGATCAATGAAGGCCATGAAAGGCTTGTAGTATCCGCCGACGCTGAAAAGCCCGGCTGGCTTGTCGATTTCACCCAGCTGGTTCAGCGTCCAGACCTCCATAAACTCTTCTAGCGTACCAATCCCACCGGGCAGTGCGATGAAAGCGTCCGCAAGCTCAACCATGCGCGCCTTGCGCTCTTTCATGGTTGGTAAGATTTCAGAACGGGTGATGCCAGTATGAAGATGACCTTTGTCATGCAGCCGTTGGGAAATCACCCCGTGCACCTCGCCACCCCAGGTGAGAGCTGCGTCGGCTAAAGCGCCCATCAATCCCTTATGCGTGCCACCATAGACGGTGGTGAGACCCGCTTCAGCCAGTGCCTTTCCAAGAGCACGCGCAGCCTCCAAATACTGGTCGCCCTCGCCCGTGTTCGACCCGCAGTAAATGGCGATGGAGCGAAGACGAAGGCCCGTCATGCAAACTCAAACCGAATGTCGTGCGCACCCTTCCAGAGGATCGCGTTCCCAAGCTCCATCAGATTCTCCAAACCCGAGGTCAGCGTGATGAAGTGATTGCCTGCAAGCTGACCCATCTTCGATTTGAAGTGCAGCCCGCCATAGGCGAGCAGGATCTCGGTCTCGGATATGCCGCCAGGATAGAGGATGATGTGACCTGGCGCTGGGAAACTGGTGTGGTTCTCATACCCAACACCGAAATCGGTGTCCCCCAACGGTATCCAGACCCCCTCGCCGCTCCAGCGCACATGCACCAGCTGTCCCGCGTATGGCATCACTTTCTTGAACGCTGCGCAGGTTTGTGGGGCCGCCTCTTCCTCAAGCTTGGCATCGAAGGTGAACGGCCCGGCATGAACAACGAGCTTGGTCATAAAAACTACCTTTCAAAGATGATGGCACACGGCCCGCCACCGTCCGGGCCTTGATGCTCAGCGCCGCCGGAGACGAACAAATCTGTCAGGCCTGTCGCGCCGGCAAGAAGTCCGGCGACAAAGCCGCGCGCATGTCGGGTTGAGGAGATGTCGCTATCATCGAGCATGGTGTGGCGCCGTCCGCGCACATGGCCCGATTGCGAGGCTTCAGCTTTGGCCAGCACAGCCAGAAGACGCTGCGACTGAACCGGCGTCAGTTGCCCTTCGATGGGGCCTAGGTTTTGCGCGAGAAGCTCATGGACAGATTTAAGATCAATCCCATCAGCCATAACAACGTGATCTATAGCAAGTGGTCCAGACCAGGCGTCGCTCATGCCCATCACCAAGACTTCACACGCCATCAGCTCGATCCCTGACGAGCAAGAGGCGCGAGAGGAATAGACCGAAACGTCTGTGCTTATCATGGCATCTGACAGTGCATCGCGGTCCACCTCACCTAAGGTGGCGGCGATACCCAAGGCACTCGCGCCGCGCGATAAACCCATGGATTTGAGTGTGCTGGTGGTTGACACTATGTCAGCGCCGCCTGCCTCCTCGATCCGCTCAGCGGTGAGCAGGGGGCATTTGATTTGAACGAAATGCACATCATCGGCAGCCGAGATCGACGCCTGCGCCATTGCCGAGCGAACGGCATCAGCAACCAGATCCACCTGCGCCATCGTGCCGATTTCGGTGGGAGTAAGAGGTCGCGTGATCGCTTGCGCAGTCGCAAGCGCACCTGTCGGCGCTGCGTCGGTCTCAACGACGGAAATCACAATCCAATGCGGGCTAATCGCGCCTTCTGTACCGCCGGACATGATAAGGCAAATCCGGTCTATATCGTCGGCAGGCACATGGCGGCCAAGCATCATCCGCAACGACTGGGTTGCGTAGCCACGCGTAAAATCATTCACGCAGCCATTGCCCTCGGTCTTTCCTAAGATGGCGATGATCGACGACGCCTTGAGATCACCTGCATCGATAAGAGCAGTGATCCCCGACACATCGTCCGGCGAGGCCATGGCGATCCGGTGAACCCTCGTTTCACGCGCCATCAGCAGCAGCCCTGATAGGCTTTGTAGTGCGTGTCCAGATGTGGCTCCAGTTCCGCCCACTGTGCCAAAAAATCATCAGCGTTGCTGAGTCCTGAGCGATATTGATCACGCAGTTCATTCTGCGCGGCATCAAGATCAACTGCGGTCAGATGGCCACCAGCGGCGATGGTTTTGCCGCTTGCGATGACCTCCAGGAGATGCGCACGACTTGCCCGGGTGAAGAGATAATCGAGTGGATCAACACGCATTAGCGCATCCCGGTCGAGCGCATCAAGATCGAGCACGAGCAAATCCGCTGGCTGACCAATCTCGATTGTCCCACCCTGCTGCAAGCCAAGTCCCTTGCGTGCGGTTTGACAAACCGCCGTAAGCACGTCGGTTCGAGAAAGGCCCTGAGCAAAAGCCCAACCTTGATTGAGATGGCGAAACAAGCGCATTTCGCGCAAGGCATCGTCGTCTTCGTCGAACGCGCACCCGTCGAGCCCCATCGCCACGTCGATGCCTGCTTCACGCATTTGCGCTGCTGGAGCAAGGCCAGAGGCGAGATGCAGGTTGGAGGACGGATTGATGGAGACCCGCACACCGCGAGAACCCAGGATCGCCATCTCATCCGGTCGCAGATGAACACCATGAGCGCAGGTCACGCGATCAGAGAGAAAACCGATAGCGTCAAGAAAGCCGATCATGCCATCGGGAAAACGATCTTGCGGATAAGTCTCATCGGCCCATGCACGTTGCGGCAAGGTCTCAAGCAGATGCATGTGCACCCGCCTCGCCGTGTGCGCAGAGGCCTCGGCGATTGCTTCAAGCATCGCGTGCGAGCACCAATGAACCCCTGCCGGGCCATACTGCACATCCACATGCGGCTGATCGGCGAGCCCCTCGGCCAAGTCATTAATCGCCTGCATCTGGCTCTCAAGCGACGGCAAAGGCTTTAGCCATGTCGCCTCAGTCCAGGCCCGCACAGCCTTTGGCAAGCCATCAAGGAGCGATGTGTGATCTTTGTACGTGAGCGGGTTACGATCACGCATCGAAAGCGCGAAGCCAATGGACACGCCCACGTCTTTTGCGGCGCGGGCAATCTCACGAGCTTCGGTGACAATGTCTGTTTGGCCCATGGGCCGCGTGAGATGCACCATGACAGACGTGCATCCGCCGACCGCGGACCGCCCAAGCGAACATAGAGCGGCAAGATAAGGATCGACCGACGGCATGATCGCGAGGCTTGGCAACCAGGTTTCGAGCGGTTTGAAACCCGAGCCAAACGACGTGGTAGAAAGCGGCCGTGCATGGTTATGGGCATCGGCGATGCCAGGCATAACCAGCGTACGCGGTCCATCGGGCACGCTGTCCAACGGCGCAATTGAGGTCATAACACCGTCTTCGATGGAGAGACTGACCGGCCCGGAGGTTTGATACTCTGGGCCGATCAACGCGGCGTGACAGGGAAGGACACGCGCGTTCATTCGAGGTTAGAGCACCCGCTCTTCAGCTGCTGGCAGGAACTGCGCATCGTAGACAGAGGCGGCATCCGGCGATGAGGGCAACTCATAAAGCTCGGAGATAATCCCAATCGAGCGGGTAAGACGCTCCATATCGACCGCGCCAATGCCGGCAGCCGTGCTCTCATCGGAGACAATGAGATTGTCCAGAGCGAACTGCAGACGCAGAAGTTCCAGGTCCTGCTCAATGAGTGGCTCAACACCCGCAACCACAGCAACCCCGGCCTCTGGATCAGCCAGAACATCCTGCACCGCACGGTTGATCGCTTTAACCAGACCGGCCACCGCTTCAGGATTATCGTTGTAGAGCGCAGGCGAGACCATCACACCGTTCGAGTAGATATCAAGACCGGCATCACCATAGGGGAACCAGGTGAAATCCTCCATCGGGTCCATGCCAAGGCCGATAATGTTGAGATAGCTCGTTACGTTAAAGACGAGGCTTCCTGCCACCTGATCCTGGATGAGCACCTGCTCCTGAAGGTTTGGTGCAATGGACAGGATTTCGACAGCATCAGCATCGAAGCCTGCCGCATCTGCAAGCGCCGGGAAAAGCCGCGTCGAAGCCGAGCCGGGAGGCGCACCGATGGTCAGGCCTTCAAGATCGGTCAAGTCTCCAACCGGACCGCCCGTTTTGGTGAGAAGCGCGAAAGGCGGCTGATTATAAATCTGATAGACCATGACGGGTGCTTCGCCCGGCGTGAGCGCGGCATTTTGAATGATCGCGTTCATATCGCCGAAGCCAGCATCATAAGCGCCCGACATGATGCGTGTGACGGTCGCGGCAGAGCCCTCACCCTGATCGATGGTCACATCCAGGCCTTCGTCCGCGAAGTAACCAGCTTCAAGCGCATGATAGAACCAGGCGTGGACGCCTTGGATCTTCCAGTCGAGCGTGAACTTGATCGGCACGCCATCGGCCCATGCCGCGCTCGACAGTGTTGTTGTGGCAAGTGCGGCAACCGCACCTAGAGTGGCAAGCATTTTTGAAAATCGCATTGCAGTCTCCTGTTTCGTTTTGGTTTTAAAAATTGGAATGCAAAGGCGGTGGAGGGATTTCGGGGTTCTTTCTCTTGTGTGGGATCTGCGCCCAGAGAAACCTGACTACATCACCTCCGATTTCCGCATGGCCCATCCAGCGACGCGCCTCTCGATGAAGAGGAACACGACGTAGAGCCCGACCCCGAGCGACGCGAGGACGAACAAGCCGGCAAAGACGAGCGGAACGTTGAAGGAGGATGAGGCAATCATCATCATGTTGCCGACCCCCCGGTTCGAGGCCACGGTCTCAGCGATCACTGACCCAACAAAAGACAGGGTCACCGCCACTTTGAGCGAGGCAAAGAAGTAGGGCATGGATCGCGGCAACCCGACATTCCAAAGGATGTCGAGCTTGGAGGCCTTCATGGACTTCATGACGTCCTCAAGCTCCGGCTCCACGGTCGCGATGCCGGTCGCAACGTTCACCACAATGGGGAAGATGCAGATGATCATCGCAGTGAGGATTGCGGGCACAGTGCCAGCGCCGAACCAAAGGACAAAGATCGGCACCAGCGCGACTTTCGGGATCGATGAAATACCGACGAGCAGAGGATAGGCCGTATCGAAGGCAAGCTTGGACGAGCCGATGAGAACGCCGAGCGACAGACCGATGAGAACGCCAAACGAAAAGCCGACCATGGTCGTGTAGAGCGTCTGGTAGGCGTGCGGACGAATGCCCGGCCAGAGCTCAATCAGCGTTGCGATAATGATACTCGGGCGCGGCAAGATCAGCTGAGAGATGCCGGCCAGAATGCAAATGACCTCCCATAGGACGAACACGCCAACGATAAGAGCGGCGGATGCGATCTTGCGCTGAACAGTCGTCATGAGGATGCCTCCAGCTGTTGCGTCATGCTGCTTCCTCCGGGGTTTGAGGCTTGTGGACGATCAGACTGCGCAGATGTTGGACGAGTTGGACGAAGGCAGGCTCGAAGGTCATGTCGAGTGTGCGAGGACGTGGGAATTCAACCTCGCTGTCCTCAATGATCCGGCCAGGGCGGGCGCTCATCACGCAGATACGGTTTGCTAGAAACGCCGCTTCCCTCAGGTCGTGAGTGACGAGGATCACCGTCGAGCCACGCTCGGCCCAAAGCTCCTGCATCGTCCCCCACAGCTCTTCGCGGGTGAACTGATCAAGCGCGCCGAATGGCTCATCAAGAAGAAGCAGATCGGGGTCATGAACGAGCGCGCGGCAGAGATTGGCACGCTGCTGCATGCCGCCGGAGAGCTGCCAAGGATGCTTCTCAGCGAAGTCGATGAGGCCCACCTGCTTCAGGAGCGCATCGACCCGGTCCTTGTATTCCCCATGCCTCTTGGTGCGATAATCAGCGCGGAACGGACGAACGATCTTGAGCGGCAACATGACATTGTCGCGGATCGTCATCCATGGCAGCAATGTTGAGCTTTGAAACGCCATGCCGACGCGCGCCGGATTCGCGCCAAGCTCCCGGCCCGCGAAAAAGATGTTGCCTTCTGTCGGTGCCAACAGTTCGCTGACGAGCTTCAAGATCGTCGATTTGCCACATCCCGACGGCCCCACCAGCGCTACAAAATCCCCGCTTTGGACCGAAAGGTCCGTCGGCGTCAGCGCCAAAGTTGTATTGGCACCCTTGCCGTATTCGACCGACACGCCATCGAAACGCACCAGCGGTTCGCCGATCTTTGCGCGCGCCACAGCATCCGTAGGGGGAGAGGCTTGAAGCATCAGGCCGCTTTCCCTCCAGCCATATTGGTCTGCTTGCTCGTTTGCTCGCCTATGATGGTGCTTAAGAATTGGTCCTCATTGGCAAGCGTTGGCGGCGGCATCTTCTGGATGTCAGTGACTTGCCTGCCATGGCCTTGCATGGCCGTTACAAGCTGGCGGTCGCGCTGCACAAACTTGCCCCGCACCAACGTATGGATCGCCGCGCCTTGTACGTGCGTGCCGTCAAAAGGGGTCACCTTGCCGCGTGAATGCAAGTCAGCAGCGCGGATCGTTTCCGTCCGCTCCATATCAACCACAGCGATGTCGGCATGCGCCCCAACACTAAGGTGCCCCTTAGCGGCCCAAAGCCCGAAGGCCTTGGCCGGGTTCACAGCCGAAATCTTGACGTAATGCTCAAGCGTCATACGGCCCTTAGAGACCTCATTGAGCATGAGCCGCATCTGCGTCTCCACACCGGGAAAACCGCAATCAGCATCCCAGATCACGGACTTCTTCTTTTCGCCCGGTTGGTGTGGCGCGTGATCAGTTGCGATCATGTCGACGACGCCCGTCTGCAGCGCGTCCCAGATCGCGTCGGAGTCCTTCTTTTCGCGCACGGGCGGGTTCACACGGATAACACTGCCGAGCCGCGCATAGTCAGATGAGTTGAGAAAGAGATAGCAGGGGCAGGTCTCACCGGTAATGTCGACACCACGTCGCTTGGCATCAGCAAGCGGGATCAGTTCGCCTGCCGAAGAGATGTGCAGCACATGGCAGCGGGCACCGGTCCATTCGGCAAGAATGGCTGCACGCGCCACGGCTTCAATCGCGACAACCTCAGGGCGCGCGCCGATATGGTGAAGAGGGTCATTGCACCCAGCCGCCATCAACCTCTCTTGCCGCCAGGCCATGATCGAGGCGGTTTCAGCGTGCAGAGAGATACGCAAGCCCGACGGCGCGATGATCTCAAAGCCTTCAAGCATTGCGCCGGTGGAGGGCGATGGCAGATTGCCAAACGTGTTGCCCATGAAGCATTTGAAGGCGTTCACGCCACCTTCAATCAGGCCTTGCAGTTCGCCAATATTGTCTTCGGCTAAGAGCCCATAGATGCCGAAGTCGACATAGCTCTTTTCCGCAGCCTTCTGCTTCTCGCGCAGCTCCACTATGGAGCGTGTCGGCGGATGGGTATTGGGCATCTCAAAGACGGTCGTCACTCCGCCCATAGCCGCGGCAGCTGAGCCCGTCTCCCAGTCTTCCTTGTGGGTGTAACCAGGCTCACGAAAATGCACATGCACGTCTATCGCACCGGGCATGACGAACTGTCCCGACACATCAACTGTCTCATTTGCCTCCGGCATCGTATCCGGCGCACCGACAGCTGAGATCAGACCATCCTTGATGGCGACATCGGCGGCAAACCGCGCCGCGTCAGTGACAACCGTTCCCCCAGACAAGATCAAATCGACGGGCATGTGCGTGGTCATGGTTCTCCTCAAAATCCAGCTAGAGAGCGGCCCAGCCGCCATCGACAGGCAGGTCAACGCCCGTAATCTGTTTGGAAACGTCGGACGCCAGGAACAGCGTCGCCGCCGCCACATCCTCGTCGGTGCTCACACGCTTGAGCGCATAGTCATCGGCGTGCTTCTGCGCAGCTTTGTCTTCTGAGATGCCGAGCCGACCCGCCATTTCCGGCACGACCTTGTCCCGGAAACGTGGGCCATCGACCATTCCCGGCGCAACGCAATTGACGTTGATGTTGTCGGCCCCAAGCTCCAACGCGAAGCTTTTGGTGATACCGCGTAGCCCCCATTTGGAACTGGAGTACGCAAGCCGGCCTGCACGCCCGCGCATGCCGAAGGTTCCACCAACATTGACGATTTTGCCCGCTTTCTGCGCTTGCATGATCGGCGCAACGGCGTGGATGAGGTTGAACGGCCCGCGCATATTGAGCTGCGTGATCTGATCGAACTCCTCAGCGGTCGTCTCCACCCCTGTCTTGCCGATGGGGCCAGTGCCACCGGCGACATTTACGAGGACATCGACACGCCCACCATATTTACCGGCGACCGCCTCAACGCCTGCTTGAACTTCACCTGGATTGGTGACGTCACAGCCGATGATGTCCGCCTCAACACCCAACGCGCGGGCCTCCTCTGCCACCGGCTCGATAGCTGCCGTGTCCCGTCCAAAAAGCCCAAGGTGAGCGCCCTCGCGGGCAAAGCCCAACGAGATGGCGGCGCCCATGCCCTTTGCAGGACCGGTGATGATCGCGACCTTTCCGGCCAGACCAAGATCCATTGACGTGCAACCCTAGAGAAGCGCGTAAAGACGCTCGTCTGCAGGCGGCAAGAAGTCGGTTGTGAAGACCTCCGACATATCCGGCGTACGCGGCAGATCGTTCGCCTGCACAATAATGTCCATGGCCGCCTTGAAGCGGGCCTCATCGACATTGCCGAGGCCGGTGGTTGCCATTTCCTCGTGGCCCATCTCATCTTGCAAGGTGGCGATGAGGCGCTCCTTCTCGATCTCCTTGTTGATGAGCGGTTCACGGCGGGCCACCGCTTCAATAGCGGCATCCATGTCAGCCAATGTGTCGGCGACGCCCTTGTTGATCGCAGCATTCATGCCCGCGATCAGTTCCGGCTTCTCGGCGGCGAGCGCTTTGGAAACGATCATACCATTGGAATAGAGGTCCATGCCGTAGTCGCCGTAGGAGATGAAGCGGATCTCCTCATCGGGGTCCATGCCAGACAGTTTGGCAGAGAAGCGGATGGTGTTGACGAAGCCAAACACGCCATCCACTTGCTCCGACGCCAACATCTGCTCGCGCAAGTTTGGCTGGAAGTTCAGGATCTCAACACCTGAATCATCAATACCAGCGATCTCTGTAAAGGCCGGCCACAGCTTCAGCGCCCCATCATTGGCCGACCCACCGAGCATTCTGCCCTCCAGGTCGCTCGCCGTCATGATGTCGCTCGACGAGAGCACCGCCACGGTGAAGGGCGGCTTGTTGTACATCTGATAGACACCAATCGGCGCGTCATCAGGATTGGTGGCCACGAGCTGCGTCAGCGCATTGATGTCGCCGAACCCGACGTCATAGGCACCACCTGCAACAGATCCCACGGCCGCGCCAGAGCCATTGCCCTGATCCATGACAATATCGATACCAGCGTCAGCGAAGTAGCCATTGTCCTCAGCAAGGAAGAACCACGCCTGCGGGCCTTGGTACCGCCAATTGAGGATCATCTTGATAGGTGTGGTCGCGCGTACGATCGCGGGCATTGCCAAGGTGCTCGCAGCAGCGGCGGTGCCTGCTACGAAGGTGCGTCGATTGAGCTTGAACGCCATTCTTATTCTCCCTGCTTTTGGGTGCTGGTTTTGGGGGCAAGATGCGCCTCTATCGCTGCGATGATCGCAACTGACTGCGCGGAAAAGCCGTAGAGCATGTGGATCAATTCCAGGATCGAACGCGCCATCGGCTCTGGTGACGCGGTGGCGCAAGCGTCCTCGACAAGGATCGCGTCATACCCCTGAAAGCAGCCGTCCATCAGCGTCGCGAAAACACAGCGATCGAGATTCACGCCCACATAAAAAAGCGTCGTAACACCAAGCCGTCTGAGGAGCTGATCGAGCTCGTTGTCGCGAAACCCAGACAGGCGATGCTTGAAAACATGGTAGTCGCTTGGAGCCGTTTCGATGCCGTCGACCGATCGCGCACCCCAGCTTTCCGCGACCAGAACGGGCCCGTGCTCCATCGCGTCAGCATAGCCTATCTGTCGCCCGCAGCGAGACGCCTTGTCGACGACATTGGCAGGCAAGTTAGCTGCGTCGGACCGCACACCCCAATTGAGATGAATGACGGGCGCCTCGGCCTGCCGAAACGCTTGAGCGAGGGCGTTGATAGGTGTGATGGGCTCCCAGAGCGGCGTCACATCGGCGTCACGAACCTGCGCAAACCATCCTTCGGCATGCAGAAAGTCGTTCTGCATATCGATGATGATGAGAGCACTGGTGGAGAGATCCACCGTGACGGGCTCGGGCTCGGCTTCAAAGCGTGCAAGGCGTCGCGCACGAACTGGCCGAGCGAGCTGAACACCGTCCGGCGCAGCACTCCATCGATCCCATATCGGCAGATTGTCGAGGGCATGGTCCAAGGGGCAGTTGATCTTCCGTTACCGGTTTTAAGACGCTCTCTCCAAGCTGCACGGCCACCGCGTTCTCGTCTTCTGCTAAAAAATGGGTATGGTGTTCGAAAAAACGCAACACTGAGCGAAAGCCCCAACCTATGAGGCACTTAACGACACTCAAGCTGATCGATGCTGTGACCCGTTTCGGCTCTATTCGACGTGCCGCAGACGAAGTTGCACTGACGCCATCGGCCCTGCATCGCCGCATTCAGACCTTTGAAGAGGAGATTGGGGGCGAGATTTTTGAGCGCTTACCCGGTGGAGTGAGATTGAACGCTGCTGGCGAGTTGGTGGTCGATCATATCCGCCGCCAGATCGCAGAAACCGAGCGGCTCAAGTCGCGGCTGGCCGATCTGGCTGGCATGCGACGGGGCCACATCTCCATTGCGTGTAGCCAGGCGCTCACATCGAGTTTTCTGCCAAAAGCCATCTCCGAGTATCGGCGCGCATTTCCGCAGGTAACCTTCGAAGTCATCGTCGCCGACCATGCGGCTGCCGAAAAAGCGTTGATCGACTATGAGGTCGATCTGGCCCTGGTGTTCGATTGGCACCAGATGCCGGAGTTTGAGGTCATGTTAGCGGTCCGTCAGGACCTCCGTGCGGTGATGGCCCGCACACATCCGCTGGCGCGTGAGAATGAGCTGCGCCTGCGTCAATGCCTGGAGTTTCCCTTGGCACTGCCGACCAAAGCCTATGGTGGGCGTCTGCTTTTGGAGGATTCTGTTGCACGCAGTTCCATGCAGCTGACAGCCGATGTGGAATCTACTTCATTCGATTTCTTGAAATCCTATGTGCTGCGCAATCAGGCGATCACGTTCCAAATCCCGGTGGGTACACCAGCAGATGATCTTTATGAAGGGCTCGTGAGTGTCCCCATCGCGCCGCGTGATATCCGGGACGGCTTTCTCTACCTCGGTCAAAGGCGCGGGCGAGCTCTTTCTGTTGCGTCGGCGCGTTTCGCTGACCAACTTGTTCGTGAGCTGAACAGCAGTTTTGACACGGTATAACAGGCGACGTGATAGCAGACGCCGTGTGTTAAACGCGCGGGCCCCGATCACCGTTCGCGCTTGAACGACAACTCCGGTTTGGAGCGCTGTTTATCGTCCTTTAAACTCAAAGTTTTCTAACTTCTGCATTCCCGGGCCCACGAGAACGTCAACCCGCCGTAACTTTTTGAACTATTACCTCGGGCTTGTCTTGCTTGTTGGCCATCTTCTGTCCTCCGTTTCACGAACAGCACGATGGACCAATTCAGAACGTGAGAATCAGGGCGTGCCGACGTTTCCGAGGCGCATTAGAAACCACTCTTCACCAGTAATGCTTCTTGAACCCTTTGCGGGTGTTAAAACCCTCTATGCGCCATCGCAGGCATACCAACCTACATCAGTTTCATTGAACACTGCGCCTTGGATAAGGACAGAACACTTCTAAGTTATTGTATATACTGGTAAATAATGGTGCTGCCGGAGAGATTTGAACTCTCGACCTCTCCCTTACCAAG
>JBCCLK010000024.1:0-41017 GCA_039026935.1 Pseudomonadota bacterium
ACACCTCACTGGGGTTTCACACCTTTGATGCGCTTTGCCGCCCAGTGACGGAGATACCTCCGGGCGCAGGCACGTACTTCATCGAGGATTTCACGCTTGCTGTCTCGGGCGCTGCCGGGTCGGCAGCGATTGTCGCCGCTAAGCATGGGCTCAAGGTGCAAGCCATCGGCGGTGTTGGTGAAGACTTGATGGGCGACTGGGTACTACGCCGGTTCGCTGACTTCGGCGTCGATACAGGTCTGATGCAGCGGGTGGCGGAGATGACCACCTCGTCCAGCATCGTCACAACGCGGCCCGATGGTCAGCGTCCAGCGCTTCACAAGCGTGGTGCGACGGCGGGCTTCTATGTGAGCGACGATCAGCTTGATCAAGCGCTCGACACCAAGATCTTTCACATTGGCGGAGTTGGTTTAATGGATGCCATGGATAAAGGGCGTAACGCGGAGCTTCTTGGCGAGGCGAAGAAACGCGGCATCACCACGACATTGGATGTGTTCGCCTCAACGCCTGATGATCTACCATTGGTTCGCCCGCTCTTGGAGCATACCGATTACTTCATGCCGTCCGAAGAAGAAGCGATAGCCCTCTCTGGCCTCACCGATTATGAGGAGATCGCCTCCTTTCTTCTCGATCAGGGCGTCGGCGCAGTGATCCTCACGCTTGGCGCAGACGGCGCGATTTATCGCGACCGACAGGGCCAACGGATCGACCTGCCTGCCTACCAGATCGATGTGGTGTGCACCTGCGGCTGTGGCGATTGTTTCAATGCAGGCTTTGCGACGGGCCTGCACTTGGGTGCGTTGATCGAAGACTGCATCCGCTTCGGCCAGGCAGCCTCAGCCCAGAACGCTATGGGGCTTGGGTCGCAGGCCGTGGTCACCTCCCTTGAGGCCACGCGCACATTCATGGAGACGACGCCGACGCGTTAGAGGCGGCTCAAGCTGCAGATGCCTCGCGTTTAGGCGTTCGAATTGTCCGTTCGCCTGATCGACATGCACGGCGCGATATTGCGCAGATTTCATTTCTAGGTCTATGCTGAAACCGGTGTCGAAGATTACGGTCTTTGTGCATCTCAGTATCAGTGCGTTAGCAGCCGCCATACGGGTGCAACGCTTAAGACCCGCCGCACAAAGCGGCGAGCAAGGGAGAGTTGAATGAAAGCCTTTTCGAAAACGCTGACGGCCTGTTTGATGACGAGCGGTCTGGTGCTTGGCGCTGGAACAGCTGCCGCGCAACAGCAGTTCTTCTCCATCGGCACAGGCGGCGTCACGGGCGTTTACTACCCAACTGGCGGCGCGATCTGCCGTCTTGTAAACCAGAACCGTCGTGACCATGGTTTCCGCTGCTCGGTGGAATCAACCGGTGGTTCGATCTTCAACATCAACACGGTGCGCTCCGGCGAGCTTGAGTTTGGTGTCGCCCAGTCTGACTGGCAGTTCCATGCGCTTAACGGCACGTCCCGCTTTGAAGACGCGGGCGCATTTGAAGACCTTCGCGCTGTCTTCTCCGTTCACCCGGAGCCCTTTACCCTCGTTGTTCCTGGAGATTCTGAAGTGGACTCCTTCGATGACCTCAAAGGTCTTCGTGTAAACGTGGGTAACCCGGGCTCCGGTCAGCGCGCGACGATGGAAGTTGTCATGGATGCCTTCGGCATTGAGATGAGCGACTTCGCAGTTGCCACCGAGTTCCAGGGCGCTGAAATGGCCCAGGCGCTTTGCAACGGCCAAATCGATGCGATGATCTACACTGTCGGTCACCCGGCCGCTGCTGTGACCGAAGTGAGCACCACATGCGACGCCAAGCTTGTCAGCGTGGTCGGCCCGGAAATTGAAGGCCTCATTGATGAGAACAGCTTCTATCGGACCGCCGAGATCCCAGGTGGGATGTACCGCGGCACAGATGAAGATGTGACGACCTTTGGCGTCGGCGCAACGTTCATCACCTCTGCTGATGTCGATGAAGAGATCGTCTACACCGTCGTCAAAGGCGTGTTCGACAATTTCTCAGACTTCACCGGCCTGCATCCAGCGTTTGCCAACCTCACCGAGGAAGCGATGATCTCCGACGGTCTGTCGGCACCGCTGCATCCAGGTGCTGAGCGTTACTACCGCGAGCGCGGCTGGATCGAATAAGATCTGATTTTAAGGCACCGGGCGGCAGAAATGCCGCCCGGTTGTCGTTTGAAGAGTCCAATCTGCTCGGGGGAGACAGGTATTGCGGGGCTCGAGTGAAGCGAAAGCTGAGTTCAAGAGGTGCCGATAAAGGCATCAGCGGGGGATGTCATGGCGACGCAAGATACCACACCGGATTCTCAAAGCTCGAAGATCGACGTTGATGAGATTGTCGCAGAAGCGGATTCCGGATCGCGATCTGTTCCCGGCGCTATGGGCGCTGTGATCGCAGGCATTGCGTTCGTCTGGTCCTGCTTCCAGCTCTTCATCGCCTCTGACCTTCCCATCCAGTTGACCCAGCTTACGGGCCTAGATTTCGTCTTCAACAATGTTGAAGCGCGCAACGTTCATTTGGCGTTTGCTCTCATTCTGGTGTCGCTGGCCTACCCACTTTTCAAGAGCGCGCCCAAGGATGCGGTGCCTTGGTACGACTGGGTGCTCGCGGCCTGCGGCGCGGCGGCCTGTCTCTATTTGATCGTGGTGAAAGAGTCGCTCGTGATGCGGGCTGGCCTCCCAACTGTCTGGGACCTTACCGCGTCAACCGTAGGTATGGCGTGTCTTGCTATCGGCGTTTATCGCTCACTTGGCCTGCCGATGCTGGTCGTTGCTGGTATCTTCCTCACCTATACCTTCTTTGGCAATCAGCCCTGGATGCCCGATGTCATCCAGTGGCGTGGCGCGTCGGTTGAAAAGGCACTGTGGCACTACTGGATGCAGACCGAAGGCGTGTTCGGTGTGGCGCTTGCCGTTTCCACGACGATGATCTTCCTGTTCGTCCTGTTCGGCTCGCTCTTGGAGCGGGCGGGCGCGGGCTATTACTTCATCAAACTTGCCTTTGCCCTGCTCGGTCATTTACGCGGCGGCCCGGCGAAAGCGGCGGTTCTCTCCTCAGCAGCCTCGGGTCTCTACTCCGGCTCGTCCATTGCAAACGTTGTGACGACGGGTACGTTCACCATCCCGCTCATGAAGAAGACGGGTTTCAAGCCTGAAAAAGCAGGCGCGGTTGAGGTGGCCTCCTCCACCAACGGTCAGTTGACCCCGCCGGTGATGGGTGCTGCGGCGTTCCTGATCGCCGAGTTCACCGGCGTCTCCTACCCCGATCTTTTGAAGCATGCTTTGGTCCCGGCGCTCATCTCCTACATCGCGCTCATTTACATCGTGCACTTGGAAGCGCTGAAGCTTGGCCTCAAAGGCATGCAGAAACCGTCCTCGACGATGACCCTTGCGCAGAAGCTGATCGGTTTCCTCACCGGGTTCCTCGGTCTCGCCGTGCTAGGCGCGGTGGTTTACTTTGGGCTTGGCTGGATAAAGGAAGCGATCCCAGGCTTCGGGTTCTGGGCGGGTGTTCTCTTGTTCCTGGCCGCCTATCTCTTCCTTCTGGGTGTTGCCGCGCGGCGTCCCGATCTTGAGGTAGATGATCCCAACGCGGAGATTACCGAACTACCGCACGCAGGCGATGTGGCCGTTACCGGCTACTACTTCTTGATGCCCATTGTCGTGCTCCTCTGGTGCATCCTGATCGAGAGGCTCTCGCCCGCCTTCTCCGCCTACTGGGCAACGCTTGCCATGATCTTCGTTGTGATTACCCAGCACCCGATCAAGGCGATGATGCGCGGCGCGGGCAACCACGCTGGGGAGTTACGGCGCGGGTTTGATGACTTTATCCAGGGCATGATCGCCGGTGCGCGCAACATGATCCCAATTGCGGTCGCGACCGGTGTTGCTGGCGTGATCATCGGGACGGTTTCGCTAACAGGTGCGCATCAGGTTGTGGGTGACTTTGTAGAGTTCCTCTCCGGCGGCAACCTCATCCTAATGTTGCTCCTCGTGGCTGTGATGAGCCTGCTTCTTGGGTTAGGCCTGCCCACGACCGCAAACTACATCGTGGTGTCGTCGCTCATGGCGCCCGTGATCGTTTCGGTTGGGGCCTCGCAAGGGCTCGTTGTGCCGCTCGTGGCCGTGCACCTCTTCGTGTTCTACTTTGGCATTTTGGCCGATGATACGCCGCCGGTGGGTCTTGCCGCCTTTGCGGCCTCGGCCATCTCCGGCGGGGACCCCATCAAGACGGGTGTTCAAGGATTCGCCTACGATATCCGCACCGCACTTCTGCCGTTCCTCTTTATCTTCAACACCGAACTTCTCCTCATCGATGTGACACTTGCCAAGGCGGTGTTCGTCTTCATCGTTGGGGTGGTGGCGATGATGCTGTTCGCGGCGGCGACGCAGAGTTACTTCTTTGCCAAGAACCGTTGGTGGGAGACGGTCGCGCTCCTTCTCATCGCGTTCACGCTATTTAGGCCGGGGTTCTGGCTCGATCAGGTGGACCCGCGGTACGAGTTCCGTCCGGGGACCGAATTGGCCGAGATCGCCGAGAGCATGCCCGCCGATGCAAGGCTGCGCATTGAGGTACGCGGGCCTGACTTCGACAATCTCGACCAGATGACGCAGACCACGGTGCTCCTTGATCTCGGCGAGGAGGGGCCAGGCGAGGAGCGCCTCGAACGTTCCGGCATTCTTGTGGTGAACGAGGGTGAGGATGCGATCCTTGAAGAACCTTTCGCGGGCACCCCCTTCTTCACGACTTTCCAGATGTTTGAGTTCTACGGCGATGACTTTGTGACCATCAACAATGTGCAGCTTGAACGGGAGCGAACGCCCAAAGAAGTGTTCTACATCCCTGCGCTTCTGCTGCTCGGGTTTGTGATCATGATGCAGCGCCGCCGCCAGACCGTTCCGGCTTTCTGATTGAGCCGGGCGGTCCGCTTGAACTTGCAGACAGTATCAATCCTTAGAAGAGATTATGTACGACCGCATTCTGGTACCCGTGGATCTGGGTGATCCGACCAGCCTCGATAAAGCCCTACCTGTCGCCAAAGCCTTGGCATCGGGCGCTGATGCCGAGGTGCATGTGATTACTGTGATCCCGACATCCGGCATGGCCGTTGTGGGCGCGTACCTGCCCGACGACTACACGGAAAAAGCCATGAGCGCGGCGCGTAAGACGCTCTCCAAGGCGTTGGAAGGGTACGAGGATGCCTGTGCGCCCGCGACTATTCGTGGCCATGTGGTCAAAGGCTCAGTCTATCAGGAGATTATGCAGACGGCGAACCATTTGCACTGCGACACGATTATCATGACCGCGCACCGCCCAGAGCTGAAAGACTATCTGCTCGGGCCCAACGCAGCACGGGTTGTCCGCCATGCGAGCCAAAATGTGATGGTGATCCGGGGTTAGCGGTACACGCGTGTGTGACCCGGTCATCCATTGCTCGTGTTAGGAATACTTGTGTATCGTGAACGCTCAGAACTGGATGGCCGGGTCAAGCCCCGCCATGACACTCCAAGTTTGGATTTGCCATGCGTTCAGCCCATGTTTTTCCTCGCCACACCAAAGCTGACCTGCCAGTTGCCGCCGGCGGCGACGGGCCGTTCCTGATCGACAAAGATGGCAAGCGCTACCTGGATGCCTGCGGCGGGGCGGCGGTCTCCTGCCTTGGCCATTCCGATGAGAAGCTAAAAGCGGCCATTCACCGACAGGTGGATACTCTCTCTTATGCCCATACTGGCTTTTTCACCTCCGATCCGGCTGAGGCTCTGGCAGACCGTTTGGCAGATCTGTCACCGGGTGATCTCAACCGGATTTACTTCGTGTCCGGTGGGTCGGAAGCGATGGAGTCGGCGCTGAAACTCGCACGTCAGTTCCACATGGAGAACGGTGAAGCGAACCGCTCTAAGATCATCGCTCGATGGCAGAGTTACCACGGCAACACGCTTGGGGCTTTGTCAGCCAGCGGCAATCGATGGCGGCGGTCACAGTTCGAGCCGATGTTGTCGCCTGCGATGCACCATGTCTCGCCGTGCAACGCCTATCGCGGGCAGGAGGTTGGTGAGAGTGACGAGGCCTATACCGACCGTCTAGCGCGCGAGCTAGATGAGACCATTGAAGTGCTGGGTTCGCAGACAGTAGCCGCTTTTGTTGCTGAGCCGGTGGTTGGCGCAACCATGGGAGCCGTACCACCGGTCGAAGGCTATTTCAGGAAGATGAAGGCCGTGTGCGACAAACACGGCGTTCTTCTCATTTTGGATGAGGTCATGTGCGGCATGGGACGCACGGGCACCTTGTTTGCCTGCGAGCAGGACGGTGTCGTGCCGGACATGATCGCTGTCGCAAAAGGGCTGGGCGGTGGTGTTCAACCCATCGGGGCGCTTCTCGTTTCGGATAAAGTGTACCAGGCACTCGAAGCGGGCAGCGGCTTCTTCCAGCACGGGCATACCTATGTCGGCCATCCGATGGCCTGCGCCGTGGGCAATGCCGTGATGGAGCGCTTTATCGATGATGGCATTCTGGCCCGCGTGACGCCTATGGGTGACAAGCTGCGTGCGGCACTGACGGCACGGTTTGGCAACCATCCCCACGTCGGCGATATTCGTGGCCGAGGGCTTTTCCTCGGGTTAGAGCTTGTGGCCGACCGGGGCAGCAAAGAGCCCTTTGACCCCTCGTTCGGGTTGGCGGCGGCCATCAAGAAACGCGCGATGGCGGGCGGTCTGATGTGCTACCCGATGGGCGGTACGATCGACGGGAAGCTCGGCGATCACGTGCTTCTAGCGCCGCCCTTTATCATCGACGATGAACATATTGAATTGATTGTGGACGGCTTAGACTTAGCGATTTCCGGTGCGCTCGCAGGCCTCGCCGCCGCCGCTTGAGGCATGGTGCATAAGCCGTACGTGGTAATGGTCGCGCCGAATGGTGCGAGGCGCACCAAGGCGGATCATCCAAATCTGCCCATGAGCGAAGCTGAGATTGTTGATGCAGTCGCTGCAGCGCATGCGGCCGGAGCGCAAGGCGCCCATGTGCATGTGCGCGATGAGAGCGGTACTCATGTTCTAGATGCGGCGCGCTACATCGCTCTGACTGCGGCGCTTCGCGCCCGCTGTGGGCCTGACCTTATCATCCAGGTAACGACAGAAGCGGTGGGGCGTTACACCCCCGAAGAGCAGCGCGCCTTGGTCGATACCGTACGGCCTCAAGCCGTGTCCATTGCGCTTCAGGAACTGTTCGCTGACCCCGATGAGTCGGCGATCAACCGGGCGTTCTTGGAACGAACTATCGCGAGCGGTACTGCGGTTCAATGGATCCTTTATGCGCCTAATCAAATTGAACAGCTGGTGCGTTTCATCGATGAGGGAATCGTGCCGCCCGAAGGAACGATGCTGTTTGTCCTTGGCCGCTACGCCGAAAGCCAAGAGAGTGACCCAACGGACCTCTTGCCGTTCTTGGCGACACAAGCTGGTCAACCCACTTTGAGGGAATGGTCCTGGAGCGTATGCGCATTCGGGCGCGGCGAGACGGCATGCCTTTCCACAGCTCTCGCGCTCGGAGGCGATGTACGCATCGGTTTTGAGAACAGCCTTTGGCACGCCGATGGACATGTGGCGCAAGACAACGCTGAACGGGTTAGTGCGATCTGTGCGCTTGCCGATCAGTTGGGTCTATCGCCTGCGAGCCCATCAGACGTTGCGGCCCGCCTCGGCTTTCGATCAGGCCGATGGCACCCATAAGAAAGGCCTCCCTGATTTCGCAGGGAGGCCTACAAGTTCCGTCTCGGGGGGAGACAGGGGAATGCGGTGTTAGTTGACGCCGTCGGCTTCCATCACCTTCGTCCAGGCCGAGACGAAGTCACGCACGAATTTTTCGTGGTTGTCGTCTTGAGCATAGACCTCAGCATAAGAGCGCAAGATCGAATTAGAGCCGAACACGAGGTCCGCGCTTGTTGCGGTCCATTTTGTCTCGCCCGTCTTGCGGTCACGGATCTCGTAGAGGTTCCGGCCCGTTGGATGCCAGCTGTAAGCCATGTCGGTCAGGTTGACGAAGAAGTCCGTTGTCAGAGCGCCTTCTCGGTCGGTGAACACGCCGTGCTTGGTATCACCATGGTTGGTGCCAAGAACGCGCAGGCCGCCGAGAAGAACCGTCATCTCCTGCGCCGTGAGGCCGAGAAGCTGAGCCCGGTCGAGCATCATCTCTTCAACGCTCACCGAGTAAGGGTTCTTCTCCCAGTTGCGGAAACCGTCAGCGAGCGGCTCCAGATAGTCGAAGGAACCCGCGTCGGTTTGCTCGTCTGTGGCGTCGCCCCGACCTGGCGCGAAGGGCACAGGAGTTGCGAAACCAGCCGCTTTAATGGCCTGTTCTATACCGACATTACCCGCGAGGACGATTACGTCAGCTACGGATGCACCGGTATTGGCCGCGATTGGCTCAAGCACGCCGAGCACTTTGGCAAGACGCTCCGGCTCGTTGCCGTCCCAGTCTTTCTGCGGTGCAAGACGGATACGCGCGCCGTTGGTGCCACCGCGCTTGTCAGAGCCGCGATAGGTGCGGGCGCTGTCCCAGGCGGTCACGATCATGTCGACGGTCGAAAGGCCAGAGTCAGCGATCAGTTTCTTGACGGCATCGACATCGTAGGACGCTGCACCGGCGGGCACTGGGTCCTGCCAGACTAGATCTTCAGAGGGCACGTCAGGGCCGACATAGTTCACTTTTGGACCCATATCGCGGTGGGTCAGTTTGAACCACGCACGGGCAAATGTGTCCTTAAAGTACTCCGGATCGGCCATGAACTTTTGGCAGATCTCATTGTAGATTGGGTCGATCTTCATCGCCATATCGGCATCGGTCATCATCGGATTGTGACGGATCGACGGGTCAGTCGTATCGACTGGTTTGTCTTCCTCCTTGATGTCAACCGGCTCCCACTGCCATGCGCCAGCAGGGGACTTTTTGAGCTCCCATTCGTAGCCGAACAGAAGATCAAAATAGCCCATATCGAACTCAAGCGGCTTGGTCGTCCAAGCGCCTTCGATCCCGGATGTGAAAGCTTGGTTTGCCTTGCCGTCCTGCAGGTCATTCTCCCAGCCAAAGCCTTGTGCTTCGATGCCGGCGGCTTCCGGCGCAACACCAATATTGTCCCCAGCGCTCGCGCCGTGGGCCTTACCAACGGTGTGACCGCCGCAGGTAAGCGCTGCGGTTTCTTCATCATTCATCGCCATGCGAGCGAAAGTTTCACGAACATGGAGCGCCGTACGTGCTGGGTCAGGATTGCCGTTAACGCCCTCTGGGTTCACATAGACGAGGCCCATGTGCACCGCGGCGAGCGGGTTCTCCAAGGTCGATGCATCGTCGAGATCGCCGTAACGGTTCTCGCTTGGTGCGAGCCACTCGGTCTCAGAACCCCAATAGACGTCTTCTTCTGGCCCCCAAATGTCTTCGCGACCAAAGCCAAAGCCGAAGGTTTTCAAGCCCATATTTTCGTAAGCGATGGTGCCTGAGAGAAGGATGAGGTCGGCCCAAGAAAGTGCGTTGCCGTACTTCTTCTTCAGAGGCCACAGAAGGCGGCGCGCCTTATCAAGGCTTGCATTATCGGGCCAGGAGTTAAGAGGCGCGAAGCGGATGTTACCGCCGCCGCCGCCGCCGCGACCGTCCGATAGACGGTAAGACCCAGCCGAGTGCCAAGCGAGGCGGATCATCAGACCCCCATAATGACCCCAGTCGGCAGGCCACCAGTCTTGGTTATCAGTGAGGAGAGCATGCATGTCCGCTTTGACCGCTTCAAAGTCGAGTGTCTCTACCGCTTTGCGATAGTCAAAATCCGGATCCATTGGATTGGTCCGGGCGCCATGCTGATGCAGAATGTCCAGGTTAAGTGACTTTGGCCACCAAGCTGTCACCGGTTTGTCGATTGACGTGTTACCGCCATGCATCACTGGGCAACCGCCCGCGCTTACCGCGTCCATGAGATTCTCCTCGATTTTGGTCCGTTCACGCCGCTTTTGTGTCGTGCACGCGGTGTCTTCCACCTCACGCGCACAGCTTGAACAGCGTGTTCCAAAGACAGTACTTAGTGCTAAAAACGAGTATGGCTAATTGCATTTTCTGACGCTTGCGATAAGTTTTTCTTATGAGTAAGTTTTCTATGCGGCACTTGCGCTACTTTGATGCTTTGTCCCGCATGCAGAGTTTTCGCAAAGCTGCCGAAGACTGCGCGATCAGCCAGCCGGCGCTCTCCATGCAGATCAAAGAGTTGGAAGCGATTGTTGGCTCTCCCCTCGTCGAGCGGGGCGGTGGTAGTGTTCGTCTCACGTCGCTGGGCGAGGTTTTCGCGATCCGGGTTCGCCGTATTCTCAAGGAAGTGGATGAGCTTGATGATTATGTGCGTGCTGGCCAGTCGCCGCTCGCTGGTCGTTTGCGTATTGGAGTCATCCCTACCGTCGCGCCCTATCTTCTGCCAGACGTGATCAAGACGCTCACACAGCGCTTTCCGTCCTTGGATATCCGCCCGCGCGAGGCGGTCACGAAACTGCTCATCGAGGATTTGCTGGACTCCCGGCTCGATATGGCCATTGCCGCTTTGCCGGTGTCAGAGCCCAGTCTGCGTGAGTTCTCTCTGTTTGAGGAAGAGTTCATTTTAGTCCGCCCCGAAGCGGACCGCCATAAGCCAGCACCTAACGCTCTTGGCCTTAAGGAGATGCGACTTCTCTTGCTCGAAGAGGGGCACTGCTTTCGCGATCAAGCACTTTCCTTTTGCGCCATTTCCGATCCGGAAGGCCGCGATCTCATGGAGGGAAGTTCTATGACAACCTTGGTGCAAATGGTGGGTGCTGGGATTGGCGTCACACTGATCCCGGAGATGTCGATCGATATTGAAGCGCGATCAGCGCCGGTAAGCCTTACCAGGCTCTTGGAGCCGCGCCCAAAGCGTAGCATCGGTCTCATCTGGCGAAAATCAAACCCTTTGGAAGAACAGTTCATGGACATTGCGAGCATTGTCCGGCTCTTAGGTCGCACAAAGTACGCGCAAAATTTACACACTGACCTAGCGTCCTAGGACACGTCGTCGTAAGTCCCCGTTTATAGACGTGACACACCACCATCATCATGAAGAGTGATCAGATCGCGGGATGTTGACCCTGCGCGGTGTGCCCTATTGGAATCGGATCGTAAAGGAGAGGCCGCATGGCAAAAGTTGCTTTCTTAGGGATGGGCGTGATGGGCGCGCCGATGGCGGGCCATCTGGTCAAGGCGGGGCATGAGGTCACCGTCTACAATCGCACCACGGCCAAGGCTGAAAGCTGGGCCAATACGTATGGTGGGTCCTTCGCTTCCACACCCAAAGGGGCGGCAAACGGTGCGGAAATTGTGTTCTCCTGCGTCGGTAATGATGATGATCTGAGGCAGGTCGTGTTGGGCGAAGATGGCGCGCTTGCCGGTATGGCAAGCGGTACTTTGTTCGTTGATCACACCACCGTTTCAGCGATTGTCACGCGGGAGCTCGCCGCCGTTGCCGCTGAGAACTCCATCGGGTGGGTAGATGCCCCTGTTTCGGGTGGCCAAGCAGGCGCAGAAAACGGGCAGCTCGCTATCATGTGCGGCGGTTCTGAGCCAGACTTCACTCGTGCCGATGCCGTCATGCAGGCCTATGCGAAGGCGACCCGCCACTTTGGTGATGTGGGTGCCGGACAACTCACAAAGATGGTCAACCAGATTTGCATCGCCGGCATCGTGCAAGGGCTCTCAGAGGGTCTGTGGTTCGCCAAAGAGGCAGGGCTTGATCCGAAAGCAGTTGCCGAACTTGTCTCCCAAGGGGCTGGCGGTTCCTGGCAAATGGCGAACCGCTCCGACACGATGGTGGACAACGAATTCAACCATGGTTTCGCCGTTGATTGGATGCGCAAGGATCTCGGCATCGCGCTAGGTCAGGCAAAGGAAATGGACGTGTCACTGCCTGTCGCGTCTCTGGTTGATCAGTTCTATTCCGACGTTCAAAAGCTGGGTGGCGGGCGCTGGGATACATCGTCCTTGATCCAGCGCTTCCGTGCCATCGCCGGAGAGATCTAGCCGTGGCCATCAAGGTCTTCGTTGCGCGTACGGACGCGGAGATGGCAAGTTGTTTGGCACTTCGGCGCACTGTCTTCATCGAAGAGCAGAACGTGCCGGAGGAAATCGAAATGGATGGCGAGGAAGGTCGCTGCATCCATGTGCTCGCCACGGTTGATGGCAAACCGGTAGGTGCGGCGCGGTTCTACTATGGCCAAGACGATCGCGGCGGTACCTACGCCAAGCTCCAGCGGGTGTGCGTCTTGAAAGAGCATCGTGGAACTGGGGTTGGGGCCGATCTCATCCGCTTCATGGTCAATAAGGTGGATCGTGATAAGCGCACACACCGCGTTGTGTTGGGTGCACAGGTTTATGCACTCGATTTTTATCGCAAGCTTGGCTTTGTGGAGTTCGGCGATGAATATCTCGACGCCGACATTGTCCACAAAGATATGGAACGCCTTTTGGCGTGAGTGCCTAGGGAGGAACCCCGCTCTTCAAGCTTTTCCTTGCATCTCTTTGCCAAACAGCGTGCCATGACCGCTAAGTTAATGGGTCCTGACCCTAGCTTAATACGCATCCCTTTTGGCAGCGAAAACATATCCAAGCGTATTGGTCAAAAGCTTGAAATCCCTGCCGATGCTCCAATCACGTATGTACGCCAGATCGAGCGTTAGTCGCCGATCAAGGGCCTTATCGTCTGTGATGGGTCCGCGCGCATTGTTGATTTGCGCGAGGCCAGTAAGCCCCGGTTTGACCAAGAGGCGCAACGGATAGCGTTGGTCCTTGTCTTCGAGCCCTCGATCAAGCTCTACGGGGTGGGGACGGGGGCCGACAAGCGACATGTCGCCTTTGAGGACGTTCCAAAGTTGCGGTAGCTCATCAAGGCTGGTGCGGCGCAGAATTTTGCCAAGCCCCGTGACCCGCTCATCGTCTCGCCCTGAAGTTTGGGCAAAAGGCACGCCTTTTTGCAGAGGCCGCATGGTGCGAAACTTCAAAATGCAGAAGACGCTACCATGAAGCCCGGAGCGCTCTTGCCGGAACACAATGGATCCGTTGCGATCCGCCGCCAGCCCGAGGGCGATCAAAGCCAGAAGAGGCGATAGAACCACGATCGCCGCCCCGCTCACTACGATGTCGAGTGTACGTTTTACTTTAGAGGTTGTGCACCGGTGTGCGTCCCTTGCAATGTGGGGGTTGTCGCTTTCTGCTTGCTTGCCGTCATCGGGAAGCAGTTGCCCCTTTACCTCTTCCAAGGCGTCCGGGTGAGGTCGACGCCCCCTATCTGACACTGTATCAAGCATACGCAACCATCCAAGACGCCCCAGTTAAGGGTGTCTCTCGTCGGTATTTGCCGCACGCTGCTGTGAGTGTCATAGGGGGAGTGAACTTGCAACACATCGTGCCGATTGCTTTTGGATGATCGCTAACGACTTGCCCCTCGTAACGGTTGTTATTCCGCTCTACAACGCGGAAGGTTTTGTTGCTGAGACAGTACAGTCAGCACTTGCACAGACCTATTCAAACATCGAAATCATCGTGGTCGATGATGGATCAACGGACCGCTCACCCGCCATCGTGAAATCCTTCAACGATTCTCGCATGATCTATGTGCGACAGGCAAATGCGGGCGTTTCGGTAGCCCGCAATACAGGTCTGGCCCGAGCGAAGGGGGCCGTGGTTGCCTTTTTGGACTCCGACGATTTGTGGGATGCGCACAAAATTGAAAAACATGTCGATCATCTGATGCGCAATCCGGCTGTCGGTGTCAGCTACAGCGCATGCCGTTTCATCGATGCCAATGGCAACGCACTTGCGTCCGTTTACCGGCCCAAGCAGACCGGCGTGACGCCTGCTGATCTTTATTGCCGCAACCCAATCGCAGGTGGATCCTCTGCCGTCTTTCGTCGCGAGATATTTGAGGCCATCATCGAGCCGCATTCGGGCGATGGCATTGCGGACTATTTTGATCCGCGCGCGTCTGCTTCCGGAGCGAGCTACGCCGAAGATCACCAGTGTTGGCTGCGCATGGCGCTGCACTCGCCGCTTCAATTCGAGGGCGTTGACGAAGTGCTGACGTCCTACCGGCTGCACGATGCAGGTCTCTCGGCAAAGGTGGAAAACATGCATCAGGGTTGGACAGCAATCGACGCTTATGTCGCGCAACACGCACCGGACCTTCATCGCACCCATTCGGGTATCGCGAACGCCTACCAGATGCGCTACTTTGCGCGCCGTCTTGTTGCCATGGGTGACGCGCCGCGGGCGCTCAGCTATATGGCTCGATCGCTGCGCGCATCCGTTGCCCCTGTTTATCAAGAACCGCGCAAAACCTTATCGACGATAGCAGCTGCGATCGCGATGCTGATAGTGCCGGGTCTGGTCAAGCGGATGTTGAACCCCCTGAAACAAAGCGTAGAGAGTGTGGGATGAGTGTCGCACTTGTCACCGGTTCTGGCGGCCTTATCGGCGCGGAAGCCTGTTTGTTCTTTGCAGAGCAGGGCCTTGAGGTTCATGGGATCGACAATAATATGCGATCTTATTTCTTTGGCCCAGCTGCCTCAACCGAATGGCGGGTCACAGACCTTAAACAGCGCCAGATCGCCTATTCTCATCACGCGTTAGACATTCGCGATCAAGATGGTATCGACAAACTCGTCGCCGAGCTTGGATCTAAGCTCACCTGCGTCATTCACGCTGCCGCACAGCCAAGCCACGACTGGGCGGCGCGCGAACCGTTCACCGATTTTGCCATCAACGCCAATGGCACGCTCAACCTTCTGGAAGCGGTGCGCAAGCACGCGCCGGAGGCTGCCTTCACATATCTATCGACGAACAAAGTCTACGGTGATCGCCCCAACACGCTGCCGCTCGTCGAGCACGAGACGCGTTGGGAGATCGAGACGGACCATCCCTATTTCGAGCATGGCATCGACGAGACGATGAGTATCGACAACTGCACACACAGCCTGTTCGGTGCGTCCAAAGCGGCCGCTGATCTTCTGGTGCAAGAGTATGGCCGGTACTTCGGTTTGAAGACCGCCTGTTTTCGCGGCGGTTGCCTCACCGGATCAGGTCATTCGGGCGCGGAGCTGCACGGCTTCCTCGCCTATCTCATGCAATGCACGATGACGGGCAAGCCCTATACCGTGTTCGGATACAAAGCCAAACAGGTGCGTGACAACATCCACTCCAGCGATCTCGTGCGCGCGCTCTGGGCTTTCATTCAGCGGCCAACATCGGCTGCCGTTTACAACATTGGCGGCGGGAGGAGGGTCTGCTGTTCTATGCTCGAGGCGATCAAAGTCTGCGAAGAAGAGGCAGGCCGCGCGCTCGACTGGACGTACTCCGACGAGAACCGCATCGGTGACCATATTTGGTGGATCAGCGACACATCGCGGTTTGAAGAGACCTATCCTGAGTTCGAGTTGCGTTACGATCTCCGGTCAATTGTACAGGATCTGCGTGATCAGGGCGCCAAGCGCTGGAAGGCGCTTGCCTCGTGATCAGGGCCGGTACGCCGTGATGGATCAAGGGCGCCACAGTGTGGCTGGCATCCAGATCTGCGCAGTCGATTATGACCAGGCCATTGACCGGGTTATGCAAGCCGCTGAAGCTGGCGAACCGCTTTCTGTTTCTGCGCTGGCGGTCCACGGGGTGATGACCGGCGTTCTCGACCCGGAGCATGCGCAGCGACTAAACGCGCTGGATCTGGTCGTGCCCGATGGACAGCCCGTGCGATGGGCTCTCAATGGGCTGCACCAGACGGGTTTGAAAGACCGTGTCTATGGCCCGGAGCTGACGCTTCGCCTGTGTCAGGCGGCAGCGCGAAAGGGCGTGCCCGTTTATTTTTACGGTAGCAAAACAGACGTTCTCAACCAGTTGGAGCGGCGTCTCAAAGAGCGCTTTCCTGCCCTTGAGATCGCGGGCATGCAGCCCTCAAAGTTCCGCCAGCTCAGTGCGGATGAAAATGCCGCTATGGTCGATGAAATCCTTGCGTCTGGCGCAAGCCTTGTCTTTGTCGGGCTTGGTTGTCCACGTCAGGAGGTCTGGGCGTTTGAGAACACCGATGCGTTGTCGGTGCCGGTGTTGGCGGTCGGCGCTGCATTCGATTTTCACGCTGGACTTCTCAAGCAAGCGCCACCTTGGATGCAAAAGCGTGGGTTGGAATGGGTTTACCGCCTAGCGATGGAACCTCGACGGCTTTGGAAGCGCTATCTTTATCTCAACCCGCTGTTTTGTTGGGAGATTGCCAAACAGGTGGTTTTCAGGGGCGTGCGCGATGACGTTGCAGCGACTGAACCTTCGGTCATGCGATACGGCTAAACCTTACATGACGCGCCAAGTGCGCGCGATATTCCATCACCTCCCATCACTGTATTTTGAGCCCACGCCCACCCGTTGGGGTGTCGCCAACGAGCGGTGTTGTCGGCATAGTGCACGACCATGTCGATATATCTCCATTCCCTTGCGACAGCACTTCCCGCCTACTGCCTTACGCAAGATGAGGTGAAAGAGCGTGCTGCGACCATCTTCGGTGATGCGTATCCCGACTTTTCGCGACTAAAAAAAACGTTCGATAATGCAGGTGTCGACCGGCGCTACTCGGTTGTTCCGCCTTCTTGGTTTCATAATCATCATGACTGGCGGGACCGCAACGCTGAGTTCCTGACGTCCGCCAAGGCCCTCTTCATCGAAGCAGCACAAGCGACCTTGGACAAGGCGGGTTGGTCTGCGCACGAGGTCGATTGTGTGGTCACGGTTTGCTCAACTGGTATCGCGACACCCTCGCTCGAAGCGCGCGCATTGACCGAGCTTGGGTTCAAGCCAAGTGTGATGCGCGTACCGGTCTTTGGACTTGGTTGTGCGGGCGGTGTGAGTGGGCTCGGTATTGCCCGACGACTGGCTGCCGGAAGCCCCGGCGCGAAGGTCTTGATGGTGGCGGTGGAGACGTGTTCGCTCGCCTTCCGTGCCGACCGGGCTGAGAAGGCCGACATCATTTCCGCTGCTTTGTTCGCCGATGGCGCGGCGGGTGTTGCGCTGAGTGATGAAGAGCCGGCCGATCGGCGCGTCATAACGCTTGGAGCTGGTCATCAAACCACTTGGCCGAATACGCTCGACATTATGGGTTGGGATGTTGACGGGACCGGGCTTGGTGTCATGCTGGACCGGTCTATTCCAACCTTTGTGGAGGAGGCTTTCGCCCCGGCTGCGCAGGCCGCCATGCAGGCAACGGGCCTCATGCCAGACGCCATTGATCGGTTTGTCTGCCATCCTGGCGGGGCGAAAGTCCTGGTGGCGCTGGAAGCAACCATGAAGCTTGCGGCGGGCAGCTTGGATGCTGAACGGGCTATCCTGCGCGAGGTGGGCAATATGTCAGCGCCGACTGTGTTGTTCATTTTAAAGCGTGTTTTAGAAAACGCTGAAGGACATGCCCAGACGATGATGGCCTGTGCCCTTGGCCCGGGATTTACCGCGAGCTTTCAATCGGTCCACTTGGAAGCTGTGGCGCCGCCCTGGCAGACAAGTCCGTCAGCCGCCGCGCGCGATGCTAAACTGATCCCAGCCTAATGGATGTCGGCGTCATCGTCTTTCTAGGCGTTTTGATCGCGCAGCGGTTGAGCGAGCTTGTCATTGCTCATCGCAACACAGCGCGCCTTTTGCAGCGCGGCGCGTATGAAGTCGGGGCTGAACACTACCCCTACATGGTCGCGTTACACTCTCTTTGGATTGCAGGCCTTGCGATTTTCGGGGCTGAGGCGCAGCTTCATTGGGGCTGGCTTGCCATCTACGCCGTCCTTCAAGGCTTTCGCATCTGGATCCTGACAAGTCTTGGCGAACGCTGGACAACACGGATCATCGTATTGGATGAGCCGCTGGTGGTGAAAGGCCCGTTTCGCTTCGTGCGCCATCCAAACTACGTGCTTGTCGTGCTTGAAATTGCGGTTGTGCCGCTGGTGTTAGGGCTCGTATGGGTCGCTGTTCTGTTTAGTGTCCTCAACGCAGCCATGCTCTTTGTGCGGATACGTGCCGAGGATCGAGCGCTCGAACATCTTAGCGCCTGATCTGCGCCGCCGTTGAGACGGGGTCTGTGAGGGATGCACCTGCGTTCACATCATCAAACACGGCATACAGCCAGACGATGTTGAAGATGAGTATCGTGTGCGGTCCAAAGAAGAAGGATGTCTCCATAAAGTTGTGCAGCATGGCGAACATCATGATCGCGATCAGCATGCTGCCCTCCCAGAACCGGGCTCTAGCGATGCGTCCAGCGGCGCTAAGCCCCACCCATAAGATCGGCAGGAAGAGGACTAACCCAATCAGGCCGACACTCAAAAGAAGATCGAGGTAGCCATTGTGACCATGGAAGGTGGTGGCAATGAACCCGAACCCCTCTCTAAGGCTCGGCGTTTCCGGTCCGATGTCCCAGAACGACCTGAAGCCATAGCCAAGAAGAGGACGCTCACGCACGTACTCCCATGCAAACTCCCAAAGAAAGGTGCGCCCGGTGAAGGTGGCGTCTCCGGTGGCGATCTCGGCAAGGTATCGGGGGTTTACGGCGAAGATCGCCTCAGCGGACGCAATGAGAACGCCAGTCGCCGCAATCGCCAAAACTGCGCTGACGGCGGGGTTTATGCGCCCGTAGCGGGCTAAAAGCGCAGCTACGATACCAAAACCAAAGGCGAGGGGCAGGAAGCCGGTTGAGGCTTTCGACTCACTGGCGCTTAAAACCACGAGGCAAAGGGCAATGCTAACCGCCGCCGCCACCTTCGTCAGTCGCCCCGCGACAGTGAACATGAGGCACGCGAGTAAAGTCGCCGCCGCCGCGAAAGCACCAAGCATGTTTTTGTGATCAAAGATGCCCTCATGGCCAATGGGTCCAGGTGGCCTTGTTAGAACCGCTGCTGTGTTGGCCAGGACACCGGCAACGAAAACCCAAAACACCAGAACGAGGATGGTGCGCCGATTGTTGCTGGCGGCAAAGGCCAAGACGAGGCTACCCATCATGATGAGTGCAAGCATGAGGCGGCTTGCGGAGATACCGGTTTCAAGGGCCCATACAACACTCAGCATGCACCAGGCGAAGAAGAAGACCCACCACAGCAATGGTCCGCGCGCGAGGGGCGCAAGGCTTCGCGTTGCCAGGAGGAAGAGCACAGCTGTGCCCAAGAAGATCGGCGGGAACCAGACCATCCTGAGGAGCGACGCTGAGAAACCCCGCCCTGCTCCGGCCAAAACGTCTGTGCTTCCACCGGGATCGGCATAGAGCAACGGCCAGATCAAGATCGGGTCCAGCATGATGAGCGCAGGAATGAGTATCAAAGCTGCACGGGCCAATGTTGCCATGCCCAGAGGTTGCCGCGCCGTTTGACCAGAGGGTGGGCGGACAAGATAGCCTTGATGGACGTTTCCAACGTCAGACATGAGCACCTCTCACACCCCGGCGGATTGCGCTGACATCGAACCAAAGAACAGCACACAGGCAGACAATCATGATGGCTTCGCCCGCAAGGAGGGCAATGATCGCCAGCGAGAGGTCAACCTCAAAGAACAGGCTTGCCAGAAGCAAAGCGGACGTCGTCACAGATATGGCTGTGATAGCCGTTAGATCGCGATACCGATGCTTTGCCTGCAAGTAGATGCTGAGCACAATCGAGGGCACATTCACCATACCGAAGATCGCCCAAAGCGCTACAAGCCGCGCAAATGCCTCGCCTTCATTCACGAACAAGCGTGTTTCAAGGAGGGGCCATGCAGCGTACAGCGCCAGAAGATAGAGGACTGCAAACGTCAGCAAACCAACCATGCTGATGCCAATAAGCCGGAACGCCTGAGGTTCTTCTTGTCGCTCAAGATGCAGTGCAACCATCGGTCTTATCGCCCGGCACCAGGCAAAAGCGACCATGGAAATCGGATTGATGATCACCCTACCGGCGTGAAGAAGGCCCAAGGCAGCGCTTCCGCGGGCAAGTTCAACCACGAAAATGTAGAGCCTAAGCTGCGCCTCTGTCAGACCGGCGCCTACTAGGGCCCAGCGACTTTTACGCCAATAGTCGCTGTAACGGCTCCACGACCGTCGCAGTGTTCGTGTGCGCCGATACAGTTTTGGCGCTGCAAGGGCAAAGGCAAGCGAATTGCCAATGACAAGAGCGAGGGTCGCGGCTTCTTCAGGCTGTGCTGATGACCATAGAAGCGGCAGTGCCAGCCATGTGCCGGCAATGAACACCGCATCGAGAATAATCAGCCTTTTGGGCTGTTGACGCGTCAAAAACACGGTTCTCGCCAGCTCGCGTGCAGACATGGTGATCACCAGCCCAAAGCCTGCGAGGCTCAACATGATCGACAGTTCAAACGCCAGTGCCATAGCACCGACCAACAGCGCTGCAACGCTTATGAGAACAAGATCAATGTTGGACAGCATCCGCAAAGTGATGTTTTGCCGGCTGTGCGGTTTGCCGGGCAAAAGCACGTTGACAGGCAATAAGATCACTGCGTGTTGCGCGCCAAAAGCAAGAAAGTAGAGCCCCAGAACCAGAATGAAGTGTCCATAGGCCTCCGGTGACCCTTGCAGGATCAAAAGCAGGTTCAACGCGAACATGCTGCCGCTCACGAGCACCTGGTCAAGGATCGAGAAGAGGACGGTTTTCCGCAACAGGACGGGCTCGCATCAGGACTCAAGTAGGGCGTCGGTCATCCAGGCGCTCAAGTGCGTCGAGGACGGCAAAGAACGCCAGCTTAGGCTGCATCGCGTCATCGAAGAGCGCTGGGCGTGGGCGGCCTACCTCACGTTGGTAGGGCGCATATCCTTGGACGATCCAGTGCGCCGCGTCGCTTAACCCCCAAAATGTGAGGCGCGTTACAGGGCCAAGCGGCAGAATGGCGTCGAGAAAGTCCCGGTAGATGTCGGCCACCAGCCTATCGCGCTGCGCGACATTTGCGGGAAGCCCCACATCGTTCACGTCCAGCTCGGTGATGAAAACCTCGACACCTCGGTTGCCGATATCGCGAACAAAGCTGGAAAAGCGTTGCGGATCGGTGGGCCAACGCGGCACCAAATGCGCTTGAACGCCGATGGCATCAATGGGTGTTCCGCGGGCCAGAAGACGATCCAAGGTGCGCAGTGTTGTATCGCGTTTCCGCTCGCAAAAATCATCTCCGCACGCGAGATTGTAGTCGTTGAGAACAAGCTTTGCATTGGGCGCGAAGCCTCTAGCCGTCTGAAATAGGAAATGGACGAAATCATCACCGAAGCGATCAAGCAGCGTTGTGCTCGCGCGATACCCGGCGGCTTCATCCGCAAAGGGTTCGTTGACGACATCCCAGCTGATGCTCGCTGAATAGCGCGACATGGCGTAGGCCATTAAGCGTTGGTGCGCTCTGGTCGCTTCACCCCAGGTGAGCCGGTTAAGCCAGTCGGGCAAGCTATGATGCCAAAACAGGGTGTGGCCATGAACGCCAAGACTGGATGTCTGGCAGAATTGGTAGATGGCATCCATCCCCGATGGTTCAGCCCTAGTCAGCCCGTAAGGTGCCAGACGGTTTGGCTTCAGGGCGTTCTCCGGTGTCACCACATCGCAGTGATGGGCAATCAAGTCTTCTAGGTCGGGGCGGCCACCATCATAGGCGGAGCCGATCTCTATCCCTTTACGCCGCGCAACAGCTTTCAGTGATGGTTCGTTTCTGGGTGAAAGAGCATCCGTTTGCGCATGTGCCGTTGGGCCGCCAAGAACCCATGGAAGGGTCGAGACGCCAGCCATGAATGCGCGTCGCGTGAAAGTCCTGACCGCTCTGGCGGCCACGCGTGTCATTTGCCTGGCGCGATATGCAGCGCGCCGTTTTGAAGGGCTTTAAGCGATGTAGCACCCGGCGCCGGAGACGCCAGTTCCATTTCAAAATAAGCGATAGTCTTGGCGAGGCCTTCGATGAGTTTCACTTTTGGCTTCCAGCCCAGGCGCTTCGTTGCTCGATCAATGTTGGGTTGGCGAAGCTTGGGATCGTCCTGGGGTAAATCCTCGAAGACGATTCGTGACTTTGATCCCGTCAGCTCGAGAACAGTCTCAGCGAGCTGACGCACCGTGTACTCATCAGGGTTGCCCAAGTTGCATGGATCTGCGGCTTTGCTGATGTCGCAGTTCATCAAGCGCATAAGGCCGTCAACAAGGTCATCAATGTAGCAGAATGAGCGAGTCTGCGAGCCGTCACCATAGATGGTGATGTCCTGGTTTTGCAGTGCTTGAACGATGAAGTTGGAAACGACCCGTCCGTCGTCGGCGCTCATGCGTGGGCCGTAGGTGTTGAAGATGCGTGCCACACGGGCATCCACACCAAAGGTAGCCCGGTAGGAATAAAACAGCGCTTCGGCGGAGCGTTTGCCCTCGTCGTAGCAAGCGCGTACTCCAAAGGGATTGACGTTGCCCCAATAGTCTTCGGGTTGGGGATGAACCAGCGGGTCGCCATAAACTTCTGATGACGATGCTTGCAGAACAGTCGCCTTGCAGGCTTTGGCGATTTCCAGCGCGTGCACTGCGCCCATGAACGATGTCTGCATCGTATCAATTGGTTGAGCTTGGTAGTGACGCGGTGATGCCGGACAGGCCAGATTGTAAACCTGATCCACCTGAGCCCAGTAAGGCTTTGCGACATCGTGTGTCAGCATCTCAAACAAGGGCTGATTGTGCAGAGGGTGAATGTTTTCAGCTCGGCCGGTGAAGAAGTTATCGACACCAACAACCTCATCGCCTTGCGCCAACAGTCGATCGCAAAGATGGCTCCCGATGAAGCCTGCAGCGCCAGTGACCAGAACCTTGCGGCGCGGGAGCATGTGCTTGTTCAATCGACAGTCTCCGCGAAGCGCTTTGAAGCAGGAAGGGCCATTTGATAGCGTGGTGTTCCGTTCAGGATATGGAGGAGCCAAGCTATGAGAACACCAAAGACACCCCCCGCCAGGATGCTTGCCAGCACCACCAGAAGGCCTCTGGGGTGCGAGGGCCTTGAGGCGGGAAATGCCTCTGAAATGATGCGCGTCAGATCGTTCTGCAGGCCCACTTGTTCGTTGACCTCCATCGCGCGGGCAAGAAATTGCTCATAAAGCCGCTGGCTGACATCTGCCTCCTGCTCTAACGCGCGCAGACGGATGCTGTCGGTTCCCGCGGACGCGGTCTGCGTTTGAAGCTGATCGATCCTCGCCTGCAACGTTTCAGCATTGTCAGCGGCGATGTTGAACGCTGTTTGCAATCGTTCGACTTCGCGGGCCAACTCTTCGCGCAGGGCGGTTTGGAGGCTCTGGCGTTGTTCGCGCAGCAGAGAGAGCGTGGGATGCTGCGGCAGGAAGGTGGTTGCGGCAGCCCGTTCTTCGGCTGAGACCTCAGCAATCAAGGCGCGCAGATCTGCAGTAACAGCCGACTCCTGTGTGCTGGTGATACTCCCCAAGGGGCTGCCTAGTGAACGTTGGGCTTGCTCAAGCGCTGCTCTGGCTTGTTCGGCCTCAAACTGAGCGAGCGCAAACTGCGTGCTTGCATCCCGCAACTGCTGTTCGACGACGAGAACATCTTGCGTGTCGATCAGCCCGCGCTCCGCGCGGTATTCCTCAACTGCCTCGGCGGCTCTTGTCCACGCACTTTGCAGATCTTCAAGGCGCGCATCAAACTGACCGGCAGCTGCAAGCGTTGATGACTGTGCGTAAACAGCCGCTGACTCCAAGTAAAGCTGGGCCAGTGTGTTGGCGATAAGGGCGGCTTTGTTGGGATCTTCGGAGCGACTGCTAATGCGGATAACATACGTGCTGCCAGCACGGTAGATGTCCACGAGCCGTACAAGTCCACGCCTTGCCCGATCATAAGCGGAGCGTCGGTAGGTCTCTGCGTTGCCATACAAGATAGCGCGGACCGTATCTGCGATAACACTTGAACCGCCCGAACCTCCACCAAACTCCGGATCATCTTCGAGGTCGAGCAGACCGATGAGTTGGTCTGTGACCGACTGCGACCGGAGAATCGAAACCTGGCTCTCCACCAAAGCGGCATCTCCGCCCAGGGCTGATGAGCCAAGCCCAGCTGGAATGACATCGTTCTCGGTCAGTGACTTGCCGCGGGGATCAATGAGTAGCTCTGTCGTTGAGATGTACATCGGCGTTGCAAGATGGGTGTAGGCCAATGCACCAAGCGTAGATAACGCCGTGATCGCCACGATCAAAAGCTTGCGATGCCAAAGGGCACCGAACGCTGAGCGCAGCTCGTCGCCAAGCGACGTCTCAGGCACAGCAATCAAGGTTCTACTGCCGGTGGCATAGGATGAGGCGAGCGGATAGTCGCCGGGAATTCGAGTCATGGCGTAACCATTAACTGAGTTGGCTGTAATGGCCTGCACTGCAGCTTACCTAATGCACCCTATTATCCCAGTTTGCGCTTGAGAATGATGATTTTTGTTCATTAGTGATTAAGGTTAATGCTTCTGAGCGCGTAAGTGGTTATTAATACGTATAAAATCTGAGCAATTTCACATTGTTAGTCGGATTAATATTTGGTTAATCGGCTGAATATTTAGTGCGCGTGATTTCTACTGCCAACTCGTCACCAGGTCGCGCATTCAGTCATGAACGTGGGGTTCAAAACAAATTCAGCCGTCTTGCGACGGCCTGCGTCATCCGACATCCACTGTGAAAGTCGGTATGCGCTGACGTTTTCCGGCGCATTGTGCCGCTGCCAGTTGGGCGTGCTCATTCATCGTGGTTACATGAAATCTTTCGCTGAGAGCCTCGAGCACTTCGGCAACGAAGGCGAGCTTCTGAGCTGTTGGCATCGCCATGCCTGGAAAATTTGCCAGTTCCGGCAGCTCATCCGCGCCGATAAAGTCGAGTGGGTGGAGGAGAAACGATGGATTCAGCTTAGCCATCTTGCAGGCTGTAAGCGCAGACGTGAAGTATGTCCGCGCGACACGAGAAGAGCGGGCCGCAAGGAACGTGAGATACGTCATGTGGATCGGCACGCGAAGCACCGGGAAGGTCGTTACCGGAACTTCCAGGAGACTGCCTTTATCAACTTGCCAGCGATAGGACCGAAGGGACCGCAATCCGTCTGCCACTGTGCCGAAGACGTGCTTGCGCTCTTCGCGCAGTTCTTTGGGCATCTTCGACGTCGAGAAATGGTAGGCTCGCGCCAGGGGTCCCACAACGCTTGGCAAGGTCGAGGCATCATAGGCGTAGCCCATGTCTGCGACGGCTTCCAGAAGGGCACGGGATAAGGCGAAGCTTGGAGCTCTGAAGCCTGAAGGCTCGCGTTCCGTTGCGCTGGTAATTGCGGTGTGCGCGTCTTGCAACTCGGCGCGTGCCTCTTCGGTTGTGATGCAGGCAAGCTTCGGATCGTGATGGTAGGAGTGGTTGCCTATATCATGCTCTGCATCCGCCAGTGCACGTAACGCGCTCGCGTTGCGAGCATCTGCAGCATCGCGGCCCACTATGAAGAACGTGCTGCGCAGATCATGCGCCTGAAGCGTCTTTAGGATGACCGGAACAAGCTGATCGAGATAGCTTGGATAATCTTCCCAACCCGCGATGCCTTCAGCCTTCATGTAGCTCCACTGGTTATCAAGATCGAGCGACAGGCTGGCGAGAGGTTTGGTCATCGGTGGCGGATTGGAGCTGACAAGCTTGCGACTGCACTCAAGCCTTTGAGCTTTCCTGATGACTAGATGAAGCCACATCAGCCGCCTGGGACTGTTTGCCTCTATCGTGGATAAGAAGCACCAGCCCCGCCACCACGAGCGCGACGCCAAGACCGCGCTGCATCGTCAGACCATCGCCCAGTAGAACCGGCGATAGAACCGTAATGCCAATCAGCGAAAGCGAGATCACAAAGGCGTACGAAATGGTCAGTTCAAGCTCTCGAAGGGCCGTCAGATAGCTCAGAAGCAGGACGCCGCAGCATGTTGCGCCGACCCAAAGGTAAGGGTTGAATAGGAAGCGTGCGATGGCGGTCAACGCCAGTTCTGTTGGTGCAGACGCCATGGCGAGCTTGAAGGCCATGTTGGCGGCAATGTTGGAGGCAACTGCAAGACACAAAAGAGCCCAGGCCATCAAACGAGCTCCCCTTCGGTTGAACTTTCGCCTGCCTCAGTCGGCTTGCGGAGACTCCCCTGATTCTCAGCAACCACCTTGTGGGCGCGTGATGGTTGGCGTTCCAGGAAACGTGCACCCTTCTCCGCTAGCTCGATAGTCTCATTCACGTTCAGATTGCCGTTGATGATTTGCGAGGCGTTGACGATGCTGACACCTGGAAGGCTGGTTTCCATGGGCGGGACATTTTGCGAATAGTTCATCGTCTGGACCGCTAGTACGTTGCGCGCCCGGGAGACCCGGAAGGCCTCAATGTCATCGTCGCAGAAATCTTCGTACATTGCGGTAAGGCTTGCAACGCAGCGCCCGCGAATGGCCTCATCGGACATGTCGAACAGCGGATCTTCAGCAGGAACATAGGTGGGCAGATAGACGAGCGTGCGACCGTCAAAATCTTCGCGCGGCACCACGGCAGTCATTTCGATGATGCCTGTGAAGGGCACGCTCTCATCTGCAATGTAGGTTATATAGCGCCCGCGCAGTGGTCGTCGCAGGACAAGAGAGGCGCAAACGACGCCTTGATAACGCATGCTTTCAAGGCGCACGCGTTCTTGCATCGTCAACTCCGCACAGAGCCGCGCGGCCAAGGGACTTGCAGCCGTGATGATCACCCTATCAAAGGTCTCGGTTCCCTTCTCAAGTGTGACCTCAATGCCGTCTTGACCCTTACGAATAGACCGAACAGGGGTATCTGTCCGTGTCTCAACACCGCGCTTGTGGAGGTGCTCGCATAGGCGCGTGATGATCCTGTCGTAGCCGCCTTTGACGGTCCCGAACATCTCCTGTTTAAGCCCCGAGCGCCGCGCCGCGTAAAAGCGGTTGATGACCGACCAAATGAACGAGGCTGAGGCAATCTTGTGATTGTCCCCAAGCTTGGCGCGCAAAAGATGTTTCCAGATTTTCTCGTACGTCGTTCGCCCTGAAAGTTTGATCAGCCAATCGGCAACCGGGATGCTCTCAAGCCGCACGCCGTTTTTGAGCCGCGATGCATAGAGTATGGTGAAAGCAAGGCGCGCCTTGTCGATAAGGCCGATCGCTGGGAAGCGCAGATAGTCAATTGCATTGTTAAGCGGATGAAACGCATCACCCGTATAGAAATCGCTCTTCGTCGTCGTCCAGCGCATTTCCTGGTCGAGGCCAATATCACGCAGAAGGTTCATAAGGTATCGGTCGGACATCAAAGCCACATGATAGTGTCGGTCCCACGTGATGGGGCCCAACTGCCACGCGTCGGCCAGTCCACCAAGCCTATCGGAGGCCTCTATGACCGTCAGTGAACGCGACGGCGTGGCGAACTTGTGCGCGAGCGATAGCCCAAGCATGCCGCCGCCAATGATGCACCAACGCTCCTTTTGTCCGTGCTGAGTTAGCGCGGGCAACGCTGCCGAAGGCGATGTTTGATAGCTCAAAGCGCGGTCTTGCATGGCGGTCCCATGCATCACCAGATCGCGAAGCATGCCGACATGGTCGCCGATCACTTTGAGCGTGCGCATCTTTGAGACGCCCAGGAGCCGTGTTTCCAAAACAGCGGGATATTCGACGATCTTGGCTCCAGCCTGGTCCAGAAGGACAAACATCTCCATGATGCCGAGAAAACCGCCGTCTCGCAGGTCGATGTCGACGACCTTCGAGCGTCTATAGACGCGGAAGCAGGCGGTGTAGCTGGAGAATTTATGGTTCAAAATGCGCCCGTACAGGCGCGATAGGTTCTTTGATAGAAACAGCCGCCAGGCTGGAACGTTCACCACGCCACCTTTCGGGTGGTAGGGTGAGGCCTGTACCATATCCACGTCCGGGGTCAGAAGCGGGATCATGTTGGCTAGCTCGTGCGGGTCGAACGTACAGTCACAATCTATAGAGCAGACTACCTCGTTTTTGGCCGCTTTGATGCCCGTCATCGTCGCCGCAGCGATACCGCTGTTCGTCCCATGCTGGACCAAAGTGCAGTCGTCACGGTCACCGAACAGGTCCAGCAGCGTGGCCCATGTTTCGTCGGTGCTGCCGTCATCGACCATTACGTAGGACAGATCGAACGTCGCAGCGTTCTCATCTGCAAAGGAGGCGAGCGTTTTCTCCAAATAGGGCAGTGTGGCCTGTTCGTTGTAGCAGGGCACCACCAGTGTCACCTTTGTCATCGGGCCGCGCGTGGTCAGTGTTGGCACTGGGTACACTGTGTCGAATGGTGTCGGTGATGCTCGTTCGTTGGCAGGTGCAGGCGCGAGCCCCAGATAGTCTTCAATGCTCGCGAAGGCATGCTTGTTGATCAGTTCTTCGATCTGCTTGGGCATGTCTTCCAGATTGCGGTACTGCCGGATGCGTCCAGCCAAGGATGCGGCGGACACGCGAGGCTGCTCTGGATCAAGTTCCCAGGAATGAAAGTAAAAGTGCCAGGGCTGGTCGGTGCGCTTTAAGAAGGCGTCCAGTCGGCGCTCATAGAGGTCCTTTGGCATTTGCCGGAAGTAGTTGCCGCCGGTAAGGGGAACGGGCATCCCCAAGAACCGATCAGTTGACAAGGGAACTTCTGTGAGGCTCCAGCCAGCACCGGTGGAAGCTTGCCCTGAAAGGGTTTGAACATCTCGCCATTTTTGCTTGCCAACGAAAGACATGCCAAAGGGCCGTATGCTAGAATCGTAGCGTATGCCCGCCTCGGCGAGGATTTCAAACGGGCGCAAATCGTCGGTCGGCAGTGAGCCTTCGGCGATTCGATATCCCAAGGGGCTTTGACCCGTGGCCGTTGCGATCGCGTCGATGGACCGTCTCAAGTCCTCTTCAAACGCGCCCAAGGTCATCTGCCGGAATTGTCGGTGGAGATATCCTTTGCTTGCCACAGCATGCCCGCGCCGGACGATCTCAGCAATGAGATCTGGGTATCTCTCCGCGATCCAGCCAAGGACAAAGAATGTTGCCCGCTGGTCATACTTGTCCAACAGGTCAAGCGTCGTCTCGGCGGACGTTTCCACACGCGTTGAAAACCGGGACCAGTTGCGCGAAGGGATAAGATCTCGCATCGGCGCGGCTTGAAAATAGTCTTCAAGGTTCACCGACAAGATGGAAGGCGCTGTCTTCATTGGCGGGCCTGCTTCATGGACTGGCCTGCGCAGACTGGAGCCAGGTGGCCACGTTCATAAATCCAAGACGGGCAAACGCTTTGTGCGCATAGTCCTGCAGTTGTCGGCGGATCGCCTGCGACTTAGATGCCGGCGCTGGCCAGTGCACGTGCGGAACCGGCTCGCGATATTCAAACAGGGTAAAGCCGCCTGGCAGATCAGTGCGGCCCAAAACGTCCCCTGCACTGTCTTGGGCGCAATAGATCGCCTGTCCATGCGCCGGGCCGTCGCAAGAGTGGCTGCTGCGCAGTGCCCAACGCGTCGGCAGGCCGGCAAATATGTAGGGTGCCATCCATGGATGGGATGTGTTGGTGGCAAAGTTGGTTTGCGTCAGTGTGAGGTTAAAGTCGTTTGCCAAAGCTGCGAAATAGAGCGGCTTCGCGGTCCAGTGGTCCGTCGCGATGACGCGAATATCCCGCTGGTCCAGCTCTTCTAAGAGAGTGTTGAAGTCTTCCTGGATTTGGCGTGCCACGTCTGCGTTGGCTGTGGAAAGCATTGTCCCAACCATCGCAAAGGGCATGAGAAGGCGCATCCAATTAAAGGAAGGCCGAGCGACTGGCGTAAGCACAATCAGCATCGCAACCGAGACGGGGATCGTGTATCGGGCGGGCAGAAGGTCGAGCATCGTCGCAACCAGGAGAAGGACTGCAACGCTAAGCGCAAAAGCCATTGAAATCCCCATTTTTCGAGCAACTGCGAAGGCCGCCACCCACATGGGCAACGCGACCGCCAGCTCAAAAAAGGCTTCGCCGAAATCTGAATAGAGCGCAGCAAGCCCGATCCCCAACATGATCGCAGCTGCCCGTCCTATCGTGCGGTCAGGGTGCCTTCCGTCGAACAATAGGAGAGCAAGGGGCAGCGCAGCCAGGATGTTACTGAAGGCGGCCACCGTGAACGCCGCAGCATCAAGTTGGGCGTTTTTTGTCGCAAGCTGAACGAGAAGGATGACGAGCGGCAGCGTGAAATGCGTTGCTGAATTCAGCCCTGTAAAGCCTGGCCAAGCAAACAAAGCTGCTGCGAGAAGGAACACAAGGACGGGCTTGAAAACGGCAACGGCTGCGAGTGTCATCACAAACAGCAAGCTGCCCGCAATCAGCTTGGCCAACAGCGGATCGGCGACCAAGGGACTTATCAGCCAATGGACGGCCACATCCGGAACGATCCTGTTGGGCGGCGGCGGTCTGTAGTCTAAAAGGCTGAAGTGCGTCATCTGGATGGGATAGAGCGAGTCTCCATTGATGAAGTGCTGCAGATCAATAGGATGCGCAAAGGCGATCACCAGCGTCAGTCCGAGGATGACCACGACGGCAAGCGTGATCCTCGCCAACACAAAATCAGAGGTTTGGCGGCACAGCCGTAGCATTAGCGCCTCGACCTTATCGGCGGTCTGGCCGATCTCACCATGCAAGTTTGATAGGGGCTTGCTGCTAGCCATGCGCTAGGCACGTCCCTGGTAGGGTGAGCAGCACCGCGGCTGCCAGCAGGGATGTACCCGGCTTTTGACCTGGAAAGGAACGTCGTTTTCGGGTTCTGCGTGGCGCATGGTCTCACTGCTCAACAGGGCTGAGATGTGCGCAGTTCTAATTTGTTTCTATCGGATTAACAAAAGTTTTAAACGTTAACAATTAACCTCTAGAATCAATCTCTGGTTCAGTATTCATCCTCAGCAGAATTCGTCTGTTCGCCCAACGCTCAACACGGATGCGATGCGCTGCGCTGCTTTACCGTCCCCAAACGGATTGGACGATGCGCGCATGCGTTCGTAAGCTGACCTATCGCGGATAACCTCGCGCACAGCATTGACGATGCTTTCGCGCTGCGTGCCGACCAACCGTGCCGCGCCAGCATCAACGGCCTCTGGGCGCTCTGTCACATTGCGCATGACAAACACAGGTTTGCCCAGACTTGGCGCCTCTTCCTGAACGCCGCCGCTATCGGTCATGATGATGTCGGCGCGACGCATGAGGTAAACGAAGGCTGCATAGTCGATGGGTGGGACGAGATGGACGTTTTCCACGCTTGCCAACATCTCGTGAGCAACGGCCTGCACGTTGGGGTTGGGGTGCACAGGATAGACGATTTGAGCGCCGTCTTCCTCGGCTAGGTCACGAATGGCTTTGCATATCGCCCTAAAGGGTGCTCCGAAATTCTCGCGGCGGTGTGCTGTCACCAGGATTATCGGCGATGATCCACCGCCTGACGACGTGCTGGGCGTTGGTGACCCATCAAGAAAAGCAAAGGCTTGATCGAGCGCAGCACGGTGCGCTGGTTGGGCATCCAGTTTTGCCAATGTCGTCTGCAATGCATCGATGGCTGTGTTGCCCGTGACAGTAATTGATGACGGCGGCACAGCTTCGCCCAGGAGGTTTTCGCGAGCTGATGATGTGGGCGCGAAATGCAGCGTTGAGATCATGTCGGTGAAGCGGCGGTTCGCTTCTTCCGGCCAAGGTTGGCTGATATCGCCCGAACGCAAACCAGCCTCCACATGGGCAACCGGAACCTTCTGGTAAAACGCTGCTAAAGCGCTGGCCATCGTGGTCGTGGTGTCGCCATGCACGACGACCCAGTCGTAACGATGTTTGGACAGAATGTCCGCGACGCCAGAGAGCACAGCGCCTGTCACCTCGGTGAGGTCTTGGCCCGTTTTCATGATGTTGAGATCAAAGTTTGGTTTGACGTCAAACAGGTCGAGTACGCCGTCGAGTAAATCGCGATGCTGGGCTGTGACACAGACATGGGGTTCGATCCCTGGAGCTGCTTTCAAGGCATCAACCACCGGGAGCATCTTGATCGCTTCCGGGCGCGTTCCAAACACAAGCAGCGCTCTTGCCGTCATCGCCTTCAACTCTCTCCTGAGCGTTTCGATGCGTGGCGGTTAAAAGTCAGCATCAAGCAAGGTCGTTTCCTGTGAAGTTTTTCCACGCTCGTGCGGATGCAGTTCCCTCGACAGAAACATCGATATTCAGTCAGCTGCGAGGTTCAAGCGGATGGTGCTGTTTAGATTAAGCGTCCGTTTAGTAGATCGCCGAAGGCTGCCATTGCTGACCTGTCGCAGAACTTCGGTCACTGTGCGTTGAGCAATCGATGAACCCGTCATATCGCCGCTCTCATCAAGGCAGTTTCTCAAGATTATAATCGCAAAGGTAGACCTTCAACGTTTATACAATTTTAGCGTGTGTTCTTCATTCTACGTCCACACAGTTCGCGCTCTCCAGTGGGCGCTATCTCACCTGGCCCAATACCGCCAAGCCACCTGGAATTGGCTATCTGGGATTGCACATAGCTCTTACGAGCGTTGAGGACATCATGGATATCAAGCGCACAAGTCTCGTCACCTCCATCATTTTGGCCGTTATGTTTGTCTCGGTCGTCGCCTACGAATTGATAGCTTTGCGCTATGATATTGCCAAGCAACGCGAGACCGAGAAGGTTGCAACGATCAACAGCACGCTTTATCGAGCGATCATTGAGCTCTCCCTCGAACGCTCTGTCATGCAGGTCTCTCTCAATTTGCCAGACACTGCTGCGGCCCAGTTGCGAGCTTCTATTGATGAGCAACGTCGCCTATCTGACCAAAGTTTTGATGATGTGAGCACGTTCTTAACCACCAAACGACCCAACAATCCGCGCATCGTAGAGCTGGAGACGCGTTTTGCTGAGCTGCGCTCTGAGATGTCGGATATTCGTGACGACGCGGACCGACTGCTCGCGATTCCATTCGCATCGCGGCCGCCGAGCGGGGCCGACAGTCTTCCCGCGCAGATGAAGAATGTCATCATCGAGTTTTCCAACCTCCCCCGCATGATCGTCAATGGATCGATTGCCCCGTCGAACCATCTATCGACCTTGAGAGAGGTCCAGAACTTAGCATGGACCGTTCGCGAGTATGGCGGAAGGGAACGGACCTATCTAGCAATTGCTGTAGGGAACGGCGCACCGCTTGCGCAGATCCGCCGCGGGGAAATGATAGAGCTGCATGACCGCGCCGAGGCAGCCATGGCAAGCCTGCTTGTCTACGCAGGCTATGAGGGCCTTCCGAATCGTTTGCGCGATCTCATCATGACGTTGCAACAGGTCTATTTTGTTAATTACGCCGAGATCCGAGCAGCCATACTTGCCGATGATAACCTGGATGACGGGTACCCGCTCGGCTTCCAGACTTTCTTTGCACAGTCGACGCAAGCTCTGGATATGGCTGTGGAGCTGTCTCACGCGGCCGGGGAAATGATGGCCGCTGACATACGCGACGGCGATGCTTACGAGGTGCGAAAGTTCTGGTTGTTCGCGTTTGTGATGGTGCTGGCGATCGTCATGTGCGGCTTCCAGTTTTACCACAGTCAGTTCCGTGTCTCCGGGCGTCTCACCCAGATGTCAGAGACCATGCGGCGTCTCTCAGGCGACGACACGTCGGTCACAGTGCCTTACCAATCTGACCATGACGAGATTGGTGCGATGGCACGCGCCGTTCAGATGTTTAAGGAAAACGCCTTTGCTCGCCAGGATTTAGAAGCTAAGGCCCAACACGAACGTGACCGCGAGCGATATCGCCAGACCCATATCCAAGACATCGTATCGACCTTCTCTGAAGTCATTTCCAACGCAACGTCGGCGGTCGGCACGCAGACCAACATCATGCGTGACACAGCTGACCGCCTTTCCAGCGTTGCAGAAACCGCAACGACCAACGCGACTGCGGCGGATACAGCAACGGAGGAAGCAAGCCAGAACGTGCAAACTGTGGCAGCTGCGGCAGAAGAGCTTTCTGCGTCGATCAACGAAATAACCGAGCAGACATCGCGTGCTCAGTCGCGCATGGAGGAGGCGGCGAAGCTCTCCCGCGCCTCCAATGCACAAGTGGAAAAGCTGAGCGAGGCAGCCGAGCGCGTTGGTGCCGTTGTCGGCTTGATCAGCGACATCGCCGAACAGACCAATCTTCTTGCGCTCAATGCCACGATTGAAGCAGCGCGCGCGGGCGCAGCTGGTCGCGGCTTTGCCGTAGTGGCGTCGGAAGTGAAGGAGCTGGCAGAGCAGACGGCCAAAGCCACCGGCGAGATCAGTGCGCAGATTACAGAGATCCAGGAATCCACAGCAACGACCGCGGCGTCCATCTCCACAGTGACGGAAGCCGTTTCGGACATTCAGGAAGTGACGACGGCTGTCGCTGGCGCGGTTGAAGAGCAACAGATGGCGACCAACGAAATCGCCCAGTCGGTGGCTGCGGCGTCCAGCGGAACAAATACGGTGTCCCAGAGCGTGCGATCGGTCGCCGGGTCTATCGGTATAACCGCCGATGCCGCCAGAACCGTCAACGGCACCGCGTCTGAACTGACTAAAGCCACCGAAGGTTTGGTGCAGAACATCGAGCACTTCCTAAAAGAAGTGTCCCGGGACGTAGAAGAGCGTCGGTCCGCTCTGCGTGTTCGGATGCGGGAAGTGGCACTTATCGCACACTCCGGCAAACGCACGCAGAGTTGCATTCTCAATGCCAGTGAAACCGGTGCGCTGATCGCACCTGTGGATGGTGTTGCGGTCGGCGACAGGATCACCATCGTCCCCACCAACGGCAAACAGGTCGAAGCGACAGTCGTGCGCATCGCCGACAATGGCATTGGGGTTCACTTCAAAGAAGCGATCAACAACCCCAGAGAACTGATGTCCGACCAGAGCGAGATAGACGCCGCCTAAAGACGTTGCATGTGGGTTCGGCTCTCTGTTCGGGACCCAGGTCCTATAGGCTTCCAAGCGTTCGGTGGGTTTGCCCGTTTCACGCATTCACAGCGTCCCTCTGGGCTCCCACGCCTTGCTTTGGAGCATCGTCGCGGGCGCGCAGGCGAGAAACTGCTCTCTTGGTGCCGACTATTTCACTCAGGTGCGAAAGCCGCCCGATCAAGGCGTGTATCGAACAGACCAACATGTCGGGACACTTTACCAAAGAGCGGCTCCGCAGTGAGGACCGCGATCGGAATAGCAAACATCAGGGGCAGAATGATCGGTGCGCCAAATGCCAGCGCCCAAGGCGCATGGTGCGCGAACCAAGCACATAGGGCCAGCCCTGCAATTGTCTGTGGCCAGAAGAAGCGCGTCGCCTCCATCCATTCCAACCGTTCGCGGCTGCGTTGCTGGGCATCCCAGCCAACCCGTTGACCGAAGAGCAGGCCGATCAAGAAACGGGTCAACCCAAACGCCATCACCGGCGCTATCAACATCGACACCAGGATCTCCACAAAGCCGCTCACGATCAAACGTCCGCGCCCGCCCCATTGAATGGCGCGCTCGCGGTCGAACAGAACCTGTCCCAACCCCATGAGCTTTGGCATCAGGTTCATGGTCATAACAGCGGCGAAAAGACCGAGCCCTGCCCATAGAGGAATAGCTCCGACCTGCTGATCCACCACAACAAGACTGGCGCCCAAGATAATGAAAAGCATCCAGGCGGCGGGTGCGACATACGCCTGGATAGCTAGCGCAAGCTGAACACGGCTGACTGGTCGCAGTCCAGGCAGGCGTAGCAAACGCAGATATTGCAGGTTGCCGTTACACCAGCGTATTTCGCGCCGCAGAAAATCTGCGAGGCTTGGGGGGTTCTCTTCGTAACTATCGCTTTCTTCGGCCAGAACGCGAATTTCGTACCCAGCGCGGCGCATCAAGCATGCTTCGAGTTGATCGTGGCTGAGGATATGGCCTGACAATGGACCTCGGCCAGGCAGCGCGTCGAGCATGCAAGACTTGTGGAATGGCTCAGTCCGAATGAGGACATTGTGTCCCCAGTTAGGTCCACAATCAGCTTGCCACCACGCCGAGCCGAGCGTGAAGGAGCGCATAACATGGCTCATGCCGAACACCAGCGAACGCGTAAAGAACGTCTGGCTCGGCAAACCGGCAATGAGGCTTTGAAGCATGCCGATCTCTGGTGAGGCTTGCATGACCCTCACCATGCGCAACACCGCATCGACCCCCATCACACTATCCGCGTCAAGCGGCAGGAAGAAGTCATAGTCGCCCGCATAATCGTCCAGAAACTCGGCGATGTTACCCGCTTTGTAGCCGGTGTTTCGCGTGCGGCGGCGATAATGCAAGGGTGCATCTGGCACTGCTTCACGCCACGCCGCGATTTCATCTTCCTCTTGCGCTGCGATGTTGGCCTTGCTGGTATCGCTAAGGATATGGAACGTGAATTGGTTTGCATACGGTGTTGCCGCGAGGTGTGTTTGCAGCATGCGCAAACGTTCCAATGATAGCGCCGGATCCTCATTGCGCAGCGGCATGACGATAGCTGTCCGTGTCGTGATCGGCTCATCGCCGCGCACTCGTGCAAGCGCGGGGTTCACGTGCTCTGCCGCTTTGGACCCGTACCGCCGGTCAATCACAAAGCCGATCAATCCATTCCACAAGCCAATCGTCATCCACGGTAAGGTCAGCCCGTAGCAGAGCAGCATTACCCATTCGATGGCCAGGATGCCTCCATACGATAAAAGCATCACCATGCAGGCTGTTAAACCCAGGATTGTTATTGCGTTCAGGCTAAGAACGAACCAGCGACGGGCTGCGACTGTTCGAGCGTTAGGCCATGCACGCACATCCGCCAAGGATTGTGGTGCCAACCGCGTCGCCTCGATGGCGAGAGGCATTTTCTGTTGAATTGTCATGGAAAGGGCCTTCTATCGAACAGTGGGCCCAAAATGGGGCGAAACTGTTCACAGTCCATTGGATTTTTCGTGATTTGTTTGAAAGTGCCGCGAACGTGCGCATTCAAAGCGGTTTTGCTTTCAATGAGGCAGCGTTTGCCAAGGATCTGGGCAGGTAAGGAGGGGCGATTGTGCCGAAGGCGCAGAGCGGAAGGCCAGTGCGGTTGCCGCTCTCCTTGCTCTGGGCTATCGCCTACTGGCCTCGGAAACCATTTTCCAGATGGGCCCAAGGCCGATCACGCACTCATACTCAAATTGGATGAGTCAGGCAGGATTGATCATGCAAGCAGAGGCGCTGGCTGCGAAATACAAGGCGAAGAAGCAAGATTGATTTTCCCGCTAAAATTTCGTCATTTTTGTGCGTGTCGTAGGCGGTTCCCTTGCTGGGTGCCTCTAGCGTGCAGGATTTATGTAGCTAAACAGACTAGGTGTTTAGGCCCAACGGTCTCGAAGTTGCATTCGAACCAAAGCTACCGTTCATCCAAACTCAAAGTTTCCGACGTTAACGCCGCAAGCGGGACGTTCGTGGCGACGGGCCAAGAAATCAGCTTTCATTCCCAACTACGATATTGGCCACCAGACTCCTGAACCAAGACGACATAGGAGACCGGTCCGCCCCCTTTCCCCAAATGAGTTTTGACTGGACAGTCGGCACATCAAAAGGAAGGTCAAATATCCGCACAGGTAGTTCTTTGTCCGCCTTTTCTGCGAGACGGCGCGGCAAGACAGCTATCACGTTGGTCTCAATAACAAGTGGCGGCAGGGCCGCAAAACTTGACACGGTTACAGCAACGTCACGCGATAGGCCCTGCTCCTCAAGTATAATGTCAATAATCCCTTTACCGCCGGAGTGTGGCGATAGTCCGGCATGTTTTTCAGCCAAGAAGCTATCAATTGTCACTGGTTCTTGAACAATTGGATGATCGAACCGGGCGATGCCAGCGAAGGTTTCATCATACAGCACCTGATAGTGAAATCGCTTTGGCACATTGCGCGCGACACATATAGCTAGCTCGGCGCGATCAGCATCCAAGTCCTCGGCAAAGTCTCCGCCCAACATGGCACGCGTTTTTAAACGAATGCCTGGTGCCCTGCGTTGCAAGGCGCGCACAAGACTTGGCACGATGGTTAGCTCAACAAGATCTTGAGTGAGGAGGACGATTTCGCCGTTGTAGTTTTGAGGGTCGAACCGTCTGCCAACATTAATAGCCTCTTCGGCCGCCAACATTGCGGCTCTAACGTGTTCTGCGGCATCCATGGCAGTCGGCGTCGGCATCATCCCATTTGGCGTGCGCACAAAAAGCTCATCATCAAATAGGGCACGAAGTCGGGTGAGCACGTTGCTCATCGACGGTTGGGCAAGACCAATACGCTTGCCAGCCTGCGTAACGCTTCGTTCTGACATCAATGCATCAAAGGCAACAAGCAGGTTCAAGTCGATGTTTCGTATATTCTTCATAGCAATGAATAATATAGCCGATATCAATTGGATCAATCTTTCGATGCACGGCTTACTCGATTACTTCTGCCTCTTGTCGAGAAGATGATCATGTTCCCAGTTTCTAGAATGGCCAAATCGTTTTGGACCGACGCCGCAGCGTCTCTGGTGGTCACACTCTCGTTGGCAGTGCCGGCCATCGCAGACGATGGCGTCTGTCAAATTTCAAAGTCAGGATAATCTGGCCAGTACGGCGTATTCCAGCAACTATGGTTCGGTGCATTTCCTCCGAGCGTTTTCTCCATGCCAAAGACACACGCACATGGTTGCCGATCTCGCGCGCGAGCTGTTGGGACACGGCAATCGGCCAGATCGTGTCTCCTTGCGTCCATTGAACTTTCAATTTCCCGAAAAGAATTGACGGCAACCTATGCTTTTTGTTCCTTTGGTGCTTAGCTTAGGCTGAGCCGGGGCGCATCTCTACTGCCGCATCGCACTTCGTGCCATCGTCCCATTTCGTGAAGGAGCTTATGTATGTCTGTCGTGAAACCAATCCTAGCTGCGAGTGCACTTGTGCTCTCCACTGGAGCCGCCCTGGCTGATATGCCGCAATCCTTCGGGATTTTGGAGTTTGGGCCGGATAACACACTGTTTTTAGCCGATTCAGTCGGCGGTACTATCCACGCTTACACACTCCCATCGAACGGACTGGCACCTGAAGAAGATGCCGCCTTCAACCTGTTGGATATAGACCAGCTGGTGTCCGAAGCGCTCGGTGCCAGCGGACGGGTCCTATACAGCGACCTTGCCGTGCACCCCGTCACGCGGGATGCTTATGTATCGGTATCGACCACAGTCGACGGCACGCAAACGGGCGCTGTCGTTTCCATTACCCGCGACGGCACGGTGAATGTGCTCGATCTTGGGTCGCTGACGTCCTCGCAATTCACACTCAATGACACAGCGGACGCTGACATCACGTTCTGGCGGGATATCCCTGCCCCCACGCTTACCGTGACCGATCTGGACTACGCGGATGGCGAGCTCTTTGTTTCCGGCGTTTCAACGGGTGAGTTTGCTTCGACCCTGCGTCGGGTGCCCTTCCCGTTTGAAAGTGGCTCGACGTCCACAAGCATCGAAATCTATCACGCGGCCCATAACCAAAACGAAACCCGCGCGCCCATCCGCGCCATGGCCATCGTCGATATCGACGGGACGTCCACAGCGGTGGCAGCCTACACCTGCACGCCGCTTGTCACCATACCCGTTGACGCGTTGAGCGACGGCGCGCATGTCACTGGCAAGACAATTGCCGAACTGGGCTACGGCAACACCCCACTTGACGTGGTGTCCTTTGCCGCTGCCGATTTCCAAGGAAACGTTTCGAATTACGTCCTCGTTGTGAATCGTGAGATGGACGCAGACCTGATCACACTGGAAGACCTGACCGCGGCAGCGGCGGGGCCAGGGATCACAGACCCCGTGCCCTATTTGGGCGCAACGTCTGGTGTGCAGACGGTACCGCTGCCGCTATCTGGTGTCGCCCATATAGCAGACCAAGATGGCCAGTTTCTGCTGGCACTGCGCCGCGACCTCGACTCTGGCGCGATGGAGCTTGTGTCCTTCCGGAAGGGATCCTTCTTCCGCGTGAGCGACTTCATCAGCGAATACAACTTCCCTGACTATGCCTATGCCGATGACGAACAATCGAACGGCATTCGGATGTTCCAAAACTTGCTGAAGGCCGACGAAGGCTTCCCTGGACAAATACGACAATGATCTTGCGAATCGGCCTTGTTGTCGCCCTGCTTTGCTGGGCGACAACTGCGTTTGCGGCATGCTCCCGCGCGGATAACAGCACGGTCGACATCTACCCAACAGCGGACGTGATACCGGCAAATACCCTACGATTTTATGTCTACTACCCGCGCCCCATGGCGACAAGCGAGGTGCGCTTAGTGGACGATGACGGCACGCATGTGGACGGGGCATTTCTACCCACACGCGATGCGCTTTGGTCGCCAGATCACCGCCGCCTGACGCTGGTGTTTGACCCCGGCCGCGTCAAAACGGGTCTTAACTCGCGCGACGCGCTTGGCCAAATCTTGGAGGTGGGCCGAGCTTACTCTTTCGTTGTTTCAGGATCGTCGGAAGACAGGTTTGGCTGCCTCCTTGGCCAAGACACCGCCTACAACTTCACGGTTGGACCTGCTGATCTGTCGCCACCCGACCCGGGTGGATGGCGCCTTGTCGAACCAAAAGTGGCAACACGCGCGCCGTTGAACGTCGAAATAGGTAGCCCCCATGATCACTTGTCGCTTGCGTATCGCCTGCGCGTGCTTGACGTCAGCGGGAACGTTCTGCCTGGGCAAATCTCGTTAGGTGCAGAAGAAGCGTCTTGGGAATTTACGCCCCGGGAGCCCTGGACTGATCAGTCTTACTCCTTAGTCGTGGCAGACATGCTCGAAGATCTTGCAGGTAACCGCCCTGGCGTGCCTTTTGACTGGCCTGAAGGACAAGAGCCACGCCCCTGGCAAAACAGCCTTGTATTCATTCCGGTTCCGTGAGGCCTGATCAAAGCGATGCGCATCCTTCAGCACATGAATTGAAAGTCTCTACCATGAAAGTCCTCGCG
>JBCCLK010000025.1:0-40887 GCA_039026935.1 Pseudomonadota bacterium
GTCGCGACAAGGTTCGCCAAGACCTCAAACATTTGAGCAAAACCTATGGCCTGACAGTTGATCCGGACGCTATCGTCTCCGAGCTTCCTGTCGGCCTACAGCAGCGGGTTGAAATTCTCAAAGCCCTGCACCGTGGTGCAGATATTCTGATCCTTGACGAGCCGACCGGCGTTCTGACGCCTGAAGAGGCTGACGGTCTTTTTGCCATCCTGCGGCAGCTGCGTGATCAGGGCAAAACGGTGATGCTGATCACGCACAAGCTGCGCGAGATCATGGCCGTAACGGACGAAGTATCGGTCATGCGTCAGGGGGCGATGGTCGCCTCGTTCAAAACCTCAGAAACAAGCCCGTCTGAAATCGCCGAGGCGATGGTTGGTCGCCGTGTTCTGATGAGCGTGGATAAGGATGAGGCCAAACCCACCACCGACGTGCTCCAAGTGAAAAACCTCACCGTGCGCGACAAGTTTGGTGTCGACCGGGTGAAGAACGTGTCGTTCTCGGTGCGGCGTGGCGAGATTGTTGGCATCGCCGGCGTGTCTGGCAATGGCCAATCGGAGCTTTTGGAGGCGGTCTCCGGTATTGAAGAGCCAGCGTCCGGCGAGGTTGTCATCAATGGAACGCCGCTGCCAGCACAAGCTGGCCCCGCAATTGCGCGCAAGCTGGGGCTGGGACACGTGCCGGAAGACCGTCTGCGCATGGGCCTCGTGAAGACCTTCGAGGAGAATGAGAACTCCGTGCTGGGCTACCATGACGCCGACGACATAGGCGGCCAGGTGGTCATGAATGTCGACGCGGTGCGCACGCACGCTCGCGCGCAGATCGAGAAGTATGATATTCGCCCGCCGAACTGTCGCTTGAAGACGGCTAACTTCTCCGGCGGCAACCAGCAGAAAATCGTCATCGCCCGGGAGATGGAAGAAGACCCGGATATTCTCCTTGTTGGGCAGCCGACACGCGGCGTGGACATTGGTGCCATCGAGTTTATCCACAAACGCCTCATTGAAATGCGCGATGCGGGCAAAGCGGTGCTGCTTGTCTCGGTGGAATTGGATGAGATTTTCGGGCTTTCCGACCGCATCTTGGTCATGTGCGGTGGCGAGATTGTCGGACAACGCTTGCCGCATGAGACCGATGAGAACGAGATCGGCCTCATGATGGCGGGCATTGATGGCGCCGACGCTGAAGATGCAGATGGCGACACCGTGGAGGCTGCCGAATGATTCGTGCCAAGAGACAGCTTTTAGGTCTCGCCGTATCGTTTGCGTTCGTCGCGATGCAAGCGGGCGACGCCGAGGCTCGCAAGGGGCGGCCGCTGCCAGCGCCGGATGTGGATGCTGGGGTTTTTCTGGATGGCACAGACGATACCATCGGGGGCGTTTCCATCGCGTTGGCCGGGGTTCAGGTGACCGTCAACGGACGTCCCACCAGTGACGGCACGACCGTTCCGGTCTTCACTATCACCGCTGAGGACCAGGAACCTCTTGAGATCGTTGGTGAGGAGACGTTTTTCGGTTTTCTGCCCATCACAGCGCGTATCGCTCAGTTTGACCCGTCTACGCGCACGCCTGAAGTGATCGTGACCAGTTACACCGGCGGTGCCCACTGCTGTGATGCGATCTGGGTGGTCTCCATCAATGAAGATGGGGCTTGGCAGACCGAAGACATGGGCGCGTTCGATGGCGGCTATTCCTACGAGGATGCTAACGGGGATGGCGTGTATGAGCTTGCCGTTTTCGACCAGTCCTTTTTCTACACCTTCGATTGCTATGCCTGCTCCTGGCCGCCCAAAATGTACCTTCAGATGCACGCTGGCGACCTGTTGGACGTCTCAAGTGACGTTAGTTTTCGCCCCGCTTATGAGGCTGAGATAGGCGGGTATGTGCCAGAACAGCATCCAGATCAGCCGGGACGGCTGGCTGGCTGGGCTGCCCTTGAAGCGCGGCTTGGGCGGGGCGAAGAGGCCCTTCAACGTCTTGCGGCGATGAATGCGGTCTCTGATCTCACCTACGAAATCTGTCAGACGGGCGAACCGGCGTGGGCGTGCACTGCGCAAGCCAAACGCGAAGCGACGTTCCTTGAGTTTTTGCGCGCGCACCTTTTCGCGTTCGGCTATATGGAGGATGCCGGTTGAGCCGTGGTGAACTCCCCCGCTGGGTCGATTTCGGCCTCATTCCGCTTTTGAACCTAGCGGCTGCGTTTCTGGTCGCAGGGCTTGTCGTCATCGCCGTAGGCGAGAACCCGCTGGAAGCTGTAGAGCTGATGCTGTTCGGTGCGTTTGGCTACGGCGAGGGGGTTGGCTTCACACTCTATTACACAACCAACTTCATCTTTACCGGCCTAGCGGTAGCGGTCGCCTTCCATGCCGGGCTCTTCAACATTGGTGGCGAGGGCCAAGCTTATGTCGCAGGGCTAGGTGTGACGCTGGTTTGTTTGGCTCTTGATACAATTGCGCCTTGGTGGATCACTGCCCCATTTGCGCTTCTCGCTGGATGTGCGTTTGGTGCGTTCTGGGCCTTCGTGCCGGGCTATCTGCAAGCCAAGCGTGGTAGCCACATCGTCATCACCACCATTATGTTCAACTTCATCGCCGCCGCGCTGATGACCTACATGCTGGTGAATGTGTTCCGCGAGCCGGGAGCTATGGCGCCTGAGTCGCGCACGTTTGAAGAGGGTGGACGCATCCCGCGTCTCGACGGCCTGTTTGATCTGTTAGGCGCGAATCTTGGTGGTGCACAGCTCAACATCTCGTTCTTCCTTGCGCTCATCATGGCCTTTCTCGTCTGGATGCTGATCTGGCGAACCCGTCTGGGCTACCGCATGCGAACACTCGGTCAGAACCCAACCGCCGCCGTTTACGCTGGGATGCGTCCACAACGTCTCGTCATGATCGCCATGGCGATCTCCGGTGGTCTCGCTGGTATGATGGCGATCAACGAAGTGATGGGCGTCCATGGACGCCTCATCTTGGAGTTTGCCGGCGGCGCGGGTTTTGTCGGCATCGCTGTCGCTCTCATGGGGCGAGCCCATCCGGTCGGCATCGTTTTAGCGGCGCTTCTGTTCGGCGCGCTTTACCAGGGCGGGGCTGAGCTTGCCTTCTCCATGCCGTCCATCACCCGCGATATGATTATCGCAATCCAGGGGCTCGTGATCTTGTTTGCGGGTGCGCTTGAGGGGCTGTTCCGCCCAGCCATCGTTGCGTTCTTTAACGCTCTTTATGACCGCCGCAAAGCTGCCCAGGCGGCCTCTGCGGGCGGGCAGGCAGCAGAGTAGGGTGTAGAGAGCGTATGTTGGAAAGCTTCATCCTTCTCCTTGATTCCACGGTACGGCTCTCCATGCCGCTTTTGTTTGCGGCGCTGGCGGGGCTTTACTCGGAGCGTTCGGGCATCTTCGATATCGGCCTTGAGGGTAAAATGCTCGCTGCTGCCTTTGCCGCTGCTGCCGTCGGTGCGCTGACAGCTAGCGTTTGGATCGGTTTGCTGGCTGGCATTGCAATCTCGGTCTTTCTGGCGCTCGTGCATGGGTTTGCGTGCATCACGGCGCGGGGCAATCAGATCGTCTCTGGTGTCGCGATCAACTTCCTCGCCGCCGGCCTTACAGCGCTGATTGGTCATGCCTATTTCAGTCAGGGCGGGCGTACTCCGCGGCTGGGTGACTCAGCGAGGTTCTTGCCGCTCGAATGGCCAGGTGCGGATGCGCTGTCTGGTATCCCCATTCTGGGCCCGATCTATGCGGAGCTCGTTTCGGGCCACAACCTCCTTGTCTATCTCGGTTTTATCCTCGTGGCTGTCACATGGTTTGTGGTGTTTCGCACGCGCTTTGGCTTGCGGCTTAGAGCGGTGGGCGAAAACCCGGCTGCTGTCGATACAGCAGGCATCTCCGTCACGCTGATGCGCTATCAGGCGGTCATTATCTGCGGCGTTCTATGCGGCTTTGCGGGTGCATATCTTTCCACCGCTCAGGCAGCAAGTTTCGTTCCGAACATGTCGGCAGGGCAGGGCTTCATCGCCCTGGCGGCGCTCATTTTTGCCAAGTGGCGGCCGGTCCCTGTGCTCTATGCCTGCCTTTTGTTCGGCTTTCTTGATGCGTTGGGCATCCGGCTTCAGGGCTATCAGCTGCCTGGAATTGGCGAGGTGCCAGTCCAGATGGTACAGGCGCTGCCCTACATTCTGACCGTGGTGCTTTTGGCAGGCTTCATCGGTAAGGCCGAGCCGCCAAAGGCTGGCGGTGTGCCGTACGTGAAAGAACGCTGACGTGCTGAGTCAGACCGACAAGGACCGCCTGATCAAGGTTGCGCGAGACGCGCGGGCGACGGCCTATGTGCCCTATTCCAACTACCGCGTGGGTGCGGCCATTCTTGCCGACGATGGCACTATCTATGGCGGATGCAACGTAGAGAACGCAGCCTATCCTCAAGGCACGTGCGCGGAAACCGGGGCTATCGCGGCCATGGCCTTGGGCGGCGGTAAGGATATTCTGGCGATCGCCGTCGCTGGCGGTAAGCGCGACACAGACCTTGATGATGGCAAGCCGTGGGACACGTGCTCGCCCTGTGGTGGCTGCCGCCAGCGTATCGCCGAGTTCGCGCGTGGTGATGTGCCTGTCATCATCGTGACCCCCCATGAGATAAAACTCGAAACGACAGTCGGTGACCTTCTGCCCCATGCGTTCAATCTGAAAGAGGCGTGAGATGTCTAACGCTGTCTCCGTGATCCATGCGCGGCTGCCGGAGGCTGCACCAAAGCTGGGGCTTGTTTTGGGATCGGGGCTTGGCGGCCTTGTTGATGAGATCGAGAACGCGACTCAGTTTGCCTATACTGAACTCCCCCACTTCCCCCTCTCGACAGTTTCCTCCCATGCCGCCCAGCTTGTCATCGGCACGCTTGATAGCGTGGAAGTTGCCGTTCTCGCAGGCCGGGTGCACGCCTATGAGACGGGTGAGGCGAACGCGATGGCCGAGCCGATCGCCTGCCTGAAAGGGTTAGGGTGCACGCATCTTCTTCTCACCAACGCTGCCGGTTCACTGCATGAAGATGTACCGCCGGGGTCGCTGATGTTGATCCGCGATCACATCAATCTTGCAGGCCGCAATCCTCTGATCGGCGTTGAGGGCGATGGGCGCTTCGCCAACATGGTCGATGCCTATGATCCCCACTGGCGCGCCTTGGCAAGACAGGTTGCGGGCGATGTGGGCATTGATGTGCACGACGGTGTCTATGGCTGGTTTTTGGGCCCAAGCTTCGAGACGCCGGCGGAAATAAATATGGCCCGCATTCTGGGTATGGATGCGGTTGGTATGTCGACGGTGCCGGAGACGATCCTGGCCCGCTATCACGGCCTCAAGGTTCTGGGGATATCATCGATCACCAATCTCGGCGCGGGCATAACGGGCGAGGCGTTAAGCCATATGGAAACCAAGGATGTTGGGGCGACCATCGTGCCCAATCTTACAAAGCTTGTCCGCGCGCTCGTGCCAGCCACGGTTGCGGCAGCAGCCACGGGCTGACACATCCCATCATGGCCTATCTCCCTCAAGAATTGATTGCCAAGAAGCGCGACGGCGGAACACTCACGGCAGACGAGATCCAGTTTTTCACGCGCGGACTGACCGATGGTGGCGTGACGGACGCGCAGGTCTCTTCGCTCGCCATGGCGATCTTCTTTCAAGGCATGGCCATGGAAGAGCGCGTTGCGCTAACCCTCGCGATGCGCGACTCCGGCGATGTACTCGACTGGTCGCATTTGAATGGTCCTGCGCTCGACAAGCACTCGACCGGGGGCGTCGGTGACAATCTCTCGCTCATGCTAGCGCCTATTGTCGCGGCCTGCGGCGGGTATGTGCCGATGATCTCCGGGCGCGGCCTTGGGCACACAGGCGGCACGCTCGATAAGATGGACTCTATCCCCGGTTACGCGACACAGCCGGACAATGAGACGTTCCGCGAGGTGACGGAAGGCTGCGGCTGCGCCATTATTGGCCAGACGGCATCTCTTGCCCCGGCAGACAAGCGCTTCTACGGCATCCGCGATGTAACCGCGACGGTGGAAAGCATTGACCTCATCACCGCGTCGATCCTCTCTAAAAAGCTGGCCGCCGGGCTTGATGGTTTGGTGCTTGATGTGAAGTCCGGTTCGGGTGCGTTCATGCCGACCCATGAACAGTCCCAAGCACTGGCTGAAAGCTTGGTCGCAGTCGCCAACGGCGCGGGCACGAAGACAAGCGCACTCGTCACCGATATGAACGAGGTGCTCGGCCACGCCGCTGGCAATGCGGTTGAAGTGGCAACGGCTGTGGAGTTCCTAACCGGTACAGTTCAAGACCAACGCGTGCGTGAGATCACGCTTGCCCTCTGCGCTGAGATGCTGGTGCTGGGTGGTTTGGCAAGCCAGGCCGAAAGTCTCGCTAAGGTTGCCGATGCGCTCGACTCTGGACGCGCAGCGGAGCGGTTCTCCCATATGGTGGCTTTGCTCGGGGGTCCAAAGGACTTCATCGAGCGCTACGCCGATTATCTGCCCAATGCTCCGCTGGTACGAGACATACCCGCACCGAGCGCTGGTGTTGTGACAGCGATGGACACCCGCCAAATCGGCCTTGCTGTTGTGGCGTTAGGTGGCGGGCGCACCGACCCTGCTGACGCGATTGACCATGCTGTTGGTCTCACGCACATTGTCGATCTGGGGCGGGCCGTGAATGCTGGTGATCCGCTCGCCCGTGTCCTCGCCCGCACGGAAGGTGCCTCCAAGGAGGCTGCGAGCCGGGTGATTGCTGCTATCAGCATCGGCGATGCGCCTAAGACACCACCTGCTGTTTACCGCCGCCTATCGCCGACTGGGGCGGCGTAGTGGCGCGGGTTTTTCTTGTGGTGCTCGACAGTGTCGGGATCGGTGGCGCACCAGATGCGGATCAGTTTTTCAATGGCGATATACCCGACACGGGGGCCAATACGGTTGGCCATATCGCGCAGCACTGCGCTGAGGGTCGCGGTGACGAAGAGGGTTTGCGGTCCGGTCCATTGATGGTGCCAAACCTCGCGAGGCTTGGTCTTGGTAAAGCGATGGAGTTGGCGAGCGGATTTGAGCACCCAAACCTAACCGCAGGTCAAATCATTGGCCACTATGCGGCCGCAACCGAAGTGTCGAAGGGCAAGGACACACCATCAGGCCACTGGGAGATTGCTGGGGTTCCGGTCCCCTTCGATTGGGGATACTTCCCAGATACCGACCCAGCTTTCCCGGACGATCTGATACAGGCTTTTGTTAGCGAAGCGGGTCTCCCAGGCACACTTTGTAACGTTCATGGTTCTGGCACCATGGTGGTTGTTGACTATGGGCTGGAGCACATCGCAACCGGCAAACCGATCGTCTACACGTCTGCGGACTCTGTCCTTCAGATTGCCGCGCACGAGACACACTTCGGCTTGCAGCGCCTCTACGAGATCTGCGAAGTTGCGCGCCGATTGATTGACCCTTTGAACATTGGCCGGGTTATCGCGCGCCCGTTTGTGGGTGAGGGTCCTGAGACTTTCAAGCGCACCTCCAATCGTAAGGACTATGCCATCCCGCCGCCGGAGCCGACCGTTCTGAACAGAGTTCAGGACGCTGGGCGCCGCGTGATTGCACTCGGCAAACTGGGTGATATCTTTGCGATGCACGGCATCAGCGAAGTGCGCAAAGCGCCGGACATTGAAGGTCTGTTCGAGGTGTTGATGGGCACGCTGGAGGGCGAGGATGCTGCTCTGCCGGGTGACTTGGTCTTCGCCAACTTTGTCGATTTCGATTCTGAGTTTGGACACCGCCGCAACGTACCCGGTTACGCCGACGCACTGGAGCGGTTCGACAGGCTCCTGCCGCGTTTTTTAGGCACGATGGGTGAGGGCGACCTCCTGATCCTCACAGCCGACCATGGTAATGACCCGACCTGGGTCGGCACCGATCACACCCGTGAGCGGGTTCCAGTCCTGATAATCGCCGAAGGGTTGGGGCCCGGCAGTGCAGGTATCCGATCAACGTTCGCTGATATTGCCGAGACTGCGGCGCATTGGCTTGGCCTGCCGAAGGGGCGGCACGGCACGAGCATCATATGACGCCTGTCCCGCTCGCCGAGCTGCACTGTCATATCGAGGGGGCGGCGCCGCCTGATCTCGTCCGCGAACTCGCTCACCGCAATGGGCAGGATATCTCCAGCCTCATCGACGTTGATGGCGGCTACATCTGGTCGGACTTCGATGATTTTCTGCAGGCCTACGACCAGGTGGCAAGCGTGTTTACGCGGCCTGAGGACTACGCCGATCTCGCCTATGCCTACGCGACGGATCTGGCAGGGCAGGGCGCGATCTACTCTGAGATCTTTGCGTCCACCGATCATGCTGAGCGTGCGCGTGTCGATCCGTTATCTTATCTTAGAGCTTTGGCGGACGGATTGAAACGTGCTGAAATTGGGTACGGTATTGTCAGCCGCATAGTGCCTATCGGCGTGCGCCATTTCGGCATTGAGGCCATTGATCGAGCCGCAAGCTTTGCCATCGAAGCGTCAAAGAAAAATCCGCTGATTGCCGGCTTCGGTATCGCTGGATCTGAAGTTGCCGGCTCACTCCTCGACGCGAAACCAGCCTTTGAGCGGTGTGGTGCGGCAGGTCTCGGTTTGACCGCTCATGCAGGCGAATGGACAGGCCCGGCAACCGTCCGCGATGCCCTCGTACTTGGAGTAAGCCGCATCGGCCACGGTATCAGCGCCGCTGAAGACACCGAGCTGATGGCGGAGCTAGCCGCGCGAAACATCACGCTCGAAGTCTGTCCCGTGTCCAACATCGTCTTGGAAGCTGTCACAAGCAAAGCTGCCCACCCCGCCAAAACGCTCTGCGAGGCAGGTATCAAGCTAACAGCGAACTCTGATGACCCGCCGCATTTCCATACCAGTCTCGCCAACGATATGGATGTGATGGTCGAGCTTCTGGGCGGCGATGCGCCTGCTGCCCGTGCCATGCTGACCCGCAACGCACTTGAGGCAGCCTTCGTGGATGAGGCGACCCGGGGAAAACTGATGGCCCAGCTCGACGAGGCGCTTGCCACCGGCTGAGTGCTTGGGCATGAACATCTGCGTACAGTTCAAAAGTGAGGAGCCGCCATGCAAGGTGTTACGGTCGTCGATCATCCGCTGATCCAACACAAACTCACCTTGATGCGCGACAAGAACACGTCCACGGCGTCGTTCCGTCGACTTCTTTTCGAGATATCCCACTTGCTTTGCTATGAGACGACCCGTGACCTTATCACCGAAGAGGTCGAGATCGAGACCCCTATCCAACCCATGAAAGCGCCGCGCCTCTCCGGCAAGAAACTGGTCTTCGCGTCTGTCTTGCGCGCTGGCGATGGGCTTCTTGAAGGCATGCTTGACCTCGTTCCCGCTGCACGTGTGGCCCACATTGGGCTCTACCGCGACCCGGAAACACTTCAGCCGGTGGAGTATTACTTCAAAGCGCCGGAGGACCTTTCCGACCGCTTGGTGATCGTTCTCGATCCCATGCTCGCTACGGCCAATTCGGTGTCAGCAGCGGTCACGCGTCTTAAAGAACGGGGCGCGAAGGACATCCGCTTTGTCTGTCTTTTGGCAGCGCCAGAAGGTGTAGAACGCTTCACCAAAAACCATCCCGATGTGCCTGTGGTCACGGCTGCCATTGATGATCACTTGAATGATCATGGCTACATCGTTCCTGGTCTTGGCGATGCAGGCGACCGCATGTTCGGTACGAAGTAGATTTAAGCAGCAGTTTCATCGGCGTGCCGATGCGATCGGTTTGTGAATGAAGCGGCGAGGTTATCCAGTTGGCTGAGGTTACACATCGATCCTATCGCCCTGCCGACAGAGCCGCGTGTCTCGCTATCTTTGATAGCAACGTCCCAAAGTATCTCGCTGCCGAAGAGCGGGAAGACTTTGACGCGTCCCTAAGCAAGATCAACGCAGATGACCGACCTACAATTGTCTTCGTTGAGGAGGGATTCATCCTTGCCTGCGGCGGCCTCATCTTTCAGCGGGAAAAGCGTCATGCCCGCTTTTCCTGGGGCTTGGTGCACGGCCAGCGGCACGGCGAAGGCCATGGGACACGCCTTACTGAACTGCGCTTAGCGCTAGCCCAGACCGAGCCGGGGATCGACTCTGTCGGCCTTGCCACAACACAAAAGACATATCGCTTTTTCGAGCGTTTTGGATTTGTCACCATTGGTGTGACACCCGATAGCGTCGCTCCAGGGCTGGACCAATACGATATGGTGGTGCAATTGTAGGAGCATCCCAAGCTATGCCTTCAGTGTGCCCTCAACCACTGTTCCACACCCTCTGACAACTGCCGTTTGATGACATCTCTTTTGCTGTCCGCGGCTGTCAGCACTTCCCGCGCTTTGAGGAAGTTCAGCGCGGGAAAGTTCGCAATCGGCGGTGTAATCAAAATGTCCGGCGGGTGCTGTTCCAGATGCGCCTTGGTAATCGTTTGCATGCACAGCTGTGTCGCACCGAGTATGCTCTCCATTTGGCTTGGCGGTTCATGGATCGCATTGCCCGCGTTTTCCCCCGCTGGTTCCGGTCCGCCTATTACATCGACGGCCACGACGATGTCGCACGGGCCAAGCGCCCCCGTTGGTAACGGGTTGGCCACGCCACCATCCACATGAACTCGCCCATCATAGATCGTCGGTTTGAAGACGAACGGTATGGCGATAGACGCCGCCACGGCGGGTCGGACATCGCCTGTCCGGATCGTGCGGGACGTCCAGCCATAATAGTCGGTTGCGACTACGGCGAGCGGTGTCGTCAGGTCGTCAAAGGTCTCGCCAAGCCCATCTGGCAGGAATGCGCTCAAGACCGCATTTGCATCGAGCTGCGTGCCGATCCCTTGAAAAAGGCCGGACCATTTCTTTGGCCGCATCTTCCAGGCGCGGGTCGCGACTTCCCGGCTGTCCAGAAACGTGGTGACCGCCATCTCGCGCATCTGCGCAGCTGACATGCCCGATGCCAAGCCCCAGCCAATGATGGAGCCGATAGACGTTCCGGCGATAGAACCGACAGAGAGCCCGAGTTCCTCAACTACCTCCAAAACGGTGATGTGAGCCAGGCCTCGCGCGCCGCCACCGCCAAGGGCTAGACCAATTCTTGGCCTCGAATCTGCCTTGTTGGGCAGCAAGTGCGAGGTGGGAGAAGAACCGCTGGTCATGTAACAGCTTTCATGAAATGAGGGCGTCTCTCGTGCGGCGCTAAGGCCGCGCCCGCTCTATGTGGATCGAAATCGTGCCAGTGCAATCCACTTCGCAAACGCCATCTTCGAGCGCGCCCGGAGCAACGGGTGACGCAGCGATGACGGGCTATGACTACAGCCTCTACGCCATCACCTGTTTGGTGTGGGGAACGAGCTGGCTGGCGCTGCGCATGCAGCTTGGCGTCGTCGCACCGGAAGTCTCGATCGTTTGGCGGTTCGGCTTGGCAGCGATCATCGTGTTTGCCTGGGCTCGATGGGCAGGGCAACGGCTTAAGTTTCAGCCGCGCCAACACCTTCTGTTCGCCGGGATGGGGTTCTTTATCTTCTCGGTGAACTTTCTCCTCTTCTACAATGGTGGATTGGTAATCACCGGCGGACTTCTGTCGGTCATCTTTTCCCTCGCCTCCGTCGTGAACTTTCTGATTGGCGTTGTGTTTTTGGGTCAAAAACCAGAGGCGCGCCGCATCGCTGGAGCCGTCTTGGGTGCCTGCGGTATTGGCTTTCTCTTCTGGCCGGAGATTGCCGGGACAACGCTTAATCGTGAGGTTCTAAACGGCCTCGGCCTTTGCATCCTCGGCACGCTTTGTTTTTGTATCGGCAATGTGATGTCAGCCAAGGCGCAACAACGTGGCCTCCCCATCCTTTCCACCAACGCATGGGGTATGGCCTATGGGGTTGGCTGGCTGTTGCTCTTCACGCTAGTCCAGGGCCACACCTTCGAAGTGGAGATGACGGCCGAGTATCTCGGATCGCTTCTATGGCTCGCGATCTTCTCCTCTGTCATCGCCTTCTGGAGCTATCTAACCCTGCTTGGGCGGATCGGTGGAGCGCGGGCGGCTTATGCGACCGTCATTTTTCCGCTGATCGCGCTCGCGCTGTCCACCGCCTTTGAAGGCTATGTATGGACGCTCTCAGCCGTGTTCGGCGTGGTGCTGGCGCTTATGGGCAACTGGCTGGTTTTAAGCGGTGGCAAGCGAGCGCCCGTCAACAAGACAGGCTGAGCAGAGGCGTCCTTGATTAACTTCAGCTCGCGGCCTTGCCCGAAGCGAAGGGCACCGGCTCAGGTCGGGACGGGTGGATCGCCGTTTCCCCCTTGGGCGGCTCAAGGCGTTGCATGACTATGTATCCGGTGACGATGGCGGCGAGCCCAAAAAAGACAGAGCCAACCGCCTGCCCGATCAAAACGCCTTCTGCACCGTACCACTGCGCGCCTAGCCAAACAAAGGGTAATGTACCGATTGTGGCTTTACCCCAATTGAAGACGGTGGCGTAGGTCGCAAAGCCCAGATTGTTGAAAGATGCGTTGGCGACAAACAGCGCCCCGTTAAACAGGAAGCTGCCTGCAACGAAAGTGCAGAAGAGGATCACGATAGAGGCTGCATCCCCGTCCGCATCGAACAGGACGACGATAGGTTCCCGCGCCACAAACAAAACGGCCCAAACGCAAGCGGTGTAAATGAGAATGAAGAGGAGCGCATCGAGAAACGCACGTTGGACACGGTCGATACGGCCCGCTCCGTAGTTCTGGCCAAGGATAGGGCCGACAGCGCCGGACAGCGCGAAGATCGCCCCGAACGCAACCGGCATGATTCGGCCAACAATCGCCCAGCCTGCAACCGCATCATCACCAAAGGGGGCTATCGCGCGTGTCACAATGGCGTTGCCGACCGGTGTTGCCACATTTGTGAGGATTGCAGGCACCGCAATCGCAGTAAGCGGACGCAGATAGTCGCGCAAAGCACGTCCACTGGGTCGTGCGACCAGGCCGTGGATTACGATGGCGCCGTGGATCCCAAGACCCATCAAGATGAACCGCGAGATGGTGGTCGACACCGCCGCGCCATTCACGCCCAAATCGAGCGCGAAGATGAAGATCGGGTCCATGATCGCTGCCGCGATCCCAGCACCCAGCGTCACATACATGGCACGCTTGGCGTCGCCCACGGCCCGTAGAAGCCCCGACATAGCCATGCCGAGCGCCAGAAGCGGCATGGACGGCAAAACGATCTGCATAAAGCCGACAGCCACCTCAAGCGTGCGGTCCGTCGCGCCTAAACCTTCAAGGAACGGCTCAAGGAAGATGAGGCAGATCGCGCTTAAGATGCTGATTAGGATGAAGATGAACCCAAGACCCGTGGAGGCAACGGATCGGGCTCGATTAAGGTCTCCCGCGCCGAGTGCACGGGAGGTAAGCGCCGTGATCCCGATCGTGGTGCCGATAGCAGCCGAGGTGATGAAGAACATCAATGTACCCGCGTAGCCGATGGCGGCTGCCAGCTGCGTCTCGCCGAGTTGCGCGATGTAGAAGAGGTTTGCAAAATCGACGATAAAAATAGCGACGAGCCCGATGGACCCTGTGGCGGTCATCACGACGGTGTGGCGCATCGTCGAGCCGGTGACGAAGCGCGGCGTTGTATCATCGGGTCTTGCTTTCGTGTCCGCCATCAGGTGCGCGTCTCTTCATCGCTCGCCTCAGTGAGGGCTTCGGTTTCTGGCGACAGGGCTTGGGACTCTTCACTCACATCGATCAACGGTTCTGGCACGGGGTGGAATTGGGGGCGATCTGGAACATCGTCGTGGCCGATGGGGTCGAGAAGTTCCAATCCCGCCATAAGTCCTTCTTCAGACTGCATGGCGAACCTCTTCTTATCTCTGTCCTTCACGTCTTGCGCGCGGAAATTCGCCTCATCCTCGTCAATCCCAAGATCGAGAAGCATCAGGCGTCCCATTTCAACGGACGAGTGGTAGGTTTCGCGCATCGCGGTGCGTACGTTGCTTGCCACCAGTTCCAGCGCATGGCCTCGATCCCAGGCCCGCGCATGAATGGGAAGGTCGGGGTAAGCCTCGCGAACGGCTGCCACGATGCGGCTGGTGGTGGCACGATCGGCGGTACAAACGGCCAACGCGTCAGCACGTGCGATGCCGGCTGCAGCAAGGATATCAAGCCGCGTTCCATCGCCATAATAGATGCGCGCGCCAAACCGCTTGGCCTCGCGTATCCTGTCGGCATCCATATCAATGATGGTGACCTTTTCGCCGCCCGCCTGGAGGACCTGAGAGACGAACTGGCCGAACCGCCCAAACCCTATGATCAAAACCCGGCCAGAAGCAGAGGAGTAGTCCTCATCTATGGTTTCTCTGGCCGCTGATTGCGCCAGATTGTATGCAAGCACGATAATGAGGGGCGTTAGCGCCATGGAGAGTGCGACGGCACTCGCCAAGATGCTCTGGGTGCTGGCATCAAGCAGGCCGCCTTCGAGCGCCACACTGAACACCACAAAGCCAAACTCGCCAAACTGACATACATAGGCGCTTGTCTTCACAGCGGTGCCGTGGCTCTCGCCCATCATGCGGATCACGCCATAGGTGGCGATCAATTTGGCAAAGATACCCAGAAGGGTGATGATGAGAATGATCAGCCATTGATCGACGAGAACGCCAAGATCGATCGACAGACCGACCGCCAGGAAAAACAGACCCATCAGGAGCCCGCGAAACGGCTCTATGTCGGCTTCCAGTTGGTGGCGAAAATCTGATTCTGACAGCATCACGCCCGCGATCAGTGCGCCGAGCGCGGCCGACAGATGCGCTTCTTCCATGACGAATGCCGCACCGAGCACAATGAAGAGGGCACCGGCGGTCATGACCTCGCGCACGCCAGTTCTTGCAAGCAGTTGAAACAGCGGGTTCAGCGCAAAGCGCCCGATGATGATGAGGGCCGCGACGGCGCCCAGGCCTATGCCGACTTCGGTCATTCCCATTCCACCTTCGCCGCGTGGTGCGAGGATGGAGGCCAGAGCGAGCAGCGGGACAACGGTTAGGTCTTGGAACAGAAGAACGCCGAAGCTCGACTTGCCATGTGACATCTCGCGTTCCCCACGTTCATCGAGAACAGCAAGTGCAATGGCGGTGGACGATAGGGCGAGCGCCCAGGCGATGATGAGCGAGCTTGTCCAAGGCAATTGAAGCAAAAGCCCCCCGCCAAAGAGCAGCAGTGTGCTGAACGCCATTTGGCCGCCACCGGACCCGAAGATGCTGCGTTTGAATGACCAAAGTGTGGAGGGTTTCAGCTCCAGTCCGATAATGAAAAGGAAGAGGACAATGCCGAAATTGGCGACCGTGGAGACGGCTGACACATCGTCGACAAGGCGCAGAACTGGGCCAATGATCAACCCGGCGGCAAGGTAGCCAAGGACGGCGCCAAGCTTGAACCGCTGAAAAAGCGGAACGGCTATGATCGCCGCACCCAGGAGGATCAGGACAGAGATAAGAGGGTTGGTACTGTCCACGCGGGGACGCCTCGTCGGAGGGGATGGAGCCGGGCCAGGTGCCCTGACGGCTCATGTGGCTCTTATGCGAGCGGCGTCAACATGAGTCCTTCGCATCTGGCCCGCAAGACCTGTTCAGCGAGACTTATCCCGCGGGAACTCCGCGTTAACCAACGAACACTAGTGCTCTTATGATGTTAGTTCGAGCGGCCACCTTATCTGCGCCGCTATGAAAGGACCGGGCACGATGACAATCCGCCAGAAGCTTCTGATCCTTGTTACATTTCTCATCGTGCCGATGTTGGCCCTGGCTGGCTGGATGATCAAAGCGACATATGATGATCTAGCGCATGTCGCAGATCGTCAGCGGGCCCTGACCAGCCTGACCGCGATGTGGACCGATCCAGCGTTGTCGCGTCAAGGCTTGGCGCGGCACATGGAGGGTTTTGCGGCATGCAGCGTTCCAGAGGACGAAATCACAGAACGGAACCGCTCATCGGTCCTGCGGGATGCAATGCGATGCGTCTCTGTCGAGGCTGGAATGACCACCTCGTCGAACCGGATGGCAGGCGAAATCGCCACCAGCCTCTCTCAGTCTTTGCCAGATTTGATGGTGCGCGTCATGGCCATGGCCAACAATGGTGTCCGTGTGGCGGGTCGCGAGGTTGTCAATCACAATGATTCCATGTCCTTTCTGGTCGGAGCCGGTCAGTTTAAGGTTCTGGCAGACCGGATGGGCCGGTTCACCAACACGGAGTTCGGTGAAACATCCACCATGGTTGGCGATGATTTGGTGGCTGCTGGTGCTGCATACCGCCAGGCCAATGGCCGGTATCAGGGTGCGGCGGCACGGTTCTCGGTAAGCCTTGGCGACGCCATGGCGGGTGCCGATCTGGATGCCGCGCCTCTCAAGGAAACCAGCGTTGCGTTCATTGCGTCGGTCGATGGGTTATGGCGAGCGATGCAAACGAATTTTGATGCCTACCTTGATGCGCGTCAAAACGCGCAGGTGCGCCTTATGGTGTTGGTGGTGGTTGGCTTGGTCGCCGTTCTCGCTGCCGCCAGCCTCCTGGCATGGCGGTTTACCCGCTCGATCCTCGGCGAGATTAACAGCCTCGATGTTGGCATTCGCGCGCTTGCTGATACCGGTGTGAATGGCGTGGTGCCGTTTTCTGAAGCGCAAAGCGAGGTCGGTCACATCGCGCGCGCGGTGACCTACTTCCGCGACCAGACCATCGTTCGCACTGAGGCGCAGGAACGTGAGGCGCGCGTGGCCGTTGAAGCGCGGCAAGAAGAGCTTGAACGCCTAGTCGCTGAGTTCCGCCCGCTGGCGGCCAACATGCTTGAGGATGTTGATATGAGCTTGCGCGAAATGCGCTCCACATCCCAAACGCTCGGAGATGTCGCCAGCCATACCGATGAGAAGTCGCGCAGCGTTGCCAACGCGACCGCCAGCGCATCTGAGTTTGTCAGCATGGTGTTCGAAGCATCAGAAACACTCGCACACGAAATCGCGCAGATCAGCCAAACTGCCGATCGGGCAACGGATATTGCCAACAAAGCGACCGAAAGTGCCAACGCTGCCAATGAAGAGATTTCCAAGCTCTCCAACATTTCCGTGACCATTGGCGATATCATCTCGCTTATCCAGGCCATCGCCGAACAGACCAATCTTCTGGCGCTTAACGCGACCATTGAGGCATCGCGCGCTGGCGATGCTGGCAAGGGCTTTGAAGTTGTCGCGGGTGAGGTGAAGATCCTTTCAGGACAGACCGCCAGCGCCACCGAACAGATTAGCCAGCAGGTGACCAAAGTTCAGGAACACACACAGCTTGTCGATGCGGCGATCAAGAAGATCGCGAGCGATGTGATGAGCATCACAAGCCAGACCAAGAGCATCGCGCAGGAGCTTGAAGACAAGCGCAACTCCACCAACGATATCCGTGCCAATGTCGGCCATGCCGCTGATCAGACCCGCAGCGTTGTTGCTGACATGACAGAGGTTGAGCAGGCCGCCCACAAGTCCAGCGATGTGGCCAACGAGGTCAATGAACGTATCTCAACAGTGACGGAGCGCACCGGAGAACTTCGTCGCGAAGTGAGCGTCTTTTTGGAAAAAGTGGCAGCGGCCTAAAGATCGTCGGTTTGGCGGCTTGCGCTCTACTCGAGCGCTGCAAAGCCTTCAGAAAACCCACCGAGCTCAATGGGGATGCCGATACCTTCTTCAGGTGTTTGAAAAATGACAAACCACGCAACGCTTCCTGAAGACAAGGTGGTGATGAGGTTGCTGTCCATGATCATTTCCACGTAACAGCCCGATGGAAGACAGCGGGCAAAGTCAGCGGTCCCAATGTCGGTGTCGTCAACACGCAGGCCTAGTCCACCATCAAGTAGGACCCCAAGAGGCGCAGCCACCCGCAAAATATGTGCACCGCCATCGAGTGTTTTGACCACCGTCACGCGCAGCTCGACGTTGGGTCGATCCACGGCAGCGACATTCTGAACAAGCGCGCAAAGCTCGGTGTTTGAGCCACTTGGCGTATCGCACTGGATCTGCCAGGCCTGAAAGACTTGACGCACTATGGGTTGAGCCATGCCGGGCATAACCGATACGCCGACGATGTAGAAACTTGCCAGAGCGAGAAAAAGACGACCGATCATAACCATGCCTAAGGGTGTGCCCCGGCGGTCTGCTGGGGGTGTAGATGTGATTCGCGTACCAATCACCGCCCAGAAATTAGCAACACGACGCTTTTATGGCGATAGCCACGCTGATATTGGAAAAGCTGATCATGCCTCCCGTCCGGGCGGCCCAGCCGTGCATCGAAGCTTCGCCTCTTTGGCGGCTGTCTGTAAACCGGCGCTGATATGACGCATTTCTGGGCGATGGTCGCTCTTTTCTTCTTAAGGTCTAGGCGATATTGAAAGCGGCATCGGGACTACGCGCGGGGGTCGATGCGATGCGCTTGTGAATACCCCCTATTGAAATGAATACACCAGCGTTCCAAGAGAGGGTGATAGCCCGACGGTGAGCGCTTAGGAGATTGCAAGCGACTATGACGAAGATTTATAGCTTCATTGGTGCGATGGCAGCCGTTTTATCGGCGTTTGCCGCGTCTGTAACGCCTGCCTCTGCAGCACAACCGACGCCATGGGCAATGGGCTTCCAAGACGCTGCCACGGTGATCATGGAGCACATCCATTGGTTTGAGGGCTTCACGCTTATCATCATCACAGCGATTACGCTTTTCGTCCTCGGCCTGCTGATTTACGTGTGCTGGCGGTTCTCAGAGAAAAATAATCCCAACCCATCAAAGACAACGCACCACGTCATGCTGGAAGTTGCATGGACGGTTGTTCCGATCATCATTTTGGTTGTGATCGCGGTGCCGTCGTTCCGGCTTCTTCAAGAAGAGATGACCATTCCTGAAACGGACATGACCATCAAAGCCGTCGGTTATCAGTGGTACTGGGGCTATGAATATCCAGACCATGACGGCATCGACTTTCTCCAAATTATGCTTCGCGATAATGAGCGTTTGGAGCGGATGGAAGAGACCGGCGGCACAGAACAAGACTTCCCGCGTCTTCTCGCTGTGGACAATGACGTGGTGGTGCCCGTGGGCGCGACTGTCCGCTTGCAGATCACGGCGGCCGACGTTCTTCACGGGTTTGCCATGCCGGCGTTCGGCTTGAAAATGGACGCGGTTCCCGGTCGCCTGAATGAAACCTGGTTCCGTGCCGAGCGCGAAGGTATCTATTACGGACAGTGTTCAGAGATTTGCGGTACCGATCACGCCTTTATGCCGATCGCAATCCGTGTTGTTAGCCAAGACCAGTTTGACACCTGGGCGTCGCTTGCCACCGACGATCTGGGCGCGGCAAATGAGATGCTGGCCCATATGATCCGCGAAGATAACGCTGAAACGCAGCTTGCTCAGAATTAATATCAGCCGCGCGCTTCGCGCGACTGACTGAACACGACGGACAAGGATAAAGACACCATGGCAATCTATGCTGATGCATCGGCCCATGATGATATTCCCCGCGGTTGGACCCGCTGGGTTTACTCTACCAACCATAAAGACATTGGGATCCTCTACCTGATCTTCTCGATCATCGCGGGGATCATTGGTGGAGCACTTTCGATCGGGATCCGCCTGGAACTCCAAGAGCCAGGCATGCAGATCTTTGCCGATGGCCACGGATACAATGTGTTCGTGACGGCACACGGCCTGATCATGGTGTTCTTTGTGGTGATGCCAGCGCTCATTGGTGGGTTTGCCAATTACATGATCCCGATCATGATTGGCGCGCCTGACATGGCGTTCCCGCGCATGAACAACATTTCGTTTTGGCTTCTGCCGCCTGCGCTTCTTCTTCTGATCATGTCGATGTTCTTTGAAGGCCCCCCAGGGGGGAACGGCGTCGGCGGTGGCTGGACAATCTATCCGCCGCTTTCAACGAGCGGTCAGCCTGGGCCGGCGATGGATTTTGCGATCCTGTCGCTGCACGTTGCTGGTGCGTCGTCGATCTTGGGCGCTATCAACTTCATCACGACCATCTTCAATATGCGCGCGCCCGGCATGACCCTGCATAAGATGCCGTTGTTCGCTTGGGCCATCTTGATCACTGGCTTCCTGCTTCTTCTGGCGCTGCCAGTTCTTGCTGGCGCCATCACCATGCTTCTGACGGACCGCAATTTCGGAACGACATTCTTCGATCCTGCAGGCGGTGGTGACCCAATTCTATTCCAGCACTTGTTCTGGTTCTTTGGTCACCCTGAAGTGTACATTATGATTTTGCCGGCGTTCGGTATCGTCAGCCATATCATTTCCACCTTCTCCAAGAAGCCCATCTTCGGCTATCTGGGTATGGCGTATGCTATGGTCGCCATTGGTGTGGTCGGCTTCATCGTTTGGGCGCACCACATGTACACGGTCGGCCTATCGTTTGAGACGCAGGCTTACTTCGTGTTCGCCACCATGGTGATTGCTGTTCCGACGGGCGTCAAAATCTTCTCATGGATCGCGACCATGTGGGGTGGCTCAATCCGCTTCACAACGCCGATGATTTGGTCGATCGGCTTCATATTCCTGTTCACCGTCGGTGGTGTGACGGGCGTGCAGCTTGCGAATGCCGGCCTCGACCGTGCATTCCATGACACATACTATGTGGTTGCGCACTTCCACTACGTGCTGTCGCTTGGCGCCGTGTTCGGTATCTTCGCTGCCTGGTACTACTGGTTCCCGAAAATTTTCGGCTACATGTACTCTGAATTTATCGGCAAGCTGCATTTCTATGTGACGTTCGTCGGCGTGAACATTCTGTTTTTCCCGCAGCACTTCCTCGGCCTCAATGGTATGCCTCGTCGCTACGCAGACTATCCAGATGCGTATGCCGGATGGAACTACATCTCCTCCATTGGCTCATACATCTCTGCCATTGGTGTTGTGATCTTCCTTGTTGGCGTCATCCATGCCTTTGCCATGCGCAAGAAGGCCGGAGACAACCCATGGGGCGAAGGTGCAACGACGCTGGAGTGGACTTTGTCCTCCCCACCGCCGTTTCACCAGTTCGAGAAACTTCCCCGCGTTTCCTTCGACAAACACTAGTTGCCAGATACGCTGGCGGTCTGTGCCGCCAGTGTTTTTCATAGTCTCCTAGAGAGTTAGCCGTTCATGAGCGTGACCGACGCGACCCCTGACAGCGCTAATCCGGCTGCCATGCTTCGTGCAGCTGGTCTTTCCACTGCGTCAGGCAAAGACTTTCTTGACCTGATGAAGCCGCGCGTGATGTCGCTGGTTATCTTTACAGCCCTTACAGGCTTAATGGCTGCGCCGGGGACTCTGCATCCCATCATCGCGGCGACTGCTTTGCTATGCATCGCGATCGGGGCCGGGGCATCTGGCGCGCTCAACATGTGGTACGATGCAGACATCGACGCTGTGATGGGCCGAACAGCGTTGCGTCCCATCCCGTCAGGCGCTGTGACGGCGCGCCAGGCTTTTGGATTTGGCCTTCTCCTGTCGGTCTTTTCCGTTCTGATGCTTGGCGTTCTGGTGAATTGGGCCGCCGCTGGCCTCCTTGCCTTCACTATCTTCTTCTACGTTGCCATCTATACCATGTGGCTAAAGCGATGGACGTCACAGAATATTGTCATTGGCGGTCTTGCTGGCGCGTTCCCTCCAGCCATTGGATGGCTGGCCGTAACAGGGACGTTAACGTTTGAGCCTATCTTGATGGTGCTCATTATTTTCATGTGGACGCCGCCGCACTTCTGGGCTTTGGCGATCCTCAAAGAAGAGGATTATGGCCGCGCGGGGGTGCCGATGCTGCCAAATGTTGCTGGCGATTCTGAAACCCGGCGGCAGATCGTTCTTTATTCGGTACTTCTTGCACCACTTGCCGTTCTGCCAGCTTTCCTCGGCTATACAGGCATTCTGTACGGCTTGGTCTCGTTGTTCTTGGGTGTTGCGTTCGTCCATCGTGCTTTCGTGTTGAAAGCCGCTGATGGATTAGAGCAACGCAACCGAGAGGCTGGCCGTTTGTTTGGCTTTTCTATTCTCTACCTTTTCGCTGTGTTCGCGGTGATGTTGGGTGAGGATGTCGTTGAACGCCTTTTTGATGTGAACCTTGCCATGCCTGCCGCTCTCACATTTACGTTTGGAGCTTGATCATGGCGCGCACACCTCCACCACAGCCCAAGCCTGTTCCCACCACAACGCAGAATGTGTCCATGAGTGCGGACGAGCGCTCGTTGTTCTACAAACAGCGGCGATCACGCTCCGTGGCATTGGCTGTCGCTCTGGCAGCCGTCGTGGTCATTTTCTACGTGGTAAGCTTGGTCCAAGGGCCAGGCCTCTTGAATAGGCCCATGTAAACAATGGGCCCTTATAGGCGCATCAGCATTCGCTAACTCTGTAGGGATCAACGAGACAAACATGTTCAAGACCAACCTAGCTTCGCGACCTGTCAGAACAGCCCTTTCTTTGGGCGTGTTCGTATGTTGCATGGTGGGTGTGGCTTATGCCGCCGTGCCGCTTTACGAGCTTTTCTGCCGTGTCACCGGCTTTGGCGGTACGACCCAGGTGGCCGAGGTTGCACCGGACACAGTGTCAGATCAGACGATCAAGGTTCGTTTCGATGGCAATGTGGCAGCAGGCCTCGGTTGGGAGCTTGATCCGCTCGTCAACGAGATTGAAATCCCAATCGGGCAGGTGACAGAGGTTGCCTATCGCGCCGCCAATATGAGCACAGCCGACACCTACGGCACGGCCACGTTCAATGTATCTCCACCACAAGCTGGTATTTACTTCAATAAGATGCACTGCTTCTGCTTTGAGATGCAGCATCTCGGTCCGCAACAGGACGTTGAAATGGGTGTGGTGTTCTTTGTCGATCCGGCGATCCTCGATGATGCAGATTCCGCACGGATCGACACCATCACGCTTAGCTATACGATGTTCGCAACCGATGTCCCCGAAACGGCATCAGCGACAACTCTTACCCAGACATTTGAACCCGAGACCACTCGCATTCAATAACTGACTATCAAGATACGCACTGCACATCGGGCTTTGACCGATCGTGGAGCGAAGTAGGAGCTGACCGATGGCTGGTAGCCACGCAACCGATCACGATTATCATATCCTTCCGCCAAGCCCGTGGCCGTTTGTTGGCTCTATGGCAGCGCTCCTTGCAGCCATCGGAGCCGTCCTTTGGATGCATGGCGGCCAGTGGATCTGGTTCGCTCTGGGTATGCTCGGCATTCTCTACACCATGATCATGTGGTGGCGCGATGTCGTTCGCGAGAGCATCGCAGGCGATCACACACCGGTTGTTTCCTTGCATCTGCGCTACGGTATGATCCTCTTCATTGCCTCCGAGGTCATGTTCTTCGTCGCGTGGTTCTGGGCGTATTTCGATGCAGGGTTCTTCCCAGGAGCCGTTGAGCAGCCAACGCGGACCGAAGTACTTGGCGGCGTGTGGCCTCCGCTTGGCATCGAGACGTTCGATCCCTGGCATCTGCCATTGATGAACACGGTTATTTTGTTGACGTCGGGCACAACAGTGACCTGGGCGCACCATGCGATCATCCACGGTGATCGCGAAGGCTTCAAGCAAGGTCTCGCCTTGACAGTTGCTCTTGGCGTTTTCTTCACCGGTATGCAGATTTACGAGTACACCCACGCTCACTTTGATTTTGCCGGCCACATCTATGGCGCAACCTTCTTCATGGCGACGGGCTTTCATGGTTTCCACGTGTTTGTTGGAACGATCTTCCTGGCGGTCTGTCTTCTGCGCGCGATGCAAGGTCAATTTACCAAGGACAAGCATTTCGGCTTTGAAGCGGCTGCCTGGTACTGGCACTTCGTCGATGTCGTCTGGTTGTTCTTGTTCGTGGCCATCTATGTTTGGGGCTACGGTGGTGGCGGAAACTTCTAGTCGACTTTGACAAACGTCCCGATCACGTCGACGCCCATCACTTCAAAGCCTCTGCGCGCTGGATGGACAGGCAAGTGCCCTCGCTGCGGTCAAGGGCATATGTTCAACGGCTTCCTCACGGTTGCCGAAAGATGCGACGTCTGCGATCTCGACTTCGAGTTTGCAGACGCTGGTGACGGACCTGCCTTTTTCGCCAGTTTCGTTTCCGGTTTCATCGTGGTTGGCCTCGCACTTTGGTTAGAGCTTGCGTACGCGCCGCCCTATTGGGTCCACGCACTTGTCTCCCTCCCTGTGATCTTGATCACGTGTCTTGGACCCCTGCGACCGCTCAAAGGTTTCCTGATCGCCCGGCAGTATCAGATGGACGCCCTCGAGGTGCGCAATGACGATTTCACGCGGCGCGATACGCGCTAGAGCAATTTCAGCAACAGTTGCCCAACTCTGCGCGAGCGCGTCTGCGTCAAAGCGGGGTGCGGGAGCACGTTGTGTGAAGGAACCGTCGTTGGAAGTTCTCCACGTTATGCGCTCAGGTAACAGTGGTCGGGTGTAGCGATGAAACGGATTGCAACTGTCCTCCTCATCCTCGGTGCCTTCGTCATCCTGCTGGGTCTTGGTACATGGCAGGTGCAGCGGCTTCAGTGGAAAGAGGCGCTCATCGAGGAAGCTGAAAACAGGCCTTTGCTTCCGCCGATCCCCCTCTCTGCATTGTTGGCGGAGGGAACAACGGAATTCTCTTACCGTCCTGTCCGCTTGACCGGGCGCTTTGTTGGCGAGCCGGTTCGCGTCTTCACGACGTTGTCGGATGCCAGAGGCACCTATGAGGGTCCAGGCTATTGGTTCATGCGCGCGTTTGAACTCTCTGACAGTGGCACGCGCGTTTTTGTTAATCGTGGCTTTGCTCCCTTTCAGCTTCCGACAGGACAACTGGTTGAACGTGCCCCGACCGGTGAAATCACCTTTGAAGGTCTCGCGCGGCCTAACGATCCATCCAATTTCATGTCGCCTGATCCCGATCTGGACGACCGCATCGTTTTTCGCCGCGACATCGCTCAGTTAGAGCTTGTATCGGGCATTGGGAACACGGCACCTCTAACCGTCGATATGCCAGCCTCGCCTACGGGTATTCTTCCGCAGGCTGGTGAGACAAAGTTTGAGTTCTCAAACCGCCACCTGTCTTACGCCGTCACCTGGTATGGTCTTGCGGTTGTGCTGGTGGTGGTGGTCGGCATCGCTTGGTATCGACGCCGTAGCCAAGCGCTGGAAACGACGGGATAGGACGCGTTGGCTCCTGAGCGACGCTGCGAGACGGTAAATGTTTTACACGCCTGAAGATGGTCACGGACTGCCCTTCAACCCATTTAGCGCTATTGTCACGCCCAGACCTATCGCGTGGATTTCAACCCGCGGTGCTGGTGGGTCTGAAAACCTGGCGCCCTATTCCTTCTTCAATGGCGTTGCATACGATCCGCCACAGGTCATGTTTTCGTCCACTGCCGCAAAGCCGGACCGTGATAGGGGCAAGGATACGGTTGGCAACATCATCGACACGGGCGTTTTCTGCGTAAACATCGTCGCCTATGCTATGCGCGATGCGATGAATGCCACGTCTGAAAGCCTGCCGCGCGAGGTCGATGAATTCGATCATGCCAAGATTGAGCGGGCGGAGTGCGCCACGGTTGCCTGCTCTCGCGTCGCCAATGCCCCTGCAAGCTTAGAGTGCAAGCTGGTCACCACGGTCGATCTCCCGGGGGGCGCCAACATCGTGGTGTTCGGCGAGGTGACAGGGGTGCATTTGCGCGATGATTGCATAGTTGATGGAAGGTTCGACGTGACGACGTACCAGCCGCTCGCGCGGCTGGGTTATCGGGACTATGCTCGGGTCACGGAGCTCTTCAGTCTCAAGCGACCCGGTGAAACGTAGTCGCGTCCTTAATCCACCGCAGCTTCAGCGATGGTCATGAAGATGCCATCCAGCTCTCCCGCTGCGACGGCCAAATCTTCCGGTGCTTCATCGATGTAAGGTGCGAAGACGGTGCTTGGTGTCTTGTAGGAGAGGGTTGCTGTCCCGTCTTCATCGTCGGTCAGATAGAATCGGATTGGCGCTTCGATCATCGCGGCGGTTGAAAGCTGCAAAATCCGAACAGCGTATACATTGTTGAAGACGCCCACGACCCGGTTGTCCGGAATCTCAACGCCGCGGCTACGCGCGACGCCGGTCGGACCAGCCTCGGTGACGACGCCAAAATTGTTGTTCCCAACTGCCATTTTTAGATCTGCAAGTAACGTCGCGAACGGCTTATCGGTATCGATCACGACCCAACCATCTCGTGGCTCAAGCGACCCAGCAGAAGCGGGAAGAACGAAAGCGAGCGGTAGCGCGGGAAGAAGAGCAAGGGCGGCGAAGAAAAAACGGCGCATGACGTGGTCCTTGGTTGTCGGTGCAAAGTGTAATCGACATAGGCCGAGAAGCAGGTGCGTTTAGGGCAGGTGCATGTGATTACACGCGTTTGTGAATGTAAGGCACGCAACCCTCAGAATGGCTTCACCACCATCAGCCATGTCGCGGCCACCAGTGGCACCGTGCTGATCAGCCCCCAGACAATCCAGCGCTTGGAAAGAAGGCGATACACATCGCCGACATCCGTTCCCACAAAGGTCTTCGCAATGCGGGCCTGTTTGACTTGGATAGGAACGAGGATGAACAGCCAGATAAGACCTGAGGTTACAAAGAAGATCTGACTCCATAAAAGCCAGCCTTCATTGAGCGGATACCCGCCCGCGACCGCCATGAAGTATCCGCCGCCCATGATGAGGACAACGCCCCAGAAGGTCATCGACCAGTCGGTATAGGTGACGAGTTTCTGCGCGAAGCTCAAAACCTCAGGCCGCCCGTCGCGGTCAGCGAAGAACTTCCAGATCGCGGTAACGGTGATGTTGCCCATAAGCATGGCAACGCCGGTCACATGCAGAAACTTTGCCAGATCGTAGAGCATGGCGCTTCTCTTAGCATCGCAAGCTGCGCCCACGGCCCTCGTCAAATGCCGAACAGGAACAGTGCGTAGTGTCCCCAAGAGCATACTCAACGAAGGTATGTGCGGTTTCGTACCCGGAGCATGCGATGAATCAATCCATCACTTTCCGGGACTGAACACCTAGCTTATCGATCACCTGCAGGCAGCAACGCCTCAACGGTTTCCAAAGTGTCGGCCTCCCTCGGCGGTTTGTCCCAGCGCAGGCGTGAGATGCGTGGGAACCGCATGGCAATGCCGCTCTTGTGGCGCGTGGAGCGTTGCAGCCCCTCAAAAGCGACCTCCAGAACGAGGCCCGTCTCTTCGCCATGGACGACCTCGCGCACAGGCCCGAAGCGGTTGACCGTGTGTTTCCGCACGAAGCTATCGATCTGCTTCAGCTCTTCATCAGTAAAGCCGAAATAGGCTTTGCCGACGGGAACCAGAGATCGCTCGTTCTGCGCCGGTTTCCAGACGCCGAAGGTGTAGTCAGAGTAAAAGCTGGAGCGTTTGCCATGGCCCCGCTGTGCGTACATCAGCACCGCATCAATCAACATTGGGTCACGCTTCCACTTCCACCACGGGCCTTTGGGGCGTCCGGGCACATAGGCACTGTCAGCGCGTTTGATCATCACCCCTTCCACCGCATCGGCATCCTCGCCCGCACCAAAGCTTGCCGGGTCAGCCCGTGCGTCGGCGACCGTCTGCCAGGTCTCGAAAGACACCATTGGTGAAAGATCGAGCCGCGGACTATCGTGACGTGCAATCAGCGCTTCAAGCCGCTTGCGCCGTTGATCGAAGGCAAGTGGTCTCAAATCCTCGCCATCCAGACGCAGTACGTCATAGACCCGCATGTGCGCTGGATGGCTCTTAAGGAGCTTTGCCGACACTGTCTTGCGGTTGAGCCGTTGTTGCAGCGTGTTGAAGGTCTGCACTCTGCCGTCAATCAGGATGAGAAGCTCTCCATCAAGCGTCGCCTTATCAGGGAGTACCTCGACGAGATCGGGAAAAGTGCTGGAAATGTCATCGCCCGTGCGGGAGTAGAGTCGGCGCACGGTCGAGCCATCCTTGGCAACGCCGCTGGCAGCTTGCACGCGGATACCGTCCCACTTCCACTCGGCGAGAAAGGCGGATGCGTCGAGCTTGTCGAGATCGCCATCTTCAATTGGATGCGCGAGCATGGCCGGCGCAAAGGGTGCTGGATCATTATTCTCAGGGCGGGCTGCCTTGCCCTCCGCCCAGGCAAACAGGCCTTCATAGGGCGGTTTCAGGCCATGCCATACCTCTTCCACGTCATCCGGCGACAGATCACCGAGCGCGGCAACGGATGTCTTGGCAAGCCGCGCTGACACGCCAATGCGCAGACCGCCCGTGATGAGCTTCAACAGCGCCCATCGCCCGGTTTCGTCCAGTGTATCGAGCCACCGAGCGATGATAGCCGGCATATCGGCCTTGCTGGCGTTGTCGAGCGCCTCCACCACTTCTTCTAGCGTGGGCGGTGGCATATTAACCCCGTAGTCGGCTGGCCAGATAAGGGCGACCGTCTCTGACATGTCGCCTACATAGTCATACGACAGGCCAAAGAGCACAGGATCGGTGCGTTCCTCGACGAGACCGCGGATCAAGGCAGGCTTTGCATTCTTAAAATCCAGCCCACCTGTAATCGCGGCCAGGGCGATCCCTCGTTCGGGGTCAGGTGTATCGGCAAAGTAGCCGGATAACAGCCGCAGCTTCCCATTGCGGCGCGGCTCGTATGCAAGCCGGTCCAAAAGTTCTGAGAAGGCCTTCATGCTGGCCCGCTCTCCTTCAATGCCGCCTCATCCCTGGCTGCCCCGTCCTTGTTAGTCTCATTCGCACTGGGCTCTTCAATGCTGGCCTCTTCATCATCGCCATAGCCGATCATGTTCAGCGGCCGGGCTGAAATCCCTTGGGTCGCACACCAGTGGACCAGCCCGTCCTCTTGGCCGTGGGTGACCCAAATGTCGCGCGCGCCGGTATCGAGGATGGTGCGGCAAAGATCATCCCAATCGGCATGATCGGACATGACGAGGGGAAGCTCTACACCCCGCTGCCTTGCCCGAGCGCGCACGCGCATCCAGCCCGAGGCAAAGCAGGTAATCCCGTCGGAAAACTGGCGCGACCAACGATCATTGAGCGCACCTGGTGGGCATACGATGATCTGGCCAGCCAGGTCCTTTGCTTTCATACCAGCGACAGGGCGAAGCTCGCCAAGGTCGACGTCTTGGGACTGATAAAACTCCGACAGCTTTTGCAGCGCGCCATGCAGATAGATCGGCCCGTCATACCCAGTAGACCTAACCTCTGAGATAACCCGCTGCGCTTTGCCGAGCGCGTAAGCTCCGACCAAATGCGGTCGATCAGGAAACACGCCGAGCGAGCGGACGAGTTTGGCTGCTTCGTCCGCACCTGGAGGATGACGGAAGACCGGTAACCCAAACGTCGCCTCGGTGATGAAGGTGTCGCATGGAACCACTTCAAACGCTGTAACGGTTGGGTCGCTATGCCGTTTGTAGTCTCCCGAGGCGACAAGGCGGTGCCCTTGATATTCAACGAGCACTTGCGCGGACCCAAGCACATGCCCCGCAGGGAAAAGGCTAACCTGCGCATCCCCGATTTGGATTACCTCACCCAGCGTGGCGCTTTGCGTGGTGCTGGCGAAGTTCGCGCCGTAGCGGATCGCCATGATCGTGAGCGTTTCGGCAGTTGCGAGTACGGACCCGTGCCCGGCGCGAGCATGGTCGGCATGGCCGTGCGTAATGACAGCACGATCCACTGGCGAGACTGGGTCGATGTAGAAATTGCCCGGTATGCAGTAAAGCCCTTGCGGGCGGATCGTCATGAACTGGTCGGCGCGGGTGATCATGCCCCACCATGTGGGTCACGATCACGCCGTGCCAAGCGCTGATTGTTCGGACCTGTTACCGCACGGGCTATTCGGCAGGGGAAGGCATCTTGGTCCCGTCACCCGCTTGCGTTCCAGGCTCGGATGAAGCCAGCGCCGCTCTCTCAAAAGCGCTGAGCCGCTTGTAGACCGACATCAGTTCTACAATTGTCGTCCAGGAATTGACCAGATACTGGAACGAACCCTCAACCCGATTAAACGCCCGCATGATCTGCTGCATCGTTCCCAGGGTGATCGTACCAGCGATGATCGTTGGCCCGAGAGCGATGAAGGGTATGAGGTTGCCAATTTGAAGATAAAAGATCCGCACCACGTTGAAGTAGAGATAGTTGAAATAGAGGCGGAAGTAGTTCTTGCGCACGTCACCGAAAAGCTGGGTCAGAGACTGTGGCTGGGCCCGCTCGGTGAAATCCTCGCCCATGACGAGCTCTTTGCGGTAGGCAGCCTCGACCTTCTGGTTGTTGAACTCAAGGCCAGGCAGTTTGAAGCCTACAGCCGCGAGCAGCATAGTGCCGAAGATCGACCAGATAATCGCTACGAACACGAGGCCCTGGCTGACCTCGCCGATCAGTGGCAGCTCGGTCACAGCGGCCGATAGCCCCCATAGCAGAGGCAAGAAGGCGATGAGCGTCATGACCGAGTCAAGAAGCGCGACGCCCAGGCCTTCAGTTATTGCGGCAAAGCGCATCGTGTCTTCCTGAACGCGCTGTGAGGCGCCTTCAATGTGGCGCACGCGCTTCCACATGCCGGTGTAGTAGTTGTTCATCGCTGTGCGCCAACGGAACACGTAGTGGCTGACGAAAAAGCGAAACATCACCGCCACGAAGACATAGACCAGCGCGATCTGAAGGAAGGTTGCGATGCCCAGATAATAGTCGCGCCCATCGATGGAGCCGGGCTCAGACAGAGCCTGCTGGATCAGGTCGTAAAAGTCGCCGAACCACTCGTTGATCATCACATCCAGTTGGACGAGGAACCAGTTGGTGAAGAAGATGAGCGCCGAGCCTGCCACGGACCAGAGCTGCCAGGGGTGCGGCGCGTACCACATCCAAAACCCAACAAAGATCCCGATGGCGATGAGAAGATACTGGTAGAACCAGAACGTCTGCGCCGTGACCCAGCTTTCCTCCGCCTCAACTCCTTCGCCGTCAGCGGGTATCTCCACGTCAGGTGCGATACCGGGGTCAACCTCTGCAACGATGGTGCTCTCCACGCCAAACACTGGCCCGAACGACAGAAACTGCATCCGTTCGGCGGCGAAATACCAGAACAGGATCGCCGCCAGCGAATAGATCGCAAAAGACAGGAAAAACAGCTTGGGCTTAGGAAAGAAGGAGTGGAACATCAGCTACGGCTTTCTCGGTCGGCGCAAAACGCCGGGGTTGAGTCTGCACTATAGGGAGCAAAAATCACTTTAGGCCAGTGAATAGCTGTTCATGTATATCACGCCGCTGTGTATGGCTCGCGACTGGTAGCAAGTGCATGGTCCAGATGCTCGATCCGATCTTGACCCCAGAATGGCTCGCCATTGAGCACGTAGACAGGCGCGCCTACGGCCCCTGCCGCGATGGCCGCGTCTGTGTTTGCGCTCATTTCGTCTGTGACCGCTGTAGAGGCCGCGGCGGCTAGAATGGCATCGGCGTCATGTCCGTTAGCCTCAACCAAAGCGCGCACAACGCCTTCATCAGCTATGTCTTGTTCGTTCACCCAACAAGCTTGAAGCGCTGCAAAGACAAAGCTTGACGGGTCAGCTCCAGCCTGAGCGATGGCAATCGCCGCGCCATTGGCAAGGCCAGGGTTTGTCGGGAAGTAGGCTGGCTTGAGGGTCAGCGGCAGCTGACGAAAATCAGCAATGCGCTGCAACTCGATCAGGCGGTAGTTCTGACGCGAAACAGGTCGCTCCGGGATGGGAAGGACCCCAGAGGTCTGGAAAACATTCATCAGGTTCACCGGCTTGTAGACAAGCGACGCCCCATGCCTACTCGCAACCTCGAGCAGCGTCGGATGCCCAAGATAGGTGAAGGGGGAGATGAGGGTGAAGTAATAGTCGATGGTGGCAGGCATTGTCATAGGGCCTTCTAGAACAGCATTTGCATCCCGCACCATCTAGAAAAGATGCCCCACGCGGCAACCAGCTGGCGCGACCTTTCCGCAACCACGCGCGTTGGCGCTGCCTACCCCTGTTGCTTTTCCTTCAGCATGCCGGTCACCACTTCCACCGTGCGCTCCAGTTCTCCGATGGCTTGCTCGATATCCTGTTGCTGTTGACGTAACAGAGCGATCTGCTCGGTAAAGCGGTCGCGCGCCAGCACAAGCTGGTGCTCCTGTCCGTCTTTCAGATCATAGAAATCGAGCATCTCACCGATTTCTTGCAGTGAAAAGCCGACCTTCTTGCCCATGACGATCAACTTCAAACGAGCGCGGTCTCGACGCGAATAGATCCGCTGCATACCAACGCGGCGCGGTCTGAGGAGGTCGCGGTCTTCGTAAAACCGTAGTGTTCGCAGCGTCAGATCGAACTCGCGGGCCAACTCGCCAATGCTATATTCTGTCTCTCGTGCGACACTCTCCATCGTCAACCGCTCCCTTGCTCGATTCCAATCCATATCCCACGGGCGTCTCAAAGCCGGGTGTCTGAAGTGTTTCCGATGCTGTGCCTACCCGAATCTTTCTCAAGACTTACCGTTACGTTACGGAAATTTTGGGCAAATTCAATCAAAAGTTGTATTTTTCAACACAAACATGTGCATGTTGCCACTTTAATTTGCGTCGACCGGTTTGATTGCCGTGGACGATCTGAGCGTTTCACAGCGCCGTTGTCGCCTTCTCGCCGCAGAAATCACTTGAATGTAAGCGTCGGACATTAACAAACCGGTTATCTTTACCACTCATTTACCATGATCAAGGCAGGTTCAGCGCGAGAGTAACATGGACGCGGGCGCTTTATCATGAGGCGGCTCGGTCCATCCATGAGCAATGGTAAGGATAGTTGGGATGGCCAATACCGGCCTGGAAACGCGCGGAAAAGGGAGTGCGGCCGACCTTCAGTCCCGTTTGGCGACGATCTCTCAATCGTTGCAAACGCTGGAAACCCGTCTGCCTGATCACCAAGCACCCAATCATCACGCACCCAATCATCACGCACCCGGTCGCGCGACCCCAGCTGCTCCATTGGGGCTTGGCAAGTCGCTGGATGCTTTGCGACGTCGAAAAGAAGAACTCGATGACCAATCGACGCGAGCGTCCACACGCGCAAGCGACGGGCCATCCGGTCGGGTGACCGATGACTCACACGACACCCAACTGGTCCAACTCGCCCGTCAGGTAGAGGCCGTTCAACAGACGCTGGCGTCCATGCCACAGGCCGAAGCGATCCGGTCGCTCGAAAGCGGATATAGCCATATCCTGTCGCGTCTTGATGGCATGCGCCATGACAACAGTACTGACGATACCATCGACGCTTTGTATGGCGAAGTCAGTGGGCTGCGTGGGATGATCGATCGCCTCGACGAGGATGATACGGGCGCATTGATGCAAGAGATGCGCTCCATGATGGCAGCGCTCGCTGATCGTAGCGCATCGAACGAGAAGCGTGTCGATGAAGCTTTGATGAATATCCAGGAACTGGCCGATCGCATCGTCACAGGCACCCCCGACAAGGTTGCCCACGACGCAATGGGCGCCATCGTTGAGCGTCTTGTTGCCCTCGAAGCGCGCATCGAGGCTCTTGGAAATGGCGGCAGTGTCGTGGTTGAGACGAGGCTAAACGCCTTGCAAGAAGAAATCGATCGTCTTGCAAACTTCCAGGGCGAAGCGCGTAGCCTCATCGAGGCCCTAGAGTCGGTCCGCAACACCGTCGTTCCGGGCCTTGGCTCCGCGGACTTGAGTGAGTTAGATGATAAGTTCGCCTCACTTGCTCGTATCGAGAAGGCGACGCTCGGGCATGCTGATCAGCTCGCGCATCTGACCGAGAAGCTCGCGACGCTTGAGGAGCCGTCTCAAAGTCATGACGTTTTGGAACGCGATATCGCCGAACTCGCGCGCGGCATCGCAGGTTTGCGGTTGGACCTACCCATCCACGAGATTGAGCAGAGCCTTCTTGACCTAACAACCCGTGTCACGACCTTGCAGGAAGGCGGTGACATCAAAAGTCTTGGCCTTGCGGTGCAAGATCTTGGTGAGCGCGTTGAGGCCTGTTTGCGTGCGGTCCCAAGCACGGGCGCGATCGTGGATGCAGTGGAGCAGGCGGTTGAGTCCCGTCTTTCGGGCGTTATTGCATCGCTCATGGATCGCTTTGACGGCGTGGACCGACGTCTCGACGGGGTTCAGGCTGTCTTTGCCGACGGCGATGCACCGCTCGTCGATACGCCCGCTGCACTCCTTGAAGGCCATGCGCTTCAAGGCCGTGTGCGCTCTACGCCCGCGAACGTGCCTGATGAAGCACTCACCCGCTTGGAGGAACGTCTTTCCGCGTTGATCGATGAAAGCGCTGAGGGTGCGGATCTGCAACGCGAAGACGTGGCGGCATTGCGCGAAGAGCTGTCCCGGGTCAACGCCAGTTTGACTTTGGAAACGAACGCCGGTTTCAAGCAAGACATTGTCGAGCAGGTGAAAGACTTGGCGGATCGCTTCGGTGCTATCCGCCACACCAACGACGGTGCCGCGCTGCCTTCACTTTCCGCCGATGTGGACCGTCTGGCGAGCCAGGTGCGCAAGCTCGGTCTGTTCACCGATGATGATGCGGGAGCTTTTCCGCCGATCCCGCCAGACAGCTGGCTCGACGCTATGCAAGAGCGCTTTGCAGGCGATGGTGATCAACCCGGCTCGGCAAGCCTTCATGCTGAGATTTCCGCTGTGCGTGAAGCCGCATCAGAACAAGACGCTCGGGTTCATGAGACCCTTCAATCCATGCACAAAGCGTTGGAAACGGTTGTTGCACGGATGACCGCGCTTGAGGAAGATGGGGTCGCGGCGACCGCATTGGCGCAAGGGTATCGGGGGAAACAGGTTGCTCCGCCTTCACTCCCGTCTCGGCCGACGGACGAAACGCACTCAGAGCGTGATGGTCCTCCCTTGGATGTTGACCGGCCTCTGTCACAGTACGCTGCGCCTTTGGCATCAGAAGCTTCTGATGCCACGCGATCCAACACTGTCCAGCCCGATGCTGCCAAACCTGATGCCGCACAGGCATCCGCCGAGGCCGGGGATGCGCAAAAGCTGTTGCGTCAATTGTCCGGTGCGATCGATAGTGAGAAAGACGCCTCGGCGTCGCATGAGCCTGAGCAACAGCCGCTGTCTCAGCCACCTCCAATGCCGGAAGCTGCGCCAGCCAACACGACCCCCGCCTATGATGAGGTCGACGATGATCCGGCACGTCAGCGGGCAAGCTTTATCGCCGCCGCTCGCCGTGCCGCCCAGACGGCTGCCCTTCATGCGGGCGGAGGACGGGTGGAGCCAGGTTCGGCCGGCCCGTTCTCGCCGCCGCAAACGGCGAGTGCAGCAGCCAAGGGTCACGCTGGCGGCCTGGATCTCGGCGCCATGCGGGGCATGTCGACCCGTTCTGGGCAAGACCGCGAAGCAAAGCGAGGCGGGCCTCGCCAAGAGCCATCCCCTACGGGCATAGAAACAGGTGCCGAACGCGATCGCCCCTCCACTGACGGGTCGAACGACGGTAAGAGAAAAGGCGGCATTTCCCCGCTTAAGATCGTGGCGCTTTTCCTATTTACGGTTGGGTTCGGTCTGATTGTCTTGAATGTGCTTGTGCCAGCGCTGCTCTCCAACGACACATCCGAAACGGCAGGTGTCGCGCCTCCTATATCGGCTGAGAGCGCTGCCGATGAAGCGGCCAGCGAAAGCAATGCAGGAGCCGGTGACGCGCAAGCGGGTGACGTACAGGCCCCTGAAACGCAGGCCCCTGAAACGCAGGCCCCTGAAACGCAGGCCTCTGAAACGCAGGCCAGCGAAACGGTCTCCACGGGACCTGCGGAAGGTTCGTCCGTTCGCGATGTGACCGAGCCGAATGTACCCAGCTCCACCGCGCCTGACATCGACGCTGAGGGTCTCCAGACAGCGGCCACCTCACCAACGCCTTCTCCCCCATCCACAGCGGATGCAGCTTTCGGCAGAGGTTTTGAGCGTGATCGTGGGCCGGTTCTGGCTGAAACACCTACGGTCATTCCAACGCAGCCGGAGGCCCCGCCAGCGAACGACCTTGGTCCGCTGCTCAACGAGCCGCTGCCAACGCGTCCGGCTGCTATTGGCGATGCTCTGCCAGAAGCGATTGGCTCACCTCGTTTGCGTGTTGCTGCCGCGAGTGGTGATCCGCGTGCAGCGTTTGAGGTCGCCAGGCGTTTCATGGAAGGGCGTTTCGTGCAGCAGGACCTTGCGTCTGCCGCACATTGGTACGCGCGCGCCGCGGATGCCGGGATCACTCCGGCGGCATATCGTCTGGGCAGTTTTTATGAACGAGGCCACGGCGTCGATCGCAACCGCAGCGGTGCTATTGCCTGGTACGAGCGGGCTGCATTGGCGGGCAATCCGCGCGCCATGCATAATCTTGCCGTCATGGCCGCAGAAGGCGCAGGCGCTACGCCTGACTTTGCACGGGCCGCTGCTTGGTTCATCCCGGCTGCCAATCGCGGACTATCCGACAGCCAGTTCAATCTCGCGGTTCTTTATGCGCGGGGCATGGGCGTTGAGCGTGACCTTATGGAATCCTACAAATGGTTTGCGCTCGCTGCCGAGGCTGGTGACCGCGAGGCGGTTACCCGGCGCGATGAAGTGGCCGGGGTCTTGGGCGAAGAGGCGCTTGCTTTGGCCCAGGCGCGCGTTCAAAACTGGGCTCCCATCCAGGTGGACCGGTCAGCCATTGCCGTGCAGGGCCCTGAAGATGGTTGGGGCGACACCAGCGTTCGTGCAAGCGCTGGCAATGGATCGAGTGCGAACCAGGCTGCTATTGCGCAAGCACAGCGGCTTTTAGCCGAACGCGGCTATGACCCGGGGCCAGCCGACGGCCTTATCGGGCCGCGCACGACCGAAGCCATCCGTGCATTTCAGCGCTCGGTTGGCTTGGCTGCCAACGGTAGCGTGGATCAAGCGCTTCTAGACGCCCTGCAGACAGGTCGTTCCCTGTAGGGTAACAGTTTCTTGATCTCGCGGGCCACCTGATCTCGCGGGCTATGTGTGTTGGTCAAAGGTAGGGTCGGTTTGGTACCTCACTTGATTGACCGCCGGTACGCCTGGAGGTCATAGACCAAGCGTCTCTTGATCGCTTTGCTTTAGACACCGTTTGTGAAAGCCCGCTGCAGCTATGCAGATCTACTTGCCGATCGCCGAAATGGCCGTGAACATGTTCGTGATCCTGGGCATGGGCGGTGCGGTCGGCTTTGTGTCTGGGCTTTTTGGCGTTGGCGGCGGGTTTTTGCTGACGCCGCTCCTCATCTTCTCTGGCATTCCACCTTCGGTCGCCGTGGCCACCGTCACATCTCAGATCGTTGCCTCGTCCACGTCCGGCGTGTTGAGCTACGCCCGCAAGGGTGGTGTCGACTACAAGTTGGCGGGGGTTCTGCTCAGTGGCGGCGTTGTTGGTTCCGCACTCGGCGTTTGGCTGTTTTCGCTTCTGCGCGCAGTTGGTCAGCTCGATCTCATCATCGCGGTTTCCTACATGCTGTTTTTAGGCGTTGTGGGTAGTCTCATGTTTTGGGAAAGCGCGCGAACGGTATGGCGCGGTGCCCAAGGCAGGTCTGTTTCGACGCGCAAGCCCGGCCAGCACAACTGGATCCATGGCCTGCCGCTTAAAACAGCTTTTCGCAAATCCCGGCTTTACATCTCCGTCATTCCGGTGATCGCCTTGGGGCTTGCTATTGGCTTTGCTGGCGCAATCCTTGGTATTGGCGGCGGCTTCATCATGGTGCCGGCGCTGATTTATCTTCTGCGGGTACCGGGTAATGTGGTGATCGGCACGTCGCTGGTCCAAATCTTGGTGACAATGGCCGTTGCGACTGTTTTGCATGCGATGACGACGCAATCGGTCGACATTGTCCTCGGCTTTATTCTGATGGTCGGTGGCGTTCTGGGTGCGCAGTTTGGCGCATCGGCGGGTCAGAAGATGCGAGGCGAGCAGTTGCGTCTGCTCCTAGCACTTTTGATCCTCATTGTCGGCGCGCGCTTCTTGTTTGATCTGGTTCTTGAACCGACGGAGCTTTTCTCGGTTAGTGGGGCAGGTGAATGATAAAACACCTCACTCTTGTTGCTCTGCTCGTCCTGTCGGGCACCGCGGCACTGCGGGCAGAATCGCTCATCGTGACCCTGTCAGAGCGCACGGTCGACATCACCTCGAGCTTTACGGGCTCGGCCATCACGATCTTCGGCGCTGTGCGCCGTGATGCGGCGACTGTCCCCCGCGCGTCGGTTTACGATGTTGTGGTTACCGTCGTTGGACCGCGCGCCGATCAAGTCACACGGCTAAGAGAGCGCGTTGCTGGCATCTGGATCAATCGGCACGCCGTTGAGTTTGAGGCTGTTCCGTCAGCCTATACGGTTCTCTCCAACCGCCCCGCGGCAGAGATCGCGCATCCGGCGATCCTTGAGCGGTTTCAGATCGGTGTTGAGACGCTCCTAGCCGCTGTTGACCAAGAGTCTGATACCGATGGCGATACGCAAGGCGGCCTCTCTGAGGCGGATCAGGACATGCACCAAGCCGACGATCCGCGCGAGCAGCCTGTTTTTGAGACAGCCTTCTTGCGCCTTCAAGCAGAAGCTGGAGCGTATCAAGAAGACGCGTCCGCTGTCACAATCATTGATAACGCATTGTTCCGCGCTCGCGCTCAGTTCCCGGCGGATGTTCCTCTTGGTCTGTTTGACGTGAACGTCTATCTGTTTTCCGGCGGCGTACTGCTTGCTGAGGAGCGGGTCGGAATTTTGGTTCGCAAGACCGGGGTCGAACAATATCTGTTCCGATCTTCTCGACAGGAACCGCTTGTCTATGGGCTGGGTGCTGTTCTACTTGCGCTTATCACCGGCTGGCTTGGTGGAATCGTGTTCCGCCGGACCTGACAAACCTGTAACTTCCTTAAAAGGTTACGATGCGCGTCCTCACTGCCCTCAAGACGGTTCCGCCTGCGCCTCTCTGGCTCGGCCTTTCTGGCGCGTTGCCGTTTGTGGGCGGCCTCATCGCTTATACGTTGGGCGGCGTTTGGTTTCTGACCCCTACTTTGGCGCTGACCGCGACGCTCGTCTACGGCGCGGTTATCTTGTCTTTTCTGGGCGGGGTACGCTGGGGCCTTGCGCTGCTCTTGGATGATGCAGAACGCCGTGACGCCCGTTTTGCGCTGTCCGTCATCCCATCGCTCATCGGCTGGGTCGCGGTCTTGATACCCACATTCCCGGGGCTCGTGCTTCTTGCCATGGCCTTTGCGGGCCAAGGCGCGTGGGATGTGGGGGATGCGGAAGATGACGGCGCACCTGATTGGTTCCCACATTTGCGCACGCTGCTCACCGCACTTGTCTGCTCGCTTTTGAGTGTGATGGCGGTGCTTACAATTGTCTGATGGTGAGCTAGAGCAATTCTCATAAACCTTGAGTCACGTGAATGGCTCTATCTCATTGTTTTATCGCATTTTCCGGGTGCGAAACCGCGTACACTTTCGCTGAAAATGCTCTAGCGCCAGCCTAAGATTCGGTTTCCCGGCACGGTGAACACGCGCGAGCGCCCGCATACGCTGGCCTTGAAAGTGCTTCTTTCAAACAAGCTCTTAAAGGGTTGCGCCGACAGACACAGGCCACCTGCATAGGCGCCAAAGGCCGGCATGATCAGCCGCGTGCCGTCATGCGCAAAGGCAGGCCGCCGCGTCGAGCCTCCCTTGCCAATCACCCGCGCTGCAGGATGCAAATGTCCAGCGACCTCGCCCTCATCCTCCGCCAACTCGCCGCCTGGCTCATGGCGGAAGGTGATGTTCTGCAGACGCAGCGTATCGAGGCTCGTGCCAGGTACCCCTGCGGGTGGGTCGGGGTCATGGTTGCCAGCGATCCAGATCCAGTCTTCGACAGACTGGCACAAACCAACAAGCCGCGCACGATCCTCGTTGCTCAAGCGATCCCAGGCCGCCCGATCATGCACACTGTCACCCAAGCACAGGACCCGCTTTGGATTGTACGTGCCCATCATGAGGGAAAGCTGCTGCAAGGTCGCCATTGTGTCGTACGGTGGCAGATGCTGGCGAAAACGTGCGAAGGATGAGCCCTTTTCAAGGTGCAGGTCTGAGACGATCAACATCGCCTCATCAGGCCAGTAGAGCGCGCCGGACCGGTCGGCGATGAGAGCAGTGCCCATCAGGGAGATGCGTGCGCTGGTCTGTTCGTCATACGTTGCCGTTGTTTGGCTGATCCAAGCCGACACCAAAGCCTCATTTGTCTTGACCCTATTCAATGAACGCTTGTTCATCCCAAGGGCTTTCAGCATGTCTTTTGCCGCAATTTCGCACGCGCAAACGTCGAGCAACTTTTGCTGAAAATTGCTCTAACTCATCGCTTCTTCGATCATAGCCTCGGCATCTTCCAAAACTTGATCGCGTGCCTCGCCGAACACCGGTTCCTTGCCGACTTCCAACATGATTGGAACGGCGAGGGGAGAAATCTGGTTGAGGCGTTGATGGGTGATTCGTCCTTCAATACGTGCAAGCATAGAGCCGAGCCGTGCAATGTCGAGCAACCCTGTGGCCGCATCGGCCCATGTTGCTTGAAGCAAGAGATGGTCAGGTTCATGCTCGCGTAAAACGTCATAGATAAGGTCGGTGGATACGGTTACCTGCCGCCCGGATTTCTCCGAACCCGTATGCCGCCGTTGGACAAGCCCTGAGATGAGCGCGCAGGCCCGGAAGGTCCGCTTCAGCAAGTAGCTCTCCCCCATCCACTCTTCTAGGTCGTCACCCAGCATGGACTGGGCAAACAGATCATCAAGGGGCATGGATCCATCGGCAATCATTGCGCCAAAGTCTGCA